>NZ_JAHLPR010000064.1 GCF_018918005.1 Paenibacillus sp. MSJ-34 | reverse complement strand
ATTCCGGAAAGTCCAGTCCCAAATTTATTTTTCAAAGATCAACTGGAAATTTTGAAGGCGGCCGCCAGTCCCCTAGGGGACTGGAAGTAAACTCAAAACTGCCTTCAAGAAATACTATATGAGGAGGAGTTACTATGCGGCAAAAAACATTGGCAATCCGGGCAGACATTCAAGGGGGTAGCGCATCAGTCGCCCTGTAAACTGCGTGAAATCCCCTTACGATCCGGAAGGGGAATACAAATTTGATTACCAATGAAACGGTAGAAGCAAGGAAAACCGAACACGCAGGCAAAAGAAGATGGCTGGTCGTGATCGGACTATTTTTTGGATTGCTGTTTACGGAAATGGATGAAACGGTGATCAATACGGCTTTGCCGACGATCGTTCGCGAATTGGGCGGACTGTCGTTGTATGGATGGGTGTCGGCCATCTATCTGCTGGCGCTTACGTTAAGTTTGCCGATCATGGGCAAATTGGCGGACGTTTATGGCAGAAAACGAGTCTACTTATGTTCGATGAGCTTGTTTGTGGCCGGTTCTTTATTCAGCGGCTTTGCGCATTCCATGACGGAGTTGATTGTATTTCGCGGAATACAAGGCATCGGCGGCGGCGGTTTAATTCCGCTGGCCAGCGTCATTGTAGCCGACTTGTTCCCGATCGAGCAGCGCGCCAAAATCCAGGGATTTTTCGGCAGTTTGTTCGTCGTCGTTACGGCGGCCGGGCCGGCCATAGGCGGCTTGCTGACCGAGCATATCGATTGGCGTTGGATCTTTTATATGAACATTCCTTTCGGGCTGACTGCCGCCGTTCTTATTGCCGCGGGGCTGAAGGAATCGAAAGGCGACAGCAATACGCGGGAAGGCATCGACTGGGCCGGAGCGCTGCTGATCGTGGCGGGGCTTGTTCCGCTGTTGCTGGCAACCGTCCTGACGGGACCGGGCTTCGGTTACACGTGGCGCTCCCCGCTCATCGCAGGCATGTTAATCTGGGGTGTCTTGGCGTTATGCTTGTTTATTCGGGTCGAGTACAAAGCGGCGAATCCCGTGTTGCCCCTATACCTGTTTCGCAACCGCACGGTCGCGATTGTGAGCGCGCTCGCGTTTTGCGTGAGCTTCGGGACGTTCGGCGTATTGACCTATATGCCTTTCTATGCCCAGAACTCGCTCGGCTTCTCGCCGACGGCCGCGGGATATTTGGCGGTTCCCATGGCGGTCGGAGTGATCGTCTCGGGTATGGCATTCGCCTATCTGGCCACCAAAGTACGGTATCGGACCCTGTTCGCGGCATCCCTCGTCGTGGCCGTAGCGGGCTCCTGCCTGCTGGCGAGCATGGACTTGAATATTCACGTTATACTTCCGTTCGTCTATGTACTGATCGCCGGACTCGGTCTCGGCATGGTCATGATGGGCAAAGAAACCGTCGTGCAAGAAATGGCGGATAAGAAGGACGTCGGCGCGGTAACGACTGCCGTCTCGTTAGTCTCGCAATTGGGCGCCGCCGTCGGCGTCAGCCTGCTCGGCGGCGTGTTGTCTTCGTCGGTGGCGAACCGGGTTGCGGAAATAGGGCAGGACTTGCCGCCCGATGAAAGCTTGCGTTTGGAGCGAATGATCGAGGGAGGCGTTCCGGACGGTTTGTCCGGTCCCCTTCTCCAGCAGGCGCAAGAAATGTACCAGTACGGTGTCCACCATATTTACATGGTTACATCGATTGTGCTTGGCGCCGCTTTTGTCTTCAGTTTGTTTCTCGGGAAAGGGAAATTAGGTTCCGATCGCTCGGGGAACGATGAATAGGTAAGAAAAACGCTCCACGGTTCGGTAAGTCGGCCGCAGGAGCGTTTTTTTCGTTTGAGAGGTCGCTGCTGTACGTAGTTGTTTCTTTATTTTATGTCGTCTGAGAGTGGTGCATATATTTTATCGGGGTAAAATATATGCACTTCGTTCAGAATGGAAATCGAAAACATACAAGCAATTTCAATTATAGTTTCTTTCGACTGTCGTCTTCCCTTTTTGATTGCAATAAATGTGAATCGTGACGCTGTTTTGAAAATCGCTGCCGAAAAATCCCGTTTTATATAGTTTAAACGTCGCTGTTCCATACGCGTAGGTAGGGGAAACGGATCCCGAATCTTTATCGGTCGTGTCGACGCGATATCCTGATTTGACTTCCCATGTTGAAGTACCCACATATTCGTTATTGTTCTTTTTTACTTTTACCAATGTTCCATCATAATCAAAGTAAACGGTAACCTTATGCCTACCCAGGACTTCGCCCGACGATTCAATATAAAAATAGCCTTCATATTGATCATGCGTCGTACTATAACCGCTAACGGTAAACACGGGTTCTTCCGAAAGGAAGCCAATGTATCCAATACCGTTTCCTAAGGTAACCTTAGTATCCGCCGATTGAATCATTTCTTCGGAAACAACGCTTACCGAATCCGAAGCGAACGAAGCGGTTGAAAATGAAAACATCAAAGCGAGTATCAAAAAAAGACTATACTTCCATTTTCCTATCATCGTTTTCCCCTCCTAACTTATATTTTTTTCAGTGTAATCCCCGCTAACCGTAATCACTCCGTTTTTGGTTCCCTTCACCTTAATTTCCGCACTATTGTCTTTCTTATTTTTTTTAAAAACTTCATACGTGCCGATTAACGTTTTATATCCCGATCCCGCTTCTTGGCTCGTTGCGCTGTTTCCCGACCAGTTGTCAAGCGCCGAATTGTGATAGGCATATTCCCCTGAAATTTTCACGGAACTCCCATCGCTTTCAAAGCTTCCCGCCAGACCGTACCGCGTAACGATGGTATCGGGATCTTCAATCAAATAAAAATGGCCTTTCACGCTGACATTTTTAGTCGTTGTAGCTGCCAATGCTTGATTCGATGACAATTCTAACACTAAAGTCGTACCAATTTCTTTCGAAACCGCTCCATTTACAGGTACGTAAATCTTTTCGCCGATGATGCCCCTTGGGCCTGTAGCGAAGTTGTTGCTTAACTCATTAGCATCGAATACAAACTGAAAAGAAAAAGCAAGTTCGTCATCTTTATTTCCCGAATATGCCGAAACAGGAAGCGCCAGTATCGCGAACAAACAAATCGTTATAAAAACAGTTAATAATTTCTTCATAACGCACCCTCCTTTAACTCTTCGTTTGAAATTTCCTATATACAACAAATGCAATGATCAAGATTGCAACCACACCAACACCTGCATAAATGAACAAGTTATCTTTCTTTGGGGCACTTTCCTGACCGATTGCCCCTGTCGCCACATCTTGATCGGCATCAGCCGGAAGCTGTTTCATGAAGCTTGCCACCTCATCGAAGCTGTAAGCGGTATTGGATTGCAGGTTGTTATAACTCGACAAGCTTTTTGAATCTATATTTTCCGGGGCTACCGGTTTACTGGTAAAGATAACTTGTTCGATCGCTTCGTCGACAAGCAGAATTACGGGAATTCTGACATTGGGGATTCCGCCGATCATGTATACCTCATTACTCGGGGTTTCGGCAGGCGAAATCTTATTCAAATGATCCATGTTATATTCAAAATAGTTGATATGCATCGGATAAGTCTTCACTCCCGCAACTTCCCAATTTCCCTCGTTTATTTCCGCATACTCAATTTGCTCGGGCGTTAATAACGGTTTGACATCGTCCGTCGCTTTTTTAACTCTGCTGATATTGACCATTATTGTGGACGAGTCGACGTAGATTGGAAGTTCCCACATATATTCGGCCGTTTCTAAACGGCGCTTGAGTTCTTCCTTCGTGTTCTCTATGCGAAACACATCCAAATCTACATATATTTTGACCGCATCGTCAAAATGAATATCGGATTGCGTTATTTCACGGTTTACATTGCTATCAGGTACCACCGAGTTGACAAACTGTACAATGTCATCCGCAAGATTTACAATCTGCTCTTGATCTTTCGAGTCTTTCAATTTTTCCCGGTTCACATCTTCCCCTCCAAAGGCAAAAGTAGCGCCATTCAAAGAAGAGCAGAGAAAGATGGCCATAAAAAGCGCCGCCATTAACTTTTTCATATCATGCACCCTCCCTTATTTAAGATAGATCGATTTTGTATACTTTCCTGTTCCGCTGGCGAGTGTCGTCCCCTTTACTAAGGCATCGTATTTATAATATTGATTGGAAATATCCTCCCATGGATCGACAGCATAGACTTTGCTATCCGTCGTATCATATCCTGCGGAAACCACCACATGCGCACCGCCGCTATTCCAATCGATCCACATCACCGAAGGATTGGCAGAATCAATTTGACTTTGAATTGTGGCGAATGAAAGAGGCGACGAACTGTCGGTAACCGTTACTTTATTTCCGCCGACCAGCTTGATGCCATTTTTTATGTTGGAGACCGTGCCCCCGACATTGGGATAATCTTTTCCTTTTTCCTGGAGAACAACATCCCATTGCGTTTTTGTCGTCGAACTATTTTTGTATTTCCCTACCATTTCGCTTGCGGCGGCCCAACACCAATTTGTTTTCGCTTGTTGTATTCTTGTGAGCGAAAGCGTCTTCGATGCGGCAGAAACGCCGGCAGAACCAACGAATAATGTGAAGCTCATAACAAATACAGCACATAAATACATGAGATGCTTCGATTTCAATTTCCTCATCATTCTTCCCTCCATAATCAATGTTTTACAAACTCAAAAACAAGCCGCTACTACGAATTAATGTCCCACCTCCTGTTCGACAACAGTTTTATCTTTTCAAGTGGTTCTTGCTGTCCAAATCGGGTTGCCGAGATCCGCACCAATACACTTTGGGCTTCATGAGCGAATCTCTACTACCATAACGATCTATCCCAAGCAAACATGACAAAAAATGTATAAGGTTCTTTTTTAATAGAAAAATCCATTAATGGAAAAAGGGAAATTATCATAAACATGAGGCGTTTTATATATGAAGAGAAAAAATCTGATCCAATCAAGGTGTTGGAGGTACATATGGAGCAATGGCTCACTTTCTTACGCAGCAATTTCCATTACCTGGACAACGCATCTCAAGAATTGATTTATCATTCATTCCGGGAATTGATCTATCATGACATTTATTTTTTGTTCAGGGATCATGGATTGGCCGAGGATGTCGTACAGGAATCTTTCTTAAAAGCAATTGAAAAAGCGCCTGGATTGGAAAATACAACAAATATGAAGGCATGGCTGAAGAGGGTGGCCCGGAATACCGCATTTGACATGTTGAAAAAAAATAAAAAATACCGGCATGTTTCCGATCTGGAACTCGTTAAAGAAGATGAGTTCTTCTACCCGACCGAGCAATTGGCTGTGGCCGATCAAGTCGAACGGCAAATTCATGACGAAACGCTTCACGATGCCCTTAATCAGTTGAATATAAAGTACCGGATTGTGTTGTTTTTCTTTTATATCGAGGAAAAATCATGTAAGGAAATTGCGGAGGAATTGCAAGTCTCAGAGCAAGCTATAGCCCAAATTCTGACAAGGGCGCGTAAGAAATTATTATATTACTTCTCGAGGAAATGGGTTGATCGAAATGAATAATGTAGAACAAGATGATCGCAAACTGAAAGAAATGCTGAAACATAACCACGCCAGTGTAGAAATCCCCAAAGGAAAGGAATCCTGGCTGCAAGTACAAGCCAAGTTAAAGAAAAGAAGTCGCCGTAAAATGTGGCTGCGACGAATAAAAATAAGTACGGCTGTGATCGCTTGTTCTTTTGTTATTAGTTTTTTTCTAAATTACAGTTTTCCTTCCGTTTATGCCACAATGGCCACATTATTCAAAAAGGTTCAGGGGGAACTGATAGAAATTTTCCATGAGGACCCGGAACAAGATTCTACACGTGCCAAAACTTTGCCTCCTGAGGAAGAACTGCATCTTTCCGACATTCATCCGGGCAGCAGCTTGCCTTTGGAGAAAACCGGCTTGGAAGATGCAAAAAATAAACTGGCTTTCACACTGCTGATTCCATCCTATATACCGGAAAAATTCAATCTAGACGCCGTATTTATTACAAAAGAAACAAGCGGCATGTATAATGATGTCTATTTAGAGTACATCGATCATCAAACAGGCGAGTTATTAAAAATCAGCCAACGAAAAATCGAAGGGAAAACGGGGGCGATAAAAACCGACATCAATCACAGTTCCGGGGATTTTTTTGACGTTTACGTAGGAGAATACCCTGCCATAGTATTCGTAGATCATCAAGGCAATATGGCAAGTTTGGAATGGTTGACCAAAGACCGAATCAAAGTTTATATATCCGGCCCGATCACGAAAGAAGACGTGATCAAGATTGGTCGATCTTTAAAGTAAAACGGACAAGGGGATTCCTTGTCCGTTTTTGCATTAGTCCGGAATTAACAGGGATGAGGAGTATCGTGTGCCTTCTTCCTTGGTACTGCCGTAGCTGATCCAGTGGATTGCCTTCACCCGATAATAGTAGCCGCTCGTGACCGACAGATTATCAATCGTCTTATTAATACGGGAAGAATCGCTCAGTTCCGCCTTTTCTCCTTTAAACACATCAATCCATTCTTTTCCTGTCCAACGCTGTAAAATCAGTTGCACCCCGACCTTATCAACTCGACGAGTAGCAATGGTTTCGCCCCATATGCTTGCCTTTCCCTTTCCGTTATAACTGACATAGGAAGAACCGTTTTCCAGATAATCGAAGTTGGGATCAAATTGAGTAAATGGTACGATTTCCGGCGGCGGACCCGTTTGTGCCGCCATAGCTTGTCCAGGCATGGCTAGAGCAAGCGCTAACAAGGTCATGATTGCAGCTTTAAAACAAAATGGTCTCATTATTCATTCCTCCTTAAAATTTGAACTGTATAGTAAACGTCTTATCCTCAAAAAAATTGACGCTTACTTGCAAGTAATTTCCACTTCTCCTCTATTTTTCATCTCCTTATTCTTACCGCACTACTATCAAAAGGGGCGGGAGAATTGTGCTCCCGCCCCGAAAATGATAGCTTCTAAAAAGTCAAAATTGCCCCTCGACCGGGACTGTTAAGCTTTGTACTCCATTCCTGTAATTTCCGCATATTGTTCCGCTGTAATCTCGCCAAAGGGATTGCTCTCCGTGATGACCGCGCCTTTCAACCCTTGCGCATCGATCCATTTCATATCGAACGCCAATTTCCAGAAGCTCATGCCGTTCGCCCTCCTTTGATTTCGATCATTTCAAGCTTTGCCTTCGTCAGCTCCTTTCCGAGACTGTCGATGACGGCCTGCTGCTGCATGTTCTGAAGCTTCATTTGAGCCAGCTCTTGGCCTAGGAGATCGGTAGGCGAAGTCGGCTGCGGCCGATTGCGCAATTCGTCGATTTCCTCGGCGGTCAGCCCCTCGTTCCAAAGCGACGTCAGATCGATCGGGCTCGACTCCCGCTCCTCCGCCGTTTGTTCCGCTACCTTCCATGCTTCGATATCGAAGCGCGGCTTGTACAAACCGAGCGGGACAGGCACGGCTACGGTGTAGCCGATAAGGACAGGCCCAGGCTCCGCTTGCGTTTCGGCAGGTTCAGGCCGCGCATCTTCGGTTCGATCTGTTTCCACCACTTCCTCCGCAGGTCGTTCGTAGATAGGAAAAACTCCTGACACCGCATCGGCGACAAGCGTTACATCCGTCATGTATCCTTGTAGGTCGGTTATGATTGCTTCTTTCATGTTGCACCTCCTAGTTTTCGGCGAGGAATGTGACATTGTCTAAGCCAACAAATATGTTAATGCCGCTGATAAGTTTGACAATTCCATTATGGTCAATATTTAAGTACCCAACCGCTTTTTCAAGTGGTGATGAATTATTTGATGTAGAAATCAACGTATTCCAATAAGTCCAAGGTCTCATGCCTTTAGGTAATATAAATATAGGTTGATTTATAATCCCGTCACCAACAGCACCTCGAAACTCAACATACCCCTGCTCGTTCTTACGGTACTCAAGCCAGAGATTAATGTGATATGGTTTCCATCCATTTAATAATGTTGGTCTTATCCAAGGGGTAGCGGTATCGATTTTCTCCGACTTGGTCTTTTCCAGGACTCCAACACGTTCCGCAAGCTGCGCTCCACTTTCTACAACATGATTTACAACATTATCCAACGCAGTTTCATAGACACCGACGATTTGCGGTATATTTGCAAATGGACCAAATGCGACATAATCAACAGTGTATACGGCGGTTGGATCGTAGTACTCTCTTTTAATCGCTGCTCGCTCGAAGCCATTTGCGTCGCCAGTATTTTTTCTAATTACACCAATTTGCTCAATATCAAATGAGAGGCCATTTTTATAAAATTGTTTTAAACTTAAAGCTTTATTTTTTAAATGTGTTGTTGGGTTGTCCAAAATGTTTATATCATAGAATTCTTTTGATGTACCTAATTTAGGGTTCGCCTTCTCACGAAGAATCAATCCACAACCAACTTCAATTACATTTTGTCCTTTATGCAGTGTTATTTCCCCTATGGACTGGACTTCCTCGGTTGTTGATGTAACTAGTTGGTACTGAAGGTTATACGGTTGCCAATGGCTATGACGCGAGTATGATAAACTTAGAATTGTTTGTGTCGGTATGTTTTTTGTATAATAAGTTGCTGACGGAGTACCATTATTGATATATCTTGCATCAATGGGATGCCATGCCTTTCCCTCCGGCTCCCCATTATACAGAATGTCCACATTTCCTTGACCAGATTTATACATTCTCCATCCATAAAAATATGCCTTAATTTCGTCATCTGTTGGTTTATAGTCCGGTCCCCACCCACTGTCAGTGTTAGGGATAGATATATAAAAATGCCCTTGGGATAATATTAATTGGAATCTATCCGCAACCATATTTGAATCTCCAAACGGTATGGAGCTCCCATCATATTTCGTAAGAAAAGCATTCAGATTGTTTGAACTGATTCCATCTGTGACAGGAAACTTAAGCTGTTTAAAATCCATTCTAGTTACATGATGAGACCAACTCAACTCCCCATCTAGTTCCATCGCTTTAAAATGCGCTCGTTTATAGTACCTTCCGTCCTGCTCATATATTTCGTCGTAAAGTGTTTCATTTTTGCTAGAGCAAAGAGTGACGTCAGGGAAGGCGAGCAATGTCTCTTCACGTGGTACGAACGTCAATGGTTTATTACCCAAATTAAGCATTGGTCTATTAAATATGAATGACCCAGCTTCCCTTAAGTTCGATACGTTAATGTTTATTTTATTTCGGTCTCCCGAATCAAACGAAACTGTTTTATTACGTGTATTATCGACTAAAATAGCTCCTGTCGGGTCGGTTACAGATATGAATCCATTATGATCAATAGAAAGCGTGTACGTAGTATTCGGAAAAACTTGTACGGTATAAACCCCCGCCATGACTTTGTCAGCTTCTCCGCGTATCTCAAGTCGATAAGGTTCCAAAATCGTTGTAAATTGTGCTGGTTTTTCCCACTCCGTAAACGGCGGCAACAAATTCTCTCCATACCGCCGGATATAAGGGTTCACGACATGGCGCATGCCGGTTTCGTCGATCACCGTCCGCCCCCGCAGGCTCTGCATGCGGAACGGCGATTTCCTCGGTGCCGTCACCACCTGCATACCGTGGGTGAGCGTGACCTCTGCCGACGGGGCGTCGGAGAGATCGGTTTCGACGGCGTCGATGCGAGATTCGTTGTTCGCGATGTGTGCTTCGTTGTCCGTGATCCGAGTTTCGTGATCCACGATTCCCGCTTCGATCCGGTTCAAATCTTGCTCTGTGACCAGGTCGTCATATTTCCAATCTGTCTTTCCTGTATATGACATGTTATGCTACACCTCCTTGACGGTAATCAATTGCAGCAACAGCGTATCCGCCGCGATGGGGATATGGACCTCGTTTGAACTGATCGTGGTGCCGTCCGAGCTTTGAAGCTCGATTGAAGTGACAGCATTCACCGAGCCGAAAGGAACCATATATTTCATCGATACGACATTATCCCTCACTTGCTTGATTTCAAAATCGGCAATTTCAAACGCTCCGCCGTTCAATACAACTTTATTAACCTGCCGATTCGTAAAACCGGCAATTTCGCTCAAAAAGCGCGTCGCTATCATTTTATCTCCACCTCCGGCCCCACCGTCGCGAAGGGCGTTGCGCCAAGACGCCATGACGTGGAAAGTTTCGTTTCCCGGGTCAGCGTTTGCATCGAGATCCGTTCCTCGAGAGCGAACGCATCTTCCAGCGCCGTCTCCTGCCGATAGACCATATTTGCCGGTTTCGTCGTCTTCACCGTATATTCGATTTCTTTAAATACGGAAGCGTCTGTTACGGCCGCGGTTACACTTACGACAAAACGCTGCACATCGATACTCGTCATCGCCCGCCCCGGGCCGACAAGAAAATCGAGGCGTTCCTGCAAATAACGGGCCGTAAACGGCGGCTTGGTGGAATAACGATTGATGATCCGTTTTTTCCGGAAATCCAGGCTTTCCGCCGACGGATCGGCTTGAATGTTCAGCATTTGCTCCCGGCGCTTTACAGCTCGCTCGCGCGACGTCATCACGAATTGATCGTCCAGCAATTGCTGCAGCGTCCGCTGCATCTCTTCCAATTCTATGCTTTCGGTCCCCGCAATCTCATGAAATTCCGTGACATCGTCGTAATACGCCGGCCAATATTGCGTAATTCTATTCATGGACGCCCACCCCCGCCAGCAAAGGGATCTCTTCTTCGTCCAGCGTCATGTTGTCCGCGATCATGTCCAACTGCGTATCCCTTACATCTTCTACTCCGGGTACGGTTAAAATTCGGGCGTCAATTTGCGAGATGCGGACCGTCAATCTCGTTTGTTTCGCCCACTCCTTCCGCAATTCCAGAAAATAAGCGGCGATAACGGCTTCGATCTCCGCTTGCACTTGACCGGCAGTCATCCCCGCCGCCAGCGCGACCGTCGTATCTACGCGAATATTCGCCCCTTTCGCTCCCGCAATCGTCACTTGATGTCCGATCGGAGCGGTTCCCAAACCTTCGCCGCTATGGTCCGCCGGATCAACGATCGCTTGCACTTCGTCGATTAGCGCCTTGGCCGGGGGATCGTAATTGCTTGCGATCACGGTGCATTTCACCGTGCCGCCGCCTTGCCAAACGGGGAATACTTTTACGCCGCCGACGCCGGGAATGCGATTGATTCTCACGCTATAATCGGAAATATTGCCCCCGAAGGGCTGCTCGTTAATTGCCGACATAAACCGCTGCCGCAGCGATTCGTCGTCCTCTTCGTCTTCCCCGGGCATCAGAACGTCCGCCAGTTCGGCCCGAACCAACCCTCCGATATAGTCGATCGGCAGCATCGTCCCAAATTGCCGATTCCCCCCGCTGCCAGGCGTTTCGCAGTCCAGCGCAAATTGGCCGGACCCGAGACGGTCGACAACAATATAATTCAACTCCCCGATCGAAAAACGGCTGCCGATCGGAACGTCCAACGGTATCCCGCCATTGCCGTAAAACAGCCCTTTGCGCCGGGCTTTCGTAGCCGGTTGGCGGCTAATCCCGTGCTCCATCGTCCGGCGCTCCAAATATTCGCCGCTTGCCGTATCGGCAAAAGACAGGTTCGTATGGATGTCCAGATCCATATACATCTGAGCCAACTCCGCCGCCGCCGGCGCCAAAGCGTCGTAAATGACGCTGCCCTCCCGCTTGTCCAAGCCTGTCGGCACGCGGTCGAGCATTCGTTTCAGAATCGCGTCATACGTTTGCAGATCAACCATTCCTTCTCACCTCCTGCTCGAAGCTTCCGTAGATCGAAACAACTGTGAACGCGACGGTCGCGGCATCGCCGTCAAACCGGAACCGGAAATCGTCCACGTCCGTAATCCGCTCGTCCTGCAGCAAAGCTTCCCTGACGCGGCGTTTCAGTTCGGACTGCACGTACAACCGGTCTTTCCCCAGCAATCCGTTCCATTCGGTTCCGTAGTCTGTCGTGTAGATCAAATAGAGAAACCGTTCCGTTTGCAATATTTTGACAACGGCTTGGCGAATCGCATCCAGATCGTCGATCATGCCGGCGATCCGCTTATTTTTCCAATCGATTCTGTATGTTAAGCTCGGCTGCCGAACGATTTCCAATTCGTCGCCGGCATGGAGCGTCGCACCTTGCGGAACCGCCATCATGCCACCACCTTATCGAGAACGACGAATTGTTGTCCCCCTTGCACCCGCAGCAGCAGCACGCGATCGCCTGCCTGCAAACCTTCGCGCAGAACCAGCTTATTGCTAAGCGCCTTGCCTGTCGGTTTCGTGACGACGGAAGCGCCGTTATCGTCTTCAAATTCATGCGTATGACTTAGATCCGCTTCATGTCTCGTAAGCCGTTCCGGAACGATTAAAAACCCCTCCGTCAAAACAAACCTCTGGTCGACGTTCACTTCAAGCGGATCGGTTTGCGTCACCGTGCCGAACACGACCGATACCGGGTTGGATGCGTCCACCGCTCCGACTCCCGCTTTTTTGATCAAATCAATGAGCGCCATTATATCACCTTCAATTCCAAAGACATCGTATGCGCGGCATCGCCTATATTTTTATGAGTACATTCGTCCACGAGAAAATACTGGTTCAAACCCAATTCTTCAATGGCGATCGGGACGAAGCATCCGGCACGCACTCGAATATCGCCGAGCGCCTCGACGCTGAGCGTTCTCTGCTCCCTGTTCTTCAACTTCATCAGCGAAGCCAGTTCCTCGCGAATTTGCGCGGCATTTTTCTCCTCGTCGGCCGTTTTGTATAATTGCAGCAGCCCCCATCTCGCAATATTGCCGCTGTGCTGTTCGATATGAACTTCGCGTCTGCCTGTTTTTTTATTGTTCTGGACGATCTTGACCCGATTATAAGTGTCGTTGTCGATCGACCGCTTCTGGGTATAATCCGTCATCAGGCTGCGGTCGCCTACGAAAAAATCCACCGTCATCTCCTTGACGTTCCTTACCGTCAACTGTCCGAAATCGTCCAGCAGCACATACATTTCCCCTGTTGCGAACAACGTATAATCCAATGCTTTGCAAATGATGTCGATCAATTTTTTGTTATCCTCGATCATAGACAGCCGATGCTTCGTGTCCGCCATCGCCCCGGCCCTTAAGCCGAAATCGGCGGCGATTTTTGCCACGACTTGCGCGGCGGTCACATTCTCGAACACGTAAGTGTCGTTCGCCATCAGGTAGCGGATCTGATCGTAAGCCGTAATCTTTATATTCTCATCCTTGCCGCTGTCGATCGAGAAGACATATCCGTAAAATACGTCCCGTTCGCCCAAACACACCTTCACGACATCGCCGTTCCCGCATTTGAAACGTTCATCCTTCAGCATGGTAAAATCCAGGCTGGACGCCTTGCCCCTTCGGCTCGTCTTCCAAGTGACATCCGATACGATGTCCGACACGTCCCATATTGTGCCGTCCCGGCTATCCATCAAAATTTGCAGCATCCCGCGCACCCCCTACGGCAATTTGACGACCATGCCGATCGGCAACTTAGTCAATTGGGAGTCTTTAATCCCGTTCAGCTTCTGAATTTCCTTGTACCGGGCGCCATTGCCGAGCAACTTCTGCGCCACTTTCCATAGGTTATCGCCTTTGACGAGCGTATAAGTCTTCGCCTTCGGCCGGTTGTCCGGTCTAGGCGGCTGCTGCGCGGATGCGGCTTGTTTCCCGCTTTCTTCGGCCTGCACTTCCATTTTTCGGGCGGCATAAGGGATATATTTCTTGAGCGTGATCGAATACTGGATGTCGCCGACGGCTCCGCCGGCCTCGTGCCAATCGAACCTTTCGATGCTTACCAGCTTGTTAATGTCGAACGTGGAGCCGGCGAATACGAATCGGACCGGTTGCTTGAGCGCCATCCACGTTTCGATTTTCGATAAATAAGAATAAGGATCCTGATGTTTCCCGACGACGAATGCATGGTTTGCGGCCGGAAAAATACTTTCGAAACTAATCTCCGACAATCGCGGGCTTCCGATCACATTGATCTCGCCCAAACCCGCAACGTCGTAAGTTTTGCTGTTGCCGCTCTCCTTAATATCGATCGACCCGGGATTGACCGGAATTCGCATATAATCCTCTTCCAACTGGAGGGAAATAGAATACGTCATTACGCATACACCCCCTGGGCTGAAGAAGTGAATTGTTCCTCGAGCTTCGACTCGATTTTGGAGACGAGAATATCGATATCCGCTTCGCGATGCACATCGCCTGTCGTTACTTGTACGGTCGGCGTTAACGTAACGAAGTTTTGGATCGATTGCATCTCCGCCAATTCGCGCATCGTGACCAGATCTTCGCTCGCAATATCCACCGTATCGTTAATCGCGCCCACTCGGCCGACTTCGTCGACGCGGGGGATGTTGCGCGGCATGTCGTTTATGGGGGCATTCTTGCCTCCGTTCCATGGAGCGGTCATATCCACGTCGCCGCCGGTAAGCTTCCCTTTCATTTCGTCGAACTTCGCTTTAATATTTTCTACGGTAAAATTGTCTACATTATCTGCCACAGTATTAAAAGTATTTTGTATAGAATTCTGTACATTGACGCTGAATTCGCTAGTATCAATGCGTTTTAGCTCCAAATCGACATTGGCTTGAAGCCCGATAAATTCACCGACAACGTTAATGACCTTATTAATGCCTTTCAGAAAAGAATTGACGATATCGATAAATGTATTAACACCCTTCGTCCAAGTATCAATAATCCATCCGACAATTCCGCTTATAATTTCACCCATGCTGCGAAAATGATTGGCCACAATGTCGCGAACGGGCTTTACTGAAGCGATTAACATGGCCAATCCTGCGATCAGTCCGAAAATCGCCGCAATGATTAAACCGATGGGATTGGCCGTCATTGCGGCGTTCCAAGCCCATTGCGCGGCCGTAGCTACTAAAGTAACGGCTCTTACGATCCCTAAATAAAGAGCGTATCCCCCAAAGGCAGTCGCGATCGCCCATACAATCGGTTCGATATAAGGGAAGATGGAATTAAATATGTTGTAAAACCAAACCATACCGTCAACGACTCCCGCAATCCCCAAAGAGATCAAATAAAGTCCGTTGCTTAACAGGTCAAAAAATCCTTGGAACTGTCCGTTTGCAAACATCTCCGAAACGGTATCGATCACCGGCGCGAACGCTTGGATCGCGCCTTCTCCGGCCTGGGCGAACATCGTTTGGATATTGTTTTGCAGCGCCTCCAATTTGCGGGTTGGGGAGTCTAGCATACTGTCCAGCGCCGCTTGCCCCATATTGGCCGCCTCCAGCATTTGATCGAATGCGGCGATAAATCCTGACATGTCTCCGGATTTGGCCAGCTCTTCGATGTTGAATTGCTGAATCAACGATTCGGATACCCCGAAGCGCCCGGAGAGCGAGCCGACGTCGCCTTGTGCGGCCGCCTGAACGGCGGCAAAAGAACCGCCCAAGCCCCCGCCTTGGCTGTCAAACAAACTCAACTGGCGGGCGAAGCGGTTCAATTGGCTGGCCTGTGTCGCATCCCTCGTAACGGCTAAGTTATTGAGCGAACCGGCCAAATATTCTTTGGCATCAGCACCGGCCTGAAGCGCCTCTTGCCTGAAGCGATCGAACATCGCCACGCCGGCGTCGGCGTTTCCGAGCCGGAGGGCGAACTGCTCCTTGATCGCCTGATGCTCCCATGCGGCGCCGATGCTTGCTTGGGCCATGCTTTTGGCCGAATCGAACAAGCGTCCGGCCGTCTTCATTACGAATTGTTCGAACTGTTCCATCGAAGGCTTCGGTTTCTGCGTCGGCTTCGGCATCGGCTGCGCCGCCTTGTTCTGCTGAGCTGTCGCGGGCTGCGGAAGCGCCGGTACCGTCGGTACGCTCGACGGCGCAGGCAAGGCCGGTAGCATCGCCGACGATGCCGCGGCGGGTGGAAGCGCGAGCACCTTAGCAGGTTTCGGCACAGCCGGCAACATGCGGGACGACGGTGCGGGCAACGCCGGTACAGCCGGCAACATGCGAGGTGACGGTGCGGGCAACGCCGGCACCGCCCTGCCCATCGTGTGTACCATGCGCTCATACCGACCTTCCAGCGCTGTGAGCGAAATCGTCGTCTCCGTAATTTTGCGCTTGGTTGCCTCAAATCCGGCGATAGCGCCTGCGGTGAGCCCGAACGAGCCTCGCACGGCCGCCATCGCTCCCTTCATCTCGTAGAACTCCTCTGTCGTCGTTCGGACCGTTACATGAAGTGCCCGAAACATTCTCAACATGGAATCGTCGATATTCACGATCTCACCTCCTCTTTCGGTTGCCCGACTTTTTCATTTCCTTCTTTTCTTTCTCCACTCTCGTCACGATCATGGCAACGAGCGCGGCTTTGCGATGCCGCGGCAATTCGACGAACTCCCACGGCATCATATGAAACTCATGGAGGGCGTAGTAAGCCAGGTTCGCTTCGCTATCGCCCTCTTTAATTAGTTTTTTACTTCGTCAACGAGTTCTTCCATGTTTTTGTCAAAGCCGTTCAGCTGCTGGACCTTCTGCACGAGCGCCGTATACTCCCCGGGCAGCAGCATTTTCCGCAACAGCGTCTCGGCTCCCAGCACGCCGTACGATTTCTGCAAATCCGCATCCTTCAAATTCGGATACGTGACGCTGGCAACGGCCATTTTGGCCATATAATCGTTGAAATCGACTTCCGGCGTATACACTCCGTTTTTCCCTTTGACGCGTTTGGTCGCCGCCTTGCGGCACTCTTCATTCTCGGCTTCCGTCATGCTGCGCAACGTCCATGCGATCGGTTTGCCGTCTTTTCCTTGAAAACGTTCCGAAACGACAAACGGCTCCGTAATTTCCGCCGCCGCATTCTGGGCAAAAAACGCTTGCAAATCATTCATTTCGTCATACCTCCGTTATTTCGTTATCCTAATGCGGGGCGAACAAAGCTCGTATCGATTTCCACATCTTCGAACGTAAATTCGACTTCCTCTTCCAGCGCTTCCGACTCCGTATTGAGCGACGCCATCACGACGCTGTTCAGGTTGACGCCTTTAAGCGTCACTGTCTGCTTTCCGATGCTTGAGGCCGGATCCTCGTTAATAATTTGGATGTCAAAATACGTGTCGACGCCGTTCTTAATATATTCGAACATCATTTGGCGGAAACGCGTCGTGACATAGTAAATCGTCATATTGCCGGACCCGCTCCAGCCCGTCGCTTTATGCTGCGTCCCCCGGCGGCCGAGCGTCTTCACCTCGGCTTTTTCTTTTTCCACTTTCGCTTCGAGCGATTTAATATAGAACATCTCTTCCACTTCGTTGTTAACGGTTGCGTAAGCCCGTCCTTCTTGGCCGGAAATCGTATCTCTCGCTTTCAAAAACGCCATTTTATCTCACCTGCACCTTTGCGTAAATTTTTTCGATCGAATCGACCGGTTGCACGTATAACTCCACGTAAATGCTGTCGCCGTCGGCCCCCGGCAGAACGTTCACGTCCTTTTGGGAATCGAAATTTTGCAACGCATTCATGTCCTGATACATTTGAGCCTGATTGATGCATTCTTTGCGGAACAAATTGCGGCCGTCGTCGTTATTGTCCACTTTCCCGATATAAAACTGTTCGAAAATACGCTTATAGTCGTTTGCCAAACCGTCCATGACGCGGATGACGCGGTTTTTGGAGAACGGCTTGCCTTTGTCGGGCGCAAACGACGTAAACGAGTTGATATCCTGCTCGACGACCGCGCGACCGTTCAACTGGGTGAAGACGAATTCCCCGTTCCGGAGCGCGGCTTCGATCTGCGAGTTGGTTAAACGCGGTTCGACGTCGACCGCATCTTCGTACGCTTGGTACGTCAGCGATTCATTGGCGTTCGCCCCCGCGGTCGCGCCTGCCACCCATGCCGTCGCTTGAGCGGCGGTCAGCGTAGTTCCGTCCGATAATACGACACCGTTTTTGACGCTAATGATGCCTTCATGATCGGCTGCCGGATCGTTCTCCACAACCAACTGCATCTTGCGGCCTTCGTCGTTGCGCTGGCGTTTCATAAACGATGCGTACAGCGATTTGAGCGAAGCATCCGTCGACACCAACGCCATCGTGTGAAAGTCGTATACTTCAATCGCCGATAAGTAATCGGCATGATCCTGATTCGTCACGGCGCCGTTCGCTCCGCCTTCCAGCGCAATGCCGGCGCTTTCTTGAAGCGGACCCTCTCCGCTGAACGAGACCCATCCGTTTGTTGCAAGGCCCGCCACATCGGCCGCGGTTTGCGAATCGACTTCCTGTCCGTCCACGAACGTTTTCACATCGCATTTCGTATTGTCGTCCATGTTTTTCTGAACGGCGACGGAAATGTCATTGCCCCGCTCGCCGCCGTACAGTGCGGTTACGGTCATATTGTCGAGCGCAGCCGTCGCTTTCGTTCCCGCATTCAGCTTGTAGAGCAGCAGCGTTTTGGCCCGCTTCAGCGCCTCGCGCACGAGCAGCATTTGCGGTTCTGCGATGCCGTATCCGAACGTCGGCAATGTATCCGCTCCCGCCTGAAGCTCGATCACCCGCTTCTCCGGCCCCCATGAGAGCGGCAACGCCATCGTCACTACACCCCGTTCTCCGATTGCTCCAAGCGCCTTCGGTGCGCTGTTTACATTGACGTACACGCCCGGCCGCACTTTATTTTGAGTTGTCCATGTGCCTCCTGCCATTTATAAAACCTCCGTTTTTAGAAATTGTTCCATCATTCGTTCGACCTGTCCGGTCGTATATTTCTCGCCGTCCTTCAATAATGCGTTAATCATATCTTTTTGCATGGTTGAAAATTGCTTGGACGCAAGAAATTGCTGCTTCGTATAGCTTGCTGCCTGTTCTGCCGTCGGTTTCGCTTCCGATTGTTTTTTAGCCATCTTTTACAGTTCCCTCCTGTTCGAGATGCCGCATCTTCGTCCCTTGCGCTTGCTCGCGCATAACGTGAAAACCGTAGTTCACCGAAAAATGCAGCACACCCTCCGCGATTTCGTATTTCATGTCGGATCCCCGGCACAACCCGCCGCCTGCCTCGATGAGCTCCATTCCTTCGCATAACCGCTCGCCTTTGCCGTGGAACTCGTCATTCGAGGCCTGCGTCGATTCGCCGGGAACGTAGCGGATAACGAATGAATGAGTCCGCTTGTATCGGCGCCCGAATATGCGCACCTGCGAAACGGATGCCAGCTCCACATGCAAACAGGGCCCCCTCGTTCCCTGCCCGCTCCCCTCGCTGTTCACCGGAACGTCCGGAAAGAGCCGCTCAAGCGCCGAAACGACGCCGATGCGCATATCGTTTACGGTTATCATGCGGAATTCACCTCCTTATCGTTTTCGCCTTTCACTTTATGGTGGCATTCGTAAGGGAACGCCTCGTAAGGCAAATCCGCCAAACAAAAAACCTCCTTCAACCATTCACGGTTTTACGGAGGTTTATCGCTCATAAACGGGGTTATTTTCGTTTTTTATCATTTTGCCGCCACGTCATAATTCTTTAGTTTTTTGCGGGCCGATTCCACGAACCATTGCACGCTTCCCTTCTTGATGCCGAGCAATAGGGCGGCTTCGGAAAACGGCAAACGTTGGCCGACCACCATGCAATAACACTCCCGTTCCCTTTTCGTCAGGATGGACAGCGCCTTTTCCAGCTTGCCGCGATCCCGGTCGGACACGCTCGGGATCGATTCCGCGCGATCGGCCGAAGTACGAACGAGATATGTATGCAGCACAGCCGGATCAGTGGGACATTCCCGTTGATAGGCCGCCCTGCGCTCGATTCCGCGCCGGTTTCCGGGCCGCCGGCCTGTTCTTAGCCATTCCAGCACATATTCGCAATCCGATATCATGCCTCCGATCACCTCCCGCTCGGCCCGGTCCGTGTTCAGCGTACGCAGCGCCCGCAGCACCCTTTTCGTTTGTTTATACTTATCCACCATATCCTGCATCATGTCTACCCCCTCACAAATCTTTATCAAACAAACCGGCTTCCAGCTCGGTTTTCAAATTCCGCAATACGGCCGCAACCTTCATGTCGGCTTTGCCGCCCGCGATCTCCGCACATAATTGCAAATGTTCCGCCAGCTTGCGTTTATCTACTTCCTTTCCCATTCTTCTCCCTCCTCTCATCGCAAAAACAGCATTGACGATAAAATATTTATCGTGTACAATACCACTGATAATTTAATTATCAACAGAAGAATAACGATTCGTTCGGAATCGGAAATCTGTACCCCGTTTATGTATTTCGATTATATTGGATAATATTTTTATCGTCAATATGGTTTTGATAATTTATTTATCATTTTAGTTTGGAGGAAACCCTCGATGAAGTTAGGCAAAATATTAGCAGAGCTGCGGAATGGCAAACATTTAACCCAGGATCAAATGGCGGATGTTCTCGGCGTCAAACGACCGCGATACAACGCATGGGAAAACGATATTTCCAAACCGGATATTGAGATGGTCCGGAAAATTGCCGAATATCATCATGTATCCGTCGATTTTTTGCTCGGCCGTGAGGAGCGCGAGCATCAAATTCCTGCGTGGGCGACATCGAAAGATAAGCGCGACTTCAAAAAAATGCTCGAGGAAGACGGAGAATTGATGTTTGACGGGGTTCCGATCACCGAACAGGATAAACAGCGCATTATGGATGTATTGACCGGGTTCTTCTGGGAGGCGAAGGCGATGAACAAACGCAAAAAAAAGCCCGTTAACAACGCAGGCGAAGATTAAGGGTGACCGCCCATGGATAAATTGATTTACAAATTAATGAGACGTTTCAAAACAAACGATCCTTTCATTATCGCCCAAGGCCTGAATATCCATATCCGCTACGCCGATCTCGGCAGCAGTACCCGCGGCATCTACTACAGGAAGCTGCGGCGCAGATGCATTTTCATCCATGACGGGCTGGACGAGCCGTGGCAGCGCTTCGTCTGCGCGCATGAACTCGGACATGATCGCTTGCATCCCGGCTTCAGCCGTTTTTGGCTGGACGAGCAATCGTTTTTCCATGTCGGCAAATACGAACGGCAAGCCAACAAATTCGCTGTTCGCCTGTTGACGGCAGGAGACCAGCTTGGGCTCGGCGAATCGCTCGGCGACCTTCTCCGCCGCAACGGCGTCCCGGAAGAAATGCAGAGATTTTACTTCTAAAAAAGGAAGCGAATGTCGCATATTGCGTACATCTCGCTTCCCGGCAAATCGTTAATTCAACATTCTACATTTCGCTCCATATCCGCTTCACATAGTCAAAGCCGAGCTTTGTTCCTTTGCGGCATTCTTCCATGCCTTCGAATTCAATCGATATATATCCGTCATATCCGGATGCTTTCACCGTCCGCAGCACTTGCGGAATGTCGATATCTCCATGCCCGACGATGGCTCCGCGCAGCCAATTGCCGCCGGAAGTCGGGAACCATCCTTCGCCCGGCGAACGATGGGCCGGCCGGTAATAGAAGTCTTTCACATGCACCATCGACGCGAGGCCGATATTGTTCGCTACGGCAATCGCCGGATTTTCATCCGCGCATAGGAAATTGCCGACGTCGAGCGTGGTGCGGAAGTTCGGACGGTTGACGGCGTTGACCAATGCGTGCACGCGGTCGCTATGTTGAACGAAATAGCCGTGATTTTCCACGCTCGTCGTAATGCCGAATCCGGCGGCGTAATCGGCGATCTCGCGGCACGCTTCCGCAAGCTTCGGCAACTCTTGCAGAAACCGACCGATCGATAATTCGTCGGACGACGCGACGTCATGCCGCATTCGTTTGACGCCTAGCGCCGCGGCAACGTCGACCTCGCGCTTCACGCGCTCTACTTCCCGTTCGTAAGCCGCCGCGTCCAATCCCGCGAAATTGGCTCCGATCGCATAATTGGACAATTCGATTCCGCAAACTTCGGCTTGGTTGCGTATCGTATCGATTAATTCGGGATTTTCCTTAAGATCGAAGCCGAGCGGCACAATCTCCGCATGTTCCCCGCCGATTTCGGCAATATGGCCGATGACGTCCGGGAGCGTCATCTCGCCGGCCTGCATCGCTTGGTATAAGCTATACGTGCTGATCCCTAATTTCATAGCCGGATCTCGACTCCTTTCGCCGCCGATTCATATATGCCGCACAATATTTTCATGATTTCAACGCCGTCATGTACCGGACTGATCGGAGTTTGTCCGTTTAGGATACAGTCGATAAAATGATCGATCTCATTTTGAAAAGCCGCCTCAAATTGAAACTCTTTATAATCCGTCTGCGGCTTAATATTAAGGATCGTATCGTGTTTTTCGGTAACGATGATCGTTTCCGGGTCGATCTCGAAGCCGCCGCGATCGCCGAATAAGGCGACCGCCGTCCGGTCTTCTTTGGCATGCAGCGTAAAGCTAACATCTACCAATAACGACGCTCCGCCTTCAAAACGGATCAAAGCGTTCGCCATATCCTCTACCGTATTCTGTTCCGCATCATAATCTGCCGCCTTATAGAAAGAGAGATGACGGACGTTCGACCGGTTGCCGAGCTTTCGGTACGTATTTCCGCTTACCGAGACCGGCTTGGGACGCCCCATCATATACCAGCACAAGTCGATGACATGCACGCCGATATCGATCAAGGGACCGCCGCCCGAACGGTTCATATCGGCAAACCAGCCGCCCGGATTGCCGAGTCGCCGAATCGACGACGCTTTCGCAAAATAAATGTCGCCAAAGTCCCCTTGATCGACAAAGGCCCGAAGCATCTTCGCGTTCGGATCGTATCTCCTTACGAATCCGACCTGCAGCGTCTTTCCCGAAGCCTTTACCGCGTCTTGGATGCGCAGAGCCTCTTCTACCGTACGGCATAACGGCTTCTCCACGAGAACATGCTTACCCGCTTCCAGCGCGGCAATGCTAATGTCCGCATGGGAATTGTTCCAAGTGCATATGCTTACCGCATCGATATTCGGATCGGCAAGCAATTCGCGATAGTCGGTGTAGGTACGTTCGACGCCGTATTTCTCGGCCGCTTGTTTGGCTCTCTCTTCATTCAAATCGCATACTGCCGCAAGCTCCGCTTGTCGATTCTTAAAATAAGAGTTTAAATGCATCGAAGAAATAGATCCTGTCCCAATAACAGCAACTCGTACCGGATTCATCCGCCAATCTCTCCCTTGTCATTTTTTGATAGCGCATTACGCAATGGTAATATTCGCCATACCGCGAGCGGTTTCCTTCCATTTGAGCGTTTAATTTCGATCCGCGCTTGAGTATCTACGTATTCCTTAAGGGATTTAAATGCCTCCGTTTAATCTTGTTCTTCTCGTCTAGCGATTGAAGCCCCTCGCGGCGTTGCATGTTGCGTTTTCGACGCTCGTTTTTCCATTTACATTGCTTGTTGACCCTTCCCACTCAGGTAGTTAGCTCTTCCGGCTCAGGTAGTTAGCTCTTGTGGCTCAGGTAGTTAGCTCTTGTGGCTCAGATTATGTATCTCCGTTTTTTGCCTCCTGAGTGTGCTGCCTATATTTTAACCCGTTAAAATATAGGCAGCTTGCTCAGAATGTCACTTGTGTAGATACACCTCTTAAATTCTATGCCATCACTCCGTATAAAAATTTCAAATTTCGCCTCATTTAACTTGATTTACGAACACTTGTTCTATATAATAAAAGTATAAAATATCCATTTGGGTGATCTTATTGTTAGAATTCGCGCAATTTATGAAACAGTTCGATAATGACGAAGCTTGCCGTTCCTTTTTGTTCGATATGCGTTGGTCTGGGAGTTTCTTCTGCCCTAGATGCGACAGCAATCGCTATTCCTATATTAAGACGCGACAGTTATACGAGTGCCTGGATTGCCGCGCTCAAATTTCCGTCACCGCCGGAACCGTCATGCATGGAACGAAATTGCCTCTTTCTTATTGGATCTTCACCTTTTGTTGGGTTGCGTCCGAAGAACCTTGCACCGCAAGCCGGCTTGCTGCGACGCTCAAGCTGAACTACCGGAGCGCCAGTCGAATGCTGCGCGCCGTTCGGCTAGCCATGAAGAGTTGCAACGGTTTTCATCCTTTATCGCATATAAAACAACCGAAAGAATCCCTCCAAACCGAACCGGAACCTATTGTCGAATGCGCGACGAAAATAACGCTGCGCAAAGCGCAGCAATTCATCCGTTTCGTATATCGGGGCGTAAGTTCTGAATATTTGCAATATTATGTCGATGAGTACTACTTTCGGCGAACCCGTCCAACGCTTTTTAAGCAAGCAGTATCCAACTTGTTGAACGCAGCACTGCGCACCTTACCAGGATGATGCATTACCGAAGGAACGTACCATCCCTTTGATAAAAATGGGTACCGAGAAATGCGGCAAATCGTTCGAAGCATTCCATCAGGCTTGCTTGCATGGACTCGTTAACGGATATCCCCTCTTCCCACCACCAGTTCTGGATCGAGAACGGGTCATTTTTTCGCTGTTTCGCCGGTTCGAAGCGAGCTACAATCTTGTCATCGTATAGGACAGGAAGTACATAGTAGCCATATTTTCTTTCCGCTACAGGCTTATAGACCTCCCATCGATATTCGAAATCGAACAACTCTTTAATTAACCCCCGATCCCATAACATATTATCGAGCGGAGCCAATATGCTCGACCGTACCTTCGACGGAACGTAGGATAAGGCTTTATGCAAGACATCCAAGTCCTCGCTTCGTATATAAAGCGGGAACTGCAAACCTTCTACATGGACTTCCGTCAATTTTTCCTTTTCGATCAATCTTCTAAAAGCTTCGTTTCGTTGGGCGCTTTTCATGCCTCTAATACCGAGCCAAGCGTCGCTTGGTTTATTCCACAGCAGCCCCACGCTGCCGATCCGACGATACACATACCATTCATAATATTGTTCGTCTGTTTCAAAGGGATCAGGCATAGCATGCAATTGCTCTGGGATGAGACGTTCCGTCAAGTCGTAATATTTGCGGGTGTCTTCTTTATGATGAATAGCAAGTAGACCGGCATGATACATCCCTTCCAACGCTGCGCGCGACAGTCTTGTAGGCCCCCAAGCCCAATCGACTTTTTCGCTGTAATCGAGATCGCCGGAGCTTAAATGCCCCCGTTGTTCGATTGCCGCGTACACCCGATCTACAACATCCTGATGCGCATTGCACCAAGCCTGATAGCCGTTCCTGCATCTTAGGAAATACGGCCAGTCCTCTAACGGAAAAATCGACATATTCTTATCCCAATAATCGATAAGCTTACGTTCCTTATACAGCAGATCCCAAAGCATGCTCCGGTCGAAATCTTTCACCCTAGACTGCAATACAAGCTCCGGATTCATGCCAACTACATTCAACGGATCGAACTGTATGCATCCGGCACGACGGATATATGCCATGACCCCGTCTTTTCCAATGTAATCAAATTCGCCGTACAAACCGTGATAGTACACTAAAAATTTTCTAGCTTCGCGTTTGGTAAGTGTAATTGCAGCCATACCTTGACCTCCATAAGCTCAAGATTCGACATCGGTGTATGCCGTTTGTCTAAAATATACAGATCGGGCAGGCTGATTTCAAGCCTTTCGCCGTGGAATTTAGGACTTACCGACTGATCCTAGCATCCAATAGGTAATCTTTCAGACATGATGGTTGCTAATGTTGTACAAAATACAATATTTTAGAGGAAAAGGGGGTAGCATTGAGCGCTACGTTGTACAATGTACACATAAATGTATGTTCAAGGCCGAAATGGCCCGCTTCAGTACTAATATGTTGTATAGGGTACAATATAGACATCATTACGGTATGGACAGGAGACGAAATGTTGTATTTTATACAACATGCCCCCGCCGGTCGTCCACCCGCGATGAGCGTCAAATTGATGTCGAAGCGGTTGCGCAGAATTTCTCTTTCCGACGTATTCCCGCGCCGCATTCTATCTTCCCCAGTCGGGTTGACACGGCATGAAACTGACTGTACAATAAAAATGTTTCATTAGAAACAATAATTATTGATTTATTTATCGTTAACCATTTTTTATAGGTTGTATTATTATTTCTATTGAAACAATAAACCAAAAAAGGAGGTTGTTTCTTTATAACACTTCAGACTATTTTTCTTGAAAAATTCATAAACACGGAAATGGAGCATGTTTGATATGGAGATCGTGAATCCGAAGACATTAACGGATAAAGTAACGTCCGTCATTTCCCATGTGGTGGTGACAACAGCCTCCAAACTGGCCTTTATTTCAGGTCAGGTCGCGGTGAATGAAACAGGAGCATTGGTCGGTCAAGGCGACCTTTATGCCCAAGCGATTCAAACGTTTACTAATCTGAAACACGCGTTGGAGGCCGTAAGAGCCGATCCGTTATGCATCGCGAAGATGAATATTTATGTGGTCAATCATATGCCGGAATTCGTTCCGATCGTTTTCGATGCCGGTTATCAGGTGTTTGGTGAAAAATGGCCGAAGACGACAAGTACTTATATCGGTGTTCAATCGCTAGCCGAGCCCGAATGGCTCATCGAAATAGACGCTATTGCAATTTTCCCATAACCATTATGAAAAGAGGACATTTACATGAACTATGAAGTTATTCTCATCGGCGGTGGACCCGTGGGCATGATGTTGGCCGGAGAGTTGGCGTTAGCCGGCGTAAAGGTCTGCGTTGTTGAACGCTTAAAAGAAACAACTCCGTATTCCCGTGCGCTTACTGTACATCCTCGTACGCTTGAAATATTGGACATGCGTGGACTGAAAGGCAACCTCATGAGCAAAGGTCGTCCGTTGTCAAGAGGTCACTTTGCTGGATTGGATACGCCTTTGAATTTCTCGGTACTCGATTCATCTTCCAATTACACGCTTTTTCTACCCCAAAGCGAGACGGAAAAAGTGTTGGAGGAATGGGCGCTTAATCAAGGCGTGATGGTGCTTAGAGGATTTGAGGCGGTATCTGTAAACCAGGATAAACATGGAGTTGACGTTGAAATTGAAGGACCTGATGGAAAATCGATTCTAAGAGCCTTATATGTGGTAGGCACAGATGGAGCAAGAAGCATGGTTAGGAAACATGCCCATATCTCGTTTGAAGGTTCGGATGCCACATTTACAGCCATTCTGGGAGATGCGGTTTTGTCCGATTTGCCTCCTATGAGCGTCATTTCCCGAATTACGGAAAATGGCTTGGTTAGCATTATGCCGATCAACGAGCAAATCTACCGGGTGTTGATGATTGATTTGGAGCGGAGACACATCTCGAAAGATGAAGCGTTGACGTTGGAGGAGTTTCGTTCGTCGATTATTCGCACGGCAGGAAGCGATTTAGGTTTGCGCGATGTGAAATGGATGTCCCGCTTTGGGAATGCGACGCGCCAAGCCGGGCGTTATCGCAACGGTCGATTGTTTTTGGCCGGAGATTCGGCGCATATCCATTTCCCGGCCGGCGGACAAGGAATGAACGTTGGCTTGCAAGAGGCGATAAATTTAGGCTGGAAGCTGGCAGGCGCCATCAAAGGCTGGGCTCCAGGCTGGTTACTGGATAGTTATCATGACGAACGTTTCCCATGGAATACGGCGTTGCTTCGAAATACCCAGGTTCAAACCATGCTGATGGACGTAACTCCCCCCGTCATGGAACTCCGTGATATGCTGTCCCATCTGATTCGAATACCCGAGGCGAATATTCAACTTGCTGAGCAAATCTCCGCATTGGATGTACATTATGCTGCAGACGCCGAATCTCCCTCCCATCCGTTAAACGGGAAACGTTTCAAAGATTTAAGCCTGAAACTAGGCGAAGGGCGAATAATCAACGCCTATCAGCTTCTGCGTCAAGGTGAATTTGTACTTTTGCATTTAAATGCGAATGAAGAGAATGCCGATTCATGGGAAACGGATGGCCCGCTTCAGGTGGTGCACGCCTCTTTGGGTCAATCCGAACCGGATTGGATCGACGTCCACACGGCACTAATTCGACCGGATGGCCATGTTGCTTGGGCGGTATCCCTATCGGATTCGGATCCAATGCAAACAATAAAAGAAGGAATTGCCCGCTGGTGCGGAGGTCCTGCAAGTTGAGACCGGCATGGACGTACTTGTCTCTCCTTTCCAACTCGAGGCATAAAACCAAGGATGCTCAAACAAAAATTTTTTCTAATTAATTTGCTTGAAAGGTAGGAATGTAAGTGATTGAAATGCGAGCCTCCGGCTCGCGGGATGGAGGTTGATGTTGACGCGCGGCCTGGTCGGGTACATACGGAGAAGTGTGCACGGCCGGTCGTCCCCACGCGCGCGGGTTCTCTTCCCACACAACCGCCAATAAGAAAAACGCCTGACGGCGTCCTTTAAGTTCGTGCATCTCCGTTCATACGTACCAAAGTAAGCTGGGGTATGGGGATCTTCTTCCCCTGTCCCCAGTCTACTTTTTCACATCATTTATCCTGTATTCATAGCCATGAACTCCTTTGTAATAATC
>NZ_JAHLPR010000063.1 GCF_018918005.1 Paenibacillus sp. MSJ-34 | reverse complement strand
GATTATTACAAAGGAGTTCATGGCTATGAATACAGGATAAATGATGTGAAAAAGTAGACTGGGGACAGGGGAAGAAGATCCCCATACCCCAGCTTACTTTGGTACGTATGAACGGAGATGCACGAACTTAAAGGACGCCGTCAGGCGTTTTTCTTATTTGACGGAGGATCTTTGCCAATTTTTCCGCAGCGTTTATTCGATGAGCGGCAAATTCTGGCGTTATTTTGAACCGCCGGAGAGCGATTGTCTCCAGCGGTTTTTCTTATTTCGATGAAGTGGCGTACGCCGTTGGGACGAGGCGCTCTCTCAATTCGATTGGGGACGGATTGGGGACAAAAGTTCTGTTAAAAAGGAAAAAGTCGCATAAAGTCGAACTATAACAGAAGAAAAAGTAAATTAATCTCTACAATACATAAATATAAGACAACGTTGTTGACTGGGGAGCAAATGAAACAGGTACATGACGAGTTGGCGGCAAAGTCCGTTTATAAGAAGGAAGAGAGAAGGAAACATGTTAAAGATATTCAAGTTGCGATTCAAGAAGATAAGAGAAAAGTTACTTCCGGCGTTTGTCCGAAATGCAGCAGTCCATTAGTTCAGCGGCGCGGAAAAAACGGTGCATTCATAGGCTGCAGCGGTTATCCAAAGTGTAGATTTACAAAGAACGTGTAGCGGGCATTTTGAATAAAGGAACCCGTTGAAATTATAGATGAGCAAAAGCACCGGCAGGAATTTATTTCCTAATGTCGAATTAGGATTTGGGAGGTGTCGAAATGAGACTCGACTTTAGGAGAGCGACTGCTCATATGAACGGAATGACTAAATTTTTTAATCAAGGTTCGTTAATAGAGGCGGAACGCTTTCTTAAACCGGATGAACAGGTTCTGCATGTGGAGCCGGTCAACTTGGATCGGGGCCCGGGGGTTCTGGTCGTGACCGATAAGCGGGTTTATAGTGCATGCCAAATGATGACTACATATGAATTGAAGCAGTTGCCGTACCGGGAAATTAATTTTATTTCCGTCGATTCCCAGAAAGGTAGCATGCGAATTGAAACCAATCATAATAAGGTCCTTATTGAAGCGATCAATAGAAATAGAAGCGTGATCATTCAGCAGATGATCTTGGAGCGAATCTCGTAAACCTGTACGACATAGAGTGACAGCGCTTTGGCCGATGTTGTATAACGTACAACATTCCACTCCGTTTCCTTGAAGCGCTCACGTTTATGCTGCAAAATATACAACATTTTAAGTCAATTCGCACGATATTTGACCTTGTGTTGCGCATATGTTGTACGTTCTACAACATAACTAGCTGTTTTCCTATAATGGCCCCTTTTATGTTGTATACAATACAACATGGCCTAAAGACTTCAAGCCCGGTCGATGATCCGGGCTTTCGTTATTGGAGCTTGTCGCTTGAGCGGATCGGGTGAACGCAGTATAGTTAGGTTGAACGAAAACGGAATCCTGCTAGGAGTGATGAAAACATTGAGCATGTGGTTGATTTTTGCGCTATTATCGGCGGTCATGGCTGCTTTGGTGGCGATTTTCGGCAAGATCGGGTTAAGCGGCATCGACGCGAATACGGCAACGGCCGTTCGAGCGGTCATTATGGCATTGTTTTTGGTGTTGGTGGTCGTGTTTGAGGGAAAGATAAGTCAGGTGAGCACAATTCTGGCCAATAAAAAGGCGCTCACCTTTATTATCGCCAGCGGGTTGGCCGGAGCGCTATCATGGTTGTTCTACTTTTTGGCGTTAAAGTACGGGAAGGTTTCCCAAGTCGGCCCGATCGATAAATTGAGCGTCGTGATCGCCGTCATTCTGGCCGTTATTTTCTTAGGGGAGAAAATATCGCTGATCAACGCAATCGGCGTATTTCTTATTGCCGCCGGGGCGCTGCTGGTCGCCGTCAAATGATCGAGTTCTGCGCTCGAGCTTGAGGGGAGCGGAGGAACAAGGTATAGTAAATTTACATATTATTATTGGGACAAAGGGATGAAGAGAACATGGAAAAATTGTTTTTTATCGAATTGGGCATGGGGACCGATCTGCACGGCCAAAATGTAACCAAAGCCGCGGTCAGAGCCGTGCAAAATGCGATTCGCCATAATTCGATGCCTGGACTTCGTTCGTTTCTGCCAGGCAACAGCCTGGACAATATGATTGTCAACGTGAAACTGGCCGTTCCTTGCGACAAGGATAAATTGGATATCGAGCAAGTGAAGGCGGTACTTCCTTACGGCCGGGTGAACGTTGAAGTAATGGACGGCGGCATGCTTACGACAAGCGGCATCATACTGCCGGACAAGGAAGATGTCAACGATTTGATCTATATCGTGAACGCGTCGGTAGAAGTGGGCTGTTAGAAGCTAGAAGCTGCAAGCTAGAAGCGAAGGCCGTTCGCCGATCGCATTAACGGCCGTCCTCCAGCAGATCGATGGCGAGATGGAATTCGCGAATCGCGTCCTCCAGCGCTTTGATCCACGCTTTCAATTGTTTGTCGTTGGCCGGATTCCTTTTCAGTTCGCGCTTATATTCGTCCAATTGCTTGCTCATCGTATGGATATCGAGCTGCAACGTGGCGATCACGTTAGGGTATAGCCTGCGCTGCTTGGTGATCACGGATTTTGCAGCGCCAGGCTTGTCCGCATTGGATGAGCGCGCCGCGGCCGGCTGAGCATCCGGCTGCTGTGCGGCCGGCTTCTGCGCAGCAGTCCCGCCTGGACGCGCATCGGCGGCTTGCTGCGCTGCGGATGAGCGCGCCGCCGTCGGCCGCGAAGCGGGGGCCACAGCAGCGGCCGAACGGGCCTGCTTCGCGTTGTTCGGCTTGGCCGCGGCTTGCGTAGCTTCGGCAACCTCATCGGTTGCCGCCGGCTGCGGCTTGGCCTGAGCAGGCTTGGCCGAAGCGCTCGCCGCCTCTGCCGTCGCCGACACTTCGCTCTCGGCCTGATCCTCTTCCAAGTTTGCCGCCGCGCCGTTTCTTCTTTGGTCGATTTTGCGAAGCAAATCTTGTTTTGCCGATTTTTTGGCAACAGCTTCTTTTTTCTCGCTTGATTTTGTCTCCGATGTTGGAGCGGAACCGGATTGCGATGCAGGCGGAACGGATGCAACCGAAGCGATTTCGGATTCGGGTCCCTCACTTCCGCCATCCCGGACGGTATCGGATTGATCCGCAGCAGCTTCGCCGGCTTCGGCTTCCGTGATTTTGTCCGATTGCTGCATCGTTTTTCTGACATACAATCCGCCTTCGCAGCTCTCCGTGAAATAAAACACCATCATGTCGTTAAATTCGATCAGTTTCAAAGCCGTTTCAAAACCGGGATTCGCCATAAATTGGTCGATCAGCCGATTGATTTCGATATTTTTCGTCGTATCGTAATATTGCTGTTTAATAACCGTTCCTGCAAGCGCATAGTCGCAGTTGCGCAATTGAGCTTTTAATTTTAATTTTTTGATCGGATTCACCGATTCCCATCCTTCCTGTTTCGAACGCTCTATTTCAATTCAACGAAATAATTTCCATTTCCTCTGTTTACTTTCTTATAACTTGATTATACCAAATCTTGTCCCAATTCTCCTTCACTCTATTGCATTTTTTATAAATATTTGATTGAAAAGCCGTCCGAACAACGCGCAAAAACAGACGCCGACTTGGCGTTTCGATCAACGCAAGCCGGCGTCCAGCAAGTTCCTTACTCGTAAATTTTGTCCGCATTCTCGTAACGAAGCTTTTCAGCGTGTGTTTTTGCGCGGTCGTCGTTTTCCGGTTGCGCGTTGTTTGCCTTGCCGGATTGCGGAACCACTTCCGTAGATTCCTTTACATGTGAGTACAGCTCTTTCTTCACCGATGGTTTCATCTTTTGCCTCCTGCCCTTTTCGACTAGTTTGTTATGGGACAGAGAAATTCATACATTGCAGTTACAGTTGAAGGAGGCGTAGGGAGAAGGAGCGACTCCTTCTCCGTTCCGGCGAACGATCAGCCACAGTGGTGTTTTCTCCGACGTCTGCAGATGACTTTGACTTTTTGGCCTGGATGAAGAACAATCGTGATTGCTTTTCTTTTGCGATGTGCCACAGGAATCACCTCTTTCTATTAATTTAATACATTTTATGAAAGAGTGGTAGAAAAGTGAGGGCAAGTTTTCGCTGTATCGAATAATTGGCGCAAGTACAATCCTGTTATTCGCAGCAAGAACAGAATTGGCATGAATTCGGCATCGTTCTTCATTTTGCGGCAAAACCGTGATGTTGAAAGATGTTAAACAATGTAATATATTGTACTTTTTGTTCTTTATTTGATATGTTTTATGAAACGTATCCTAATAAGGAAGTATATTTAAAGTGCAGTTCTATATTTGTTACAAGGGGAAAAAGCTTCTCGGCCCTATGACAAAAGAGGAAGCGGTACGGAAAATGTTCGAATTACGGGGAACGTTCAAAGATTTATATATTATCGAAGTGGATGAGAAATCGGGGAAAGTGAAAGGGAGAATCGGTTCCAAAAATAGAAAAAAATAACCAAGTACGTAATTATATTCAAAAATGGGACGAAAGTTTGAAGGAAAAAATGTATCGTTGTAGAAATATATGTTGTTGTAACGATATTCGGGAATGAAAAGGTGATGGAAGGTGACAAAACGGACAAAGGCTAATTTGTATAAAAATTCCGAAAAAACCGGTACATCCAATGCTCCGAGGGATGATTGCCGCGAAAAAAAGGTTGCCGTTGCCGGAGTCGACCATGATATTGCCGAAATTGCATTTCAAAATGAAAAAAACGGGCCGGAGGATGAACTGGGCGACATAATACGGGTCCGCGAGAGCGAAGAGCGGTATCGGCAATTGGTTGAACTGTCGCCTGAGCCGATTGTGGTGTATAGCGACCGTACCATCGTTTATGTCAATCCTGCGGGAGCCGAGCTCATCGGTGTCGCAGATCCGAACGAATTGTACGGCAAGTCGATCGGGGAATATTTTTTCGCGCATGCCTCTGCGTCGTTGTTTGATGAGAACAAAATTCCAATCGAAGGAACGGTAGAAATGAATATTTCCACCGCTTACGGCCAACTCATTACGATCGAGGCGATGGCGGTCCCGATACGATATCGCGGCGAGCCTGCGGTACAGTTACTATGCAGGGACATTACGGACCGGAAAAAGGCGATCGAAAGCGAATATCGTTATCAACGGCTGTTAAAGCTTTCGCCCGTGCCGATCATTCTGCATCGCAACGACCTGATTGTCGACGCCAACGATGCGGCCGTGAAATTGCTAGGCGCGGAGAAGAAGACCGACATGATCGGTCAATCGGTCTATACATTCATCCATCCCGATTATTATGCAGAGGAGAAGAAACGGTTGGAGTCGGTCGTTCTAACGGACGATCATCTGAGTTTCCGCGAAATCAAATTAAATCGGTTGGACGGTAGAACGATCGATGTCGAAGCGTCTGCTATTTACATATATAAGGACATGGGATCCCCCGTCGTGCAGAGCGTGTTTCAGGATTTGACCGAACGCAAACGAACGGAGGAGTTGATACGGCGGTCGGAGAAGCTATCGGTCATCGGCCAGTTGGCTGCGGGGGTCGCGCATGAAATCCGTAATCCGCTGACTTCGCTCAAAGGGTTTACGCAATTGCTCAAGTCGAAGCATAATCAAGACCAGGATTTCTACAGCATCATGTTAACCGAGCTGGACCGAATCAACTTTATTGTCAACGAATTTATGACGATTGCCAAACCGCAAGCCGTCAAATTCGAGCCGAGATATATTCCCGATGTGATTCATAGCGTCGTCATGCTGGTGGAGCTTCAAGCGATACTGAACAATGTGCAAATCGTTATGGACGTGAAGAAAGGCATTCCGCTCGTCGAATGCGACGAGAATCAGTTCAAGCAAGTATTCATCAACTTGTTGAAAAATGCGATCGAAGCGATGGACAACGGGGGGACGGTTACGGTTCATATTCGTAAAGGACGTCTCAACCAAGTTCATATACGTATCGTCGATCAGGGACCGGGCATCGACGAGGAAAGAATCGGGCGTCTTGGGGAACCGTTCTTTACAACGAAGGAAAGCGGGACGGGGCTAGGACTGGTTGTAAGCTGCCGCATTATCGAGGCCCACGGCGGAACGATTTCGTTCAGCAGCAAATTAAACCGGGGAACGACCGTAGATATTGTGCTGCCCCCGGCGCATGGGTAACTCGCGGATTCGTCAATACGCAAACAGCGCCGTCGTCTATGCCTCCTCTTCGGCATAACGTACGGCGCTGTTCCGCTTTTTTGTTATTGACGATCTGCGTTTGCGGCTTGCGAGTCCATCGGATCCTGCTTGTTTCCGGATTCAACCTTCCGGCGCGCTCGGCTTTCAGCCGGGCTCTGCGCGTTTTGCTCATCGTAAATTCCTCCCGATTGCTTAATAAGATTCGAAGAGTTCTTCCCTTCGGCATGGATGCCTTTTCGTGCGGCGATCCGTTATTCAAGCGTAATACAGCATAAGCAAAAAAGCAAGATTGTTCCGCATGCGGCCTGTCAACCATTGTAATTGGATGCCGGCGGGCGCTTGCTTTTTATATTTTGTTCCCTCCAATTCTAGCAATATCGGACAGGTCTCAATAAGATAGTTCATGGATTTTATCCGCAACAAGCGTTTACAATAGAATACAGTAATAAAGGAGAGGAGAGCGATACGATGGATCAAATCAAAGTGGCCGTGATCGGATGCGGCTCAATTTCCAAGCACCGGCATATTCCGGAATATGCGGCCAACCCGCATGTGAAACTGGTCGCCTTCTGCGATCCGGTGATCGAACGGGCCGAACAATTCGCGCAATTGCATGGAGGAAAGGCTTATTCCGATTACGAAGAGATGCTGAATAAGGAAAAACCGGACGCCGTCAGCGTCTGCACGCCGAACTTTGTGCATGCTCCGGCTGCGATCGCCGCCGCGAAAGCCGGCGCGCACGTCCTCGTCGAGAAGCCGATGGCCGCTTCGGAAGCAGAATGCGAAGCGATGATCGAAGCCGCCCGTCGCACCGGCGTATTGCTGATGGTTGGGCATAATCAGCGGTACATGCCGCCGCATGTAAAGGCGAAAGAAATATTGAAATCGGGCGTACTCGGCAAAGTGTTGACATTCCGCACATCGTTCGGACATCCCGGACCGGAGAGTTGGAGCGCGGACGGGCGCGAGAGCTGGTTTTTCCGCAAGCGGGAAGCGATTATGGGCGCCATGGGCGATCTGGGCGTGCATAAATCGGATCTGATCCGATGGCTGCTGGAGGATGAAGTGGCGGAAGTCGCGGCGATGATCGGCACGTTGGACAAAGCCGACACCGATATCGACGACAACGCGACATGCGTGCTGCGCATGAGAAGCGGGGCGATCGGCACGCTCGTGGCCAGTTGGACTTATTATAGAGGCGAGGACAACAGTACGGTGTTATGGTGCGAACATGGAGTTATGAAGATCGGTACCGATCCGGAGGATCAAGTCATTGTCGAATTGCGCAACGGCAGCGTTGAAAAATATAAAGTCGGCGCCATTGCGACGAATGAAGAACAGACGTCCAGCGGCGTGATCGACGCGTTCGTCGAAAGCATCGTAACGAAATCCGCGTCGCCGGTTTCCGGCGAGGAAGGAATGCGTTCGCTCAAAGTCATCTTGGCGGCTTTCGAATCCCAGGAGAGCGGCAAAATAGTAAGACTATAAGCAAGCCCGCGCGTTATCGCGCCGGCTGTGCCGGAGTAAGGTCGTGCTGGGGCAACTCTCGCGAATCATAAGAACCGTCAGGATGATCCTGACGGTTCGATTAATTTCTCGGTTAATTTTGCGTTTGAATCGTGATCGTCATCGCCGCTGCGTCCCATTTCACATCCGCCCCCAGCGCTTCGCTGACGAATCTTAGCGGCACCATCGTTGTCTGGCGAACCAACTGGGCCGGAACGGACAAAGCGATTTCCTCATCGCCGACGATTGCTTTTTTGCTGTTTAGCGTAAGCGTCATTTTCGTGCCGTCTTTCATCGCTGTTACCGATTGGGAAACGGAGTTCCACTTGATGTCGGCACCCAGTCTTTCGAAGATCGCCCGCATCGGAACGAGCGTATTGCCGCCGATATTGACGGGCGGCTGTTCGAACGATTGCAGCTCGCCGTCGATATACACTTGAATCTCGCCGGTTGGCGCGGTTTTGCCGGACGGCGGCAGGACTTGAATTTCGCTAGGCGGCGCGACATTGACAGCAAGCGGCGGGAATTTCAGCTCGAGCGGGCGGACGGTTATCTCGCCGCCAAACGACGATTGTCTTATATCGTTCAGCTTCTTAATCGCCGCGCTGCGCTTCTCCAGAATCGTGGCAATCATATTGTCGCGAATTTCGTTCAATTGGCGTACCGAATCGTCGCGGACATTGTCAAGCGTGCGTTTCGTGTCGGCACGGAATTGTTCCAGGTCGGATTGGGCTTTCGCGAACGTTTTGTCCATTTCCTTCTGGGCGGCGGTTTTCGATATTTTACCTTGGACGTAACGCCACATGGTGCCGAGGCTATAGCTCTTGTCCGCTTCATTGTTCAATTTCCACATTAAGCTTGTCGAATAATTCGGATTGACCGTATTGCGGTATTTCCACATCGTACTCGTGGAATAACTCGGGTCAACCGCTTTGCCGTATTTCCACATGACGCTTGTGGAATAAGAAGGCGAAATCGCTTTGTCGAACTTCCAATGCGCGCTTAAGGAGTATGCTTTATCGGCCGCCTTATAGTATTCCCACATCGCACCGAGGGAATAGCTCGGGTCGCTTTGATGTTTGTACTTCTGCAGATCGCTTACGTATTTCCGATCGTCTCCGTGCGCATCCTCCAATTGCCGAATATCGTCCCCGTATAATTTCTCAAGGTAGGCTTGATCTTCGGCGACGATTCGTTCCAATTCCTTCTGCTGGTCGACCGCCGCTTTCCGCAACGCTTCAAATTCCGTCGTCCGATATTGGAGCGTTTCTTGGTACAGCTTGTCTTCCGTCTGCTCGATAGCGCTGTACCGGTTCCAGATCGATTCCACGAATTTGGCGTCCGCAGCCGAAGCGGCCGATGGCATTAGAATGGCGCTCGCAAGGATTGCGGCTGAGAAGAAGCTCCCCCATAATTTTCGTTGCAGTGTTCCTTTGACCATACACGTCCTCCTACATATACATATAATGGTTACAATGTAGAGTTACGCATGTGGAAGGCGGACGTTTCGCAAATTGCCGCGCCGGCAGGCCGTTTTCCGGCAAAATGAATCTTTCCGCCTATTAGGATTGCGACGAAAGGAGCAGCTTTTTGCCCATTGCCGATGACCTTCAAGTTCTATGAAGCGATCGAGTTCTTCAACTCGCGGCCATACGTCTTCTTACGCTCCCTTCTGTCAATATCCCTCTCCGTCAGTTAGCAAGAATGCGACTATGTATCGCTTTCCGGTCGCAAGAAATCGGCCTTCTGAACGAGGGGGATTTCGACAGAAGGCCGAAAAATGCCAGGCCGCTCCGGCTTGAAACGCGCGAAATGCGCAATGCAACCGACGCTTGCCGTCTCCCATCGATTAGACGCCTACAAGCTTGCCTTGCCGCATCAGCAATGCGTCGTCGATATAAACGTCGGGCTCCTTCACGACCAAATCGATATGCACGCCCGCCTCGACGGTGCCGCCGAACGTCGCATTGCTCCCGAACGCGACATGGATCGTGCCGAACGCTTTCTCGTCTTCGAGTACGATGCCTGTAATGCGCGCTTTATCGTTCGTCCCGATGCCGAATTCGCCGAGCAGCCGGCCGTCTCCGTCGCCCAACATCCGGAGCAATCGTTCCGCCTCCGCGCCGCTCGCATCGGTCAAGCGCCCTTGGTCTACCGTCAGCAGCAGGGGACTGTCCAGCTTCCCGATGCCCGCCGCCGACCCATCCGCGACGATTTCCCCGCTTGCGGTGCCTTCCACGGGCGCGATGTAGGCCTCGCCGGAAGGCAAATTCCCCGATTCTCCCGGATATAGGTACATGCCGGTGCTCGGCACGCCGTTGCGGTTTTCGATCGAGAATTCGAGCGTTTTGCCGTCCTTGACGATGCGGACATGCTTGCCCTGCGTCAAAATAGCCGTTACACGCTCCGTCAACGCCTTCACCTGCACGTAATCGGCCGTAACCGCTCCTTCCGTAAACATATCCCAAGTCACACCGGGCATGGTCGCCAAACGAACGCCTGCCGCGGCCGCCTCCTTGCGCGCTTTCGTATGCGTCAACGAATGCTTCGTAATGCATAGGCATACATCCGCCTTTTTCATCGCTTCCGCCACCTGTTTAGGCGGCTCCTCTCCGGATTTGCTCCGTTCCTTCATCAGCATCAGCGCCGACTCCGCGCCGAAGGAAAGCCCGGCCTCATGCACGATTTCCGCAATATCCCTTTTCGGAGGATCGGTAACGATGATGAGCGTTTCCGATGCCCGCAGTCCCAAACAATCGATTAATAGTTTGCGTGCCGTCTGCAAGTAGGTTTCTTCCATGTCGCAAAGTCCTTTCTAAATCCGGCGATTCCTTCCCCGCCATATTTTCAGCGTTTCATTGCTGCATTTCGCTAAAGTGTATTAAATTTCATTTTACCGCTTTTTTTCGAACTTCTGCAATCATTTTTTTCGATAACGGTGAACATTTTTTTTTATTTTCAGACTATTTACACATTTATAAGGCTTTGCTATACTGATCAACAAGTTTTCACATTGTGATCGTGTGTTTCGATATGTGAAACATAATGAAAGGGGACGGTTTCATGAAAGCAAAGGGCAGTTTGAAATTGCTTACACTGCTGCTGGCGATGATGATGGTCATCTCGGCTTGCGGCGGTTCCGGCGCGAATGGAAGCAATCAGCCGGGAGACACGAATCAGGAAGGGGAAGCGGCGGAGACCGGAACGCCGAAAGACGGAGGCGTGGTCAACATTGCGCTTAATAGCGTGCCGAAGACGTTGGACCCGATTTCCTATACGAGCGTTTACGAGTCGAATATATTGCGGAGCATTGTCGACACGCTTGTGACCTATAACAACGATTTGTCGGAAATCGTGCCGGCGCTGGCCACCGAATGGAAAATTTCCGACGATATGAAAGTTTACACATTTACGCTAAGAGACGAAGTATATTTCCAACCGGGCAAATTTCAGGACGGACGCAAAATGACCGCGGAAGACGTGAAATACAGCCTGGAGCGCTCGGCGAAAGAATCGTCCTTGAACCGCTTGCGCGGCGTGGAGAAAGTGGAAGTCGTCAGCGACAATGAAGTGGCGATCCACCTGGTCGAGCCGAATGCGGCATTGCTGGCGTTTCTGACAGATCCGGGCAACGGCGTCGTGCCGAAGGAAGAAGTGGAAGGCTGGGGCGATCAATTCGGCGTGCATGTGGTCGGAACCGGTCCTTTCAAATTTGAAGAATGGAAACAGGACGATTACGTCAAATTGGCCCGCAGCGATAAATATTGGGGGGACAAGCCGCATCTCGACGGCGCCGTATTCAAGTCGATCACGGACGGCAATATGATGACGAACGCGATTCGTTCGGGCGATATCGACATCGCGACCGACGTGAAAGGCCAAAACCGCGTATTGGTGGAAAAAGACAACAAATTGACGTTAAACAGCATTTCCGGGGTATCCATATCCTATCTCGGCATGAATATGGCGGACGGGCCGACAAAGGACATCAAGGTCCGCGAAGCGCTCGCGCTTGCGACGGATGTGGACGCGTTAACGAAAGGCGTTTACCAATGGGGCGGGGCGAAACCTTCCTATCTGCCGCTTCCTAGAGCGTCCTGGGGATACGACGCGGAGCTGGAAAGCCTGGCGCCGAAGTACGACCCGGAAAAAGCGAAGCAATTGCTGGCCGAAGCGGGATATTCGAACGGATTTAAAACGGAAATTTACGTCGGAGAAGCGAGAGTGCCGGAAGCAACGATTTTCGCAACGCAAATGAAAGAAAATTTGAATGTCGATGTCGACATTAAAACGGTGGAATGGGGTACGTTCAGCGATACCGTATCCAAAGGAAAAGCGCCGCTCTTCATCGCAGGATGGACCTGGTACCCGGATCCGGATACGTTCCTGTACCAAATGTTCCATTCGAAACAAATCGGCTCTTTGGGCAACGGATACGGATACAACAATCCGCAGGTTGACGAACTGCTGACGCGGGCCGCCACCGAATCGATCGATCAAGAAACGCGCAAAGGCATTTACCGCGACGCTTTGGAACTCATCCTGAAAGACATTCCGCGGATCGAGCTTTCCGATATCGAAATCGCATGGGCCAACAACAAGAACGTCAAAGGCTTTGCCGTGAAGCCCGACAACTCGATTATTTTAACAAATCCTTATAATAACGTCTGGTTGGATAAGTAAGACGAATCCCGCCGGTTCAAAGCGAAAAAGTCCCTGTAGAGGATGTTCCAAAAGTCATCTTTTGGGGACTTTTTTTCATTTGGAAAGTTTTTGATTTCGGTTTTTCTCAAATGAAACGGGGGGAGATTTTCTATTGCTGAAATTAATCGTAAAGAGACTTATCAACATGATTCCCACCTTGCTGGTCGTCGCGACGATCGTGTTTATCATCACGCGATTGATTCCCGGCGATCCGGCCGCGGTGATGCTCGGACCCCAGGCTTCCGTCGAGGATATCGCCAAGCTGCGGGATAAGCTCGGTCTGAACGAACCGATTATTATGCAATATTTGAATTACTTGGGCGATTTGGTCCGCGGAGATCTGGGAACGTCGCTTAGCTACAATCAGCCTGTGTTGTCGATTATTATGGAGCGCTTTCCGAATACGCTGCTTCTTTCCGTATGCGCCTTGCTCATCGCGCTCGTCATCGGCATTCCCGCAGGAATCGTGTCGGCAACGCGCCAGTATTCCTTCCTTGACTATGCGCTGATGATTTTGGCGCTGATCGGGGTATCGATGCCGATATTCTGGCTCGGGGTCATGCTGGTCCTATTCTTCAGCGTCGAGCTCGGTTGGTTTCCCGCAACCGGCATGGGTTCGCTCGCGGACGGATTCGGCACGTTCCTGAAGCATCTGGTGCTGCCAAGCTTTGCGTTATCGACCGTTTCGATGGCGACCTTCGCGCGGATCACCCGTTCGAGCATGCTGGAAGTCATCAAGCAGGATTACATTAAGACGGCCCGGGCGAAAGGGCTGCGCGAATCGATCGTCGTTTGGAAGCACGCTCTGAAAAATGCGCTTACCCCGCTGCTTACCGTAATCGGAATGCAAATATCGATGATGCTCGGGGGCGCGGTCTTGACGGAGACGATTTTCAGTTGGCCCGGCATGGGCCGGCTTGTCGTCGATGCGATCGACAAACGGGATTTCGTGGTTGTGCAAGGAACGGTATTGTTCATCGCCCTTATTTTCGTACTTGTCAATTTAGTGGTGGACATCTTGTATCAAGTCGTAAATCCGCGAGTCAATATGGATAAGAAAGGGGGCGAATAAATATGGCCGGCAAATTCAAATGGGGCGAGAACAGCGTAATGTTAAGATTGCTTCGCAACAAACTGGCGGTTATCGGATTATTGCTCATTGTCATTCTTTCGGTGCTGGCCCTCTTCGCTCCGCTTATCGCAACGCACCCGCCGGATAAAATGGATTTGACCGCCTCGCTGCTGACGCCGGGAACGGACGGGCATCTGCTCGGAACGGACAACTACGGCCGCGATCTGTTCAGCCGAATCGTATACGGCGCCAGAGTATCGCTGATCGTAGGCTTATTCGCGGTCGGCTTGGGCGGGATCATCGGCACGCTGCTCGGACTGGTCTCGGGTTATTATGGCGGGAAGGTCGACGCGGTGATTATGCGGATTATGGACGGTTTGTTCGCGTTTCCGTTCATTCTGCTGGCTATCGTCCTGATGACGGTGCTCGGCGCAGGCCTGTTCAACGTCATTCTGGCGATCGGAATCGCCAACGTTCCCGGATTCGCGAGAATTGTGAGAGGACAAGTCCTTTCCGTCAAGGAAGAAGAATATATCGAGGTGACGCGTTCGCTCGGGGCGGGCGATTCCCGCATCATCTTTTCGCATATTTTGCCAAACTGTCTCGCCCCGATCATCGTTTATGCGACGATGAATATTGCGGGCGCCATTATTTCCGAGGCGGCGCTCAGCTTTCTCGGACTCGGGGTGCAGCCGCCGACGGCGTCCTGGGGGAGCATATTGAAGGATGGTAAAGACTTCCTGGTTCTATCCCCTCACATGGCTACTTATTCGGGGCTTGCCATTCTGTTGTCCGTGCTCGGATTCAATCTGTTCGGGGACGGGCTCCGGGATGCGCTCGATCCGAAGATGAAAGTGTAGTTGTAACACAGAAAGGCAACTGATGCTTAAGACGAGGGGAGGAAACACGATGTCGGAACAACAAAAATTGCTGGACGTTCAAAATTTGGAGGTTCATTTCCATACGTCGTCCGGAATCGTAAAAGCGGTGAACGGGGTTAGCTTTGAGCTGGAGCGGGGCGAGACGATCGGCATCGTCGGCGAATCCGGCTCCGGCAAGAGCGTAACGGCAACGGCCATCATGGGACTGTTAGCCGCCCCGCACGGGAAGCTGGCAAACGGAAGCATCCGGTTCGAATCCAAAGATTTAACCCGGCTGTCCAATGCCCAAATGCGCAATATTCGCGGCAATGAAATATCGATGATCTTCCAGGATCCGATGACGTCGCTGAATCCGGTCTTTACGGTGGGCGATCAAATCATGGAAGTGATACGCCTGCACCAGAAGCTGGACAAAAAAGCGGCGAAAGAACGCGCCGTCGAAATGTTGCGTCTGGTGGGCATTCCGGAGCCCGAGCGCAGGCTGAAGCAATATCCGCATGAGTTTTCAGGAGGGATGCGCCAGCGTGTCATGATCGCGATCGCGCTTGCTTGCAATCCGAAGCTGCTGATCGCCGACGAACCGACCACGGCGCTCGACGTCACCGTACAGGCGCAAATTTTACAATTGATGAAAGATTTGCAGGAGAAAACGAAGACCTCGATTATTATGATTACGCATGATTTGGGGGTCGTATGGGAGAATTGCCAGAAGGTGCTCGTCATGTACGCCGGCAACACGGTGGAATACGCTTCGGCCGGGCAACTGTACGAGAAGCCCCTTCATCCGTATACATGGGGGCTGCTCGATTCCCAGATCAAAGCGGATTCGAACCGCTCCGAGCGGTTGCCGTCCATTCCGGGGAATCCTCCGGATTTGCGGAAGGAAATTCGAGGCTGTCATTTCGCCGACCGGTGCCCGTATGCGCAGGAGAAATGTTCCCTGGAGAAACCGAAGCTGATCGAGGTGGAACCGGGGCATAAAGTGGCCTGCCATTTCCAAACGGCGACGGAGAGATTGGCGAGGAAAGGAAGTGAGCGGGAATGAGCGAACCGATATTGCAAGTTCGCGCGTTGAAGAAGCATTATCCGGTCAAGGACGGCATTTTGTTCTCGAAACCTTCGCGTTTTGTCAAAGCGGTGGACGATGTGAGCTTCGACGTGTTCAAGGGAGAAACACTGGGGATCGTCGGCGAATCCGGCTGCGGCAAATCGACGATGGCGCGCCTTGTGACGCAACTGGTCAAGCCCACTTCCGGCTCCGTCCTGTTCAAGGGCAAGGATTTGTCAGGCCTGTCCGGCCAGGAATTGAAACAGGAGCGCAAACATATTCAAATGGTGTTTCAAAATCCGTACGCCTCGCTGGATCCGCGGAAAACGGTCGAGCAGCTCATTATGGAACCGCTGGTCATCCATAACGTCGGGACGAGACAGGAGCGTCTGGCCAAAGTGCGGGAGTTGCTCGAAGTCGTCGGGCTCAGCGCCTATCAGGCGCAGCGTTATCCCCACGAGTTCAGCGGCGGCCAGCGGCAACGAATTAATATCGCGCGGGCGCTGGCACTCAATCCCGACCTCGTCATCTGCGACGAGCCTGTCTCCGCGCTCGACGTTTCCATCCAAGCCCAGGTGATCAACCTGCTCAAGGATCTGCAGAGCCGGTTCGGGTTAACGTATATTTTTATTTCTCACGATTTGAACGTGGTGAAATATATCAGCGATCGCATTGTCGTGATGTACTTGGGGAAAGTGGTGGAGATGGGCACGTTCGAGGATATCTATAACAATCCCCGTCATCCGTATACCCGTGCGTTGTTGTCCGCGGTGCCGAAGGAAAATCCGTTTCTGGAGAAAGAGCGGATTCTCTTGTCCGGAGACGTTCCGAGTCCGATGAACCCGCCGGCAGGGTGCCACTTCCATAAACGGTGCCCGTTCGCCGTCGAAGCATGCGGCCAATCGTACCCGGAACTCGTCGCAGACCAAAAGGGACATGCGGTTGCTTGCCATCTAGCGGATCAAATCTAGGCGACCCGATCCGGGTTCGTTTCGTTCATTGGAATCAACTTGACAGTAAAGGAGTTAACAGCGATGTCATTCAAACATGTATTGGAAATGTTCGACCTGCTCGATCATGCGGCCGTGAACGGCAATGCGGTGAAAGAATATTTTAACAGGCTGGGATATGACAATGTGGAAGTGAAAACGGTGGAAGGAGCGAAAGGCTCTACCGATTTCGTGAAAATTACCGTGCCTGGCAAAAACGGAAAGTCTGCCGGAGGCTCTGCGCCGACGCTAGGCATTATCGGCCGATTGGGCGGAATCGGGGCAAGACCGGAACAGACCGGATTCGTATCGGACGGCGACGGGGCGCTTGCATGCTTATCCGCCGCCGCCAAACTGGTTGAAATGAAACAGCGCGGTGATATACTGGAAGGGGATATTATTCTTACAACCCATATTTGTCCAAATGCTCCGACGCTGCCGCATGATCCGGTTCCGTTCATGGATTCTCCCGTAGACATTATGACGATGAACCGGCATGAAGTCGCGGCAGAGATGGATGCGATTTTGTCGATCGACACGACAAAGGGCAATATGGTTGTCAGCGCAAACGGTTTTGCGATTACGCCAACCGTCAAATCGGGGTATATTCTGCGGATCAGCCAGGACTTGCTCGAACTGATGCAGCAAACGACCGGCAAGGTTCCGGTAACCTTGCCGATTACGATGCAGGATATTACTCCTTACGGCAACGGCGTTTACCATATTAACAGCATTTTGCAGCCATGTACGGCTACCGACAGCCCGGTCGTCGGCGTGGCGATTACGACGCAAGTCCCTGTTGCGGGATGCGCGACGGGAGCGACGCATTTGACCGACGTGGAGCAAGCGGTTCGATTTGTTATCGAAACGGCCAAAATGTACGGGGCCCGCAAATGCTCGTTCTATGACGAAGAACAGTTCGCATTGATGCAATCGCTTTACGGCAGCATGAAGCACCTGCAAACCTTGGACGGGAAGGTACGGTCGTCATGAGCGGAAATGCGGCGCAATGGAAAGAACGGGCGATAGCGGAAGTAGAGCGGAGCCGGGACGAATTAATCGAATTATGCTGCCGCTTGATTCGCTTTCCCAGCGAAAACCCTCCCGGCGATTCGACGCCGATTACGCAATATATCGCCGATTATTTGCAAGAGTACGGAATCGAATCGGAATGGCATGAAGCGGCGCCGTCCATGTGGAATCTTATCGCGCGCATCGGCGGCGGCGACGGCGACGGCAAAAAATTGATCTATTGCGGACATACCGACGTCGTTCCGGCGGGCGACCGCAGCAAATGGGAGTTCGATCCATTTGCCGGAGAGGTCAAAGACGGTTGGATTCTCGGACGCGGCGCCAGCGATATGAAAGGCGGGCTGGCCGGCCTGATCTTCGCCGCTGCCGTTCTGAAACGGTTGAACGTGCCGTTGCCGGGAGAACTGTGCCTTGCGATCGTACCGGACGAGGAAACCGGAGGAGAACTGGGCGTTCCTTGGATTCTCGAGCGCGGGCTCATTCAAGGGGACGGTTGTTTGATCGCCGAGCCGTCGTCTCCGCTTCATCCGACGCTGGGACAGAAGGGAGCCTGCTGGTTTCGAGTTACCGTGAAAGGGACGCCGGCGCATGGAAGTTTGGGTCCGCTTGCCGGCCGCAACGCGATCGTCGACGCCTTGAAGGCGATCGATCGGATTCGTACCGTATGGAATTATCCGGTTCGTATTCCACGTGAAATGGAAGACATTATCGCCATTTCGAAAGCGAACCTGCAGGAAGACGGAGAGGAACAGTTTGCGGACGTCTTCGATCATATTTCCGTCAACATCGGTACGATCCAAGGCGGCACGAAATCGAACGTCGTGCCGGATACGTGTACCTTTGAGGTCGATTGCCGGCTGCCTTTCGGAGTTACCCGCGACGAGGTGTTGGGCTATATTCGCGGCGAACTGAACGTTCTGGGCATCGATTACGAACTGGAAACGTTCGGAATGAAGAGCCATGCGAACTATACGGATCCTGCCGATCCGGTTTGCAGAGCGATTGTGGACAATATTTCGCATGTAACGGGAGCCGGGGATCGGGCATATGGCGTATTGCAATGGGCCAGCAGCGACGCCCGGCACTTCCGGGAGTATAACATTCCCGTATTGCAATACGGTCCCGCTTATTTGCCCAGCATTCATAATTTTAACGAAAAAGTGTTGGCGGAAGATGTCATTCGCTGCGCGAAAGTGTACGTGGCGGCAGCGATCGATTTTCTATATGAAAATTAATTTTTCAAAGGGGACATGAATGTGCTGAAAACTCTGGATCAAGCATTGAAAATATTGCTGAAATTCACCAAAGAGAAGCCTTCCTGGGGCGTAAGGGGACTAGCGAGAGATACGGATACGAATGAAGCGAATATATACCGTATCTTGGCGACTCTGGAAGCGAATCGATTTCTAGTGAAAGATCCGGAGACGAAAAAGTACTATTTAGGGATCCGATTGTGGGAACTCGGCGTAACGATGCAGCATTCGCTTCATGTGGGAGATTTGCTGAAACCGGTGATGCAGCGCCTGATGGAAGAAACGGGGGAATCGGTGTTTCTGACGAGTTTGGTAGACGGGGAAGGATTGACGCTGGAAGTGCTCGAGCCCGACCATTCCGTGAAGTTCTCCGTCTCCATCGGCAGCCGTGCGCCGCTGTATGTCGGCGCCTCGTACCGCACGATGCTCGCCTTTCTGCCCGAGGAAGAAGTGGAACGATTGATAGGGGGAGAATTGGTGCGGTATACCTCGAAAACATTGGTAGATTCCAGTGCGATTCGCCGGGATTTGGCCACCATTCGGGACAAGGGCTGGGGGAGAAGCGACGGCGAATATACGCCTGACGTTGTCGCTTTGGCCGTCCCGTTGTTCGGATACGGGGGACAAATCGCCGGCTCGTTGACCGTGTCGGGTCCGACCTATCGTTTGCCCGACAGCAAAATCGACCGGATTGTGGACGCGTTGCTGCGCGCCAAGGCGGAGATGAACGATCTGCTGCTTACTTATCGGATCGACCTTTCCCGATATTTTAAATAAGGACGGCAGCCGCTTGCGGCTGCCTGTTTGCAAAGAAGGGGGATGCCGATGTTACAATCCATGTTTGAAGAAGTGGAACAGCTTTACCCCGAGATGGTGGAGCTGAGAAGATATTTTCATATGAATCCGGAATTGTCCTTTCAAGAAGTTCATACGCCCGCCAAAATCGCCGCTTATTTGCAGGAACTCGGTATGGAGGTGAGGACGGAAGTGGGCGGCCGCGGAGTCGTCGGGATTCTTCGCGGAGATCGTCCCGGCAAGACGGTGGCGCTTCGCGCGGATTTCGACGCGCTGCCGATGGACGACGAGAAAGACGTTCCTTATAAATCCCGCGTTCCCGGCGCGATGCATGCATGCGGGCACGACGGGCATACCGCGACGCTGCTGGGCGTAGCCAACGTGTTAAGCCGACATCGCGACCGGTTGCGCGGCAACATCGTTTTCATTCATCAGTTTGCGGAAGAGCTTGCTCCCGGCGGAGCGAAGCCGATGATCGAGGACGGATGCCTGGACGGCGTTGACGCCATCTTCGCCACGCATCTTTCCTCCAGTTTTCCGACCGGCGTTGTCGGTTACCGGTCCGGCGGCATCGCGGCCGCTTCCGACAAATTTACGATTCGCATCCAGGGCGTCGGCGGACATGGAGCGGCTCCGCAGGAATCGGTGGACGCGCTGGCGGTCGGCGCGACTTTGGTGGGCCACCTGCAGCAAATCGTCAGCCGCCGCATCGATCCGCTGAAGCCGGCCGTACTTAGCGTTTGCTCGTTCCATGCCGGCGAGGCGTTCAACATCATCGCGGACAAGGCGACGATTGCCGGAACGGTTCGTACTTACGATCCCGACGTACAGGAGCGGATGATTAGCGAAATGGAACGGATCGTGAAGGGGACATGCGAAGCCGCGGGAGCGGAATACGCCATCGATTACGAACGGGGGTATCCGGCCGTTGTCAACCATGAAGCGGAAACGGAGCATCTGGTCGAATGCGGCGAATTGCTCGGCGATTCGGTGCGGTTGATTCCGATCGATCCGATGATGAGCGGGGAAGATTTTGCTTATTATTTGCAAAAGGTGCCGGGCACGTTCTTTTTTACGGGAGCCTATAACGAGGCCAAACAGGCCGTATATCCTCACCACCACCCGAAATTCGATTTCGACGAGGATGCGATGAAGATCGGCGCCAAGCTGTTGATCGCGGCAGCCGTCCAATACTTGAACAAATAGAGAATGAGGAGGAAGTGGCTTATGGCAGCAACGAAAAGACCGGTTACGGCTGAAGATCTGCTCCGGTTTCAATTTGTCGGCGATGCGCAAGTGTCGCCCGACGGATCGAAAGCCGTGTACGTTGTGACGAAAGTCGACGGGGAGAAAGACGGATATTCGTCCGCGATCCGGATCACCGATCTGGAAGGCGCGGGCAAACCGTTAACCGCTCCTTGGGAAGGGGAACGGCTCATTCGCGATCATTCGCCGCGCTGGTCTCCCGACGGAGAGCGGATCGCCTTCGTTTCGAACCGTACCGGCACGAACCAGGTATGGGTGATGGCCGTTTCCGGCGGCGAAGCGAAGCAGGTAACGAAGATGGCGACAGGCGTCGAATCGATCGCATGGTCGCCGGACGGAACGCGCATCGCTTTCCTGGCGGAAGAGCCGAAGGCCGCCGACCCGAACGGCTCCGACGTTCGCGTGATCACCACCCTGAGGTACAAGCAGGACTCCCGCGGGTTTCGCGGGTACAACCGCAATCACATTTGGGTGGCCGATGCGGAAACGGGCGAGACGAGGCAAATCACATCCGGCGATTGGGAGGATATCGATCCGAGTTGGTCTCCCGACGGCAAGTCGATCGTTTTTATCTCGGCGCGCGACGAGCGCCGAGATATCGAACATATTCCAGGCGTCTGGAAGGCGGATGTGGAGACGGGCGAATGCACCCTTCTCGCTTCCGGGCGAGGTTTTACCACAACGCCCGTCTATTCGCCCGACGGACGGTGGATCGCCTATTTCGATCATACGCAAGGCGAAACGAGCGCCGGCAACGATGCGGTCTGGGTCATTCCGGCCGAAGGCGGCGAACCGCGGAAGCTGGCGAAGGATTTCGACCGGTCGGCGGTCAATTGGATCGGCACGGACGTGAAATGGAACGGCGGTCCGCATTGTCCCGTTTGGTCGGCCGACCAAGAGAACATTTATTTCCTGGCGACGGACGGCGGCAATTGCCATGTGTATCGAGTAGGATTCGCGAGCGGGGAAGTGGAGGCGGTCGTTTACGGAGACGCGCAAGTGGTGGGATCGTTTACGATCGACCGCAACCGTACCGGCAAAATCGTATATATCGCATCGCATCCGCACAGCTGCGGAGACGTGTACGTGCGCGAGCTTGGCGTTAGCGGGCCGGGCCGTCAACTAACCGATTTCAACCGCGCTTTCTACGATGAAACGTATTGGTCGACACCGGAACGATTCACGTTCCGCGGCAGCGACGATTGGGAAATCGAGGGCTGGATTTTGAAGCCATACGGCTTCGAGGCGGGCAAGCGGTATCCGCTTGTGCTGCAAATTCACGGCGGCCCCCATACGGCGTACGGCAATGCGCTGCATCACGAATTCCAAATGCTGGCGTCGGCGGGTTATGCGGTCATGTATACCAATCCGCGCGGCAGCCAAGGGTACGGAGAGAAGTTCGTCCGTGCGGTCATGGGCGATTGGGGCGGCAAGGATTACGAGGATTTGATGAAAGCGGCCGATTACGCTTGTACGCTGGATTATGTGGACGAAAGCAGATTGTTCGTCTGCGGCGGAAGCTATGGCGGCTATATGGTCAACTGGATTGTCGGGCAAACGGATCGTTTCCGCGCGGCGGTTACGCAGCGAAGCATCTGCAACCTCCACAGCATGTTCGGCACGAGCGATATCGGGTTCTACTTCAACTATGCGGAATTGGGCGATAAGGATATATGGGAGCATGAACAATTCATTCTCGAACGTTCCCCGATCCGGTATGCGCCGAACGTCAAAACCCCGACCTTGATCGAGCATAGCGAGTACGACCTGCGTTGTCCGATGGAGCAGGCCGAACAGTGGTATATGGCGCTGAAACGCTTTGGCGTCGATACCGAATTGGTGATTACGCCGGACGAAGGGCACGAACTTTCCCGCTCGGGCACGCCGAAGCATCGGATTGCGCGCCTGCGCCATATTTTGAATTGGTTCGAACGTTATCGCGATACCGAATAGGAACAGAGCGCGGCAGTTCCGGGTTATTCCGGAACGATCGCGCTCTTCCTTTTCCTTGACCGTCAACCGATCACTGTCAATTCTTTCGGGAACGTCGTCAGCACCTCGCAACCGCCAGACGTCACGAGCACGTCGTCTTCAATGCGAACTCCGCCCCGTCCGGGAATATAGATGCCGGGCTCGACCGTAAATACGTTGCCGGCGGCGAGCGTGGCTTCGTTGCGTTCATGAACGGAAGGCTCTTCGTGCACGTCGATGCCAAGACCGTGGCCAAGCCGGTGTATGAAATACGGTCCGTATCCTTCCGCTTCGATCGTTTGACGCGCCGCCCGGTCAACGGACGCAAAGCTGACGTTCGGCCGGATCGCCTCGATCGCCCGCAGATTGGCATTCAACACGGTGCTGTAGATACGAGCCAATTCGGCATCCAATTCGCCGACGGCGAATGTGCGCGTAATATCGGATGCGTAGCCGTTCGCGTATACGCCCAGATCGAGCAATAACAGGTCGCCTGCCTGTATTTTGCGGTTGCCCGGCTTCCCGTGCGGCAATGCCGTATTGGCGCCGCAGAGCACCGTCGTTGCGAAGGATGGGCCGTCTGCTCCCCGTTTTTTCATCTGATATTCCAATTCTGCCGCAATCTCCATCTCGGTCACGCCGATCGCCGCATGCTTCAGCCCTTCGCGCAGCGTCTCCTCCACAAGCCGGACCGCATGCTTCATCCGTTCAATTTCGTCCTGCGACTTGATCATTCGCATGGCGCGAATCGCATCGCCGATATCGGCATAGGATTTGGCCGCAAGCGCCTCGGCAATGGATTCGAATCTGCGGACGGAAACCTGATCCTTCTCGATTCCGATCGCGTTCATTCCCGCAGGAAGATGCCGTTTCAGCAAGGCGTAAGGATCTTCCGAATCCGTATGCGTTACGATAGTTTGTACCGACGAGCGCTGGCGCGCCGCCTCCAGTTCGAGCGCGGGAACGATGAGGAAAGGCTCTGTATCTTTGGATAACGCTAACGCCAGAAACCGTTCATGCGGGTCCGTGGCATAATCCGTGAAATAATAAACATGCTTCGGGTCGGTGATGAGCACGGCGTCAAGCTGTCGTCGGGCCATTTCCGCCGTCAATTGCGTCAGTCTTTGATTCATACGCAACATCCTTTCTCGATTACTTGCAGCTTTATTATATCAAAGATGCCGCGGCAGCCGCATTTTTTCAAAATATGGGCACCGATTTCCGGCAGCGTCATACCATGGATAGTAGCCTAATTGGTGTAAATCATAAGATGGAAGGTGATCGATTTGTCGAACAAATGCCCAGATTGCGGATGCGAGCTTGAACCGGTTGAACAGAGCCGTCCGGAACAGGTAGGATATGACGCTTGGGGACAATACGGCATGCAAACGATGCCGCAATTCGGTACGCAGACTTACATGCCATATGGCATGCCCGGCTATTATCCGGGAGGAACTTACGGAACGTTCTCATATCCCGGAATGTACGGCATGTCCGGAATGCCTCCCGGCTATGGTCAATACGGAATGCCTGCCGGTCAACCTCTCTATGGAACCTATTCCTATCCCGGCAACACGTCGCCGGGGTATTTCGGCGGATATCCCGGCGGATACGTTCCTAGGGAGCCGGAGACAGGCCAGAGCCAATGATGTTGGCACATCCATAACACTTTAATAGGATATCGGTTTTCACTTCCGCTCCGGGACGATTTGGCGCCCGGGGCTCTTTGCGGTTTTCTTGTTGAACATATCATAAGTAATACTAATGATAAGGATAGCAATTCGGTATTTAACTTCGCGACGAAATGGAATTATAGTGAGGAGCATGAGAACATGCATGTTCTGCTATAAACCGTTACGGAGTGATAACATGGCACAAGCGCAAGGTAAGGACCGATCGAAAACCAAATCAACCAAGAAATACGACGCATTGGGGTTTATTCTCGGGATCGTCATCACGTTGGTTATTTCCGTTGCGGCCAAGTATTTGGCTAATTTACCTTTTTTAAGCATTATGGGGCAACTGGTTATTGCTATTTTGATTGGAATCGTATGGCGGGCAACGATTGGCGTGCCTCATCCGTCAATTGCAGGGACGAATTTCTCGAGCAAAAAACTGCTGCGGCTCGGCATTATTTTGCTCGGCATGCGGCTCAACCTGACGGACATCGCACATGCGGGGCCGAAAGTCATCCTCATTGCGTTGATTTGTATCGCCTTCGCCTTTTTCGTTGTATATGCGATCGCCAAATGGTTTAAAGTCGAGAAAAAGCTCGGAATTTTGACAGCGTGCGGCACGGCGATTTGCGGCGCTGCGGCGGTGGTGGCGATCTCCCCGCAGATTAAGGCGAATAACGATGAAACGGCGATCGGCGCGGCGACGGTGGCAATTTTAGGGACGATTTTTACGCTTCTCTACACGGTGCTGTATCCGGTTTTGGGGTTTACGCAGCATGGATACGGCGTGTTCGCGGGTGCGACGTTGCATGAAATCGCGCATGTGATCGCGGCGGCGGCGCCGGGCGGCGAAGATGCGGTCGACATTGCGGTGATCGTGAAGCTTACGCGCGTTGCGCTGCTTGTTCCGGTGGCTATTTTGATCGGCGTTTGGTCGAGCCGGTCCGAGAAGGCGAATCGAACCAACGGCGGCAAAATGACGCTGAAATCATTGCAAATTCCGTGGTTTATTTTCGGTTTTGTGGCAATGAGCGCCGTCAACTCGCTGGGGATTGTCTCCGCCGCTTTTGCAAACCATGTCGTGTTGCTTGCGTATATGCTGATTGGAATGGCGATGGCGGGCCTCGGCCTGAATGTCGATATCGTAGCATTCAAACGTCTTGGCATGAAATCGTTCGCCGCCGGTTTGATCGGGTCGATTTTGTTGTCCGTTCTCGGGTTTGGTCTCGTTTATATGCTTCGCATGATGTAATAACCGAATTCATTTTTTTAGATGTATATATTGGATCTGCATAAGCAAATAGCAGCGCAATAGCCGCAACCGGCTGTGGGCTGCTATTTGCTTATGTATATGAGGCGAGCGCCGTTCCCGGATCGGCCGGACGGGATTATATAAGTAATAAGGGACAAGGAGGGGAACGGAATGCAGCGAAGAAACGCGAATCATGCCCGCGGAATCGACGTATCCCATTGGCAAGGACAGATCGACTGGGTTGCGGTGAAAAAATCAGGCATCCGATTTGCTTTCGTCAAGGCGACGGAAGGGCAATTGTTCGTGGACGACATGTTCGCCTCGCATATTGAAGGAGCGAAGAGTCAAGGGATTCTCGTCGGCGCGTATCATTTCAGCAAGGCGTCCGATCCGGAGGAGTCGCGTGAAGAAGCGGATTTTTTTCTTGAAAATGTAAAGGGGAAACAATTGGAGCTGCCGCATGTTCTCGACATCGAAACGAAAAAGGGGAGGACGAAAGACAAGATTGTCGCTATATGCCGCGCCTGGCTTGAACGAGTCAAATCCGAAACGGGCGTTCAACCGATGATTCATACCTATCCTTCGTTTATCGATTCGTATTTGGACGCGAGCCTTTCCCATATTCCATTATGGTACGCCTGTTATAACGACCGGCACTTAGAAGAGCGCGGCGGCTGGGAGAGATGGGAATTTCTCCAATACACCAACATAGGGAGCGTACCGGGTATCAAAGGCAACGTAGATCTCAACGAATATGCGGGGGCCGCGGAGCATTTGACCGCCAAATACGGCGCGGGCAATTCCGCTTCGAACGGGTGAATGAATCGACTCAACGATAGGAAGCGATTGGAAACGGTTGAATAAGACAAGGAAGATCGGTTATAATAAAATAGGAACACAAGTTCTTGTTATGGAGGAACCTTCCAATGATTCGAGAGTTGCAAAAGTATATAGATACTACCGTCGAGATCATATATATGGACCGCAACGGGAAGTTTACGCAGCGGAAAATTCAAATTCGTTCGGTTGCGGGACCGTTCGTTAAAGCCATATGTCTGGAGCAGCGCGCCCCGAGACTATTTCGAATCGAACGCATATTAGCCGTGCGCCCGCTTGGGCGTTATGCCGTATAGATGCATGCCTCGAGAAACCGGGAATATTCCAGGAATATTCCCGGTTTTTTCATGATGTTAGAACTTGATTTTGGAACGGGCAGCCAGCCGGAACAATCATCCGGATAGTCTATTGGGAGGAGCGAGCAGGGAGATTAATATAGAACTTATTACCTACGGATGGTAAGATAATGTAGAATAGTGTCGTTAGAGGTGAGCAGATGGGCAAAAGAAACAACGTCTCTTCTATATTGCTAGGCGTCGGAACGTTTGAAATGATTCTTTGTTTCATCGTCGGTTTTGTCGTAGGTCAGCCGGAAGCTAATATGCATGAAGGTTATCGGTACATATACGCTCTTCCGTGGTGGATCGGCGGTTTTATTACCGGCATGTTATTCTTGGGCTTGGCGGAGGTCATTCGGCTCCTGGATCTTATATATAATCAGTTAGGAAATCATCATAATCAATTCAAAACCAATGAAAGCAATGGAGGCGCTTCCATACACGAAGAGGAAACGATCGACAATATTACATTTTATGACGGCGATACCGCCAAGAACGGCTATATTGTGCTATGTTCGCAAATGATTTCGTTTTATGAAGCGAAGAAGCGGGACGAATTGCATCTGGAAATCCCTTTGAATAGAGTGCACAATTGTACGTTTAACGGACGCTTTATTGAAATTTGTTTTACCAAAGATGCGTATGAAACGTCCCGAATCCGGTTTGAGGTTTGGATCGATCCCAAGGACGGAGGGCAGGAATTGTACGAGCTGTTGATGTCGTATATCGGCAAATCCTGATCTCTCCCGAAGGACTACAAAAGACCGGACATGGGGACATTAAAGCCGGAGGTGAGCGTATGTCGGGAAGAAACAATCATCCTGATCGCAACGGACCGATCGGCCATCCGTCGCGCCTTGATCAATACGGCGAGAAATTGGCGAACGATACCGACGCGAAGCCGATGAGGAAAACCGATAAGAAAGGCCAATGTTGATCGCCGATTTAGCCCTGGCGTTGCATTAACTTCTACCGCCCTCCTCCCCAAGTTCGGGGACACAGGAGACGCCAATTGTGACAAACGACCCGATTTCGGACCGTTTGCGGACAGACGATCCTTTATTCGCGGCAAAAGCGTAAAAATAAGCCCTGTGATGAACGGATAACGGAATCAATGTCCGCCGAAACAGCGAATAAGCGGTTTTGAGGCAAAATAACGGTCGTACGGTCCGGACAGCCATTTCTCGATGCAACGCCATTGCCGATTTAGCAGGAAAGCTTGCGTTTTCGAACGGAAACCGGCTTTCCTACAGACATATTTTCGATTAGTCAACCGGCGGCTGTTACTGAATTGTATTGGAAAAAATTACAGCTTGTTTGGAGCTTTAGAGTTGTGTTACATTATAGTTCCTGTCGCATTGCGGCATGGAAACATGTGAATCGTGCTTCTTAAGGAAATGTCCAACTGGAAATAATTGATGGTTGCACGATCTCGGATAATATGATAAATTATAATTCCTGTCGCCGATAAACGACAGGGCGTTGAAGAAAGTCATTTGTTCTTTGAAAACTGAACAACGAGCGAATTAAGCAACAATAAATGAGAACGACAAGTTCTCGTCAGCAACGAAATTTTGAGCTATTCGGCTCTTTCATATTCGGTTTTATCGGCTCTGCCGATGGAACCGACCAGATTATTTCTCAACATCCCGTTCCGGGCCAAGAGAATAATCGTTTTCATGGAGAGTTTGATCCTGGCTCAGGACGAACGCTGGCGGCGTGCCTAATACATGCAAGTCGAGCGGAGTTCGTTTTGTAGCTTGCTACGAAGCGAACTTAGCGGCGGACGGGTGAGTAA
>NZ_JAHLPR010000062.1 GCF_018918005.1 Paenibacillus sp. MSJ-34 | reverse complement strand
AAGGGGATTTCGACAAAAGGTGTAAAAAAGGAACGGGGAAGGAACTGCCGCAGACCGCATTTCATTTATACTGAGCGAACGGGATTTCGACAAAGGGCGCAAAAAGGAGAAACGGGGAAAGGAGTCCTACGGCAGGCCGCCATGTTCCCATTCTGAGCGAAAGGGACTTCGACAGAAGGCGGATAACAGAAGAATACCAGCGTCGGAGACACTGTAAAAAGTCGGCGGGTAAGGAACAGTAACCGTGACTCAACCTGACACTCTACCTGACACTCCACCCGGAATCTCATGCCCGAACGATCTCACCACGAACTACTTCTCCCGGACTACCTTGCCGCTTATGGAACCCCCGTGATGTACGCCATAGCAACTGCGAAAATCCAGTTAATTTCAGCAGAAACGCGATAATTAGGTCGAGCAACTGCAAAAATCCAGTTAAAATGGCCGACAATCGGGACAAAGGGTGGTTTGCGCTTCGAGCAACTGGATTTTTGCAGTTGCTAAAGCGAAATCGGGCTAATTGAGCAATAATAACTGGATATTTGCAGTTACCACAACACGGCGGAGAACAGGCCCAACAAGCACACCAAAAAATCCCTCCAAACCCTCCAATCCCCTTTCAATACTTTGCTGATTTCCGTTAATAATACGGGCAGAGGTGGTACATCATGAGAAGACAAACAGTATATCCCATTCTAGCACTATGTATTGCAAGCTCAGTAGCGTTGAGCGGCTGCAATATACCGAGCCATATTCCCGGATTATCGTCAAAATCTAATGCCAAAGCCGAATCGCATCAGCATGGCCGCCAGACCGCAAAGGGGAAACGAACTGCCGCACGGTCGAGCCAAACCAAAGGCGCCGCAACCGCGGACAAACAAGACAGCCATGCCAAGAACAAGAGCATACATAAGAACAAGCACGGTGATTCGCTGCATGTCGGCGAAGGCATTCACGAGACGGAGTCCTACAATGTCAAAGCTACCGCCAACGACGAGGTCAGCCCCCTTTCCGGCGAAACCACGCCGCGCCCGCACCAAAAACTGCCGAAACGCGTCAAAGCCAAAGGCATTTACGTATCCGGTTGGGTTGCGGGCAACGAGGAGATGCTGGAGAAGTTGATCCGGCTTGCCGACAGAACCGATTTGAACGCGTTCGTCATCGACGTCAAGAATGATTTCGGCAACGTAACGTATCAATCCAACATCCCGCTCGTTAAGCAACTTCGAGCCGATGCGGATCCGCCGATACACGACATAAGCGCATTATTGCAAAAACTGAAGTCCAAAAACATTTATACGATCGGCCGGATCGTTACGTTCAAGGACCCCCATCTGTCAAGGCATCAACAACAGTGGGCCATGAGGACCAAATCGGGGAAGTTGTGGCGCGACAGCGGGAAGAAATCATGGGCTGATCCATACCGCGAGGAAGTATGGCAATACAATATCGATATTGCAAAAGAAGCGGTTGCGCACGGCTTTGACGAAATTCAATTCGACTATGTGCGATTCCCGGACAATGCCAATAAAGTGGACCGCGAAGTTGCCTACGCGAATGAACAGCAATGGACTAAAGCGGAAAATGTGAGCCAGTTTCTGCAAAAAGCGCGCAAGGAAATCAACGAGGCGGGCGCTTACGTGTCTGCAGACGTGTTCGGTCTGGTAACGTCGGCAGCGGACGACATGGGCATCGGTCAAATATGGGGACAAATCGCGCAAGCGGTCGATTATATTTCCCCCATGACCTATCCCTCCCACTACTCCAGCGGATTATACGGCATTTCCAATCCGGATTTGAATCCGTATCAAGTTATCCGCCAAGCGATGATCGACGCAAAGAGCAAGAACGAGGAGGTCCACGAGGAGGATGCGTACGCCGTCGCCGTCTTGGACGAACAGGCGAACCGCCGCGTCGCCGCCATTCGCCCTTGGCTGCAGAACTTTACGGCGACCTGGATCAAGCCGCATCGCCGGTACGGCACGGCTGAAGTGAAAGAACAGATTAGGGCGTTAAAAGACGAAGGAATCGAAGAGTTTCTGCTATGGAGCCCCAATTGCAGATATACGTATGAATAAATTGGCAAGCCCGGCTTTTTCGACATTTTTACAAATGTTTCGTAACACATCCTTGACAGCCCATATCCCCTTTGCTAATATTGCAATAATATTCTGAAAAGAAATGTAAAGAAACGATCTTTCCCAACCTTGCCGGCAAGGTTGGGAAAATTCAAAAAGGGAGGAACTTTCTGGTGTGGGAAACGAAGTTTGCTAAGGAAGGATTAACATTTGACGATGTGCTGCTGGTGCCTCGCAAGTCGCAAGTGCTGCCGCGAGAGGTCGATGTTTCAACAAAATTAAGCGATTCTGTCAAATTGAACATCCCGTTGATCAGCGCAGGAATGGACACGGTCACGGAATCTGCGCTTGCCATCGCAATTGCACGCGAGGGCGGAATCGGGATCATTCATAAAAATATGTCCGTAGCTCAACAAGCGGAGGAAGTGGATCGAGTCAAAAGATCGGAGAGCGGCGTCATTACCAATCCGTTCTCGTTAACGCCGGAGCACCATGTATACGATGCCGAGGAATTAATGGGGAAATATCGTATTTCCGGCGTGCCGATTGTGGATGACAACAAGAAGCTTGTCGGCATTTTGACCAACCGCGACCTTCGCTTCGTTCATGATTATTCCATTAAAATCAAAGATGTCATGACTCGCGACAACTTGGTAACCGCACCGGTTGGAACGACGCTGCAAGAGGCGGAAGTGATGCTGCAGCGCCATAAAATCGAGAAGCTGCCATTAGTAGACGAAACGAATACGTTAAAAGGACTTATTACAATTAAAGATATCGAAAAGGCAATCCAATTCCCGCGCGCGGCGAAAGACGCCCAAGGTAGATTGTTGGTCGGGGCCGCCGTCGGCATCTCCAAAGATACGTTCGAACGGGTAGAGGCGTTGGTACAAGCAGGCGTCGACGTGATTACCGTCGATTCGGCGCATGGGCATCATGTGAACATTCTTGAGGCGGTTCGGAAAATTAGAGCTCTGTATCCGGATTTGACGATTATCGCCGGCAACGTGGCGACGGGCGAAGGGACGCGCGATTTGATCGAGGCGGGAGCGTCCGTCATCAAGGTCGGAATGGGACCGGGATCGATCTGTACGACTCGGGTCATCGCCGGCATCGGCGTGCCGCAAGTGACGGCAGTGTACGACTGCGCGAGCGTTGCGCGCGAGTACGGCATTCCGATTATCGCGGACGGCGGAATCAAGTACTCCGGTGAAATCGCGAAAGCGATCGCGGCCGGCGCCGATGCGGTCATGCTCGGAAGCCTGTTCGCCGGCACGGAAGAGAGCCCCGGCGAGTCCGAAATCTATCAAGGACGCCGATTCAAAGTATACCGCGGCATGGGTTCGCTCGGCGCGATGAAGGAAGGCAGCAAAGACCGCTACTTCCAGGAAAACGACAACAAGCTCGTACCCGAAGGTATTGAAGGCCGCGTAGCCTATAAAGGGCCTTTGGCCGATACGATCCATCAGTTGATCGGCGGACTTCGTTCGGGCATGGGATATTGCGGCGCGGCGTCCATCTCGGAGCTGCAGAACGATACGCAATTCATTCGGATTACCGGGGCCGGCCTTCGCGAAAGCCATCCGCATGACGTGCAAATTACGAAAGAAGCGCCAAACTATTCCCTATAATTCCAGATATTCAACCAACTATTGACAGCAATTGCGCATACGCGACAAAAAGACAGGGTCTTCCAGCCCTGTCTATCTTTTTTTGCGGAAATCGGTATGTTACAATAAGTGAATATGAAGAGAGGCACATGGGCTGAGAGGAGTTGTAAACAGTTGAAACAATCGAGAAGCAACAAGCAAAATGTACACAAACGTTCCATCTTCCAAAAGAGCATCGCTATCATACTTTTATTCCAAATGTTATGTATATCGATCGTTCCGGCCGTGGCCTTTGCGGAAGGAGAACAAACCCAAACGAAACCTCCCGTTAAAGCGACGGCCGAATCGCTCGGTCTGGAGGTTAGTTCGGCCATTCTGATGGAGGCGACGACAGGCCAGATTTTGTTCGAGGATAATGCCGACGTGCCGTTGCCGCCGGCCAGCATGACGAAAATGATGTCAGAGTATATCGTTGCCGAGCAGGTGAAACAGGGCAAACTATCGTGGGATGAAGTGGTCACGGTAGGCGAACATGCTTCCTTGACGAGAGGATCGCGTATTTTCCTCGCTCAAGGAGACCAGCATACGGTTGAGGAGCTCTACATAGCAATGGCGGTCGGATCGGCGAATGACGCGACGGTCGCGCTCGCGGAGAGAGTTGCCGGAACGGAAGCCGAGTTCGTGAAGATGATGAACGAGACGGCAAAAGAAATGGGCATGAAAACGGCTCATTTTATCAATTCGACCGGGCTGGATCGCGGGGATATGCCGGAGAAATACAGACCGGCGGGCGACGACGAGACGGTGTTGTCCGCAAGGGATGTCGCCATATTGGCGCAGCGAATCGTTACGGATCATCCCGACTTTAGTAAATTCACTGCGATACAAAAACACCAATTCCGCCCCCGGGACAAAGATCCCATTATTAACTTGAACTGGATGCTGGAAAGCAACGAATCCATTCCCAGCTTTAAGCGGTACGCATATAAGGGACTCGACGGGTTAAAAACCGGGCATACGAAAGCAGCGGGATATTGTTTTGCAGGAACCGCCGAAAGAGACGGCATGCGCTTGATCAGTGTCGTGATGGGGGCGAAAACCGAACCGCAACGCTTTATTCAAACGAAAAAAGTCCTCGATTACGGTTTCGAGAATTTCGCATTGAAAACGGTCATTTCGCCGAAATCGACGGTCGAAGGCACGGAAAAAGTAAAAATCAAAAAAGGCGTTAAAACGGAAGTTCCCGTGGTAACGCAATCCAATGTCAATTTTGTCGTGCCGAAGAACGGGAATATCGGCAATATCGAATCGAAAGTGGATATTAAGAGCGAGGACGAGCTAGTTGCGCCGATTCAAAAGGAGCAGGTGGTCGGAACGGTGACGTATACTTATAATGACGGAGGAGCCGTGCAGGAAAAAACCGTCAACTTAATCGCTACCGAGGACGTGGACAAGGGCAGCTGGTGGAGATTGTTCTTCCGCGCGATAAAAGACTTTTTCGTCGATATGTTCAACGGAATTAAAAATCTGTTCTAAAATGGGTTAATTCCGAGTTGCCGGGTTGTATATTTCAGGTGCATATTGTAAAATAATTTGTTAGATCAACAATCAATCATACGGTTTGACAAGCAAACGATGTATATAAATTGTGGGGGGCTGACTGTGATGGAGACGGGTACATCTCGTGTAAAAAGAGGTATGGCTGAAATGCAAAAAGGCGGCGTCATTATGGACGTCATGAACGCGGAACAAGCGAAAATCGCGGAAGCGGCGGGTGCCGTGGCGGTTATGGCGTTGGAGCGCGTTCCTTCCGATATTCGCGCTGCAGGCGGCGTGGCCCGTATGGCCGATCCGACGATTCTGGAGGAAGTGATGAAGGTCGTTTCCATTCCGGTCATGGCCAAAGCGAGAATCGGCCATTACGTGGAAGCGAAAGTGCTGGAAGCGATGGGCGCCGATTATATCGACGAAAGCGAAGTATTGACGCCTGCGGATGAAGTATTCCATATTAACAAGCACGAGTTCACCGTTCCTTTCGTATGCGGCGCCAAAGATTTAGGCGAAGCGTTGCGCCGGATCGGAGAGGGAGCTTCGATGATGCGCACGAAAGGCGAGCCGGGAACAGGCAATATTGTAGAGGCCGTAAGACATATGCGTCTCATCAACAGCCAAATCCGCAAAGTGCAAAATTTATCGAAAGATGAATTGTTCGGGGAAGCGAAAAATTTGGGCGTTTCGTACGACTTGCTGCTGCAAGTGCATGAAACCGGCAAATTGCCTGTCGTAAACTTTGCCGCCGGCGGGATCGCAACGCCTTCGGACGCGGCCTTAATGATGCATTTGGGAGCGGACGGCGTATTCGTCGGATCCGGCATTTTCAAATCGGACAATCCGGAGAAATTCGCGCGCGCGATTGTTGAAGCGACGACACATTACGAAGACTATAAATTGATCGCGGAAGTATCCAAAAACTTGGGCACGCCGATGAAAGGAATCGAAATCTCCAAGTTGAACGCATCGGAGCGGATGCAAGACCGCGGCTGGTAAGAAGAAGGGATCCAGGATGAAAATTGGAGTGTTGGCGCTGCAAGGCGCGGTGGCGGAACATATCCGCAGTATCGGGAAAGCCGGCGCCGAGGCCGTTGCCGTAAAACGCACCGAGCAGTTGCAGGAAGTACAGGGACTTATCATTCCCGGCGGGGAAAGCACGACGATCGGCAAACTAATGCGCAAATACGGTTTTGTCGACGCGATCCGGCAATTTTCCGAACAGGGCAAGCCTATTTTCGGCACTTGCGCCGGTTTGATCGTGCTCGCGGAACGGATCGAAGGGGAAGAAGCGCACTTGGGTCTCATGAATATGACGGTGGCCCGCAACGCGTTCGGCCGTCAACGGGAAAGCTTCGAAACCGATCTTCCCGTCAAAGGGATCGACGAGCCGATTCGCGCCGTATTTATTCGTGCCCCCCTCATTAAGGAAGTGGGCCCTAACGTTGACGTATTGTCGACATACAACGGTGAGATTGTAACTGCAAGACAAGGGCATTTATTGGCCTCGTCATACCATCCGGAATTAACGGAAGATCCGCGTTTGCATCAATATTTTGCGGACATGGTGAAGGCCGGCTCTGCTGAATAGAAGGAGCGATTGCTGATGTTGGATGTCAGAATCTTAAGAAACGAATACGAACGTGTCGAGCAAGCCTTGCAACATCGCGGCAAATCGCTCGATTTAATTAAAGATTTCCCGCAATTGGACGCACGGCGCCGTGAAATCATCCAGGAAAGCGAGCAAATGAAAAACCGCCGCAATGTCGTTTCGCAAGAAGTAGCCAAGCTGAAGAAAGCCGGCGATAATGCGGACGCGCTTATTGCGGAAATGCGAGAAGTATCCGACCGGATAAAAGAGATGGATGAAGAGCTGCGCGGCTTGGAATCGCAAATTGAGGAATTGGCGCTGGCGATTCCCAATATTCCGAACGAGAGCGTACCGGTAGGCGCGTCGGAAGAAGATAATGTCGAGATCCGCAATTGGGCCGAACCGACGGCATTTTCCTTTGAGCCAAAAGCGCATTGGGACATTGCGCAGGACTTGGGCATTCTCGATTTCGAATCGGCCGCTAAAGTGACCGGTTCCCGGTTCGTGTTCTACAAAGGACTAGGTGCGCGCCTTGAGCGTGCGCTTATGAATTTTATGATGGATTTGCACAGCGGCGAACACGGTTACGAAGAAATTCTTCCTCCGTATATTGTCAACCGCGACAGCTTAATTGGAACAAGCCAATTGCCGAAATTTGAAGAAGATTTGTTCAAGCTGCGCGATACGGAATATTATTTAATACCGACCGCCGAAGTGCCTGTGACGAACTTGCATCGCGAGGAAATATTGGACGCGCAGGATTTGCCGAAGTATTTCGTCGCGTTCAGCGCTTGCTTCCGTTCCGAAGCGGGGGCGGCCGGCCGCGATACCCGCGGATTAATTCGCCAGCATCAATTTAACAAAGTCGAATTGGTCAAGCTGGTTAAACCGGAAGACTCGTACGATGAGCTGGAGAAGCTGACGGCCAATGCCGAACGAGTGCTGCAATTGCTTAAGCTCCCGTATCGCGTCATGACCCTTTGTACGGGCGATATGGGCTTTGCGTCGGCGAAGACGTACGATTTGGAAGTATGGCTGCCTGAGAGCAAGACATACCGCGAAATTTCGTCCTGCACCAATTTTGAAGACTTCCAGGCGCGCCGCGCGAATATCCGCTTCCGCCGGGAAGCGAAGGGCAAGCCTGAGTTTGTGCATACGTTGAACGGCTCGGGGCTCGCGATCGGCCGGACGGTGGCGGCCATCTTGGAAAATTACCAACAAGAGGACGGCAGCGTCTCGATACCGGAAGTTCTGCAGCCGTACATGGGCAACATCAAGGTCATTGCCAGAAAATAGCCCTTGAAATGCATTTGAATACTATGGTACAATCGAATCTGTCATGACGCCTGCTTACCGGTATGCGATTTGCATTCCGGCGACGAGGCGGCGAGCAGACGATTTCTACCCGGAGAGGTACCGAAGCGGTCATAACGGGGCGGTCTTGAAAACCGTTAGGGTGCAAGCCCACGTGGGTTCGAGTCCCACCCTCTCCGCCATTATAAGCGAATAACATAAGCCATGCCGTCGTTTGAAGCGACTGTATGGCTTTTTTACATTCGGAGGAAAATCCGTTAGCGAGTGCATAAAAGGACCTTCCTTATCGCATGTTATTGGATAGGCGTCTATCCGAATCAAGCTAGTTGGAGGTGTTCATTCTGAGCAACGAAGAGTTGGTGTTAGATCAGCGGAAGCTGGTGCAGGCATGGAGCAATACGTTGCCGACGACGCTGCGCGACGGCGAGCATGCCATCGTGACGGCGGACGGAGCGGATCCGCATATGCTTCGAATTCATATCGATGCGGCGGGCCGCCAAATGTACTCTTTCGATTTCCAATGCACTTATGTCGATTCGCGGGAAGTGAAGGTCGATCTCGTGGATGTCGAACGGGACGGGACGACGGTCGATGAACGGACCGAATCGATCCAGGAAATGGCGCAAAATTATGTGCGTCATATCCATGAATGCGCGCAAGCGCTGCATGACGTTACGCATCCTTGACTTATCAACCCAGTTTGAAAGGAGATGGCATCCTTGCCGAAAGCGAACAAACATGCCGATAAAAATTTACGCAATGTCGTGGAGGAGTTGAACGAGACTCCCGTTACGAGCCATCAGGCGCAGCAATTCCAACAGGATGCGAACGATCGGCGCCATCAGGACGCGCTCAATCACGACGAACCGACCGATTTGCAGCATCCGCATTCGTAACCTATTGGGGCGGAAGCGGCCGGATGCAGCCCAATATGACGGAATAAGGGAGGCGGGAACATTATGAGCAAGCCGAAGAGCATCCCCGTGCCGGAAGCTATGGAAGAAGAACGGCATCATGAGGGAGAACGAAATCGCGCAAACCGGGAACCGTTATCCGGTTCCAAAAAAGTGAAACAGCGCAATCATGTGAGTCATCATAACACGGAAGGTTAGCCCAAATGCCATGATGAAACCTCGATTTACAGCATCCTGTGAATTGAGGTTTTTTATTGTGTCTATTTTTTAGTATAATGAAAAAACAGACTTGCAGCCTGTGAGAAAGATTAGCGCGAAGAGGCCGCGCGCAAGAGATTGAAAGGAGAATGTTATGCAGCAAACGAACATACCGTCTGTACCTCAACCGAAAAAAGCGCATTTGAAAGCATCATGGGCAGATATATTGACAAGAGGCGTCTTTATTGCGATTGGCGCCACCCTGATGGCCGTTGCGCTCGAGTTTTTTCTCGTCCCTAATTCCATTATTGACGGTGGAGTTACTGGGATATCGATTATTTTCTCGCATTTAACGGGGCTCCCGCTGGGTCTGTTGTTATTTGCGTTAAACTTGCCGTTTCTGTTTATCGGCTATAAACAAATCGGAAAGACGTTCGCATTATCGACGTTATTCGGGATTGCGATTATGTCCGCGATGACGGCAGCGTTCCATCACGCCCATCCGGCAACGGACAATGCGCTGCTTGCCACCGTTTTCGGAGGGATCATCCTCGGGGTCGGAGTCGGTCTCGTCATCCGTTTCGGAGGCTCTTTAGACGGAACCGAAATTGTCGCCATTCTGATTAACAAGAAAATCCCGTTTTCCGTTGGCGAAGTCATTATGTTTTTCAACCTGTTCATTTTAAGCAGCGCCGGTCTGGTATTCGACTGGGACCGCGCCATGTATTCGCTTATGGCGTATTACATCGCATTTAAAGTGATCGATATCGTCGTCGAAGGCCTTAACGAATCGAAGTCGGTATGGATTATTAGCGATCAGTACAAAGATATCGGCGATGCGCTCGTGGACCGCTTGGGACGGGGAGTGACTTACTTGAACGGCGAGGGCGGATTTTCAGGCGATGACAAGAAGGTGATCTTCTGCGTTATCACCCGTCTGGAGGAAGCGAAATTGAAATCGATTGTAACAGAGCTCGATCCTGCCGCATTTCTGGCTGTCGGCAATATTCACGATGTCAAGGGCGGACGGTTTAAAAAGAAAGACATTCATTAGCGAGTTTTAAGAGGTTGTTCAAAAAGTGCTCTTTTGATCACGAAGTATATCTAGACCTTCCCGGTGCTGAAAAGTTACCTTTTTGAACACGCATTTTAAGGGGAATTATTGGTTATCGTTTTAGTACCTTTCAGCTATTTTCATTTCCGGCCGGCTGGGTTATGATGTTTTAGGTGCAAAATATTTTCATGGAGTGAGAGGAGAAACACATTGAAGAGAAAAATATGGTTGTCGATGTTGGCTTGTATGTTGGTCGTTATGGTCGTACTATCAGGATGTGCGTCCAAGAAAGACCCTAAAGAATCCGTACAGGCCGCAATGGAAAATGCTTTGAAAATGAATTCTTACGAATTGACAGGATCTCTCAAAATCAACGAGTTGTCTGTCAACGATCCCGCATTGGAGCAGGACCCGGCTGCAGGGATGGTCTTGAATTTATTGAAAAACGCCGAGGTTAACGTCTCGGGCGTATTCCAGAAAGACCCGATGCAAATGGAAATGACATTGGAAGTGAAGCTGCAGGGGGATATGGCAATCACGCTTTCGGTTCCGATGGTCATTACAGAAGACAAAATGTGGATGAAAATTCCGAACATCCCGATGCTTGGGCTGCCGGAGTCGATGGTGGACAAATTTATCGAAATCGATATGAAGAAGCTTGCTGAGGAACAAGACGCCGATTTGAATGTCGGAGCGCTCGATTTCACCAAATCGCAAGAGTTGAGCCAAGAATTGACGAAAGTGGTCCTCGGCGGATTTGACGGCAAAACGTTCTTCTCCGATGTGAATGTGAAAGAAGCAGGGCTGCCGGAAGGCGTGGATGCGAAGCAAGTCGTTAAGTTCGATATTACCGACAGCAATCTGGAACAAGCGGTCACAGTTTTCGTCAAAGACGTGCTTCCGCAAATTCTCGACCTTATGTCGAGCGACAAATATAAAGATATGTTCCAATTGCAGCAAGAGGAAATCGATAAGTTGAAAAAAGAGATCAGCGACGAAGCCGAGCTTAAGAAAGCTTTGGAGGAATTGAAGAAAGCGGTCAAAATCAATCAGTTCTCGATAACGACAGCGGTGAGCAAAGACGACTATCCGGTTTATCAAGACGTCAATGCCAACCTCGATATTACGAATGAAGGAACGACGGTGAAGCTAGGCTTGCAGGCGTCTTCCCAATATTCGAAAATTAACGAGAAAGTCGAATTCAAAATCGGCATTCCAACCGATGTCATTACGATGGAAGAACTGGAACAGCAATTTAACTCTTTTGGCATGTAATAGGGAATCCATGGTAGGGGCGGCATTGCCGCCCTTTTTTTCATGCGCGTTGCGAATCAAGATCAAGATCCTCCGCCAATAGGGCGTACATCCGGTGATCTTCCCACTTGCCGTTGATTTGCACGAGCTTGCGCGATATGCCTTCCGCAATGAACCCCGCTTTTTCAAGGACGCGCTGGGAAGCGATGTTGCGCGGCATGGCTCCGGCTTGAATGCGGTGCAGACGCAGCTCGGTAAACGCATATTTCGCAATCATCCGGACGGCTGCGGTCGTGTACCCCTTCCCCCCAAAATCGGGGTCGATGAAATAACCCAAATCGGCGTATTGGCCCGGCCCGCGGACCACATTCGTCAGTGCCAACCTGCCTACCAGCCGTTGATCGTCCGCCGTAAAGACGCCGAATGTATAAGCGAGGTCGTTGATCTCGTCGTTCGCCCCTTTTTCCAACAGCCGGGTTTGCGTTTCCAACGTAAAGAAATCCGGGTCCCGCAACGGTTCGAACGGTTGCAAATGTTCGCGATTTTTCAATCGGAGCTCGGTCAGCGCCGGGGCATCGTCCGGGCGAAGCGAGCGAACGTATATGTTGCGTTCCGAATCGTACATTTTCATCATGCGTTAAGCCCTCCGTTACTCGTTTTTCTTCTGGCGAAGCTGACGGAAGAAATCGGTCAGCAGCGCGGAGCATGTTTGCTGCAATACGCCGCTAATCACTTCCGTTTGATGGTTGAACCGCGAATCTTGCAGCAAATTCATTAACGTTCCCGCGCAGCCCGCCTTCGGGTCTGCCGTTCCGTAGACGACCAAAGGGATGCGCGACTGTACGATCGCTCCCGCGCACATCGGGCAAGGCTCCAAGGTGACGTACAAGCGGCAATCGAGCAGCCGCCATGCTTGCAGCGTCTCGCTGGCTTGGCGGATCGCGATCATCTCGGCATGAGCGGTGCCGTCCTTAGCCGTTTCCCGCAAATTGTACCCGCGGCCGACGATTTTCCCATCATGCACGATGACGGCGCCAATCGGCACTTCGGCGATCGCCTCGGCTTTCTTCGCTTCGGCAATGGCCGCTTCCATCCAATATTCATGTTCCCGCCACGCGTCGCTGTCGCGGTTATTCACAAGCTCATGGTCCTGCACAATATGTAATACCTCCTAATGAGCGCATAAAAGGAATAAATCGTTGTTCGATCTGTGTATAAACATTCGCCTTGTCCCTCGAACACGTATTCCTTGTTAACGTTCTGTGCATAAATCTGTGGATAACACGTTAGTTGTACACAGTTTTATGCACAAGTTATCAGAACAATCCACAAATCTGTTAACAACTTGTTGATAATCTGAATCTATTGTAGAAAATTACACGGCGAATGGCAATAAAATATTCGGCGGCACGACGCGCAGGTTGTCGGACTTTGCCAAAAATGACCGAAAAGGTTATGATTAGAATAGTTAGTCAACCAGATCGGCCCAACGTATTTGCTCATACGAGGTGAAATCTTAGTTGTCTATTAAAGCCAAATTGTCTTTTATTATTTCGGGTACGCTGCTAGTTATTATGTTTTTCAACATGATGCTGAATTATTTTTCCACAAAAGAAAATTTGCGTCTGGACAGCGAAGAGAAAATGATGCTGGCCGCCAAACAAATAGCGATTGCGATCGAGCAAGCGCATTTTGGCGCGGATTACATCGAGCGTATTTTGGAGGAGAAGCTCCGCCTCGCCGCAGTCTACGCGGCAAAAGAATTGGATCCGGATATCAACAAGATTGCGAACGAGCAATTGGTTCGATTGAGCGAAACGTTAGGAATTTCCCATATCGCGTTATTCGAGACAAGGCCGGGGGGAATCGTCGTCCGGCGATCTTCAAATCCGGACGATTTAGCCGCATCGGCTCCGCAAGGGAATTTCCCGATGGAATTGGAACCATGGTTTGCTACGAAACAAGGAGAGGCGGGGGAAGAGCAGGAGCAGGATCATTTCTGGTCGGGTCCGATCAAAATATCGGAATCCAATTCGAACAGTGTGGATAAGTGGGGGTTTTATTATGACGGCCAACGAAACTATGTAATCGATCCATATATTAAAGGCAGAGAGATTGAAGATTTCTCCAAATTAACGGATATGGACGAGACGGTCAAACAAACGATCGAAGCCAATCCGCATATTTTGGAAATTGCGGGGATTCGTCCGGAGCAGTTCATCGAAGAAGCGCGTTCGGCGCAGGAGGAAGGCCGCAGCTTCGAAGGCAAAGCGAATGGCTCCATCGCTTTCGGGACATATACCTATGCCGACCGCGAATACGATATCCGCAACGTCGAGAAGGCCAGGCAAGGGGAAGCGGTGTTCTATCAAACGAAACTGGGCGGCTTGCAAGTGATTAAGAGCTTCATCCCCGTGCCGCAAGATCCGTCCTATCTGGTCAGCATTGTTATGGATTATAAGATGATATCTTCCGTGCTGGGCGAGCAATTGATCAACAATATCGCCATCTCGATCGTTTTGCTGGAGATTACGATTATCGGCAGTTATTTTTTGTCCGGCATGATTATTCGGCCGCTCCACGCCATTTTAGACAAAGTGAATGAAGTGGCGGACGGCCATTTCGGCTCCCGGTTGAAAATTAAAAGCAAGGACGAGCTTGGACTGTTGGCCAAGCGCATCAATACGATGACGCATAATTTAAGCCGGTATACGAACCAACTGCAGCAATCGTACGAGGAGAACCGGGCGATGAAAGATCAGCTGGAATCGTTTATCAATCAAACCTCGGATGCGATTCATGTCGTTGATTTGGAAGGCAGGGTCATCCGGGCGAACAAAGCGTTCGAACAGTTATTCGGCTGGAGCGCCGAAGAGGTGCTCGGAACCGTTCCGGCCATCGTTCCGGACAGCCATCGGGAGGAAGAGGAACAGGCGGCCAAATGGATCGCATCGGGGAAACCTTTGGTAGCGCACGAAACGATACGAATCACGAAAAGCGGACAACTGCTGGACGTGAGCGTCAGTACGTCGCCCATATACGATGAGAACGGGAATTGCACGGCTTATGCCAGCATCACGCGCGACATTACAGGCAACAAAAAAATGGAGGAACTGCTCCGACGTTCCGAAAAGTTGACGACAGTCGGGCAATTGGCGGCGGGCGTTGCGCATGAAATTCGCAACCCGCTCACCACATTGCGCGGGTTTCTGCAGTTTCAACAGCAGACCCGAACGTTGAATTTGCAACATACCGATTTGATGCTGTCCGAATTGGATCGGATCAACTTGATCGTGAGCGAGTTTCTCATCTTGGCCAAACCGCAAGCGACGCAATTTCAGAAGAAAGATGTGCGTTATATTTTGGGAGATGTCATATCGCTCTTGGATTCGCAGGCGCATCTCTTCAATATCGAATTCGTGACCCGCTTTACGTTCGCGCCTTCGGTCATCGAATGCGAGGAGAATCATTTAAAGCAAGTGTTTATCAACATTCTTAAAAACGCGTTCGAAGCGATGCCCGGGGGCGGTACGATCGTATTGCAGCTTATGATCGTGGATCAGGACCAAGTATGCATTCGGATTATCGACCAGGGCCACGGCATTCCGGAAGATAAAATATCGCTGCTGGGCCAACCTTTCTATACGGACAAGGAGACCGGCACCGGCCTCGGTTTAATGGTCAGCCAACGTATCATTCAAAGCCACAAGGGTACAATGGAAATTACAAGCGTGGTGAACGAAGGCACGACCGTGACCATTACGTTGCCGTTGGCGCGGGAAGAGGCGAAGGAAGACAATCTGAAAGAGAAAGCAGGGAGCGGTCGTTTGACCGTCTGACATCGGGGTGAACTCAATACGTGCGAATTAACAAATTTATTAGCGAAACGGGATATTGTTCCCGGCGCGAAGCGGATAAACTGATCGAAGCGGGGAGAGTGACGATCAACGGGAAGGCGGCCGAACTGGGCAGCCAAGCGGAGGAAGGGGACGACGTCCGGATTGACGGACGCGCGTTAACGGACAAAGCGCAGCATGTCTATATCGCCTTGCATAAGCCTGTAGGCATTACAAGCACGACGGAACGCCATATCCGCGGCAATATCGTTGACTTCGTGGGCCATCCGGAACGGATCTTCCCGATCGGACGTCTGGATAAAGATTCGGAAGGATTAATCTTGATGACGAATGACGGAGATATCGTGAACTTGATTTTACGCGCAGAAGGCAAGCATGAGAAAGAATATATCGTGACGGTGGATAAGCCGATTACGCCGCAATTCGTGCAAGGCATGTCGAGCGGTGTGAAAATATTGGGCGCGATGACGCAGCCTTGCCAGGTGACCCGGATGTCGGAGCGGCAATTTCGCATCATTTTGACGGAAGGGAAGAACCGGCAAATTCGCCGGATGTGCGGTGCCTTCGGCTATGAAGTGCGAAAGCTGAAACGCATCCGCATCATGAATATCCATCTGGGTCCGCTCGCTTCGGGAGCATGGCGCGATCTTACGCCGGAAGAACGGGAACAGCTGGGGCGAACGCTGAATTATCGATTGAAGTAAGAATGGGACTTAATCCGCTAGAGTCGGCCGAAGGGCCGATTCGCTGCGGAGCAAGTCCCTTTTTCATCTTATTGTTGTCCATTAGCAGGATTGGCCGAAATGCTTTGCTGGTTTTCGGCATCGACATATTTGCGAATAATGGATACTTCGACGCGCCGGTTCTGGGCTCGGCCCGCTTCCGTATCGTTCGTGGCGACAGGATGATATTCGCCGTATCCGATCGCGCTGAACATTTTCGGATTCAAATCCGTATTTTGCAATAATATTTTCATAAATTGCAGCGCTCGCGAAGAGCTTAGTTCCCAATTCGATTCGAACTCCCGGGTTGATATCGGCCGATTATCGGTATGGCCGGAAACGATGATCTCGTAATCCGGGAATTGCTGCAGCATGTCCGCAATGACAACCGCCAAATTCCGCGCTTCCTTCTTCACCGCCGCGCGCCCGGAATCGAACAAGGCGGTGTCGCTGATCGTGATCATGAGCTGCGACTGGTTCAGATTCGTTTCCAATTGTGAGGATAAGCCGTTTTGCTTAATATATTCATCAAGCTTCTTCTTGACTTTTTCCAAATTTTCTTGCTCTTTCATCATGAGAGAGAGACGTTCTTTTTCTTTATCCGTTTTGTTCGTGTTGTCTTTCGTCTTGTTGGTCGTTCTGGTTCCCGTCGTAACGAGCGCGTTATTATCCAGAACGCCGCTGCCGCTGTTAAAGGCGACGCTGAACGCTTGACTGAGCTCGTTGAACTTCTTGATATCGACGGCGCTGATCGCATACATGACAATAAACAAGGCGAGCAGCAGCGTTAATATATCCGCATAAGGGATGAGCCAAGTTTCATCGGCATGTTCTTCATGATGCTGTTTTTTATTCTTTTTCACCGATCGAAGCCTCCTCCTTTTCCGTCATCCGCTGGCGTTCCTGCGGCGTCAAGAAGACGGCGAGCTTTTGATTGATAGCGATCGTCGATACCCCGGACTGAATGGATAATAGGCCTTCGACCATCATAAGGCGGATTTCGATCTCACGCTGGGAGAGACGCTTTAATTTGTTGGCCATCGGGTGCCATAAGACATATCCTGTGAAAATACCGAGCAATGTCGCGACAAAGGCGGCGGCAATCGCTTGGGTCAAAGACGTCATATCGCTCATATCCGACAAGGCGGCGATGAGCCCGATGACCGCGCCGAGAACCCCGAGCGTAGGGGCGTACATCCCCGCTTGGGAGAAAATAAGCGCACCCGCGCGATGGCGCTCTTCGGTAGCGGAGATATTCTCCATTAGCACGTCGCGCACGAAATCCTGGTCGTTCCCGTCAATGATCATCCGCATGCCGTTGCGCAAAAATTCGTCGTCGATTTCTTCCACTCTCGCTTCCAAAGCCAGCAAGCCTTCGCGGCGCGTAATCGAAGCCCAATCCATGAACATGCGAATCAATTGAATGCGGTCGATCAATTGCTGTTGGCTGAAAAGCAGTTTCAGCAATTTAGGAAATTTCTTAAGCTCAGATAAAGGAAACGCCATAAATAAAGATGCGGCAGTCCCCACGAAAATGATCATAAAAGCGGCGGGATTGACGAGCGATCCGACTGGAGCATGTTTGAGCATCATTCCTAGAATGACTGCCGCGAGTCCTAAAACAATACCGATAATTGTTGATTTTTCCACAATGCACACCTCATCCGTGAGAAATAAAAATGGTTTCCATCCCATAATGTTGCAACGGTTCGTCGCGGGGGTTCGACAAGAGTCGTCCCCAAAACCGAAAAACAACTGCAATATAGTATTTATCGTCAACTTTAGGCAAAAATTTTAGGTATAATGTTTATAGTCAACATTATCGATGTATACTTAATCTTCGATTTGGATGGGGTGAGCTTGGTGGGTGTAAGACATGCAAGAGAATATGCGGACATTTTGGCGGACTTGACCGAGGCGGTATTGCAAATTCCGGACGGCCATTTGTTTATCGATATGACGACGGAGGAATGGGGGCAGCTTGCGCCGGAGGAACGGCGGGAAGTGATGGAGGCGCTCGCGGACGACGTCTTCTTCGGACTCGGCGAGGATCCTTTGATCAGAGTCGGCAGCGCTGCGGTGGCATACGATTCGAAATTTCACCGGATTGTCGTCAGAATGAAGGAGCAGATTGCCGCGATCGTTCCGCTGACGTAAACGGCGCCAAGAAATAAGACCATAGACAGGATTCTTCCGTATGTAATCCGCGCGGAAACGGCGGGGCAAATCTCGGAATCGTCCTATTTATGGTCTTATTCGCGTCCTAATCGGCTCGGCGGGCTCGCTTTTTATTTTTTCTCTGCGAGCCATTTGGCCAAGTTAGCGATTTCTTCTTGCTTTAATTTGTCCTTAAAGGCAGGCATCATGCTGCCTTTACCTTTAGTAATGATTTTATATAGAGCTTCTTCGTCCAGTTGGGCACCGATGTTCTGCAAATTGGGCCCGATCCCGCCTTGTAAAGAATCCCCATGGCAGCTAATACAGTTCGCTTGGGCAATGGTTTCCGCAGCTGCTGCGTCCAACGTAACCTCAGGCATAGCGGCTTCTTGTTTCTGCTCGCCTTTCGGGCCGGTTTCCAAAGTAAACATCAACACGACAGCTAATGCACAAGCCGCGAAAAATAAACCGCCCATCAGCCATTTGTACATCTTGTTCGCCTCCTTTGCAAGATTCTGCTTTCTTAAATTTACCACAGCTACAGTCCATCGTAACACTAAGTCTTTCAACGGTAAATGACAATTTTGTGTCATTTGGGAAAATGACGAAAATAAGTGACTTCTATCCTTGAAAAACCATGCAATGAAAAGGGCGGTATCCGTCCGGCGTTCGCTTCTCGTAGGTATCGGTTATGCGAAATCCGACCCGTTCGTAGACGCGAATCGCCCGTTCGTTCCAGACGTGAACTTCCAAATCGATGGCATTCTCCGGCGCGCGCCGCTTCGCTTCCGCAATAATCGGCATCATAAAGAGTGTTCCCAATCCTTGCCCGCATAAATCGGGCCGCATGCCGATTCCAAGACGCGTGACGCCTACAAGCGGGAAAAATTGCGCAAAGCCGATCAATTCTCCCGCGGAGTCGACGACAGCTGCATATTGCTGCCGCCGCACGTCCGGATCGCCGAATTCGATGCCAAGCGCTTGCATTTGCGGCCACGGGAGCCAACCGTACAAGTCATAGGGCGGCTCGTATACCCAATTGCAGATGGCTTCCGCATGGGTTTCCTGAAGCGGGACGGTTCGCAGATGCGGTTGCGCGCTCTTCATCGGACAGCCCTCCTTACTTGCTGCGATCTAATACTTCATATTATATGAGAAAAAGGACGATCCGGGCAATTCGGCAACGGGAGGCCGCCAAACCTTGACAATTGTATTGTGGTCTAAATCGCTTCTGCTTATTAAGCGACGCGTAAGCGCTGTTGAAACGGAAGCGCTAGAGCATAGAAGCGCGGGAAATCACCTTTCCCGACGAGTCTGCAAGTCTCGGAGGACAAGGGGCGCAGGACAAGGGGCGCATGACTGGAAGGTACAGCCGATAGCAGGTACGGCCGATCGATGTTCAGCCGGTTTGCACCTATACAAGACGACTTTTTTCGCTGTCCCTGATCTCCCCATTGGAACATCTTTTTCGCGCCCCATGACCTCCCTATTGGAAAATGTACAACCAAATTGACGATTTTCGGTGCTGAGATGGCTTCCATTGGAAAACATCCAACAGTTTCGTCCCATCTACCTCCTTTTCACGATAAAATTGAGGATTCTGCTGTACAAAATCCAATGGAAGGACGTTTTATCTGGGTAGAGGGCATTTTTCATTGGACAAAATCCAATAGTAGATCAACGGCGTTTTTAGGGGCGCCCAATGCAGCTCCAGTTGTTGTCAGCCGTTTTATACCTGCAAAGGAACGTCATTTTAGCCCCCTGATCTCCCTATTGGAAAATGTACAAGCAAATTTGCGATTTTCGGGGTTGGGACGGATTGCCATTGGAAAACATCCAACAGCTTAGCACCATTTTCCTCCTTTTCCCCACACTATTCAGGATTCTGCTGTACAAAATCCAATGGAAGGACGTTTTCTCCAGGTAGAGGGCCTTTTCCATTGGACAAAATCCAACAGAGTGGCTCAATCCCCCCAGCACCTAACCTGCCGTTACAGGCCCTCCGTCAACGCTCTATCAGCATCCCATCGGCATCCGATCTTCACACCATAAGACCCTCACCAGATCTTATCAGCACCCACCGGCATCCCATGCCCCGCCCTCAACCCGCTACCATAACTGCTTCAACGCAGTCGCATTTAGCTCGTAGTAGCGAATATCGCGGCCTCTTGCGATGGGCTGCAGCCAGCCCTTTTCCACCAATGAACGCAGCCATTTGCGCGCCGTGCGGAAGTCGACCTCCAAATGATCGCATACGTCCTTGGGACGGATCCATCTTCCCAGGCCCCACGCCAACCGGAGCACTTCTTTTTCGATGAGGACCGGCGGGCTTACGGCTTTGTTTCGAATGAGGTAAGGGGCGACCGCCAATTGCAGCAGCGTGCGGCAAATTTCGGGCCGATTCTGCACATCGTCAAAGGAGAAGTGAAGCATCTTCCATCCCATGCCGGTCAGAAACGTATCCCGATTCAGGGCATAGCTGAATCTTTCCCGGTCCATATCCTTCACATGGCTTTGAAACCCGTCGCATTCCAGCCCGAAGCGGCCGAAAGGAGCGATAAAAGCAAAGTCGAGAAACTGCGATTTGCGGTTCCAATCGTAAATTTCATACTCCGGATGCAAACGATCAAAGTTTCCGAACAACGGCCACCATACGTTTTGCAGAAACAATTTCTCGGCATACTGATGTCCCCGAAGCAACCGACCTTTTCGCTCCCCTTGCCTCAAGGATACATGCCGGTCCAAAAACTCCTTGTGCGCTTGTTCAAAATCCATTCGCGAATCATCCTCCTTGCGAAAAAATAAAAAAACGCCCTTGCACTGAAACAGTGTAAGGACGTTCTTCGTCTGACCCGATTATAGCATTTGGAATTGCAAAATCCAACGATGGGTTGTTTTTTCTCTAGTTAGATTATTTTATTCCAAGGAATGTCAGGAATTAATCATTAATTTTATTTTTATTACTACTACTTCTAATTTTCCAATATATATTGAATGCAACGTAAATTGTACTTAACACTAAAAACAACATAAGTATGGTGTTTGTCGTTTTTAAAGTGTGTTTCAAACTACCAATTTCCGCTTCTACTCGAAGTAAAGAATTGTATAAAGTATCAGCTACATTTCCAATTCTATTTGTAATATCATTTGAAAAACTAGTAAAATCGTTAGTATCCATTATTACCATCCCTTTCCAAAGAAATATTTGACATCTATGTCATTATAACATAAAATAATAAATGTATTAAATACAATATTATCCATTGGAGGGATTATCTGTGAGGAAACTATCACCAGTATTAGCCGTTTTACTTTGTTTTTCACTTTTATTAACTGTTCCTATTGTATCGGCAGAAGCAACCAATGTAAAAACAATAAAGTTAAAGGTGAACTATATTGAAGTACCTATTTCAGAAAACATAAGAGTTGTAAGAAGTGAGGACGATAACTCTGCAAAGGTTCAACTTTTTAATAAAGAAACAGGGGAATTAATAGAAACATTTGGAGAGATAATAGAAAGTGTTACTCCTGCTCCTAATAGCCTTTCATCAGACAACACCCTTGCAGAAAATTTAATCCTTCAAGCTTACAATGAAAGAACCGACTATAAAAATGTAACAACTAGATTGACAGTTAAAATGGAGGGATATAGAAGTGGTTCCTTCGTTCAAATTAACAAAGTATTAAGCAACAAATTGGCTATAGTTAATTCAAATAAATACTACCTTGAGGCCGTTGATGAAGTGTATATTTCTGCTACAGGAAGTTTCCCTACCACTCAAATTGTAGCAGATGGAAGTGCTGTGCTAACATATGTAAAGAGAAAAGGTGAGACAGGTAGTATAGGTGGTACTGCTGATTTTATCAAAGGTGGTTTTGAAGTTACTTATGAGTGGTCCGATCAAGTAGATTGGTATGCAAGAAAGCCAATTCATGTAACTGTTAACTATAAAACGATGTAAGCATATGAAACTAAAAGCGGGCGAAGGCCCGTTTTTGGTTTTCCATCTTTAACTCAAATGATTTATTTCATCCTACCAATTTTTAAGTAGAATATCTAATTTTGAACATCCATATCCCAGTAGTTGGTAATTAATTTTCTGTATAGCCTCTCTTTCTAAATTCGAATTTTTCAAAATCCATCCGCGAACCATCCTCCATGCGAAAAAATAAAAAAACGCCCTTGCACAGAAACAGTGTAAGGACGTTCTTCGTCTGACCCGATTATAGCATTTGGAATTGCATCACACAACCAATGGGTCGTCATGGGTGTTGACTATGGAGAAGTCGAGAATCTATTAATCTCCCGAACCGTTATGTCGAGATATGGTGTCATTCAAGAATTTATTAAATCTATTATGCCGCCGATTTGAAACTGTTGATCATCGTGTTGTATTCTTGCTCATAATCGTTCCATTTGCTTTTCAACGTCCATGCGAGAAGCTGCACATAATCCGTAGGCGTCTCGACGATCGTCACCAAATAAACGACTTGAATGCCGTCGATCGATCCTTCCAATTTGTATTGCAGCGCTGGATTTCCGCCAATCGTTACTTCCTTAACCTCTCCTTGCACCGGATCGCTTACGCTTGCCAAGAAAGGCTCCGATACGACCTCATAGTACTGCTGCAACGTGAAGTCGGTGAAATCTTCTTTCGACTCAATCAAACCGAGCAAATATTTTTCTTTGCGCGGGTTGAAAATTTGCAAGTCTCCGCTGTCGTTCAATTGCGTTCCCGCGTCTTGCCACTCGGCAGTGGCTTCCACTTGATATTTGTCGTCTGTGCTTTTAAACACCTTCGGGGAACTCGAACCCCCGCCGCATGCCGCAAGCAGCGCAACCATCGATACCATTAATACGATTGCAAAAATCTTTTTCATTTACTCCACCCTTATCGTCTTTTTTCTTTTTTGTGCCGACAATATCCATTGTCAAAAAATGGCGTTCCTGACACGATCCGATACCGTAGTTTAGCACCCAACTTATTATCGGCATTTTGGAAATGCAAGCCAATAGGAAAAAAGATCATTTTTCGCCTTGGTCACGAGTTTTTCCTAGGTATAAAGTCCTGTTTTTGTCGATTTATGACTCGAGCCGGTCGAAATATACCTTTTGGCCGGTGCGGGCGGAGAGATATAAAGCTTCGAGCATCTGGGCGAGATCGATGCCTTCGTTAACGCCGAATAACGGTACGGCTTCTCCTTGCATCGCCTTGAGCCATTGGCGAATCGAGGGCGTGCCGGCTTCCTTGGGCAGCGGAGATGCGCCGGAGCCTTCGTCGGTCAGTAAGCGAAACGTGCCGTCGCCCGGCTTCAACAGCTTGCGATGTTCGCCGGTGGCGCCGCCGGCGAGATAGCTTCCCCTTGTGCCGTAGAGTTCGACGGAGAAGGGGGAGCGGCACGCCACATGGCTCGCATCGCATAATGCAATCGCGCCGTTTGCGTATTCCAGGATGCAGGCGGCGTTATCTTCCGCGATGCCTCCGCCCGAGTAGCGGGAGACGATCGCGGTGACAGCCGCCGGTCTCCCAAGAAGCCAGCGCGCCAAATAGAGGCAATGAGCGCCGAGATCCGCGAATACCCCGTGCGCGCTCTCCCGGAAACGGTACGGCCATCCGTCGCCAAGCGCGCCGTCATGGGCATTGCGAATCCGCACGCTCGTAATGCCCCCGATCGTTCCGGCCTCCACCAACTGTTTGGCGGCCAGATTAATCGGCCAACGCTTGAGCGACATATCGATGGCGAACGCAATGCCCGCACGCTCGATCGTCTCCGCAACGGTCAGCGCGTCTTTCGTTGTGAGCGCCAGCACTTGGTCGGCCAACACATGTTTACCCGCCTCGGCGGCGGAAGAGATCAAGCCGGCCGCGTGTTCCGGCGCGCAATCGAGGATGACGCCGTCAATATCCGGGCGCGCAAGCAGCGCCTCCAGGTCCGGCTCGAATTCCGTTGCAAATTCGCGGGCAAAGGCGGCTCCGCGCGGCGCTTCCTCGTCCCATAACGCCACGATCTCCGCCTCCGGCAGCTCCGCCAAATCCCGGGCAAAGCTTCTCGCATGGTAATGATTCCAACAACTGAGCATGGCTAATCTAGGCATGGCAAGCCTCCTCCAAGGTTATATTTTTATAGATTAATAGCTACGATCGCGCATAATCCCGTCGCAATGCCGGCGATTCCCCCCGAAGTCAGCTTCTCCTTAAACAGAATGGCGGAAAGAAGCGTCAGCATAACGACCATGCTTCCGTTAACGAGAGGGAACAGGTAAATTCCCGGCATTCGTCCCGACAAATACGTGACGGCGGCGTTGCCTAAACCGGTCGAAACGGCCAGGCTAACGGCGAATACGGCGGATTGGCGCATGACGGCAATCCCGGTTTCCTTGTGCTTGAGCGATCGGAATACGGCCATGCCGATCAGGGAGCATAAACAAGCGGCGGCAAAGCCTGCAAACATGAATTGCGGCACTTCCCGCCCTTGAAGAGCCGTTTGATGAACTTTGGCGGCAACGGGCAGGAGGCCGTTCAACAGGAACGCCAACAGGCAGAAGACGATCCATTGGACGCCGCCCTTGCGGTTTGTTCCCGCACCGTACACATTAACAAAGTAGAAAGACAGCAGGAATAGAAAGATCCCGGCCCATTTCGCGGGCGTAGCCGTTTCCCCCCAGAAGAGCATGCTGGCTATAACAGGAATCATTAAGCTGGCGGAAAAATAGAACGCGGAATAAGACAACGGGCCTGTATTCATCGCGCCCGCATAACTAAACATCGCCAAGGTGAAAACGAACCCGTAGACCGACCCGAGCGCGAGCGTGAGCGGGGCAAACGGCGGAGCGCCGGCAAAGAGCCACCAAAGCGCGAACGCCGCCGCGATCAGGCCGGTGTAAAACGTGTTTAACGTGCAAAGAGCTGCGTATCGGCGGCCTTCCGGCAGCCGGCATTGCTTCAGGCTGAGCGTTTGCACGATAAACATGACGATGGCAAATACGGCTAATAACAGATACACATTCGTGCCTCCCAAGCGTATCGTACGAAAATAAGTCGGCACCGCTTCCTTGGAGGCAGTGCCGACGCGCGGTTCGAAGACCGCGGATCCCGGCGTTTATCCCAACATCGGAAATAAAGCCCTGATCTCTTCGTCATCCGGTCTTCTGCTATATGGGGCGATTTCGAAAGGTTCGGCATATTTGACCGCCGCCGCTCGTTCCTTGCCGTACCATTTCTCCAAGCCCGGCATCATCTCGCCGGACGCGTACATAAACTCTCCCCAGTACCGCAGCAAAAACCGTTTTTTATCTTCCCAACTGCTTGGCACTTCGTCGAGAAACCCCGCTTGCCACGGCGTAAATTCGTAAAATTGCGAAGCGTGGGCGTCGCAGGCGAGAAGCTTCTTCTCCACGACGCGTTCCACATCGATCACAAGATCAGGTTTATAACGATGTTTCATCGAGTAGTCCGGCATGAGTAAAAATAAGGGCGATTTCTTCAAGCATGGGACATCCGGCACGGCGTTCGGCGTCAGCGCGACAAAGGACGCGGCGTCGCTGACGACTTTCCCCGCATACCGGTTATCCGCATGATTCCCGCCGTCCGGATGGAAGGCGACGACAATGTCCGCTTGCCATTCCCGGATGCGGCGAATTACTTGATGCCGGACCCGAATATCGGGCAGCAATTGCCCGTCGGGCGTATCCAGCACCTCGTATTCCTCGATTCCCAAACGATGCGCCGCTTCTTGCGCTTCCGCCATTCTGCGCCGGACCAGTTCCGGACCGTGCTGGCTGTAGTGTCCGCAGCAGCCGTCGGTTAACGACAGAAATTTCACTTTATGTCCCATTTCGGCGAAGAATGCCGCGGTTCCGCCCGCGTAAATATCGGGCTCGTCCGGATGCGCTCCGATGACGATAACGCGAATTTCCCGTTTCATAGCGTTCTCCTTTTCATCGATATTGCGATACATCAACTATCTACTCGCGAAGTCCCAGGCGATCGAGCACGGAGAAGAGATGATCGCGGGAAGCGTTCAGCCGTTCGTCCCGCTGTTCCCAGTAATCGATCGCTTCATAAGCTTCCGGCTCCATCAGTTGCCCTGCCGCGATGCGCTTCTGGCATAGATACGCATAGCGCACGATCGCGGAAACTTCAGCCAACTGCAGATCGGGGTGGCGATCGACCCATTCCTTCACATAAATGTCGATCGGCATATACCCTTTATGGTCTTCCACTTGCAGTTGAAGCTTCGGATTATATTTTGCGATCTCGCGAAAGATCTCCTCGAAATCGACAACCCCTTGCCCGCACGGCTTGACCTGTCTGGTCAGCCCATTGTCCGTGAAGAAGACGATGAAGTCTTTGGCATGCATTTGATGAATGTACGGCGCGGTACGTTTGACGACGGCCATCGGGTCCTCGCCGATCGACAGCACATTGCAAGTATCGAAGGCGACGCCCAGCACGTCGTCTCCGACCGCCTCGATCAAGCGCAAAATTTCGAACGACGTAATCTCATCATGCGTCTCCAGGTTGATTCGCGTGCCCGTTTCGCGGAGAACGGGCGCGAGCAGCTTCAGAAATTTCTCGGTGGCCAGCAATTGGTCCTCCCACGTGACGTCCGTGCGGAAACGGTCGTACAAAAAGTAGCCGTCATGCTTCGGTTTGAAATTGGCGGTTACCCCTATCAATTCTTTGGCTCCCATCGAAGCCGCCGCGCGGATCTGCTTCTCCATGGCGAGCTTGTAGTCTCCGCCTCCCAGCAGCCAAATTTCCGGCGTTTCGTTGGTATTGTACGGATTAACCCGGCCGATGCCGAAATCGATGTACAAATCCAATTCTTTCGCGATATTCGCAGCCTCTTGCAACTCCCCGGGATCGAGAGTGGGGGAGATGTACACCGGCGATTTGTAATAAGCGCCCTGATATCCTTCCGCTTTCACCTGCCGCAGCGCTTGTTCAACGGGGATGGATTCGTCGCGCAAAAATCCGTGATGCATGTCGATGCCTATTTTCATTCCGCGATACCTCCTATCTCATTCGCTAACCGTGCTGTTGTATAGTTCCAGCAGTTTGCTGACGCCTTTCGCGTTAATATCCTGGACGTACCGATCCCATTCCGTATCCAGCGAAAGTTTGCCGTAGACGAATTGCTCATGCACTTTCAGGAATAAATCGTTGATAGACGTAAGCAGCATTTTCTCTTCCTCGCGTTGTTCGGACGTCAGCTTCGGCATTTTGGCGATCGCCGGGAACCAATCGTTCGCGTTCGCTTCTTCCGTCAATGTTTCCACCACCGGATCGTTAAAGGTTTTCATAAACCATTCGTACGGGAACACCATCAAATAATTGTTGTTGGAAGCTCCGATATCCCAGAGCGCGCGTTGAATGCCGGTCTTCTTCATTTCCTCGGGGAAATCCTTGCGCCCGTCCTTCTCGATATAGGTTTGGTCTTTGACGCCCCAAGTCATCATATCGATCGCTTCGTCGCTGTACAGCCAGTTGACGTATTCCAGCAGCTTGTCGAAATAAGGCTTCTTCACTTCGCCGGCCGGAATGCCGATCCCGTGATAAATTCGGTTGGCGGCCGTCGTTTTTGCGCCTCCCGGACCGGCGATCGGCGGCAGCGGAACCAGCTCGAAGTCGGTACTTACGTTTTTCTTGCCATCGGCGTTAAGTTGTCCAACCTCGCTGAGCCAGGTATAAGAGAACACGCTTTTGCCGGTGGCCATCTTTTGTTTCCATTGGTCCAGGCTGGATGTGAACAGTTCCGGATCTGCGATCCCTTCCGTAACCAGCTTGTTCAAGTATTTGACATATTGCTTGTAATTTTCGCCCGTATAGACATACTCGTATCGGTTGGTCTCGGGATTCAGCATAAATCCGTTATAGCTCGGCCCGATTCCCCAGGACGGCCCGGCATTGGCAAGCAATTGATCGGCGCCGAACAGATTGGTCATCGGAAAGCTCTTCGGATCGGCTTCCTTCAACTTCTTCAATACGGTATACAGTTCCTCGGACGTTGTCGGAATCTGCAGTTGGTGTCGATCCAGCAAATCTTTGCGGATCACCGGTCCGCGGTTATAGATGGCCGATTCGTTCATAAACGGCAGAACGTACAGCTTGCCGTCTTTCAGTTTCCATTCGTTTAATTCTTCCTCGATCCGGTATTGTTCGATTTTTTGCTGCAAATTCGGCAGTTTGTCCATATAATCGCTGATCGGCAGCAGCACTCCCGTCTGCGCGAACTCGAGCACTGCGTTCTGATCCATCAGCGCGATCAAATCGGGCGCGGAGCCGGAATTGAGGACAAGCTTCAGTTTGCCGGCGTACTCCGTATCCGGTACGGTCTGCATTTCCAGCTTTACATTCGTTTTCTCCGTCATCTGCTGCAATACGGGCCAGTTTTTGTTGTAGGGATAGGCCGAATTATCGCTGTATAACATGCTGAAGGTAAGCGTGTCGCCAGTCCCTTGGCCCTCCGAAGATGTCGAACCTTTGCCGGAACATGCCGCCAGAAGCAGAGAGATCGCTAGAAGAAGAACCCCCGCCTTGGCAAGCGGCCGCACCGATTTTGTTGCCTTGTTGTTTGTCATTGGTACCATAACCTCCCCATCATTTGTACAATCTTGGCCGGCAGGCGTATCGCCGCCTATCGGCTATCTATTGTTTCGCCTCGGCGAGGCGCGAACAACCTTCGCTGCATGCGTGCGCACCGCACCGCTTACCCTTTGACCGACCCTAGCATGACGCCGGCCACAAAATGCTTCTGCGCAAAAGGGAATACCGCGATGATCGGCAAAGCCGTAATGATGATCGCCGTAGACTTTAGCGCCGCCGCCGAAGTGCTCCTGAGCGAATCTTCGATGACGGTCCCGCCTTGAGACGCGATGTCGGAACCGACGATAATGTTTCGCACGATCAGCATAATCGGATACTTGTCCGTGCTGTTCAAATAGATCATGGAGTTAAACCAGTTGTTCCAATAATACACGATGAGGAACAGGCTGATTGCGGCCATAACCGGTTTGGCAAGCGGCAAGATAATCCGGTACAAAATTTGAATCGGATTGAGCCCGTCGATCATCGCGGATTCTTCCACATCGGCCGGAATGCCTTGGAAATAGGTCATCATCAAAATCAAATAATAGGGCGTAATGCAAAACGGGATCACGATCGCCCAGATAGAATCGATTAAGCCTAAGCTTCGCACCAGCATATAGGTTGGAATGAGCCCGCCGCTGAAGAACATCGTGAACATGATGAATAAAATCAACGTTTTGCGTCCCTTTAACGCCCTCTTCGAGAGCGGGTAGGCGCAGACCGTGAGCATAAACAGCCCGATCAACGTACCTAGCGCCGTTTGGATCACGGAATTTCGAAATCCCGAGAGGATATCGGGAAAGGCGAATAGTTTGATATATGAATTGACATTGAAGCCTTGCGGAAACAGCCCGACGCGGCCGCCGACAATCGCCGCCGAATCGCTGAAAGAAACGGACAGGATATGAAGGAACGGCAAGACGATTGCGCCGACGACAATCAGCATAAAGGCTCCGTTGAAGAGCATGAACAGTTTGTAACTCCAGGTTTTGCGGTATAGCATTGGTGCGCCTCCCAACGTATGATATCCATTTAATATAAGGAGTGGCCGGATATTTTTCTTGATATATAGTTTCCTGCTGAAACGAGAATGAGCCCGATCAACCCTCCGAACATGCCGACGGCGGTAGCGTAGCTGTAATTGCTGTTTTCCAGACCCATTCGAAATACGAACGTATCGATAATATCGCTCGTGATCGAGTTGCTGGGCGTGAACAGCAGGAGCACCTTCTCAAATCCAAGCGTCAACATCGATCCGAGCGACAAGATGAGGACGACGGAGATGGTCGGCAGCAAATGCGGTATCGTAACGTTAAATATCTGCTTCAATCTTCCCGCCCCGTCGATTTCGGCCGCTTCATATAATTGAGGGTCGACGGTAGATAAGTCCAGCGGTAAGATGTCAAGTCCCTGATTCTTGAGAATTGGAAATTTTCTTGGCCGTAAAGCAAGGGAGTCAGGGAAAATGACAGCACCAAACTAAACCCAGCCCGAAAATCAAG
>NZ_JAHLPR010000061.1 GCF_018918005.1 Paenibacillus sp. MSJ-34 | reverse complement strand
ACTCGATTTTTGAACTGGGTTTAGTTTGGTGTTGTCTTTTTTCCTGACTCATTGACCTGTTCCTTAAAGTAAATTTCCAATTCTCATGAATCAGGGGCTTGACATCTTACCGCTGGACTTTTGGCTTGACTAGTCTCGGATAGCGCTTACATCCGCCATCTGATCTTAGTCTATAAGACACGAACCATGTTTTCATTGAACAAAAAAACGATTCGTTGGAAATATCCTCGAACAGTCAAATCCAACATCGTACTCGTATCAAAAAACTACGAAACGTTGTAATAATCAACAACGCTTTATTTCTTCCTATACTCTGTTACAGTGACTCCCGTCAGTTCTTTAAAGACTTTGCAAAAGTACGACGTTTCCTGAAAGCCGGCTTTTTCGCCTACCTCATAAACCTTAAGGTTCGTTTCCCGCAGCAGCCTCTTGGCCGCTTCGATCCGGCGTTGATTGATATATTCGACGAGTCTTATGCCCGTCTCGCTTCGAAACAATTTGGAGAGGTAATTGGGGCTCAAATTCAATACGTCGGCAATATTGGCAACGGAAATATCCTCGTTGTAATGCTCGTTTATGTATTCGACGGCCATCCGGATATCTTGGCGATGCGATTGCCGGATTTCCGTTTGTCCGAAAATTTGACGACAACAAGAAAGGAAGTATTCTTTCATTTCGCCAATCGGTTCCAAATTGTCCATCGAATCAAGCAAGACGTCATGCCAATGATTCATGCTGTTCAGCTTCATTCTCCTCTCCGCCGCAAAGACCGGCAGAAGGGCGAACAGATCGAACAATAGCCGTTTGACATGTTTCATCTCCAAGCGGCTGGATTGGATCCATTCGAAGACGTATGCGATCTTATCTTCGATCACTTTCATATCTTCGCTTCTGAATGCCAATGTGAATTGCGTCATCCATGTATGATGCAATCCCTCTTCCGGGGGCTGCGCTTCCCGATAAATGAAGATCCTCTCGCGATCCGCATATATTTTTTGGAACAACGCGGCTTCGGCTTGCCGAAATAGATCGGGAAGAGCGGAGTAACCGACACCGATCCGACTCATTCCTACAGAGAGGGACAGCTGCAAACTCCGGGCAATCGGGACGAGACGATCAGCGAATTCAAGGGCGGACGCAATCATGTGCGACTCGCTTTTGATGTGAGGAAAACTTTGGATGACTGCAGCTTGTTTCTCGGACAGGACAATCGGATAGAAATGCTCATTCTCCTTGCGAATGCGGTCCAGAAAGTCGCTTTGGGCTTTGCCCGGCATGGAATCGGCAATAACCTCTTCGTGCTTGTTGGCGTTAAAGCGGAGGAGTTGCACGATATAGGGTGAGCGGGATAACGTTTGTTCAAAATGATAACCGGCAGTCTCCGTTTGATCGCTCTGAATATTCTCGCCGAGCATCATTTTCTTTAGGTACAGGCTCGTCAGATGAATATCCGATGCATTCGCTTCCGCAAGCTTCTCTCGCTCCTTCAAGATCGATATCTTTACTTGCTCCAGGACTTGAATCAGTCCCTCGATTTCAAGATCATGCTTCAGCAGATAGTCCTGCGCTCCCAATCTCATCGCTTCTTTGACGAAATGAAACTCTTCGAAAGAACTTAGCGCGATAAATTTGATCGCCGGGTACAACCGCTTGACCTGCCGGATTAGATCGAGCCCGTTCATCTCCGGCATGCTCATATCCGTAATGATTACATCGCAGCGGCGCTCCTTGATATATTCCAATGCCTGTTTGCCGTTAATGGCCTCGGTCGTCAGCTCGAAGCCGTAATCCTCCCAGCGAATAATGGTTTTAATGGCATAACGGTAAATCGCGTTATCTTCAACGATCATAACCCGCAGCAATATGTTCAGCCTCCTCCAGTTTCGTATGATAAGGGAGTTTGATCTTCGCTTTCGTTCCTCGGCCCGGTTGACTTTCATACAACAAACCGTACTCCTTGCCGTAATACAATTGAATTCTTTCGTTGACCCCGCGGACCCCGATGCTGCTCATGCCCGGGAATCGTTTGTCCTCTTGACCGCGGCCGTTTACAATTTGCTCGATTTTTTGCTCATCCATTCCAACTCCGTTATCTTCCACGACCAAGTAAATCCTTTCGTTCTCACGCCAAGCCCGAATCGTAATCAAAGCGTTGCCTTTCGACGGCTCGATTCCGTGCAAGATGGCATTTTCCAAAAGCGGTTGCAAACTCAAGTAGGGAACATAACATTGGAGCAACCTCTCGTCGATATCGAATTTGATTTGGAGTTCATCCCCATAACCCATTTTTTGGATAAAAATATAGTTGTCCAACAGCATAATCTCCTCCGCTAACGTATGGAACTCGCTCGTTCTTCGCACAGACGATTTGAGGAGCTCGAACAGCGAACCCGTCATTTTTTCGATTTCGGATTGCCCTTTCATGCGGGCGAACCATTTAATCGTTCCAAGCGTGTTATAGAGAAAATGAGGATTGATCTGCGCCATCAACACCTGGAACTCGGCTTGTTGTTTCGCAATCCGCTCTTTATATACGCTGTTGACCAGTTCATTAATTCTGCCGACCATAAAATTAAAACGAACCGACAGCATGCCGACTTCGTCGCGTCCCATAATATCGGTTCTGACTTGGAAATCGCCTTCTTCTACTTTTCGCATGTTTTTTTCGAGCAGCTTGATATTTTTCGTTGTCGTCGCCGACAGGAACCATGAAATGGCAATGGAAATAAGGATGGCCAAGGCGCTGAAAATCAGAATCATCCACTGCAGGAGCCTAGTATGGTCTTTCAGCATCGTCATGGGGATGACGCAGACCACCCTCCATCCGGAAGGGGATGTTTGCTTTTGCGTTATTAAGTAATTTTGGCCTTCGATCCGACGAATCGCGCCGTTTGCGGCGGCGGATTCGGATTGACCGTTGCCAAAGAGCGCATCCCGCTCGGGCTGCCTGAAGTTGCTTTTGACCAAAACTTGGTCGTTCTGATTGAATATCGCGATGTTGTCCGGATTGATGTAAGAAATATCCGACTTTAAATTTCTGAAAAAATTAGGATCGATATTGATGAGGACGGTGCCGATATGCACATTGACATGGTTTAAATCGATGAAATTTCTGGTCAAGGAAACTTCATCTTCCCCCCGGAACGAGGATGTCCATACATATTCATGCCCGCTGCTTCTCAGTTCGGCTTCGGCTTGACTCATAATTTGCGAAGCGCTATGGACGTTTAGCTCGTTTTGAATCTGATGCTTATTCTCCCACCAATAGACCGTACCCTTGTTGTTTTTAATCACAATGGAACGAATATAACGATTATTGCTGGCGAATTGTGCGAGCACGTAATTAACGCGGTACTGGTACGCAGCGTAATTGTCTTCGGTGACAGCCTCCGCTCTCTCCGTCAGGAAGTCCCGCAATAGTTGATCCGAGATCAGGTACACCGTTGAATTCATAAATTCTCTGGCGCGGTATTCAATATTGTCGGACACCTGATGGACGATTTGTGCGGACAGATCTTTCGTATTCGACTCCAGAAAATAGTTGGCCGTATAAATGGATGCGCTTCCAATTGCAGTTGTAATCAACAAGATGATGATCATGTTGGATAAAAGAATTTTGGTCCTTAACCTGGCATTCCTGATGCCGTTCGATATTGTTCTGAACGGATTGTATTTTGCGCGGCGTTTCAATGGATCTCAACTCCAGGATAGAAATTTATTTGTTTCCGGTCTCATAGAGGGAAATGCTGGTATGTGTTGAGATGGTACCACAGAGTGGCGATCCGGAGCAATAAGTAAGATCAATTACGGGGGGGCTTCGCGGGGCAACGAAAAAACGGCAGCCCCGGATAAGAAAATCAAATCCTCGACTGCCGCTCTATTACTGCCATATTATTTAACTTATTCGATATCCGGTTGACCTGTCGCTTTGTTGACAAGTTGTTTTAGTATAGCGCCTTGCGAACGGCATTCGCCCCTCATAATATCGTCCTCCGTAAACCGTGCCATCAATATTTCCCGTTGCTTTACACGTTCCCAATCATAAGTGACATAAATATACCCATCCGCGGCCTCGACGGCATCCGGATACGACACCTCGTTGCGTTCGTCAAGCAATAACGAATACGGCCATGTTTTTCCGTCATCTTCGCTTAATAGAGCCGTCAAATGGCTTCGTCCTTTCCACTTCTTCACATCCCCTTGGCTAAGAATATCGTCCAAGTCGATTCTTTCATGGAAATTGTGATGGTTAATCAGCAACAATCTTCCCGACTTCAATCTGCGAATGTGAAAACGCGAGCATGGCCCGTCGATATGGCTTTTCCTGCCTGGGGACCAGGTATAGCCTCCGTCTTGGGAGATGCTTTCCCCGATCCCGTCGAATGTTCTGACAAGCATCCATAAGGTTCCGTCTTTTTTCTCCACGATCATATGTTCATCGAAGCTTCGATTCGGCACATCCGCATGGCCTCTTAGGCTAAAGGAATTTCCGCTATCCGTGGATACATAAACATTGGAAAACTGTTCGTTCTGCAATCCGTGATCCTCGCTTGGCGTGCTTCCGCTCGTATTGCACCATATCGCGCATGGAAAGAGCCATTCTTGTTTCGATGTCACAATCGGTTTATTCATCATGATGCCGTTCGCAATTCTTCGCGGCGGACTCCAGTTCAGCCGCTCCGCATCCGGATCTTCGCAAATCGACGCCCATACCCCCATTCTTCCGTCGTTAAACCCTCGCGTTTGCGTCCAGGTCATCCATAATCTCTTCAAAGGATCAATCCATAAATTCGGATCGTAAATGCGGCATTCCGGATCGGGGTGTTCTACCACGGTCACGCCTGAGCGGAATGTTCGCCCATGGTCGTCGCTTACGCATAAAACCATAATGTTGCCGCCAACCTCCGCATCTTGTCCGGAGTAGAAATTGATCAATATTCTTCCTTTTTCCGTTACCTCAAGAGAAGGAATCCCTTGCCAACGCCGATAGTTATCCTGAAACCTTTCTTCGGAAGGCTCTATAAAAATATTGGCCGGTCTCAATGTTGAATCCATAGTTTCTACTCCCCTATCTTATTTTTAGCGAACCGATTCGGACTTTTTAACCGTAATGAAACTGCCTAGCAAAAAGGCTAGTCCAAACAGAAACGTAACAATACCCCACCATAAATTGATATTAAATGGAAAGTGCTCTGTTGTTTTATTCGTAAATAATCCATACACGGTTAAAACCAAACCCAAGTAACAAAAAATGATGCCCGTCAAAAACTTAAGATCGAATAGCAACCTCTTCAATGATCTCACTCCCCGTTTTTTCATTTCATTACATGAATCCGCTTACCAGAAATAAAGATTGATAACAATCATAATAAGGATAGAAATAATCGCGAGATAGCCCGGGCGTTTATACCAAGGAAGATTCGGGTATGATATTTTTTCGCTCACGCTTCGTACCAAGCCCTTCAGTTCGCTTTCCGGTCTCGGTTTTGTAAACAAGCTTACGACGATAGTGATGACCATCGTTACGATCCAAGCCCATAGCGCTCTTGAGAAGTTGCCTTCCGCCAATGTGCTGTAAAAATCGCTCGGAATAAGGAAATACATGAGGAAAGAACTTGTAATCCCCAACAGCAATCCCCAGAACGCTCCCCATCCGGTTGCTCTCTTCCAAAAGACGCCCAAGAAGAATGTAGCAAAGAACGGAGCGTTAAAGAATGAGAACAACATTTGAATATAGTCCATAATATTCGGAAACTTCGCTGCCAGAAATGCGGCAAAAACGGCAAGTATGGTGCCGAGAACAACCATGAGACGCCCGACTTTCATATAATGCTTATCGCTGCCGTCTTTTTTAATGTAAGCTTGGTAGATGTCATAGGTCCAAACGGTCGTAAAAGCTGTAATATTGCCTGCCATCCCGCTCATGAAAGCAGCCAATAATGCAGTGATGCCTAAACCGAATAATCCTTCGGGCAATAATTCGGCGAGCGTAAGCGGCAATGCCAGGTTATAGGGCATATCGGGATTTTTGCCAAGCTCGGGAAAAAGCGGAATGGCGATAAACCCTGGAACAATGACGACGATGGGTACGATAATGCGAAAGAAGGTCGCATAGATCGGCGTATTTTGCACCGCTCTTACATCCTTGGCGGCAAATGCCCTTTGCGCAACCAGGAAATCGGTCATCCAATATCCGAATGAAAGAACAAAGCTCAGCCCTACAATCACTCCAAACCAGCTTACGCCCATCGGATTATTCGCCGTACTGCCCAAACCTTGCCATAGATGCGTGAAGGACTCGGGCATGTTGGCCAAAATACCGCTCATGCCTCCGAACTTATACATGCCAATGACAGCAATGGGCAGCAAACCGATCCATATTAAGAAAAATTGAATCACTTCGTTGTATATCGATGAAGTTAATCCGCCCAGCGTTACATATAATAAAACGACGACAGCCGCGACAATGATACTGAAGACCATCGACCATCCCAATAACACGCTAAAAATCAATCCCATAGCGTATAAACTAATCCCGGAAAACAGAATCGTCAGGATAAAAAATGTGATGGCGTTCAATCCCCGGGTTGCTTCATTGAATCGAAACCTTAAATATTCCGGAATCGTTCTCGCTTTGGATGCATAAAAGAACGGATACATGTACAAGCCTACGAATAACATAGCGGGTACCGCTCCCATCCAATAATAATGCATCGTTAACATTCCGTATTGCGCGCCGCTGGCTGCCATTCCCAACAATTCCAGAGCGCCTAAATTCGCCGCCAAATAGGCAATACCCGTTATCCATGCCGGAAGAGATCTGCCTGAGAGGAAGAAATCGCTGTCTGTTTTAATCATCTTTTGCACAATGAATCCAACGACGATGACAAATGCAAAATAACTAAAAATAATAAAATAATCGATCGTTCCAACCGAAACTTGCCCCATGTGATATTCACCTGCCTCGTGTAATTAAACGCTTTCAACTTTTCGATTTCTTGTTCTCTTCCAAATACTTTGCATATTCGGCAATACCGTCTTCAAGACGGTAATTCGCTTTAAACCCTAGCTGCTTCTCCGCTTCGCTGCAATCAAAGGCGCCGATAAAGTCATAACCTAAGTCACCGGGTCCGATCTTGATCGATATATTAGGATACAGGTTCTTAATAACGGCGGCAACTTCATTCATCTTGGTATTTACCCCTGTTCCAATATTGAAGATGCTTGAACTGCATTTTTCAGCTTGCAGCGCTTTATAGACGCCTAGAGCGGCATCCTTGACATAAATGAATTCCAACTGTTGATCCGCGCCCTTCGCATCATCGATATCAAGCCCGTTGACCGCCCTTTCCAAAAGGGATTTAATCGGATCAGGCATGAAACGGTTGGGACCATAAACAAAAGCAAGGCGTAACGAGATGACATTCATCCCGTAATTTCTGTTATATACCTCCCCGAGGTATTCGCCCGTCAATTTCGACACAGCGTACGTATTCTCCGGATGAACCTTCGTTTCCACAGTGGTTACTCCCGCGGAATGATTGCCGTACACAGCGCCGGAACTCAAATAAACTACCTTGTTAATATGAAATAGTCTTGCCGCTTCAAATATCGTTGTTGTTCCCAATATATTGGTTCTTACGGTCTCATATGGCGACGCTTCCCCCGCATGAGGATGCGATATTCCGCCCGAATGGACAATGGCGCCGATATTGTACTTTTGAATGATCGAGGCCAATCTCGGAAAATCGCATAGATCTCCGGTTTCAACCGTAAGATGATCCGTAATTGGCGACTTTCTTTGATCAAACCCTACAACATGATGGCCCTCGCGATGTAACAATTCCATAACGGCCGATCCTACCAACCCTGAGCTTCCGGTTACCAAAACATTCATGTTTGCTTCTCCTTTCTGTTACCGTTGAATGGGGACAAACTCTCCGTAGGTCGATTCTTCCGTAATCTCCCCATCGTTATAAATGACAGTCCCCCGCACCATCGTTGTCATAACCCTGCCTTTAAACTTATACCCTTCATAAATGCCTTGCGAACTTTTTGTTTTCGAAAACGAATGCTCGCCTTGATAAACCCACTCTTGATTCAAATCTACAATCGCCAAATCGGCGTCCGATCCGACGGCAATGGTCCCTTTTTTCGGATAGATTTCAAATGTTTTCGCTACATTCGTTGAAACCAGCTTGGCCAGTTCCACCAAACCGAGTCCCCTGGCATTCACGCCTTCGCTAATCATCGCCGGCAGCAAGACGTCAATTCCGCCGAATCCGGGCAGAGCCTTCCATATATTATCCTTGCCTTCGAGTTTTTCTTCATCGGTGTACGGCGAGTGATCGGAGCCGATAAAGTCGATGTTTCCCTTGAATATTTGTTCCCACAGGCCCTCTTTATTCTCATACGATCTGATGGGCGGATTGCACTTGGCAAACGGGCCCTTTTCTTTCAGGATCGATTTATCAAATAACAGGTAGTGCGGACATGTTTCATTCGAAACCTTGACCCCTTTCTCTTTCGCCTTGCGAACCAGTTCGCCGCCTTCCGCTACGGACATGTGAACAATATGCAAGCGGCAGCCGGTATGTTCCGCGAATAACATGGCCCTTTCCATCGCTTCCAGTTCGGCCAAAGCCGGTCTTCCATCCGGATAGGACTCCGGATCTCTATTTCCGCTTTGCTCCATCTCTTTACTTACCGTTTCTACGATGTCAGCGTTTTCAGCATGAACCCCGACAAGGCCGTTGAACTTTGCGGCATTCTTCATCGCTTTGAATAACACATCATCCGGCGTATGAGGATAATTATCGTTCGCGTATGAAATAAACGCTTTATAACCGACACACCCTAATTCATGCATTTCACTCAGACGATCAACCGACTTAGGAATTAATCCGCCCCAAAGGGCAAAATCGACCAAGGAGTTGCGATCGGCAATATCCTTTTTTAACTGAAACGATTCGCGATCGATGACCGGCGGAACGCTTAAAGGCATTTCGATGATAGTCGTGACTCCGCCCGCAGCTGCCGCCTTGGAACCGCATTGATAATCTTCTCTATAATCTTGCGGGCTTGGCTCCCATAGATGAACATGGGGATCAATGGCGCCGGGCAATACAACCATCCCTTCGGCATCGATCAGCTTCTTGCTTTCAACCTTGCTGCCGCTATCCAAAATGCCCGCAATTTTGCCGTCCTGAATTAATAAGGTTCCCTTCACTGCCTGATTCTCCAACACAATAGTTCCATTCACGATCGCGGTATCAAATACGGTCCCCATTTCATTCGCCCCTTTCTTTATTCGTCTATCCCATTCATAAACGGGATCATTTGGGTTTCATATCCTTCGGCTTGTTCTTTAATAGCGCCAATCAGCGTTTCGATATGAACGCCCATCAGTCTCTCGGCTTCTTGAGCGTTTTTCTGCTTAATAGCGTCGACAATCGATATATGTTGAAGAAGATACTCTTCCCCGCGCTCTCTCGTGATGAGCTGGGCAATTTGCGATTCCAGCTTAAGTTCTTCGTAAATTAAAATATCCAGCGATGCAATTAAGAATCGATTATAGGACGCCTTGGCCACTTTAATATGAAAATCTAAAGCAATATCGGTAGGGTCAATCTTTCCTTTGACGACTTCCTCATGTTTTTTCAACGAAACTTCAAGTTCCTCAATATCCTTTTTGTTAGCACGAAGCGCGGCCAGTCTTGCCGTTTCGCACTCCAAAGCTTTCCTTGCATGAAGCAAATCGATCAACTCGTCAAGGCTTTGCGGTATCGCCGCCATCATGAGCCGCGCCTGCAGGCGCTCCCTTTCGATCCGTTCGGATTGAAATTTGGCATAATGAATTCCTTCCGAAGTAATGACCCTTCCTTGCGCGCCGACAAGCTTTGTGAATCCCTTGGCGTCCAATTCTTTCAACAATCTTCCAATCGTCGCCGTGCTTAGCTCTACTCCTTTCAGTCCAAGCATCACTTTCAAAACCCAGGAGCCAACCGGCTCATCGGTTTGTTTCAAATACTTTAGAACGAGATACTCCGAATATTCGCTTTTTGAAGGAAAAAAGCTCTCTTCATCGAGTGTGTCAACGTTTTCAACATACTTTACGTCCACCTCACACCTCACCTTTCCCTCCTCATCTATGATGAGGAGCAATTAATAAAAAAAAATTGCTGTACTTTAGTGTAAAGAAAACTAACTTTTTAGGTACCTCATCACTGATGAGCAGGTTTAGTGTTCATTATAGATTCATGGTTTATTATTTGTCAATATGTTTATTAAAGCGCTTCGGTGGCAATGAAGACGATATGCACCACAGCACGATAAAGTCGATACTTTGATTGGCGATGAGCCGTACAAATAGCTCCGTTCATTTATCGACGTTCCCCAACCGCTATCTCTGTTTTTTCCCCTTTCTGAGTCTCGTGCATAAATTTCACCGCGCTAAAATATATGCATCATGCTCAGAATGTCTTTTCCCCCGCTCCCCTTCCCGGTTGCCGCCAAACGTTCCGCCCTTCATGCAATGCTTGCGAAATGTTTGATGCATTTCCGTAATATGGGATGCAAAAAAACAGCCGAAACGAAATGCCGTTATTGGGAGATACTAATTCTTGTCTTTTCCCAATAAATACAACGGAGGTATCGCATGACTTCAACGGCAACCCTTTACGAACAACTTGGCGGCGAAGAAACGATCGGCAAAGTGGTCGATTACTTCTACGAACTTGTACTGGCCGACGATACGGTCAACCATTTTTTCGCCAATACCGATATGGAAAAACAACGTCTGCATCAAACGAAATTCATCAGTTTCGCTCTCGGAGGCCCGAAACGGTATACAGGGAAAGCGATGGCGAAAGCGCATGAGGGGATGAACCTGCAACCCGAGCATTTCGATGCGATCGTGAAGCATTTACGCGAGGCGTTGGAACACTTCGAGGTCCCCGAAGCGAATATTCGCGAAGCGCTCGACAAAATCGCAACATTGAAGGACGATGTGCTGTACAAATAAAGCTGAACAAGTTGGATTATCTCCAATCAAATGGAAAGGTTTTCGATGAAAAGCGAGGTCTCATTGGAAATGATCCAACAGATTCGAGCCGTATTCCGCTTTTCACCGGATTTGCGATGATTTGATTGGATGAAATCCAATCAACGCACGCAGAATGGGCTGAGAAGCATTATTCCGCTGGATAAAATCCAACAGACGAGCGGAAAACAGGATGACATTGCCGGACGAGACCAGACTATATGTTCGAGAAAAACGCCAGCATCTCATTGTTGGATTCCATGCTCTCCGGCCACTCCGGATTGGCGACATGAAATACATGTCCCAGACGTTTCCCGTGCGATTTCGTCCAAAATTTCGTTTGATGCAGTATATTTCTTTCGCTCAGGTACCGATCCAGTACGACAGAATGATAATTGTGCAGCGGGTCGGCTTCGCTGCTGATGAGGAAAACAGGCGGCAGGTCGAGGCCTTCGGCCGTTTCCGTAAAACTCGCTTTTCCGTAGCATGCCGCAAGCTCCGGTTTCTGGCCGAAAAACATGCGGAACATTTCCTTATAGACGCTGTTTCCGGCGCCCAAGGCTCGGCTGATACGGCGAAAATCGGAGAGCTCGCACATGCCGTGGCTGATGCCGATCGCTTTGATATGCAGTCCGGTTGGCCGCACACCGTAAATTGCTTGCAATTCGGGGCTAAGTTGCACGCAAGCGGCAAGCCCGGTTAAATGCCCGCCGGCCGAATCGCCGCATATATAGAAGCGGCTGAGGTCGCAATGATGCTGCGATCCGTGTTTTTCCAACCAATGCAATGCGGCGAAGATATCCTGCACCTGCCCGCGCAAATCGGTATTCGGCAGCAACCGGTAGCTGATGTTCGCAACGGCGAAGCCTTGGGCCGCCAAATATAGGCAGTAGTATTTGTTCAATTCTTTGTCGCCGTACATCCAGCCGCCGCCATGAATATCGACGATCGTGGGCAATAACCCTTTCGTCCCTGCCGGATAATAGATATCCAGCAGGTGCATCGGATCTCCGTCGTCGAGATACGCCAGATCGACTTGTTCCGCAACGCCCGGTGTCGGCGTTTGCCGGGCGATACGGGCCAAATCCTGCTTCCTCACTTGTTCCCAGCCTCTTCTTATCATCTGTCTGACGATAAAGCCCATTGCAACCACCCTATCCTTTAACAGATTTTTGATAATGACATCATTTTCATCGAATAGCCGTTTAAATATTCAAACAACTCAGTCAAGTCTTGCTCCGTCCATTTGCCTGCGCTGAACCAGATTAGTCCCCGCAACGGCTTTCTTATCTACCGTTCGAATTCCATGGGATTCTAGCAAAAATGTTTCAATATGGTTTGCCCCCTCGCCGGTTGACCGCTGCCTAAATCTTTCATCGCGCATTTTCGCCATATATTCCTTCAGACGAGTATAGATTAAATCGAAGCGGTTTATTATGCAATTGTGCACTAGCGTTGCACCGAATGTTTTACTGCGTTTCAAGCCGATGATTGCGATAGGGATGAACAAGGTTAACGGATTTTGGAGGCCTTATTTGATCCAATAACGCAATTTTGGCGGAGTTAGCGGATTTGGAGGGCTCTATTTTTGTCGAAACTTCACAAAACCAAGGATTCTCAGCCGATCGCGACATGTTAACGGTTCGAAAATCCGTTAATTCCAATATTCGACTGGAATTCAAAAAATAAGACCTCGGAAATCCGTTATATTTCCATGGTACCGCATCCCAGCCAGAAGATTTAATGCAACGCTAGTGGCAGTTTGTGTTAAATATACCAACAGTTTAACCGAAGGTCGTCCTGAAGAATCTTTTATGAGTATACTAAAAGAAAAATACCCAAGCGGGGGGAGCGTCGAATGGAGTCCGAAGCCAAATGTATAAGATTTTATGAGTTTGGTGCGCCTCAACATGTTCTGAGAGTAGAGAGTAGAAAAATCGAAAACCCTAAGCCTGGAGAAGTTCTTGTACGTATGCTTGCCCGCCCCATAAACCCATCCGATCTTATTCCTATCACGGGGGCCTATGCTCATCGCATTTCGCTTCCGGCCATTCCCGGGTATGAAGGAGTCGGTATGATTGAAGAAGTGGGGCCTTGCGTTCCTAAAGAACTTATTGGAAAGCGCGTACTGCCTTTACGGGGGGAGGGCACTTGGCAAGAATATGTGAAAGCATCATCAGATTGGATCGTTCCCATACCGGATGCTATTGACGATGATACGGCCGCCCAATTATATATTAACCCGGTAACGGCGTGGCTTGCTTGCACAGAGGTTTTGCAGATAAGACCAAACGATGTCGTACTGGTAAATGCTTGCGGCTCCTCGATCGGTCGTATATTTGCCCAATTATCCAAAATGATAGGTTATCGACTGATTGCAGTAACGAGGAATCACTCTTACACGGAAGAACTTCTCCAACTAGGTGCTTCGCATGTAATCAATATAACGGAGACGCCGTTACATCAAACGGTTATGGAATTAACGAACGGACATGGGGCAACTGCAGCTATTGATTCTGTCGGAGCATCATCCGGAACAGAGTTGGCATTTTGTCTTCGCCCTGGCGGCATGTTGTTAGTCATTGGTCTTTTGTCGGGAACGCCGGTCAACTGGGCGGATATTGCAAAACAAGCGAAAGCCAATATTCGGATGTTTCATCTAAGACATTGGAATGGGCATGTTTCCGTACAAACGTGGCAGGAAACGTTTCGCCATTTGGTATCGTTGATCATTAGCGGGAAGTTGAAGCTTACGATTCCTGCGTCTCATTACGACCTGCAAGAGGTACATGATGCAGTTTGTTATGCACAAGTTTCCAAGAGAAATCCGGGGAAGATTCTTTTAACAAATTAAAAGGCAGTCAGATTGGTCAACAAGAGATATATACAATTAAAATGTAATATTTTACCTAACTATGAAAAGAGGTGTAATTATGAAAAAATTTTCTGTTATTGCCATCCTAATGATCATGCTGCTCTCGATCGCATCGATGGCGTCGGCTAAAGCGTTAGAAGGCACTTCGCCGCCCTATTATCTCTCCGGCAACATCTCGTACGAGGCCTCATATTACAACCGGAATTTTATTACATGGGGATCTGTCACGCTTACTCTGCTCAAAGTAACTCCTACAGGCGACGTTCCCGTAGGCTCACAAGTCGTCTTCGTGCGCCCAGGCGAGACGAAAAGAGAAAAAGTACTGCTAGCTTCCAATCAACCGGCAGATTACTACAAATTGAAAATTACTTATAACAGCGCCGATGTCGCTGTGTATGCAGACAGATTTATCACGGAATGACTTTAACATATCCGGCAATAACAGCTTTAAGACGACAGCCCTGGCGGCTGCCGTCTTTTTAGATATGCATGTTGATATTGCCTATTGCCCCTGCAAAGGCTGCGAATCTAATATAGATCAATTTTTATTCGCCGACAATGCCATTGGTTTTATGGCGAAACGACAGTACTTTTCTACCAGAGGACGTACGTTTGTTGTACAAAATACAACATAATCCGGTTTTTTCGAACGAGTTGGCGACGATGTTGCACAAAATACAGCATAAGAAGCTTAATTTGGGATGATAGGCAAAAATTTCGCGATTATGCTGCACTTTATACAACAATGTGGCCGGTTCCGGCGCCAATTTTCCTACTATGTTGTATTCCGTACAGCATACCGACAGATCCAGAGAGTCATTGGAGCTTACTTTTGCCGATTCCATAACGCGTTCGTATACAAATCTGGCATCATTTGCAAGCCCGCCCGAGAGGCCGCCAGTTGCCGGCCAATTACGCATAACGACTTCCATGAAATCGAATCCGCAGCCTTTTTCGATGCATTGCCAGTGGAAAAGCTCGTGATCGGGGAGCTCTTGATTTTTGTCTCATGTCTCTGACTTAAAGGTTTTGCCCAACTCCCGATCCAGGCCAAAGTAGTGGCGAAAGCTGTAAATCAACGGGTTCCACGCGGTTGGATTGACATGATAATCGGTCAGCACAATCGTTTCGTGGGCATGGACTTTTTGCGCCTCTACCTCGATAATGGCAAATCCCTCCGACTCGTGGAGGTTGACGACTTGCGCCTCGATTTGCAACGGACACTCTTCCACCCGCTGCGGCCGCACGACATCTGAAGCAAGCGGCGTGAAACCGCCGGCTGAAAATTTGTCGCGTTCAAATCGGTACAGCTCCCGTTTGCAGTCTGGCACCGGATTGGCACCGGTCAATCTGGCCAATCTTTCCACTTGCCCCCAGTGCGACGCATCCGGCAGGTTGACGACGCATTCCCCGCAGCGGTTCAGGTTGACTAATCCCTTCCCTCCTCCGGCGAGCCCGAGCACGATGCGATTCCCTAGCGCCCAGGCAGATGACATCGGTGTAAGGTTTGTCGTTCCATCTTCATTCAAAGTGGAGAGCAATACGACCGGTGTACCGAAGTACAGTATTTTGGGCTGAATGACCTGAATGGCCGTTTTCGTTTGTTTATTCATTTTCATCACCTCAACAAGCATTATAGCCGGAAAAACATTCGCCCTTCATCGAATGATGAATGCAACGCGTTGCTGAGGTGATTGGCATCATGTCAAAGTATCAGGCCGAACTCGTCAGCCAAGCCTTTAATACCTTCGTCCGTTACTCGTACTGCACGCCCGCCGGGAATACGCGCAATCCATTCGAGTTCAAACAATCTGTTGGTAATCGCGGCACCAAGACTGCCGGCGATATGATGCCGCCTCTCGCTCCAATCCAGACACTGTCGGGCAAAATGGCGCCGCCCTTTTTGTACATTCTCTACATCGATGCCGAAGCGCTTAAAGCGGTCATCCCCCTGTTTGGTGACGACAAAGTCTCGGCCGGAACGTTCGATCATTCCGAGCGCAAGCAGCCGATCGGTCAGTCCTACGCCCACTTCTCCCGCGATATGGTCGTAGCAAGTGCGGGCATACCGCAACACTTTTGACTGGTCGTATTCCTTGAGCGATCGAATCGGCTTTTGTGGTGCGATGGCGCTAAGCGCTTCAAGCGCGTATGCGACATCGGGTCCGGCCAACCGATAATAGCGGTGTCGGCCGCTCATTTCCACGACGAGCAAGCCGCCCTCGACCAATTTTGCCAGATGCGAACTTGCCGTTTGCGGCGCAATGCGCGCGGCGCGCGCCAGCTCGCTGGCCGGAAGGGCTTTGCCGCCTAACAATTCCAGCATCATCGCGACGCGCGAAGGTTCGCCGACGAGCGCCGCCACTTCTATAACATTCGGTATTGCCGCCATCTTGTCCCCTCCTGAACGTTGTGACATGAATCGTCTATTGAATATCGTACCACAATTATAATTCGATGGCGGCCGAAGTGTCATGGAAAGCCCTACAAATTGCCTGCATATCGAACGGGCCGGAGATCGTCCTGTATCGGCATGGATACGTTCCCGCAGTCCCGCTCTTCTTCTTATGAAGCCGGCTTGACGGTTATTCTTTCACGCCTCCAAGCGCTACGCCGGCGATAATATACCGGGATAACAGGAAATAAACCGCGAACAGCGGCAAGGCTGTCAAGGACAGCCCCAAATAGATCGAGCCAAACTCTGTCCTGTAAATATCGCCTCGCAGCAAGCTAACCATGATCGGCATCGTATATTTTTCCTTTTGTGTCAGCAAAATCAGCGGCATGAACAGGTTGTTCCAGTTCGCAACGAAGGCAAAGATGGCCTGCGTCGCCACTGCGGGCGTCATCAGCGGCAGGATGATCCGGTTGAATGTTTGGAATTCACCGGACCCGTCTACGCGCGCTGCTTCCACGATCTCTAACGACAGCGTTGCGAGCAGGTATTGGCGCATGAAGAACACTACCGCCGGCGCGGCAATCGCAGGCAGAATGAGCGGGAGAAAGCTGTTGGTCCAATGTAATTTATACATGAACTGATAAAATCCGATTGCGCTTGCCTGGGAAGGAATCATCATCACGCACATGATGAAGGTAAAGAATGGGCTGCGCAGCTTCCAGTTATAGGTCACAAGCCCATAGGCCGCCAACGACGAGAAGTAGACCGTTAAGATGGTTGCCGAACCGGAGATCATAAACGAATTCAGGAACCCTTGAATGGGATCGAAGCTCTTCTCGAGCAGCACTTGCAGGTTGTTCATAAAGTGGGTCGAAGGAAGCAGCGAGAGACCGCTTTGGATTTCCGCCGTAGATCGCGTGGCGTTGACGAACATGATCCAGAACGGAAGGATGCTGAGGAGCGACAATGAGATACAAACGATATAGACAATCGTCCTGTTTATCTTTAGGTTGACGGCTCCGCTTTTCTGAATTTTTTCCATGTATTACACCTCCCTCTTGACTGCTGCTTGGATCGACTTTCTATACTTCTTTTCCGCTTTTTTCAATCTTGCCGCATCGCGGTCGCGCATCACGTAGAACAGCAATGCGGACAATACCGCCGCGATCAGGAACAGGATCATGCTCGCCGCTGCAGCGCGATTGTACAAATAACTGCCCCTGAACGCTTGCCCATAGATGAACATGGACGTGGTAAGCGTGGAGTCGTCCGGTCCTCCCAGAAGGAACAGTTGCGGAATATCGAACATGGTCAAGCCGCCGACCATCGATGTAATCAGCGTGAAGAGCAAAATCGTACGGAGACTCGGCAGCGTGATGCGGAAGAAGATTTGAAAGCCGTTTGCACCGTCAATCGCCGCGGACTCGAAGAGAGCGGGGTTGATGCCCATAACGCCTGCGATAAGGATGATCATGGTATTGCCGTACCACATCCAGAATTGAATGAACGCCACAATTCCTCGGGCTGTCGTCTTATCCTGAAGAAAGTAAATCGGAGCGTCGGACCATCCCATCAGTTGAAACAAACTGTTTATGGGACCCATCGGATAGGCAAACATCGTGCTGAAAAGGACGGCGATCGTGCTCGCAGTGATAATATTCGGCATATATAGCAGAACTTTGAACGCGCCTTGTCCCTTTATGTTGAGGCGCTTGTTCGTGAACCATGCCGTGAGCAAGAGCGCGAGAACGATCTGGGGAATGAAGTTGACAATCCACAGCAATCCCGTGTTAAACAAAGACTTCCTGAACGAGGCGTTATCAAAGAAGAGATCTTTGAAGTTTTGAAAAGGATCATCCAAAATATGAATCGGTTTGGGTATTAATCCCTGCATATCGGTGAACCCGATGACTGCGGTGAACAAAATGGGATACAGCGAGAAAATCAGAAATGCCAGGACAAACGGAAAGGTAAAGATATAGCCGTATTTCGAGTAATTCACACCTTTGCGGCGCATGCTCTCACCTCGTTCATTGATATGAAGGGGCGGGATCTCCCCCGCCCCTTCTACTCCTTCTTATTCGCTATCGATGCCAAGCTGGTCTTTGACCTGCTGCTTGAAGGTGGCGATCGTTTCGTCTCGTGTCTTGTTGCCCGCGGTGTATTCGCGTACTTGATCGCGCCATAACCTGTTAATCGTTTCGTCGTACTGGGTCAAGTTCTTGCCGGAAGCGTTGGCGTTAGCCGGAACGAACACGTCGAACATGTTCTGCCCGCCGAGCAGCGGAACTTCGCCGTTGGACTTCGCCATGACGACGGAGGATGCAACGCTGTCCTTCGTGCCTTGCTCGCCTTCCTTCATTGTGCCGTTAGCCCAGTAATACTGGAGTCCCGTTTCGGAGGTATCAAGCGTCACCCATTTGATAAAATCCGCAACGGCCTGTTTCTTGGCGTCGTCCTTGGTTACATCCTTGTTGGCCAGCAGCCAGGTGCCTCCCCAGAAGAAGCCTGTCGGCGGTTCGGAAACAGCCCAGTCGCCATTCGTGTCTTTCACTTGGCCGTTCATCACGTAGTTGATAAGCCAGGCGGGACCGAAGAAACCGAAGATCGGTTGGGCGCCGGAGCCGGACATATCGGCGTACCATGCTTCCGTCCAGTCTTGGGTATCGTTGTGATAGCCATTGTCTTTCAGCTTCTTGGAGAGATCAAGAAACTCTTCGCGCTTCGGATCGATATGAAGCTTGCCATCGACAATCCAACCCTTGTCGGAGCTGTTTTCGATCGGGTGCCAAATATCGCCGTCCCCGGAAACGATGCCGTACCCTTTCGCTTTCAGCTTCGCGGCTGCATCGAAAAATTTGTCCCAGCCTGGCCCAATTTCATTTTTGATTGCGGCCGCGTCGTCCGTTCCAAAAACATCCTTGGCAATCGAGCGGCGATAGATAAAAGCCCCTCCGGTCGCTTGATAGCCGAGGGCCTTCAATTGGCCGTCTTTGCTGCCGATGTCAACCGAATATTGGGCGATGCCCGCGTCCTTAACCATTTGGTCGTCAAGGCCCAGGTCCGCATAGTTGGCGGCATAGCTGGATGCGTCTCCTTGCGTATACTTGAGCACGAACGCCGCTTCCGCCGCATACAGGTCCGGGGCATCTTTGCCCCCGGCGGCCAAGGCCTGGTCAAGAGCAGGCTGATAAGCGCCCTCGGTGGTTGCGATAATCGTGGTTTTGAACTCCACATTCGCGTCGGGATGAGTTTCCATATACTTTTGGGTCATGTTCGGGATCTCGTCCGTGAAGCTCCAGAGATTGATAGTGATTTTGGAACCTTCTCCTTTTGGCGGAGCCTCGGCAGTGTTGGTTGACGGGGCCGGATCTGAGCCCGAGGTCGAATTGGAATTGGAGTTTCCGCCACACGCCGCGAGAGCGGACGTAATGACGAGCATTGCAGAGATCCCGACTAACAATCGTTTCATACCTTTCATACGTTTCATATTTGCCTCCCCTTTTCTTCATGCTTCGGTTTTTTTGTAACCGCATACATTATTATAAAGCCAATGTTCTTCGGGCATAAGGAAACGGTCATTGGGAAAAATTCCACTATTTTTGGATTCATGCAACCATTTCTCCATCATGGACAAATTGCTTTAGGTTTAAGCAAGCGGAAGAAATCGCTTCGCCTGCCGCCGAAGTCACGTTAGAATCCATCACCTCGGACAAACGGTTTCCCCACGGCCAAGTACAAGATGAAAAAAATGCGGGCTATGCTACAATACTGGAATGTTAACGGGAATTTGTAGGAGGGTAATGAATCGCCATGCTCATTATAGGAATCTCCGGCGGAACCGGCTCCGGTAAAACCACGGTTGCCCGTTCGGTTATTGAACAGCTCGAAACGGATAAAGTAACGTTCATCTCACAGGATAACTACCTATAAAGATCAATCGCACCTCACAATGTCGGAACGCGTGAAAGCCAATTACGACCACCCCTTCGCCTTCGACAACGAGTTGCTCGTAGAGCATCTCACCCTTCTGAAAAGCGGACAAGCCGCCTATGCGCCGGTGTACGACTTCACCGCCTATACCCGGTCCGCCGACAAGACGATCAAGCTGCTGCCGAACAAGATCGTCATCGTTGAAGGACTGTTCGTGCTCTATGACGAAAAGCTGCGGAACCTGCTAGACATTAAAGTGTTCGTGGATACCGATTCCGACGTCCGTATTCTCCGCCGCGTGCTGCGGGACCTGGAGGAGCGGGGCCGTTCGATTTATTCCATCTACCAGCAATACCTCGCGACCGTCAAGCCGATGCACGATGCCTTCATCGAACCGTCCAAAAAATACGCCGACCTCATCATCCCTGAAGGCGGGCATAACGAAGTCGGCATTCAAATGCTCGCGATCCTGACCGAAAAACATTTATCGAGCGCCGCCCGTTAAGATCTGGTCGGGAGAATCGGACGGTCTGCTTTCCTCCACAGGTTCAAGCTGCCAACGATTTTTGTCGGAACATGTACTGTCCCATGAAGAAATAGAAGACAAAGCCGATTCCGATCATCGCATACAAGCTCCATTCATGTACTCTGGGAGAGAAGGGGGTGTCCTGCGGCATCATGGTATAGAAAGGCAGGATAAACGGAAACCACATCCCCAGCAAGGAATGGAGACCGGAGAAGATAACGTTCAACAAGACGCAAGCGACATTGATGCTAAAAGCGATGCCGAAATTTTTGTATTTCGTCGAAAACCATAACTGGATGGCAGCTAACGGAAACATGCCGATCCAGCCCAACACGGCGCTGCTCAACACGAATAGCCAGTCGATTTGGCCTTCAACGCCGGCAATCATCCCGCTGCCGACTTCCGCCGCGATGAAAAACAACTGCATGATGGCGAGCATACAGAGCAAAACGGCGAATTTGGCCAAATATATGCGGGAACGGGAGTAAGGTGTTGCAAGCAATTGCTTCCAGCCCCCCGATCGATGCTCGTACAAGCAGATCAGACCGGCCGCGGTCCCGGAAAACAAAGGCAAGAAAAACATCGTATGCAGATTGATGATATACATCAGATAATGAGGCCAATTCGGTTCATAAACTGCGGACAGCATGCCCCAATTGCTGGTTGCCAATAAAACATCTGCAAGGAGGCTTATAAAAATAAGGGCGATCATAAGCCACCATTGGATTTTTACAAATTCTGCGGTTAATAGTCTTCTCATCGCTACTCCTCCTACCAATCTTTCCTGGTAAAATGCCAACATCCTGCGGCCAACAAAACGACGCCGACGGCTAAGCCGGCAACGATCCAATGCCAATGGCCCGGAACTAACGGAGTGGATAATGCAGGGTACGTCCACGGCATGTATTGAAGGACAGGAAACGTCGAACGTGCCAGAAACAGGCTGGCCATGGAACCGGCGGTTCCTGCACTTATAGCAATCGATTGGTTCGCAAACACGGTGGATAACCACATTTGAATGGAGAGAAACGCAAATCCGGCTAAAAAGCAGTATAAAGGTTGTTTAATTAGGATCTCAAGCGGCGCCGGTTCATGAAACATCAGTTTCCAAAGCACGAACGTTCCCGCTATAATGACCAGCACCTCAGCGAGCAGCAGCATGCAAGTAACGATCCATTTGCTTATATAAATTTTTGATTTTCCTACGGGCAGCGAACATGCCCGGTTCCATCCTTTCGTTTCATGCTCCGTTGATGCGATGACGCTGGAGAGTAATGTCGCGCTAAGCATAAGGGTAAAAGAAAGGAAAAAGTACATTACGGACATCGTGGAATATACGCCGCCGGGCGCCTCGCGAAAATTGATATACCAAAATCCGCTTGTGACGCCTAATAGGAGAAACGCTGCAATGACCGGCAGAACAAGACAGAACGTTCTTAATTTCATCCATTCCGTACGAATCAGCTTGATCATAAGCTTCTCCCCATGCCCGTCATCCCGAGGAAAATTTGTTCCAGCGATTGGTCCCCGCTTTGCTCCCTTAGAGCGGATAGCGTGCCCTGATAGATTAACTTACCCTGATGGATGATTCCCACATGATCTGCGACTTGTTCGATTTCGTATAACAGATGACTCGATACCAATACGGTCATGCCATACCTTCGCGGCATATCGACGATCAAGCTGCGTATTTCCTGTATCCCCGAAGGGTCGAGACCGTTGGTAGGCTCGTCGAGGATCAATAATTTGGGGCGATGGATGATCGCCATCGCGATGGCGAGCCTTTGTTTCATGCCCAGGGAATACTTCCGGACCGCTTTATGGGCTTGGCCCGTCAAGCGGACCAATTCAAGCGCCTCCTCAATGTGCGATTCCGGGACACCCAGAAGAGTGGCTGCGATTTTCATATTTTTGTATCCGGATAGATGGCCGTAATAAGAGGGGGATTCCACCAGCGATCCGACCTGTTGTAAAATTTCAATCCGCGCTTTGGGAAAAGGCTTGCCAAAAATCGCGATGCTTCCTCCGTCAGGCTTGATCAAGCCGAGCAGCATTTTGATCGTTGTCGATTTTCCGGCTCCGTTAGGTCCCAGAAATCCGTAAACCGAGCCTTCGGGGATTTGTAGATTCACCCGGTCCACGGAAATTTGGCCGCCAAATTGTTTGCATAAAGAGTTCGTTTCAAGTACGTACTGTGCCATTCTTTTGTTCACCTCTGTTTACTGTTGTTCCTACAGCGTAAGCGAACAAAGTAAACGTCAGGTAAACGAATTACCTGACGTCATGAAGCGGAAGTTTGAGCGTTATGGTCGTTCCTTGTTGCGGGACGCTGCAAATCTCCAGTTCTCCCTGATGTTCCTCGATCAAGTCTTTCACAACGAACAGACCGATCCCTTCTTCCAAGTCCTGGGCATCGCCCGGGTGGCGGTGACAAAGGCGGTGAACGATGGCGGGCGGTATGCCCACACCGCTGTCGGTTATTATGATTTGGATGTTACGGTCCCTTTTGACCTGAACGGCGATGGCCGTTTCGGGCGGGTTATGGAGTACGGCATTCATCAGAACATTTTGAACCGCTCTTTTGAGAAGCTTGGAATCGTAATAATATTGCAGTTCGGGGATTTCCGATTCGAAACTGAAATGGTAAGATGCGGATCTAGGATTATTGGCCGCGTCGAGCGTCACTTCCCTCAAGAAACGGACAAGATCGCTTCTTGTCTTCAATACCCTGGGCTTTCCCTGCCTGAACTGAAACGTTCGGAGCAATCCCTCAATTTCCTGCACCTTTTGCAACAGTAATCGGAAGATCCGCTTCTTTTCCTCCTTGGCTAATTCAACCTGCGGGCTGCCAATAACATCAAGGTATCCTTTGATGTACGAGAGGGGAGTTTTCACATCATGGGATACTCCTGCAATCCACTGTTCCTTCAGTCCGTTCGTTTCCTCAACCTCTTGACGGTTGCGATCAAGCGTCATCGTCAATTCCTGAAGACGAATCATCATATCTTTGAAAGGGATATAGCGAAGTTTGATTTTCCGCTGTTTATTCCATAGGAAGGAATACCGCTTGCAATAAACATTGACGTCGTATTGCCCCGCGGAGAGGCCCTTCATCCAATCGACCACAGCGAGCGAAGGCTTGCCGATCAACCAACCGGCCGTATACACATAGAGTCCTAAAACGCCAACAAAAACCAAGATATGATAAACCTTGATATCCAGGAATTGAAGCGCCGGGAAATATTGCATCAGAACAATCAAAACGACGATAACGGCTACAAAACCGATGGAAATGACCAAGACAGAGGCCAGTAAAAACAGAAGGGACAGCAGCATGGAGCGTTGAACAATGGTCATGGAACATACCTCGCTTTTTTCACTAATTTATAACCCAGTCCCTTCATATTCACGAGAAACTGCGGTTGCCTCGGATCGGGCTCGATTTTCTTCCGAATTCGGGAGATATGAATGACCACTGTTTTTTCATCGCCTTCCTGATATGGCCTCCATACTTTTTCATATAATTCGCTTACCGTAAAAATAAAATTGGGGTGCTCGCATAAGAAGGCCAGCAATAAAAACTCCATCGGCGCGCAGGGGACCTCCCGCCCCTGGACGAACAATTGCCCGCTTTGCTTGTTCAGTGCAAAATGCCCAAAGTCGTAGACGGCTTTGGACATCGTTTGCAGCTTGGCCATTCTGCGTAAATGAACTTGAACTCTCGCAGCGACTTCGGTCGGGTTAAACGGCTTGGTAATATAGTCGTCCGCCCCCAGTTCAAATCCTTTAATTTTATGGATATCCTGATTTTTGGCGGTCAAAAACAGCACAGGCGCTTCGGTAATCTTGCGGATTTGCTGGCAAACCTCAAATCCGTCGCCGTCCGGGAGCATGACATCCAGCACAATCAAGGACACATCATGCCGGGCGATTATTTCTAACGCTTCTTGGGCCGTCGTGGCCGTTAACAGATTGGCAATCCCGAACTTCCTTAAGGTAAACGCCAATAGATCCAGCAAGCCCTGTTCGTCATCAACCAGCAAGACAGTACCGCTTCCCACTTCACTCACTCCATCTGCAAGTTTCGTTTAGTATCTTAGTATAACAGCTTTTTGTTCACATTTGGAAATCGCAGCGATATGGTCAACCCCGAACCAAGCTCTGATTCTGCATCCAACTGAATTGCCAAATCATAAGCCATCTTGCTCACTAAGAAGAGTCCCATACCTGTTGCTTGTCTTGTATAAGCACCTCTGCTTCCCGTAAAGGCCTTATCAAAAAGGAATGGTAAATCCTCTTCGGATACGCCAGGCCCATTATCGCTAATATTTAGAATGGTTTGATCGCTCACTTCATCATGAACCGTTTCAAATGTCAGAATGGGACGATCTTGATTCTGCGCAACGTATTGCGTACTATTAGCGATGATTTGCGATAATATAAAAGCGAATCCCTTGCGGTCGGATAAAATTTCCATTTCTTCACCTAAGAACTGAATTTGAAACCCGGATTCATCTAATAATGTCTTATGGTTCTCAATGGTCTGTTTGCAAAATGCCAGTATGCTTATAGGCTCAAAAATATAATCTTTATGAGCGGCCCCAAGCCTCGCAAAATACAAAATTCGCTCTATGTCCCCAAGCATTTGATCGCGAACATGGAGCATGCGGTGCCTAACAAGGGGAGACATTTCGTCACTGCGGTTATCTAATACCAATGTCATCAATGACAGGGGCTTTTTCATTTCGTGAACCCATCCTTCGATATAGTTTTCATAATCGGTCAACTGGGCAACCTGCTCATTAAGTTCCGACTGATATGATCTTAGGACGGTCCCCATGCTGCGGATAAACGACCAATGCGTCTTAGGAGATACCCGGCATAATATTTCTTCGTTCGTCTCATTCGGCTCTGCCAAAAAATCTTGAAAGGCAGCTTCTATTCTTTTTTGCCGTCTAATGATCATGAATACAGGCAACGATATCATCGCTAGAGTAAAAATAATCATGAGGCCTACTAAAGCCTGAAACGATTCGGGGTAAGCTAGCCAAGCTAAAAAAATGAATAGGAGATTGGTAACAATGACGATAAGAAACCATTGTTTATAAGCATGAAAACAATCATAGATTTGCTTGATCCATTTCATGGTTTCACCTGCCCCCTAAGTCGATAACCTTGACCCCTTATCGTTTCAATTTGATCTTCCAAGTTGAGTTGCCGCAATGTTTTTCGTAAGCGAGTGAGATTGACTTGAAGTGCATTTTCGTCTATATATTGGTCTGTTCCCCATAAAAGTTCACTCAGTGTTGACTTGGATACCATCTCGGGCCGATGCTGGACTAAAGCCAATAAAATTTTCCCTTCGTTAGCCGATAATAATAACGATTGAGATCCCTTATACAACGTAAAGGTATTGGGGTCCAGCGAAAAATTGCCGCCATCGATCAAGCCCGGTTGTCCTTCAAATCTTCTTAGCAGGTTCTGAATGCGCGCTAACAATCGATCTCGATTGCATGGTTTTGTCAGATAATCATCCGCACCTAAATGAAGACCGTGTAATTCATCTTGCAACTTATCTCTAGAGGTAAGAATCAATATGGGACCAATCCCTTTTGATTTTAGACTTTTACATATTTCGAATCCTGATTGTTCCGGCAAATTGATGTCTAACAAGACCAAGTCCGGCGCCAAAGCGGCGATTTGAAGAGCTATATCATGAAAATCTGTAATGGCTGCTGCTTCGTAACCGGCTTTTTGCAATATATCCGTTAACTCTTCTCTCATCCATGCATCGTCTTCAACAATGAGAATCCTCGCCACTTCGGCACCTCCTTCAATTGGATATTAAACGGTTCCTTAATCTATATTTGGCTTCCAACGCAATTTATCGATCTCATGATCTGCTGTACGGGCAACTGCTACGCCATAAATCGCCATCGTTGCGATCACAATACATGCAAAGGCAAAGGCAATCGGATAAAGCAACGCGTTGTCTTCGATGCGAATCATAACAAATGAAATCATAGCTCTTATCCCAACAGCTCCGCTCACGCATGCAAGAGAGACAGGCAACAGAAAGGTCCACAACACCTGTCTATGCATAGACCTTTTCATTTGATTGCGTTTTGCCCCCAACATGGAAAGCGTTGCATAGCGCCCGCCTGTCTGCTTCATCTGCGTCAAAAATTGTAAAGCCAATACCGTACAGGCAATAACCAGGAATAAGAATCCCATATATAGTGTCGTATAACTTCCGGCAACAACGTAGAAAAGTTTGCGTCCAAAGTTTTGTAAATAACTTTCAAACACGAAGCCTGAAGATGTTAATAAATCTCGAGCCTCCATCATTGGTTTCATTAAACCTTGTTCGTCTTGCAGCTTTTGCGGGATGCGAAAATTCCAATACGTCATATAGGTTTCCTTATTTAATAATTGTTCAAACATAGGTTCAGGAACGATGAATGCAGAATGAATTTGTACGGAACGGTCTGCTACCAATCCTCTCATTGGGGTTGACGGGCGTATATAGATGGCCTGATCGTGAATGCTCATCAAACTTTGCCCTTCTTCCGCAGCCCTTTCAAGAATACGATCGAGTACGGGCAGGCTTTCCGGATCATCCATTGGCATAAAATCGGGATTAAAGTATAAAGCAATTTCATCTGAATGTAAGTTCAGCGGTTTTTCTCCTATCGCTTTCAAAAGTCCATTATACGATGATTCGGGAATGAGGTAAGGCGATTTTGCATCAATCTCCAGAACCCCAAACAGATTGAGTGCTTCAGGGTTATCCGAACTGATACTGTAACCCTGCATTTCTCCGGATAAAATTTGCTCTTTATAGTTGCTTGGCAGAGCCATAATAATTTGCTCTCTTAATTTAGACCAGTCTACCAACGACAAAGGGGAGTCGTCTTCCCCGCGTTCATCCCGATATTTCATTTTCCCAATTTCCAATAGGTTTAAGTCCTCTACATACGGCACCATTTTTTCTGAGGTAAGAAATTGCTCAACCCTTTGATTATCCCCATTAACAGTAAAATCATATAGCGAGGAACTCCTAGTAAAAACACTTTCTAAACCTATCATAGTTGAAGCGCCATTTGTTATCAAAATGATAGACAACGTGATGAGGATCGATGTAACAGCAACGGAAGCAGATTTATTAGCTACGTTCTCTTGAAACTGTCTTAATGTAAATGTTCGCAGCCCTTTCGTAGATTTACGCTCGGACAAGCTTGCCAATAAGCCTAGCAGTTTTCCAAATCCCCTCATAAAAAGAATCGTTCCTAAACTTCCTAGCGCCAATGCCGCAAACAGAAGAGGCCCTGCAAAATCCATAAAACGGTATAAAACGATCCAATATGCCACGCCCAGTAAGATAGAACCTGCTAATATATGGAGTATATTGCCTTTAACATGCCCCATATCTTGTTTCTTATCCATTTGCCCATAAAGTAATTGATGGACCTCTTGATGAAATAATCTTCCGCCAAGAATGATTAATGCTATAAACTGTATGAATAAAAAACCGATAATGGTAAAGAAAATCGCACTTACCGACAAGCTTATTTGATGACCGATAATTCCCTGTCCGACGAATCTGGAAACCGTCAAGCTGATGATTTCCGCTAAAAATACGCCTATTAAAAGGCCTCCAATGAGTGCCAAAACAGAAGTGACGAACCCCTCTGCCAAGAGCCCCCGAATTAGGCGTTCTTTGCGCGTTCCTAACATAAGATAAAGCCCAAACTCTTTGCTTCTCCGAATTAATTGGTACCGGTTGGCAAACAACACCAAGAAAAATAATAAAAATAAGGCAAACAAATATACAATCGGCATCTGAGCTAAAAGTTTATCGATCGCATCACTTTCAAATTCCTTAAGGAAGAGAATAACATCTTGTTTGCCCAGTGAAAGAATGATATAAAACGAGGCTACTGCGGTTATAAGTGTTGCAAAGTAGATGAAATTCTCCTTACGACTTCGTTTCGCATTACGATAAATGAGCCTAGAGAACATTTGCGCTTCCTCCCCCAAGCTGAGCCAGCACCTGCAAAATTCTTTCATAAAATTTCTCTTGCGATTCATCATGCGTGCGGCGCAGTTCATGAAAGATGACACCATCTTGAATAAATAGGATTCTTGAGCAAAAGCTTGCTGCATTTGGATCGTGGCTGACCATTAAAATCGTTCTTCCACTACTTCTGTTAATCGCTTCCAACTTATTCATTAACGTTCTGGCAGAACGTGTGTCCAATGCTCCTGTCGGTTCATCCGCAAGAACGATGTCCGGATCGGAAATCAAACTGCGTGCGGCAGCTACCCTTTGCTTTTGTCCCCCGGACATCTGAGATGGGAATTTGTGAAGAATATTTGTAATTTCCAATAAACCTGCCAGCTCATCTAATTTAGCCCGTGCTTTTGCAAAATTCACCCCGTGAATAGATAATGGCAACAGTATATTTTCTTGTCCGGTCAGATTATCCAGCAACTCAAAGTCTTGAAACAAATAGCCAATTCGACTGCCGCGATACTCCGCTAAATTCTTGCTGTCAAAAGCACTGATGTTATTGCCGTTTAAAAGTACGCGCCCGGACGTCGGTTTTATTATTGTTGCAATGCAGTTTAATAATGTCGTTTTACCGGATCCGCTCGGTCCCATGATTCCTAAAAATTCTCCTGGGAGAATATCAAAACTAACGCCGTTTAAAGCTTTTGTGATATTGTTTTTCTTTCCGTAGTTTTTTTGCAAGTCTTGAACTTCCAGCAATTTTCCTTGGCTGACCATGTATAACTCTCCTTTTTGAATGTCACTTTCCGGAATTATCATCGATCGATTTGAGCTATACACATTATAACCATTATAAAAGATTAGAAACACTTACAAATGGTGTAAGGTAAAATGTTGCCTGATTAATTTTTCCGAACTTAAAGCACCCGGTATTCCAAGAAGCTCTCCTGCCCCAAGTTGTTCAACAATTTACAAGTCGTCCTTTCTTGAATTGCAACAGGAGTCGGAATCCTTAAAATGATCATATTCATCATGACGACGAAGCCATGTCTTGCCGTTGCCGTCGCTTCTTCAATCGTCGTAATTGAATAAAGGAGCAGTTGCCATAGACAAACTGCTCCTTTTTTATATTTCTACTTGTGTACAACGAATTTGGGTAAAGGTGGCGATTTGTTGCATAAACCACCTATCGGTTGTCAAACAGGATATCCGCGGTGAGTTGGATGTGCGCTCTAAAGAGCTTGACGGCACGATCGCTGTCGCGGTCAAGAACGGCATCTGATAATGCCTTATGCTCGGCACGGCCATCGCGAATTTGCTGCTGCGGGGTCGAATAATGCCGATAAAATTCGCTCAAATCCCAAAGGCGTCTGCAAATATCCAAGAGAACCGGATTGGGACATGCGGCGATAAGTTGGTAATGAAATTGACGGTGGATGTCGGACCACTGTTCGCTAACGACAAGCTTTTGATTCACTTCCTTGTACTCGGCCGTTTGCGATAATTTGTGGTGAACGGCGATTACATTGGATTCCCATGTAAGATCGCCATAGGCGATGGACAGGCGTAATGCTTCGGATTCATTGATCGACCGCGCCTGTATGATGTTATTCAGTTCTTCTTCCGACACCGTCTTCACTGAAAATCCGTGATTCGGGTTTTGCAAGACGAGGCCTTGGGTCGCCAACCGTGTCAATGCTTCGCGAACGACGGCAACCGAGACATCGAAACCTTTGGCTAGTTCCGAAACGATTAACGGAGAGCCCGGTTCATATTGTCCGGCCAGAATATCGGACTGCAGTTTCTTCGTGACATTTTCGCTTAAAGTGGACGAACCGTTTCTTTTGGCCATGAAGCCAGCACCATCCTTCATGCACATCGGTATTATACACGTTTAAATAGTTTACACCTAAATTTATAAAAAGGAAAGAAAAAATTCGATAATCTGTAAATTAAACGATTTGTATTTACAAAATCGATTCTTATATGTATAATCGATTTACACTTTAAGAAGGAGGTAATTTACAGTGAGCAACAACCCATTTGCCAAATTGCAAGAAGTCGAAGTCTTTCAGGTGACGAGTAACGACATTGCCGAGGGCCTTCCTCTACCGCCTCAGCAATACTCGGGGATGTCAGGAGTGGAGGGAGGCAAAGATCTTTCGCCCCATTTGAAATGGTCGGGTGCGCCCGCAGGGACGAAGAGTTTCGCCGTAACCGCGTATGACCCGGATGCACCGACCGGATCGGGTCTCTGGCACTGGGCCGTCATCAACATCCCTGCCAGCGTCACCGAACTGCCGACCGGCGCGGGCGACGAGCATGGCAGCGGCTTGCCGCAAGGCGCCTTGCAACTGCCGAACGATTTACGACTCGAACGGTTTATCGGTGCGGCGCCTCCAGCGGGACACGGTCCTCATCGGTATTATTTTGTCGTTCATGCGCTGGATGTCGAGAATATCGGCGTCGAGCCTAACTCCACGCCGGCTCTCTTAGGATTCACCATGCTAAGCCATACACTGGGGAGAGCCGTTCTCGTGGCAACAGGGGAAATCAAGTAACCCAAGCCGTTTGGGATCATGGGAGACGATGGTATGAAACAAGCGAAATTGCGTCAAGTACGGAGAAAGCGGTGAAGCTGAACGATCCGCTTCATCAAAGTGTATGCCCCATGTGCCAGCAGCCAATTAAAATTTTGAAGCATACGATCCTTTGCGGCTGTGGAAGCAAAATCAAAAACAATTTCAAATTGCCCAAAATAACAGAAAAGCCCTCAATTATGAGAGCTTTTCTGTGATGATTTTGCAATTGGGTCTGTTGTAGATTTAGCGGAAATATTTAGCTTGCCGTGGAGTAAAGTATTATTTTCAGAGTCGTTGCGGTTACTTGCTTTCTTCGATACAAAAATGTTGCCGGCTACTTCTCATTCTAGCTATCACAACTTTACACACTCACCGTCTGATAGTTTCCATCCTCGTCAATTATTAGCGCATTCAAACTTTCCAAACTTTATAACTCCATCGATTCCAATCATTTGCTCGCTAAACCATGGTTGAAAATTCGTCTCATCTCTATGTAGTCGAGAGCAAACCTCATGACCAAAAATTATATTTTTATTCATTGATAAAGACCCTCGATGGTTATAAAATTTCCCGCGAATCCAGCGGAAATCCTTGTGAGATGTATTTTTCCATTCGTTTTGTCGAGGATCGATGCCTGTATATCCGAGGGAAAACCTGAATTTCCCTATCAGCGGCAAAGAGAGTCGCATAAAAAAGACTGAAGATCCGCCAGCGGTTAGCTGAGAGATCTCCAGTCTTCAGTAGGAGAAAGTACTGTGAGTTTAACCTCCCCATTAGTGATGGATATGCAATTTGCACTTATATATCATTTTTTACACTATCAATATTATCGTCCGTAAAAGCCTTTAGTAAAATTGGCCCATCAGTTTCAATTTTATAAATTTCGTAAATTGTTTACGCTGAAGCATAATGCCCGAAAGCTGACGGTATTGCCTGTCCAGGGATTGACGAATATAATGTCCGTATCACAGAAAAGGAAAAGGATGCCTCCATATAGCGTGAGCCTGTTC
>NZ_JAHLPR010000060.1 GCF_018918005.1 Paenibacillus sp. MSJ-34 | reverse complement strand
TTCATGAAAATCACCCAATTCATTAGAAATAAAAAAAGCCTTCTCGGCGATTATTGGGGTGATTTTGAAAAGTCAAGAGGAATGTTTGTTCGCACCCCATGTTTGGGGGTGAAACAATAGAAGACCCTAGCTAGGAAGCTAGAGTCTGCAACGGAATGTGAATTCCGAGAAGCTTATTGAATGTATGCGGAGGTGTCCTTATTGAAACTGGGAGTATTTAGCGTATTGTTTGCGCAAAAACCGTTGGAGGAAGCGTTGGATTACATTGCGTCTAAAGGATTGGATGCCGTCGAAATCGGAACGGGCGGCTATCCGGGCAACAGCCATTGCAATCCGGAGGAGCTTCTTGCCGACGAGAGCAAGCTGAAACAGTTCAAAGCGGCGTTCGAGTCGCGCGGTTTGACGATCAGCGCATTAAGCTGCCACGGCAATCCGCTGCATCCGCAAAAACCGATCGCCCGGAAGTTCCACGACGAATTCATTCGTACGGTGGAGTTGGCCGAGCGGTTGGAAGTTCCTGTCGTCAACGGATTTTCCGGCTGTCCCGGCGACCACGAAGATGCGAAATATCCGAACTGGCCCGTTGCGCCTTGGCCGAACGATTATCAAGAAATTCTCGATTGGCAATGGTCGAATAAGGTCATTCCCTATTGGACCGAAACGGGGAAATTCGCGTCTGACCGCGGCGTCAAAATCGCGCTCGAACTGCATGGCGGCTTCTCCGTTCATACGCCGGCAACGCTGCTGCGCCTGCGCGAGGCGGCGGGCGAGGTGATCGGAGCCAATCTGGATCCGAGCCATATGTGGTGGCAAGGCATCGACCCGGTGCAAGCCATTCATATTCTCGGCCGCGAGAATGCGATCCACCATTTCCATGCGAAAGATACGACGATCGATCCGGTCAACGTCAACAAGCATGGCGTTACCGATATGCAGTCGTATGCGTTGATGCTTGACCGCGCCTGGCAGTTCCGTACCGTCGGCTTCGGCCATGATTTGAAGACATGGGCGGATATTATGAGCGCCCTTCGTTTGGTCGGCTACGATTATGTCGTCAGCATTGAGCATGAGGACGGCTTAATGTCTGTCGACGAAGGCTTTACCAAAGCGGTGCAATGTTTGCAGCAGGTGCTGCTCAGAGAACCGCTCGGCGAAATGTGGTGGGTGTAAAAGGGCTATCCTTCGAGGAGTCCCAAATATCGAACGGGCTTGCCTGCGATTTCTGCGATCAGTACGGGGCCTTGCTTCGCTGTCGGCTCATAGATGATGGTGCCGATCGGCAGTTTGGTTGACATTTCGTTGATAAAATCCGTTCCTTCGCGATAATTCGTTTGAATCTTGCCGATTTCCGCCAGCTCGCCGATCTGCAATTGCTGCACCCAGTCGAGATTGTCGGCATTGACGTATACGATATCGTCAAACATGAAAATATCGGCATCTTTCGATTGTTGCAATATTTCTTCAGCCGTAGGATTGCCGATTACCGCCGCCGTCCGCTCCGTACCGGAAGGCGGCGTTTGTCCGGAACACGCCGTAAGCAATAGCGAGAGAAAAAGGAGCAGCATGACCGTTTGGTTCACGTTTATCACCTGCCAATTCAACGATTCATACTCTTATAACGAAAACAAAGGATACAATGTTGCAGCATTTGCAATCGATGGAATAAATAAGGAGATGCGATGACCATACAAAGGTATGATCATACGCATCTCCTTATCATTAGCGCTCATTGCACTCATTCTTTGCCTTCTTTCCAGTAATCGTAGGCATGAACCGCGAAGCCGCGGAACGAAGCGTGTTGTTTCAATAGCCCCTCCGCGATTTCCAATTGACGGTTCATTTCCGCTTTCCCTTTGTGGAAGAAGGAGACGGATTCGCCTTCATGGCTTTCTTTCATTTCCACAGAGACAATGATTTGTTTGCCGAGTTCATCGGCAAAGCCTAATTCGTCGCGAACGATATCGGCGATGCCGCCGGGACCTTCGGCATAATTGCGGAACGCCATGACGGTGACATGATCCAATTGGCCGATCATCCATTTGCTAAACGGCAGATCGGGCTCGCCCGGCACGGATGTGCCGTCCAGCCAAAAGGCGAGATCCACGCTCGTTTGCAAATCGCCGCTTTGTTTCGCCGCCTCGGCAAACGCTTGAATGTTGTCCATCCATTGCTTCAATATCGAGTCCCGGTTCGATTGCCACAGCGGCATGACGTAAGGCTCGATATCCAAATGGATTCCGCGCATCTTCTCGCCGTCCCCGGCCTCTTCATTGTATTGCCGCACGTAGCGCACAAGCTTCATGATGCGTTCCTTGCTTTTTGCCAGCGCCCATTGCGGATGGCCGCCCATCGCGTGCACTTCGATTCCCGCCGCCGAGGCATCGGCGACAAGCGGACGATAATCGGCAAACGGCCGTTCGAGATCAAGCCTTACGTAGAGCAAATTCACATCGTTGCTTTTGGCAAAGTCGATGATTTCTTTCCTTTCTCGGACAGCGGTATCGGCTTCCCAAACATACGTTGCTTTGATCGGCCCGGCAATCGGTTTCGATGCGGATTCCAACCGGACGCGCCCGCTCCAGCTTGCATAATCATGGACGGCGATTCCGGCAAACGAAGCGTGTTGTCCAAGCAGGCCGGGCAGCCGTTCAAGCTCGCGTTCCATGCTCTTCGCCCCTTTATTGTAGAAGGAAACATGTTTGCCTTCATCGCTTTTATTGATATTTACCGCGATCAATACAGGCTTCTCCAGCCGGTCCGCTTCCGCCAGTTCGTCGGTTACCAGAGAGACGATGCCGTTGTCGCCTTCGGCAGTGTTCCGGTACGCCATAATCGTGACGGTGTCGAATTGCTTCAACATCCAGGAGACGACCGTCTCGTCCTTGGCATCCGGCAATTTCATGCCGTCGTACCATGCGGGAAGATCGGCGCTCGTCTTAAGAAGAGCCGCCTTGGCTTCTGTCGCCGTATAGTCCGCATTTCCGGTCCATTGCCGCAACAAGTCATCCCTGCTGGTCTCCCACTCCGGAAGAAGATACGGCTGAACGTTGACATGGATGCCGGCGAAACGCTCGGCCGGCTGGGCGGATTCGTTATATTCCCGCACCCAATCGACGAAGGCGGAGATTCGCCCTTTGTATTTGCTTAACGCCCACTCGGGTTCTCCTCCCAAAGCGTATACTTCCACTCCCGACTTGCTTGCTTCCGCGGCGAATGTTTTATAATCCTGCGCGGATACTTTCGGATCGATATTCAAATATAGCACTTGAACCGATTGTTCCTGAAGGAACGACAGGACGGACTGGCGTTCGGACACGATCAAGTCCGCTTGCCACAAGTAGGTTGCCCGTTTTCCATGATCCGGCTTGTCGAAGCCGACTAAGCCGATGACGACAAGGAGCAGCAGCCATATTTGCCAGCGGCGCGGCTTCATAATTCGCCCTCCGGCGGTCTGCCGGCCGAAATGTCGTAGATTTTCCAAGCTGAAATGTTCTTCCGCGGCGAAGATGCGCGCTTTTCCGTCCATTCGATCGAAATTTCCTGTTTTCGCAAAAAACCTCTAACTTCTTCCGGCGTAACGCCGATGCGTTGCGCTGTCCAAATTAAGGTTGTCCATTCTTCATCCAGCAGGTTTCTCATATTTTCTCTTGTTGTTGTCTTCATTCGTTTCCCTCCTGTGGAGCCGCAAGCTAAGCATCAAGAATGGCGATCTCCCAATCGGTTTTACGTTTTTTACCACATTATCATAATATTTTCATTGTGAAAATAATCCATAAGTCGTTATTTCGTTCATTCCGATATTCGCCGTTCGTCTATTTTTGCCTTGGCATCTCCTCTCGTTATGAAATGTGGAATTGTTCCGATAAGTTATTATTACTTATGAAATTCCCGTTTTATGGGGGTAGATCGCCATGTTGTCGAAAAATAATCCGAAAGTAGGAAAAAAGATTAATTTCCTCCTTCCAAAAAAAGATTTCAATTGCTATAATTTTGTGTAATACATTAACAATTTTAAAAGGGAGATGCAAATGGTCGGGGAACGTGTACATAAATTGCGTGTGAAAAAAGGTTTTTCCCTGTCCGAACTTGCCGAAAGTGCGGGGGTCGCCAAATCATACTTAAGCGCGATCGAACGAAACATTCAAAGAAACCCTTCCATCCAATTTTTGGAGAAAATAGCCGCTGTATTGGATGTCACGGTGGAGGAGCTGCTCCATGAAGTCATGGATCCGAGCAAGATGAACCTGGACGAAGAATGGTACGATATCGTCAAGGAAGCGATGGCTTCGGGAGTCAGCAAAGAACAGTTTCGCGAGTTTTTGGAATTTTACAAATGGAAAACCGGTCAATCCCTATCGAATCGATAATATCATCTATCCGTTGCTTGTTTGAATCGCGGGTGCCTTTTTTAAAGGCTCCGCGTTTTTTTTATTTACGGCAAAAAAAGAGAGAAATCACCTAAAAAAGAGAGGATAATACCGAATATATTAAAAAAATGTCATAATTTCAGCTTTTCAATTTTAAGAGATTGAGATATACTTGCGTTAATCGTTCGTTATAAAGAACGATCCAACGAACAACTCGACAAGCATTGCTGAGCATAGAAGTTCAAATCTATTACCGGAGGTATGATTATGTGCGTATTAGCTGTTCGTACGATGGATATTCCGTTCGTACATAGCGGGAATGTTGCAAATGAAAACGATAGAAACTACACGGCAAGGCGGATGAAACCGACATCGTCATGATAGGCAGCGCAAATCGGAAAAAGAGCAGCCTTTGGAAATGGATCGGAATTTGTTTGCTCGGCATCATCGCATTTGTCGGTTTTCAATGGAAAGTGTTGTTTCCGCTGCATGTGGAAAGTTTTGAGAGCGGGGACGGGACGCAATTGAAGTTTCGCACCAACGGAGATCAATTGGAAGTATTTACGGATCAAAAATGGGAGCGATTCTTCGCGCAAGGCGTCAACTTGGGGGCGACTCTGCCCGGGCACGACCCCGGGGAGCTTCCCATTACGAAACAAAACTATTTGGATTGGTTTGCAAAAATGGCGGAAATGGGCAGCAACGTCGTAAGGATATACACGATTTTGCCGCCGGAATTTTACGAAGCGATCGTAGAGTATAACCAGGGCCATCCGGAGAAGCCTCTCTACTTCATTCAAGGCGTATGGTCGCCGGAGGAAGCGCTCATTGAAAAGCGGGATGCGTATTTGCCGGAAATCCGCGATACGTTCAAACAAGAGATTACGTTGGCCGTCCAGGCGGTCTACGGGAAAGCGGACATTCCGGAAACGCCGGGGAAGGCGAGCGGCGCATACCGGGCGAATGCGGGCCCCTACTTGATGGCTTGGCATATCGGCACGGAATGGGATCCGCAAATGGTGGACAATACGGATACGAAGCATGCCGGCATTCCGCGCTTTAACGGTTCGCATATTCGCGCGAAAGAAGAGGCGACTGCGTTCGAAAATTGGTTGGCGGAAATGTTGGACAATGTCGCCGAGCAAGAGCGGAAGTTCGGATGGCAGCATCCGCTGACGTTCACGAACTGGGTAACGACGGATCCGCTGACGCATCCGGGCGAACCGACTTTCGAAGAGGATCTTGCAAGCGTGGACGCGACTCATCTTGAGCCGGCCCATTGGGAAGCGGGATATTTTGCATCGTACCATGTATATCCTTACTATCCGGACTTTTTCCGCCTGGACGAAACGCTCCGGACGGTGACGAACGAGGAAGGCAAGCCCGATTCCTATAAAACGTACTTGCGGAAATTAAAGAAACATCATGCAGGCATGCCGATTATGGTGACCGAATTCGGCGTTCCGTCCTCGATCGGGATCGGCCATGTGGACCGATTGGGCCGGGATCAAGGCGGACATAACGAGCAAGAGCAAGGCGAGATCAACAGTTCGCTGTTCCGCGAAATCGTCAGCGAAGGGTATGCGGGCGCAATATTGTTCGCATGGCAGGACGAATGGTTCAAGAAGACCTGGAATACGATGCCTTTCGAAATACCGGCAGACCGGCGCAAATTATGGTTGAATGTGCTGACGAACGAGGAGATGTTCGGGGTTCTCGGCATGTATCCGGGCAAAGACGGCAAGATCGTCATGGACGGGAAGGATGACGACTGGAACCAGCTTCCGGAAGAAGAGAAGCAGCGGGTGGACGCCGGACAAGCAGGCATCAAGGAAATGTGGGCGACCCATGACGAAGCGTATTTATACGTTCTCGTACGGCTGAACGAAGCGTTCGATCCGGACAAGCAATCGTTCCACCTCGGGTTCGATACGATAGCAGGAGGGAACCGCCATGCGCCGGAGTTGTCCGGGACCGTTCTCGACGAAGGTCTGGAAACGTTGGTTACGCTTGGGAAGGATGAAGAGAGCGACATTAAAATCGCATCCAACTACGATTTCCATACCCGCCTGTACGGATACGGTTATGGGATGATTCCTCTCAGCGAACGGGAAATGAAGGACGATTCGGGCATCTTCAATCCGTGGAAATTGGCGATCGGCTTGGAAATGACGCCTCCGGACACGAAATTTCACCATCCGTTCGAGGATATCGTCGTTGGCAAATTGAAGCGGGGAGTCACCGATCCGCAGAGCCCGGATTACGATTCGCTTGCATTATGGCAGGCTTCGGGCAATGTCATCGAACTGCGCATCCCTTGGATGCTCCTCGGTTTTACCGATCCGAGCTCCTTGCAAGCGATGAGTTACGGCGCTTTGGACAGGAACGGTTTCCAAAGCGAAACGACGAAAGGCATTCGCATGCAGCCTTGGATGACCGATAAAGCGACCGGAAAGGCGATCGGATTGGAGCATCAAGGCGATAAATATCCGGTGAGCAAGCTCCCGGCATACGTGTGGGAACCGTGGGAAACGGTCGAATATCAGGAAAGACCGAAGAAAAGCTATGAAATGATGAAAAAAGCGTATCTCGATCGGCACAGCGCAAGCGAATCGGGAAGGTAACAGGGTAGAGAGCAGATAGGAGGAGGAATATGTTTCAGGGAAGCTTGGAACTGGCTTATCAATTTATTAAAATCGCTTCGATCGTCATCGTCGTCGTTCTCGCTTTCGCCTTGCTGATGAAAGCCAGATTGATTTACATCAAAAAGAAAAAGGACTTGTTTATGGCGAAGCATGAATCGTATTTTCAATATTTGCAATGCGATTCGGACGATGCGTCCGTGCTGAAAAAGCCGCCCGGCCGCCTAAGCAGGCTCGAATTGGAAGTGATTCAAGGGAAGCTCGGCGAATGGATCGATCGGCTGAAAGGCGGCCATCAGGAAAAGCTGATTGCGCTGAGCGAAGAGCTAGGACTCGTCGATGCAAACATGCGGCGGCTGGGCAGCAAGTTCGGCTGGCGGCGCGTGACCGCCGCTTACCATTTGGGCATGCTGCGGGCCAAGGATGCGGCCCCTGTCTTGCTGGAGCTTGCGCGGAACGAGAAAAACACGGCGAATTTTCTCGTATTCGCCCGCGCGGCGGCGCTTTGCATGGACAAGGCGAGCGACTTGAAGCAATTGATGGAACGATTTGCGCATGGGAATAAACCGGCATATTCGTTGGCCGCGGACGTTTATACGAGATCTCCCGCCGCCGATTCGAATTTGCTCGAAGAAATGCTGTGCAGCAAAGATATTCGAATGGTGAAACTGGCGGTTCATTGCTTGAAGGGCCAAGCCTACGCTCATTTGGCCCCGAATTTGCTCAAGCTCATCGATCATCCGGACCGGGAGCTGCGAATGCTTGCGGCGGAAGCGTATCTTCATTCCAGCCCGGAGCTTGCCCAAGGCGTCGTATCGAAGCTGATCAACCATGAGGACGAAGAGATCCGCGCCTTGACGGCCAGAGCGATCGGAGAACTCGGAAACGCCGCGTACATCGAGACGCTGAAGCATGCGATGGCGGATTCCAGTTGGACGGTTCGACGCAACAGCGCCGTCAGCTTGGCGATGTTCGAAGAGAAAGGCTTCGCCGTCCTATGCGAAGTCGCGATTCACGGCAAAGATCCGTTCAGCAAAGATATGGCTTCCGATGTTATTTGGGAGGAACGCATGAAAGAGCGCGTGATGTCCGGCGATGCGTCCGGCGCGGCGACGTTCCGGAACAAGCAAGGGAATGCCGGAATAAACGGATCGGACCGCCTGGATCAAAAACAAGTCATGTAGCAGTCATTGCAATCGTTGGAAAGGAGTCGCATATGAGAGAAGTTTTACTGAACTACGGGATGTTCGCCATGTTTTACATCGCGGTAGTTTACTGTATTTATTTTGTCATCATGGCGCTTTCGTTTAAAAATATATCCCGGGTGATGAAAGGCTCGTTATATTCTCCGTTCAAATCGCTCGCCGGTTCGGAGCATGTACCGCCCGTTTCCATTTTGGTGCCTTCGTACAACGAAGAATTAACCATTATCGAAAACGTACGTTCGTTATTATCGTTAAATTATCCCGAATACGAAGTGATCGTCGTGAACGACGGATCGCAGGACGACACGCTAAAGGTGCTGATCGACGAATTCGATTTGCAGTTTTCGCCGCATCGCGCGAACAAGCGAGTGCTGGAATCGACGCCGATCAACGGGGTCTATCATAATCCCGAGTACCCTCAATTGTATGTTATCGACAAACGAAACGGCGGCAAAGCCGATTCGCTCAATACCGGCATTAATCTTTCGCATTATCCGCTCATTTGTACGATCGACGCGGATTCGTTGCTCGAGAAGGACGCGCTGATCCGGATCGCCCGGGTTTACATGGAAAACCCGGAAGAAACGGTGGCGATCGGCGGCAACGTCCGAATCGCTAACGGTTGTACGATCGAGAACGGGGTCGTCAAAAAAGTTCGCCTGCCCGACAAAATTTTGCCGATGTTTCAAAATATCGAATATTTAAAAGCGTTTCTGGGCGGGAGAATCGGTTGGAGCTCCGTCAACGCGCTTCTGATCGTTTCCGGCGCTTTCGGCGTGTTCCGCAAAGACTATGTTGTGAAAGTTGGCGGGTATCGCGAAGGTTTTCCGGGAGAAGACATGAACATCATTATCAAATTGCATAAGTATATGCTCGAGAATAAGCTCCCGTACCGGGTCGCGTTCTGCCCGGACGCCGTTTGTTGGACGCAGGCGCCCGACACGGTGCGCATATTGGGAAGCCAGCGCAAACGATGGGGACGCGGAAATATTAAAAATATGTGGGATTACCGCCATATGATTTTTAACCCGAAATACAAGCAAATCGGTTTGCTGGCGATGCCGTACAACGTCCTGTTCGAAACGTTGAACCCTTATTTCAAAATGACCGGATTTGCCGCCTTATTGGGATATTTTTTCTTGGATATGACGGCATGGCCGATCGTGCTTACTTTTCTGTTCATCAATACGCTGATCAATATGATATTAACTTGCGGGGCGCTTCTGCTGGAAGAAATGGCGTTTCGGCGGTATCCGCGGATTATGGACCTTGCCATGATGGTAGGCTGCTCGTTCTTAATGACGCTCGGCTATGACCAAATCAACGCCATTTGGCGCTTTTTCGGACAGATCGATTTTATGCGCAACAAGAGTACATGGGGCGTCATGGTAAGGAAAAGCTGGAAGGAAGAAACCGCCAAGTCGTAACGCCCATAACATGGAAGCTCTGCTCCGCAAAACTTTTCCACAAAACTTTCAGGAGGTCGACCGATGCTTACGATTACGGAAAAAGATACGATTCAGCGAATTGCCGGCCAATTAATGAGCGATATGATCGCGCAATCCGAAATGCCGTGGGGAGCCGTCGCCTTTCAACGCGCTTTGAAAGGGGGGACAATTACGGAAGCGGATATCGCGGCCATCGATCCGCATCTTGCGATCCGGCAGCTGCATGACATGCAATCGGGAATATCGCTGTTAATTTTAGAGGGACAAACGTTAAGCGATACTCACTTTTTTTCCATTTTATTGAAGGAGCGGCTCGAACAGCTCGGCGTCGTCCATGGGACGATTCTGGCCGCCGGCTCCGGCGATGCGCCGGAGCGAACGGTAACGGGCATGCTGCAGGAGCTGGAGAAGCTGGCGGGCAAAGGCGATGACATATTGATTTACAACAAGCGCGCCGAGACCGCCAGCGCGGTGCTCGTCGTCGATAACGATAAGACGATCGGCGAATATTTATCGACCCGATTAGGAATGAAAGGGTATGAGGTGCATGTTGCGCAAGACGGCCAGACGGGACTGGAAATGTTCGAGGATATTTTGCCGGAGATGGTCATTACCGAACTCGCGCTTCCGGTCATGGACGGGTATCAGCTGATTAGCAATATACGCCGCAAAAACCAAGGAAAGAGCAAGGTGATGATTTTAACGGAGAAAAAATTGGAGCACGATATCCGCAAATGCTTCGATTTGGGCGTTTCCGATTTTTTGGCCAAGCCGTTCTCGCCGATCGAGTTGGAAGCCCGCATTCGGAGACTGTTGGATCAGGCGTTGTAATATTAGTCAAAACTGGAGGGAAATGATGATGAACAGCAGATATCAAACGTTGAAGGATCTTATCGAAACAAAAAACGCCAAAGTGGGCATTATCGGACTCGGCTATGTCGGGCTGCCGCTTGCGATGCAAATGGTGAAAGCCGGGTACTCCGTATACGGAATAGACATCAACGATCAAAAGCTCGCCTCGTTGCAAAACGGGAAATCCTACATCCACGACGTCAGCGACGAAGAACTGCAGGAGGCGAACGACAGCGGGAGATTTTTCCTTACATCGGATTACCAAGCGCTGAAATGGCTGGACGCGGTAACGATCTGCGTTCCTACTCCGCTCAGCAAAAACCAAGATCCGGACACCTCTTACATTCATCTTGTCGTCGAGCAATTGAAACAATATATGCAGAACGGCCCGCTCATTACGCTCGAAAGCACGACTTACCCGGGTACGACGGAGGAATTGATTCAACGCGAATTAGAGAAAATAGGGCTGCGGACGGGAATCGATTACTTCCTGTGCTTCTCCCCGGAACGCGTCGACCCTTCGAACCGGACGTACAATACGTACAATACGCCGAAAGTGATCGGCGGAACGACTGCTGCATGCCTGGAACTCGGTTCGTTATTGTATCAATCCGTCGTCAAGGAGGTTGTGCCGGTATCTTCGCCCAAAGTTGCCGAGATGAGCAAGCTGCTGGAAAATACATTCCGCAGCGTAAATATCGCATTCATCAATGAAATGGCGATGATGTGCGAGAAAATGGGAATCGACATTTGGGAAGTTATTAAAGCCGCTTCTACGAAGCCGTTCGGCTTCATGCCATTCTATCCCGGTCCCGGCATCGGCGGACATTGCATCCCGCTCGATCCGATGTACTTGTCCTGGAAGGCGAAAGGCTTCCGCTTCTACAGCAAATTTATCGATTTGGCGCAGGCGTTCAACACGAATATGCCCGATCACGTCATCCATAAAACGGCTCAAATCTTAAATCTGTATACGAAGTCTATTAAAAATTCCCGCGTGCTGCTCCTCGGCATGGCCTATAAGCCGGGAGTGGACGATGTGCGCGAATCTCCGGGACTCGCGGCCTACGAATTATTCAAAGCAAACGGGGCGTTTGTCGATTATTGCGATCCGTTCGCTACTTCTTTTGCCGATATGGATGGAAATACGGTAAAATCGATTCCTTGCGAGCTTAGCTTGATTCGCAAATATGATTGCATTGTCGTCATTACGAATCATAAAGAGTTCGATTATGAAGAATTGGCCAAGACTGGCGTCCCGATATTGGATACGCGCAACGCCTTCGACGGAATCGAACAACCCCATATCTATAAACTCGGCGCGCCGCTGGACGTTCAGTTTCCGGCACAATTGCAAATGGCGTAAGCCATCGCCGGGCGGTCAAGCCAAGCATCCGGATGCCGGACGCTTGGCTTTTCCGTTGTTCGGGCCGCTATACTTCCCCGCCCGCTTCTTGGATAAGACGCAGCGCTTCCTTGTGATCGTTCTCTTGGACGACAACGGTGAGTAATATGTCTTTGCCGGTCGGCCCCCCTTGTCCGCCGTCGCTCATCCCGCTTGCGCTCGGGTCCGCGGCTGCCATAATGCCGGCGCTTCTGCTCCGGAAATCGGCATCCAGCGTCAATTTTCCAAGCCCTTCGAAGTCGTTGGAGAGCGGATTCAGCGTCTCTTCGATTCCTTCTCCTTGGTATCGGCCGATTCGATCGATCGACATGTCGATCACGCGTAACGATTTCAGCCGAGCAGCGGCTTCCTCCGCCCGCTCCGGCGTGTTGAAATGAGCCAATATATTTTTTTCGCCCATCGAGTTCCCTCCTTATGATCGATTCGTTTCGAGCCTATTATGCCCAATAGCGCAAAAAACCTTCCTATAGTAGAATGAAGAAGATTGCGAGGAAATCGATGGAAAAGAGAATTGGAGGTCGGAGCATGAATAAGAAGTGGGTTTCTTTCATGATGGGCTGCGTTTTACTGACTATTGCGGGTACGGCAAGCGCGCATCCGGGCAGAACGGATGCGAACGGAGGGCATACTTGCAGAACGAACTGCGAAAAATGGGGCTTGAGTTACGGAGAGTATCATTATCACGGCGGGAAGAGCAAGAGCGGCAGTTCCGGCAGCAAAACCAAACCGGCATCGAATAAAAGTGTAGACCAGTCGAAAACGTCTGCTGTTAAAAAGCAAGCGAAGCAAAAGAAAGAATACGAGCCTGCCAATATTTCGGTTTCATTGGGAGAGCAGACATTGCATTTTTCGCACGAACCGATTAAGAAAAACGAAATCATACTCGTTCCGATGCGTGATATTTTTACGGCGCTGGGAGCCGAAGTAGAATGGAACGGTTCGACCCAAACGATAACGGCCGCAAAGGGAGATATATTGATTCAATTAACGATCGGGCAAAAAAAAGCCTATGTGAACGGCGAGAAGATAGAGCTAGAGGAACCGGCTGTTGCTGTGGAAGGCAAAACAATGGTGCCTTTGCGCTTCGTGACGGAAGCTTTAGGCGCGCAAATTCAGTGGAATCAAGATACGAAATCGATTGAGATTACGTTATAGTGCCACATAAGCGGTCATTCCAATCCTTTTGACATCAGGCTGATAACATTCTATCATTAGAAAGTGAATTTAGGTGACGAAAATGAAAGATTGAAGCTATCATTTTGTAAGATTTTTCGATAGGTCGTCCGTTTGCTCCATAGTATATTGAGAACGTTGACAGTGATGATAGGAGGTTTTATTTCTGGAAGATTTTTGGCTGATTTTGAAATATGTTGTGCTCGGTTTGGTGCAAGGCTTTACGGAGCCGATCCCGGTATCGTCAAGCGGACATTTGGTCATCGTCGAGCACTTATTCGGACTGCATATCGAAGGACTAAGTTTTGAGGTATTGGTAAACACCGCTTCGCTGCTCGCGATTTTGCTGATTTACCGCAAGGATTTAATAAGTCTCGCCGCGAACGGCATCGGTTATCTCGTACGGCGCGATCCTGCGCAGAAATCCGATTTTATGTTTATCGTTTATTTGGTCATTGCAACGATACCTGCCGGAGTCATCGGCGTATTGCTCAACGATTTCATCTCGGGATATTTCAAAGGATTGCTTACGATCGGGATTACGCTCCTCGCGACGGGGGTCGCTCTATGGTTGATCCGCAATTTGCGGGGGCGCAAGAACGATCAAGCGTTAACCTTGAAAGACGCGATCATTATCGGGTTGGCGCAAGCGGTTGCCTTAATTCCGGGCATCAGTCGTTCAGGCGCGACGATCGTTGCCGGCATGGGGCGCGGTTTGAAGCAGGAGACGGCGTTGAAATTTTCTTTCTTCCTATACATACCGGTCAGTCTCGGCGGCATCGTACTGGAAGGGAAAGATATGCTGCACGATCCGCAAATGTCGACGCTCTGGCTGCCCTATGCGTTAGCTTTCGTTGCGTCGCTTGTTACTTCGTATTTTTCGTTGAAATGGTTTATGGGCATTATGGCGCGCGGCAATTTGAAATATTTTTCGTTTTATTGTTTTATCGTCGGTACGCTCGTCGTCTTGTTCTCTTTGCTATAAATATAAAGAGCCTCAGCTCATGCGGAGGCTCTTTATTTATCGAAATCCCTCTCTATCCTGTATAAAATACAACATTAGGTGTGTGAAAACTTCAAAATTACCAATGATGTTGTAAAAAATACAGCATACCGGCGCCTAATATGCAGAAACGGCGACGATGACCAGTTTATGTTGTACATTCTACAACAATTCGGTCCGTGAAGCCCATTTCGCTTACATTATGTTGTACCGAATACAACTTACATGTTGCTAACGGATTGGGAAGCGCTCGAGTCGCTCGAGTCGCTCGCATCGCTTGAACCGCTTGAACTGCTCGATCCGCCGCCGAATCCCTTCGAACCGGCACCGGCAAAGGCGATTTCCGCCTCCAGTTTTGCGGAAAGATACGTTTCCGCTTTCGGTTCAACGATGACTTGGGCGTAATTCATATTCGGATCCGGATAATGAAGTTCATAATAGATGACAGCTTTTCCTTGCTCGGAGAAATCGATGCTGCGGATCGTTATTTTATAGCCGGGATTCGGCTTCTCTCCCCAGGACAGCGTCACTTTATTGACTTCGTCGGAAATTTTCCCGACGGATACGGTTACATCTTCATGTTGCGCGGGAGGAAGCTTTGGAATGACATTCCCGGCCTGTTCCTTCACGAATTTTCTCGCGTCATGCAGCATGGCCGCGGCTTCCGCGCGCGTGATTTCATCCAGCGGACGAAAGCGCTGTTTGTCGTCAAGCGAGGCGACTTTAGCGATCAGCAGCCTTTGGATGTTGGTCATATACCGGTTGTCGATCGAATCCTCGTCATCGATTTGAATCCAAATTTCGATAAAGGCGAAATCCCCTTTCGTCCACATCGCTTCCGCGAGCAGATTGGCGAATTGTTCGCGTGTGATCTTCTTGGCCGGATCGATATCCTTCGGAATCGATAACCCGTTGATTTGCGCGATGACGAACGCTTCCGCATACCAGGCGTTGTTCGGAATATTCGTATAATAGTCGGTCGCTTCCGGCTTTTTGACGAATTTCACAGTATCGAGATTCAAATCCAATCCGTTCACAATCATCTGTACGCTTTGCGCATAGGTCATTTTTTCCTTAGGGGCGAATCGGCTGTCGTCCACGCCTTTCACAATACCTTCATTGAGCAAAGCCATAATTTTATCTTTGGCCGGCTCGTCTTTCAAATCTTGAAACGCTAACGCGCTCCCGCCTAACGTAAATGCGAGGGCTAATACGACCAATACGCTCGACAGCACTCTGCTTCTCTTCTTCATTCGGATCACCTTCTATCATTTTGTTTTCATTGGTTCAGACGGAATAAGTTGGATAAATGTTGCAGCAAGCCCGGAACGGGTGAAAATTGTACAAGTTTTGCGCAATAAAGTGAATAGCGCAGTTCGTTTTTTCAGCGGTATAATACGATTAACTTTGCGAATCAGGATGGTGAGCAGGATGAAAGTCACGGTATCTTCATTGACCCTTGAAGGCGCTTTGCCGGAAGGAGAAAATCCCCTTCCTATGTTTCGGAATAGACGGCGGCATAGGCAAGTGGGGGATAACGGAACGTTAACGCCTGAGCTGAAACGGCATTTAGGGGAGCATGCGGGCGAAACGTATTTGCCTTATCGGATGCAAGACCGGTATACGAGGGAGCGAAAGCCGATCTTGTTAAAGACGATCGTACTGGAGAACGATCGATTGGTTGCCGTCTTCTTGCCGGAATATGGAGGAAGGCTCTACTCGCTTAAGGATAAACGGACAAACCGGGACATGCTGTATACGAATCCGGTGTTTCAGCCTGCCAATCTTGCGATTCGAAACGCCTGGTTCTCCGGAGGGATGGAATGGAATATCGGACAGCTCGGCCACACATTTACGACCGCATCTCCCGTTTACGCCGCCAAGTTGCGGGGCGAAGACGGAAACGAGTTTCTACGCATTTACGAATACGAACGTTGTAAAAATATATTTTGGCATGTCGACTTCCATCTTCCGCCGGGAGCGGATAAGCTCTCTATTTATGTACGCATTGTCAATGACAATGACGTTTCCGTCCCGATGTATTGGTGGACGAATATCGCGGCGCCCGAAACGCCCGCGTCCCGAGTCTTCTCTTCGACAAGCAGCGTCATTTATATCGATCACGAAGCGAAAGGGTTCGGAGCGGGCGAATTGCCCGAATTGCAGTCCGTACCAGGCGCGGATGCCTCCTATCCGATGCAAATTCCGTTTTCGAGCGAATATTTCTATTTGACTCCCGAAGATTGCCAATCTCCTTGGGAAGCAGTCGTTTATGAGGACGGCGCATTGTTGTACGAACGGTCTACTTCCTTATTGAGATACCGGAAAATGTTTTGCTGGGGAAATCATGCGGGCGGAAGACGGTGGCGCGACTTCCTGTCGAAGCCCGGCGAAGGAAACTATATTGAAATTCAGGGCGGGCTTACTCCGACGCAGCTGCACGGAATCGAGATGCCGGCGGCCACGGAATGGGAATTTACGCAGCTCATCGGCATGTCGGAAGCGGATCCCGAGCAAGCCTACGACGAACAATGGGAGAACGCGCGCCGATATATTGAAGATCGCGTCGAGCAGCAATTGAGCGCCGATATGGTATACGATATCCATGAAAAGTTACGGGCGTATGCCCGCATTCAGCCTGCCGAGCAATTGCATGCCGGTTCGGGATGGGGGGCGCTCGAGAGGCTGCGCAGACAAAAGCTTGAGCGCAGAACGGTTCCGGACGGATTTGCGTTTGCCGACGGCAGTTTGGAAACGGCCCAATTGCCGTGGCTTTCCTTGTTGCAGGGCGGGCGCCTGCCGGATTGCGACCCGGATTCGATTCCCGTCTCGTGGATGGTGCAGGAAGAGTGGATGAGCATGCTAGCCGACAGCCTTAAGCGGGAAGAAGGCCAATCCTGGAACGCTTATTTGCATTACGGCGTCATGCTGTACGAACATGGGCAAGAAGAGGAGGCGCTGAAAGCGTGGGAACGTTCGCTTGCGCTTCAGCCGTCGGGATGGGCATATCGCAATATTGCGGTGCTGATGCGGGAGCGAGGAGACAACGCCATGGCGCTGTCCTATATGGAACGGGCGTATGGAATGGAGAACGGCTTTCCGGACAGAGCTTTTGCGGAAGAGTATGTGGATTTGTTAATCCGAAGCGAGCAGTACGAGAAGGCTTGGAGCGTGTACGAAGCGCTTCCGGCCTCCTTCAAGCAAAGCGACCGCTTGCGAATTATCGTCGGCAAGGCGGCGCTTGCGCTGCATATAGAAGACTTCTTGGCCGACTTATTCGAGACGGAATTTGCCGTCATCCGCGAAGGCGAAGCGACGATCGTGGAACTTTGGTATCAATACAACGCCGAGAAGCTGGCCAAGGAGCGAAACGCGGCCGTAACGGACGAGTTGATTCGGGAAGCCGCCGCCCAATTTCCGCCTCCCGCTCATATCGATTTCCGGATTGTGGGGGGATAGAAAGCGCGATATTTAATGAATATGGTATAATATTGGCAGATGCACATGGGATGGAAGGTGTCGTGTCAACATCGATCCAACCGGTCGTGACCCATTGTAATTCCCTCGAGGGTACGGTGGGTTTATTTCTATATTATATGGAATAGCGAAAGGGGGAACAGGCGATAATGGTTTATACTTGCAGAATCGAACTGGGTGAGATTGCCCCGAAGATTTGGCGGGAATTTCAGTTTCATCCGGGTGTGACGTTTCATCAGCTTCACAAAATCATCCAAGTGGTCATGGGATGGGAAAATTGCCATCTGTACGAATTTCATGTGAACGAGAGGGTGATTGGGCTGCCTAACCCGACATTCGAACATATGGAAGATCGCGAGGTGCTGAATGCACGGAAAGAAGTAGTTCAGAACCATGTTAACGAGGAAAATTCCGTGTTTACATACGTCTATGATTTTGGCGATGATTGGCGGCACACGATTATATTGGTCAAAATAGACGAATCTGCAGCTTCCGATCCTGCACCCATGTGTCTAGATGGGGCTCGCAGCTGTCCGCAGGAAGATGTGGGAGGCGTTTGGGGACATCAGCATATGCTGGAAGTACTGCTTACTCCCAATCATCCCGAGCGAGATCAGTTTATTGGCTGGGTTCGAGCAGGTTACGATCCTGAACATTTTTCCTGCGAGGAAGTGAACCATGAGCTTCAGAGGCAAAAAGACAAGCTTATACCTAAATCGCTGATTAAGCGGCCAGTAGGAAAAAAGCCTGCGAAGCTGACGAAATCCGCTTTGAATAAGCACCTGAAACAATTAACCAACGATCAGCTTATCGAGTTGGTGAAGGCTTGTTATGGCGCCAGCAAAGAAATGGAGAAATTTCTTGCCGTAAGAATACTGGGCGATGAAGCGGCAGAGTCTCTCTTTCAAGAGTATCGCAAGAAGATAGAGAAAGAGTTTTTCCCCGAACGGGGTTTCGGCAAGCTGAGGCTTCAGGAAGCGAAAAATGCGATCTCGGAATTCGAGAGATTGACCGGGAACGTCAAGTACAGTCTGGAATTGAAGCTGATCTACGTCGAAAATGGAGTCGATTTCACCCTAAGTTACGGGGATATTGATGAACGCTTCTATTATAGCATGGCTTCCGTGTATGCCGATATTATTGATCAAGTGAATGAAGATGAAATGGCCGAATTGTTCGACGAATTCGAGGATCGTTTGGAAGCGATCGTTTTGAAAACAGTAGATATCGGCTGGGGTTTTCATGACAATTTGGCTGAACTGCACGCTCAATTACGATGGATTTAGGTGGGGAGCTTTATCGCCGGATATACGGACGGCGGCTTTCCCTATGGTATCACATGGGAGGAATATGGGTTTGCGGATATGGTTGATTTTGCAGAAACGATTGAAGATAAAAAGCTGCAATCAACTTTGATGCACATATTAAGCGGCGGCAGGAAAATATTCCGAAGGTTCAAAGATGAGTTATCTTCCGACAAAGAGCAACTAGAGCGGTATTACCTTTTTATTGAAGAGCGGAATCAGCAAACGTGTTGCTGAGTGGTTGGAATCGATAGACGTGAAAGTAACTTTTGAGTGATAAACCGATCACGAAACAAGAGCTAGGGAAGCTTGAACATATTCTGTGAGCTGAGCTTGGAACCAAAGCGGATTATATTCTAACATTTTGGCGTAACTAAAATGAACCTTAATTTTAGTTACGCCTATTTGTAATTAACTTGAAATGAATTGGAAGAAAAAAGCTTGCACTTCCGAGGACTGGATCCGATTGGAGCCGGGCAATGCGATATCAGACGCGTTCGATTCTTGGATCAAGCTTACAGCAAGCTGGAGAGGACATCGGAAGATGAATTGACGGATTTCAACGTGATCGCTCCATTTCCGCATCGAATCATTCGATCACATCATGGACCAACCTATTTGCTCATTCCGGGCATGCTGGACCGGGCCAATCCTCAGAAAGATCCGGACAGAATCGGTCTGTTGAGATTGAGCTTCAATGACCATTTTTTGCTCCCGAAGTCGTTTCTTTCCCACGTACAGGCACAGATAGGCATCTGCCCACATAGAATGAACTGATCGGAAAGAAGTGGTTAAAGTTTGCTCTATTGTGATTCAGCAGGAGGTGTCTTTATTGCCCGGATTATTTGCGGCGGTCGCTTTGTTCATTAAACAACTGTCACTCCTCGTTTCGTATGTCAAGAACAACGCTTTCCCCCAGCCGCTAGCGGAAGAAGACGAAACGAAGCATTTGCAGCTGATGTCCGAAGGCGATCAGCATTCCCGGAACGTTCTGATCGAGCACAATTTACGGTTGGTGGCGCATATTGTCAACACGTTGTGAACACGAACCGACGTCAGGAAGTGGCGCGGTTTGTGTGCAGCGGGCGGTTTGTGAGGTGAGGTGGGCCGAGCTATATGGAGCCTGAATCAGCCGGTCCGAGGGGGCCGGTTTTCTGCTTCTTCTGGAGTTAATACCGATACTTGAGAGCCTTGTACGGCAAGTATTCCGTATACCAATGGAGCTTGCCATTAAGATTGAAGGGAATAGCCGTATTCTACCATACTTCATATCTTCCAAATCTAGTATAATAAAGTATCGACATTTTTCTCCGAAAGGGTATGCGCGCGGTATGATGAACTTGTTTGATGTAGTACCGGAAGGATTATTTCATCTTCTGACGGGTTCCAATCGGAAGATATATGCGGAAGCACTGCTGCTTTTATACGAGCATTCGCAAAGGGAGCGGTTCGGCATTCGCTATGAAGTCATGCGGGATCTGCTGCAGGAGCTGCTGGAGACTCAACAAGAAACGGGTATGGTCATTTCTGCCGATGAGGATGAGCCGGTTGGAGCTGGAAGAGAGGATCAGCTTACGTTAGAGGATGTCTCCAGAGCTCAGGCCAATGCATTGCTGCGACGGCTGGAACGGGCGAAGTGGATTGATGTGGAAACCCGCAGCCAGTTCGAAGCTTATATTGTACTTCCCCATTATGCCAGCCGGCTGATTGCGGTGTTTCAGGAATTATGCGAAGCACGGACGGTCGAATATCAACGGTTTGCTTTTGTAACTTATCAGCTTCTTACCGGCGAGGAGGCCAAAATGCGCCCTTGTTTCGCCGTAATGGAGGCGGCACAGGTAACAAGGCAATTTCGCCATGAATTGATTGGGTTATACAATAATATGAAGCATCACATGGAGACAGTTGTTCAAAAAACTTCGATTCGCGAAGTGCTGGACCATCATTTTGAAACCTATAAATCGCAAATTGTAGATAAAAGCTATCACCGGCTCAAAACGTCGGATCATGTGGCGCGCTATCGTTTTCAAATCCTTCATACGGTTCAGAAGTGGCTCCTAGATCGGGGTTTGCTGCAGGAAGCTGCAATGGACGGCGTCAAGAGCGAGCTGTATGAAACGGTTGAACAAGCGGAATATGCCGTCAAGGAAGCTTTATTCTTCATTGAAGAAACCTTTGTCGGGCTGGAAGAGATTTTCTATCAGATTGATGTGCGGCATAACCAGTATCTTCGTTCTTCTTACGACCGGGCCAGATATTTGAGTCAGCAGCATGAAGGATTGGACCGCCGGTTGACACGTCTGCTGGAGTTGCTCGGCCAGCAAAAGCAGGATGCGGAATACTCGCTGTTCGCGATTAATCAGGTTCGCGGATGGTCAGAGCAGTCACTCCTGCCGCCGCGCCGCCGAAGGATGGCTCATCAGCCGGAGACCCATGTTACGGTTCCGATTCCGGCACACGTGATGGAGGAGCTGCGACAGAGGAACGTAGAGAAAATGCGCAAGGCCATTACCCGTAAAAAAGTGGATGATTACGTCATGACCCGGCTTGGTGACCGAAAGCGCATGGAACTGATCGAGCTCGCTCCAAGTAGTGCCGAGGAATTTCTTATGCTGGGGTATGTTTATTTGTATGGCTCGGATGGTGGCTCGCGTTTCAGCTTGGACCGGCAAGGCAAGCGGCAGACGGTTAGTGTCGGAAGATATCGATTCCACAATCACGACATTGTCCGTAAAGAGCGGGGAGGATAACGATTCATGATGTTTCAAGATTTGAGCGACTCTGAACAATCGAAGGTCAAAGAAGTAATCCAGCGACTCATGGAGGTTAACCTTCTGATCAAAGACAAGGACCGGGAGTTGTATGCGACAATTCGTCGCTACCGTACCGCGTTGGAGGGCTATTATCGATTCCTTGGTTGGGAACTTGTCGTGGACGAGCGGCATGAATGCGTCTATCTGCATATTCCCGATGGCCGTCTTCGCCGTAGGCTTGACCGGGAACAGACACTATGGCTGCTGGTGCTGCGCTTACTATATGAGGAGAAGAGGCAAGGCCTATCGCTGGCGGATTATCCTATGATTACCCTTTATGAAATTCGCAGCAAGTACGAGACGTTCCGGCTGGAATGGGTAAACCGTACCGCATTGGACAGGCTGGTTAGATTGTGTGTACAGGCCCAATTGATTGAACCGCTGGATTCCGACATTCGTTCCGATGATGCCCGGTTCAAGCTGTTCCATACTTGGATCTATATGATTCAGACGGATGAGATGCAGTCGTTGCTTGATAAGCTAGAATTGTACCTGACGAACGCGGAGGGAGGATTGCTGGATGAAATGGATGAAGCGGCTGCGTCTGATTAACTGGCATTATTTCAAGGACGAGGAGCTGGAATTCGGAAAACAGACGTTGATCACTGGACAGAACGCCGCGGGAAAATCGACGATTATTGACGCGCTGCAGGTGCTTTTCGTTGCTGATCATCGAATGATCAAGTTCAATGCGGCTGCACACGATGACGCCAAACGCAGCTTTATCAATTATCTTAGGGGAAAAATCGGCAGCGACGAGCGCTCCTTTTTGAGGGACGGCGATTTTACGACTTATATTGCAGCTGAATTCCGGGACGAGGACCGTAAGGAATGGTTCGTTGTCGGGGTAGCGATTGATGTATACCGAGGAAGCACGACCGGGGAAGAAGAGTATTTCATTTTGTCAGATCGGCGGTTGGATGATTTGCAGTTTGTCAAATCCAACGGCCAGCTGCTCAATCGAGACGAATTCCGCAAGCGCTACGGTGGGGAAAGCGTCAGGGTCAGCGGGCTCTCCGGAAAAAAGGCTTTGTTTGAAAGGAACAAGACCAACTATCAGAAAGCCTTACTCGCCCGGATGGGACAGCTTCATGATCGGTTTTTCACAATATTCACCAAAGCGCTCTCGTTCAAGCCGATCCAGAATATCCGTGCTTTTGTCTACGATTATATACTCGACCGAAAAGAGCTGCAGTTGGATTTGATGCGGCAAAATTTCGAGATCCACGAACGGTATCGCCAGGAGCTGGAGCATCTTCAGGAGAAGAAGCTGCACCTGCAATCCATACGTGAGTGTTATGCCCAGTATGCCAAATACAAGGAGACTGCCATTGAGCAGGATTATGTGATCCGGCGCTTGAAAGCGGATTACGAGAGTGAGAATCTGGAGCAGACCGAACGGGACAATGTCCGGCTGGAAGAAGAGCTGCGACAGCTTGCGGATGATATTGACCTTGCCGCCCGGTTGCAGGCGGAAGCCCGGGACAAGCAGCAGGATGCTTACCAGCGCTGGCAGAACCATGCTGCGGAGAAGCGCAAGAAAGAGCTGCACGAGGACATTGCCCGGCTCACCGCTCAACAGAGCGAGGGAGAGAGGCTCTTGCTCACGTATCGGAGACAAATTGAACGGGAGCTTCAGCTATTGGCGAACTTGTACGATTGGCCGGACAATCCGTACTGGACATGGAAGCCTGGAGAGAGGGAGACGCTTCGCAGTTATCAGGAGAGCCTGGCGCGTCTTGACGCTGTGGCACGTTGCGGAATCATTGAAGTCCATGAGGAAGAAGAGTGGACACGGGATCTGGCTGAGATTGGAGAAGGTCTAACGGCGTGGCGTGACAGGATGCTCGTTCAACATAACCAGTTGCAGGAAAAGCTGGGTGAAACGGACGCTCGAATCGAAGAGTTAAGAACGATCATTCGTGATCTGGAGCAGCAGAAGCGCAGCTATGCCGAACCGGTGCGCCAGTTGAAGGGCATCTTGGAGGAACGGCTGCGGGGCCGCTCGGCGGTTTGGGTGTTTTGCGAGCACATGGAGCTCAAGGAAGAGCTTTGGCGTAATGCGGTGGAAGGGTATTTGAACACCCAGCGCTTCGATCTGTTGGTTGAACCGGAATGTTTCGCAGAGGCATTGTCTATTTATGAAAGGGAGAAGCGAACCTATCGGCTGGAAGGCGTCGGTCTCGTCGATACGGAGAAGGAGAAGCGGTATTTGGGAACGGCCGTAACCGGTTCCCTGGCACTCGAGCTGCAGGCGGAGCATCCCGTAATCCAGGCGCACGTCGAGCATTTGCTGGGCAAGGTGATGAAGGCTGCAAACGAGCAGGAACTGCGACACCATCGTACAGCGGTGACCCAATCATGCATGGTTTACAACAACCTGGTAGCCCGGCAGATGCGCAAGGAGCAATACGAGGTTCCGTTCATAGGCGCCAAAGCGATCGCCCGCCAGTTGGAAATCCGCCGCTCCGAGCTGGTGTCTGCCCAGGACGAACGGCGCATGCTGTATGCTTGGGGTGAACACCTTTCCGAATGGATCGGCAAATTGAAGGAAACGGGCTGTACCAAGCTTGCCGACCATCTTGGCCTGATGCGGCATATCCACGAATGCTCGGAAATGCTATTGCAGAAGACAGAGGAACTGAATGGTCTCGATTTCAGCGAAGCGGAGCGGCTGCAGGCGGAGTATGAGCAGTGGAAGAAGGATGAACAGAAGTGGCAACAAAAATGGGGATCCTTACTCCAAAAGCAAACGGAAACCGAATCGAAAAAGTCCGAAGCGGAAGGAAAGCTGCACTTGCTTCGGATTAAGGTGCAAGAGTACGAAGCCGCATGGCGGAATTGGATCAATGAGCACGGCAGCGAGCGGGAAGCGGGAGCGATGCAAAGATACGAAGAAGCATGCAATTCGTCCGCCTCCACTTGGCAGAAAATCCAAAATTGGGAAGGCAGCTGGAAGGGTCAGCAGACACTGCGCGACAGCCAGTTCAACAAGCTGCAATTAATGCGGCAAAAATATAATATCGATCAAAATTTTATCGCCGACATCCAGAAGGTCACGAACGAGGATTACGATCGGCTGCTTGAAACGATCGAACACCTGAATATTCCGGAATATCAGGATAAAGTTGCGGCGGCTTTGAAAGAATCGGAAGAGGAGTTCAAGTCCCACTTTATTTTTCGGTTAAGGGAAGCGATCGAGATGGCCCGTAGGGAGTTTCACGAGCTGAACTATGCGCTGAGGCATTTTCCTTTTTCCGACGACAAGTATCATTTTGAGGTTTCCCCTAGTGAACGTTACAAGCGCTTCTATGATGCCGTGATGGATCCCATGCTTTTGGAAAAGGGTTCATTGTTCGAATTACCGGACAATGATCGTACCGAGGTTCTGCATGAGTTGTTCGATCTTCTGGTCAAAGGTGAGGCCGGACAATTGGAGGAGTTCTCGGACTATCGGCAATACTTGGATTTCGATATTATCGTAACATCCGGCAACGGCAAATACCGCTTCTCGCAAGTGCTGAAGGAGAAATCGGGAGGCGAGACGCAGACACCGTTCTATATTGCGATACTGGCTTCCTTCCACCACTTATATTCCGGAAAAAGCACGCGGCTTGTCATTTTCGATGAAGCGTTCAATAAAATGGACGAGCAGCGGATTCAATCCAGTCTGCGGTTGATTAAGCAAATGGGTCTGCAGCTGATTGCCGCCGTTCCCGATGAGAAGATGCAGCATATGGCTCCTGAGGTGTCCACCACGCTGTTCGTCAGCAAGCATAACTACCAGTGTTATGTAGACATGATTGACAAATGGGACAACGGGGCGGAAGACGAGATGGCGAGAGCGGGAGCCGTGGAAATAGCGGAATATGAGGCTGAGGCGGCTGCCGCATCGAATTTATCGAACGTTGACAACGGGAAATCCCCCTCAGCCGATGATGCGGATGAAGGAAACGGTCAAGGCTTTTTATTCTAGATTTTATGGTAAGGGGTGATCTGCTTGGAGATTCATGAAACGCCATATAAATCCAAATTTGTCTCCCAGCTGCTAAACCTCCTGTTGGACAAATACGAGTTAAGCCAGTCTTTTGTAACCGGGCAGCCTTCCAAGCAAAGGCCGCAGCTATCTCTTAACAAAAGTCCATTCTGGCAAGATTATACAGACGAAATGGATTTCCGTAAACGAATTTGGATCAACGAAGCAGCTTCCGAGTTGGAGCGGCTCGGACTTGTTGAACTCAATTGGGCCCGGTTTCGCACCGGCGAGCAGTTGGAAAGAATCTATCTGCGATGGAGTGAGTTGAAGACGGCTTATCGCGTTGCGGGGCGGATGCCGAAGCGGGACAAGCTGGAACGCTTGCGGCACATCCTTACTCCCTTATCCCGCCATCCTTGGGAATGGGTCAGGGTGTGGTCTGAACAAGCCGATGTATCGCTAGCCGAAGGTAAAACTGCCCACCTGGAGGTGGACGATCCAGAGGGGTATAAGGATCTTGTTTGTGTATTGCTGGAGCTTCCTAGGCTCGAGCGAGCCGTTCCAATAAGATTACTTAGCCAGAAGCTGTTCAAGGACTCCAAGCACATGGAAAGAAACGTTCAACGAAGGTTGCTTTCGCTCGCCAAGCAGGCATCAGGAGAGGAGCGTGAAACCGAGGAAGAATGGCTTGATTTCCTCGGGGTGGCCAAAAATCCACAAATTGTGCTGGTAAGCGGGCCTCTTTCATTCCGTACTACCGACAGTCGTAAGGTTGATATTGGAGTGTTTGCCGGTGGGGTTGGCTTATCGGATAAAACGGTGGAAGAAATGTATCAAGTGCAAACAGTTGCCACTCGGATAGTAACAATTGAAAACTTGGCGACTTATCATCTGTGGCTCGAACACGCTTCCGAGCTCCGCGACACAGAGCTTGTTCTATATACCGGGGGATTTCCCCATCGGTCATTGCAATCCTTTTTGTGTAGACTGGCAGAGCATTTGGCCTCGGCATCGGAAAAGAACATTGAAGTGTATCATTGGGGTGATATTGATCTGGGAGGAATCCGGATTTTTGAATACCTGCGGAAGAAATTCTTTTCTAATCTGAGGCCCATGCTAATGGATGCGGAGACGCTTCTTCGTTACGAGTCCTCAGCGGCGTCAATCAGCGATGAATATGCCGGAAAGCTTGAGGAGGCTCTAAAGGATACCCGACTGACCCATTGGAGGCAGGTGCTGCAAACGATGCTTGATCGAAGGATACGCTTGGAACAGGAAAGTATTGTGGAATTGGATTAAAGAAGAAAACAATGGACATTAACTTTCTGACTTTTTGTTATGGAGGAAAACCAGACCACTCATCTTTGACGAGGGGTTCAGGTAACGTTCTTGTATTCACGAATCCGAGAACCTTAAGGCAGCGTAGCTGCCGGCCGCGACGCGGTTAGGTTCGCAGGGTTGTCTGCATGAATCTTCTCCCCCGAAATGCCTCGGGCAGACCAAGGGCCGTATGGCCCGAAGCGTGAATACGGTGTTAGCTGATGTTGCTGACTACCTTGAAATAGCCCGTACGATCTTTATGAAATTTCATTAAGTACGTGTTATAATAAAATTAATTTAGCCTTTCTAGATAGGGGTTGATCGAATGGCAGTTTCAAAAGATCATTTGAACAAATTAATTCAACAATTACCTGAAGAAGCCCTTCCAATCGCTGCTGATTTCTTGGAAAAATTAGTCACAAATAAAGAGTATCGTCATATCCCTTGGGATGATGAGCCAACTACTCAAGATGATATTGAAGCAATTAAAAAAGCTAAAGAATCCTTTAGACGTGGCGAGAGTATTAAACTTAAGGATGTTATCGATGACTTACTCAATTGAGTTCTATAAAGATGCTCTTAAGTATTTACAAAAATTAGATAGGACGAATCGTATTCGAATTACTCAACATCTACAAATTCTCTGTGAAGACCCTTATCATCCAGAGCTCGATATCAAAAGGATGCAAGGAACAATGGACGAATATCGATTACGAGTGGGTTCTTATCGAATTATTTATTCAGTTGAGAATGATAAGTTACTTATCCAAGTAATTAAAATTGGCTCTCGTGGTGATGTATATAAATCTTAACTTCTAGGTCTATTCTTACAGGGTAGGCCTTTTTACTTTTCTTCAGATCTTCAGCAATTTCAGCTAACGGCGCGGTTTGCGAAGTAAGGGTGGACGAGCTACATGGGCGATATGCCGGTCCGTGGGGACCGGTTTTCTGCTTCTACAGGATTCGGGGCGGTTTATGTTATACTGGTGATAAAAGAGCGGAAAAGCTTATGACATGGGGTGACATCGAATGGAAAAGGTCAATTCACCGGAAGAGTTGATGGAGAACATATCGAATATGAGCCGCGACAACTCCGTGTACCACTTTCATATTCCAGGAAAGGGAAAGTTCACTCTCGTCTTGCAAGAGGAAGAGCAGCGGTCCATTCAAGCTGACGTTGAGTCTAATCCGGAATTGAAGGTCATGATTGAACAAAGCAGGAAGGAATTCAAGCTTGGCAAAGCCTTGAGCACATCGGAGTTACTGAAATCCTTATCTCCCGAGGACTTTCGATCATGAACCGCGTAGTTTTATGGTCTCCGGCAGTAAGCTCCCCCAGTTTCGCAGCGAGTGATTTTCTCCCGAGAAAACGTATGATTTCATATAATTATTCATTCTTGAAACAGAAGCTATACTCACCAATCCCATTATAGGCAAAGCTTATACTGAGGAAGACAGACCTATGCGGGACTGTCGCGTATCATTGTGAAGAGGTCTAGGATTTCTTTTGAACAGCAGGAGAATGAAGTTTAGAATGTTCCTGTTTTGTTTCCCGGAGAGAAATGAAAATGATTGCTCAGATTTATAATTGGGAGGAGAACAGTTGGCTATGCCCCTGCCAAATAAGTTGGACCGACAAATGTCTGAGGATGAATGCAGCATTGACGATATCCTTGAATCGGCTGGAGTTTTAACTCCGGAACAAGCTGCGCATTTGACTGATGAAATCAAAAGGATGCGCGAAGAAGAATGGGAATGAATCTAAATAGCCTACCCATTGTAATTCCAACCGGGATACAGTGGGATTGTTTATATACTCGGAATACTTAAAAGGAGAACAGACGATCATGGTTTATAGATGCAGAATCGAACTGAATGAGATTGCCCCGAAGATTTGGCGGGAGTTTCAATTTCATCCTGACGTGACGTTTCATCAGCTTCACAAAATTATCCAATCGGTCATGGGATGGGAAAATTACCATTTATACGAGTTTCATGTGAAAGAAAAGGTGATCGGTCTGCCCGATCCGACATTCGAGCATTTAGAAGACCGCGAGGTGCTGAATGCACGGAGGGAAACCGTTCAGAAGCATGTTCATGAAGAAAACACCGTATTTACATACGTGTATGATTTTGGAGATGATTGGCAGCACACGGTTACGTTGATCAAAATCGACGCATCGACATCCGACCCGGCACCCTTGTGTCTGGATGGTGCCCGCGGCTGTCCACAGGAAGATGTGGGAGGCGTTTGGGGGCATCAGCATATGCTGGAAGTACTGCTTACTCCCAATCATCCGGAGCGCGATCATTTTATCGGATGGGTTCGAGAAGGATATGATCCCGAACATTTCTCCTGCGAAGAAGTGAATCAGGAGCTTGGGCGGCAGAAGGACAAGCTGATCCCCAAGTCACTGGTTAAGCGCACGGTAGGGAAAAAGCCTGTGAAGCTGACGAAGTCTGCTCTGAATAAGCTTCTGAAGCAGCTAAATAGCGACCAGCTTATCGATTTGGTGAAGGCTTGTTATGGCGCCAGCAAAGATATGGAGAAGTTTCTTGCTGTAAGAATACTGGGCGATGAAGCAGTAGAGTCTCTCTTTCAAGAGTATTGCAAGAAGATTGAGAAAGAGTTTTTCCCTGAGCGGGGATTTGGCAAGCTGAGACTCCAAGAAGCGAAACATGCGATTTCGGAATTCGAGAGATTGACTGGAAATGCCAGGTACGCCCTGGAATTGAAGCTGGTCTACGTTGAAAATGGAGTTGATTTCACCCTAAGCTACGGGGATATTGATGAACGCTTCTACTACAGCATGGTGTCCATGTATGCCGATATCATTGATCAAGTAAATGAAGATAAAACAGCCGAGTTGTTCGACGAATTCGAGGAGCGCCTCGAAGCCGTGGTTTCGAAAACAGAAGGGATCGGCTGGGGTTTTCATGACAATTTGGCAGAACTGCACGCTCAAATAAGATGGATTTAGGTGAGGGGCTTAATGCGCGGCGGGAAGAATAAGAAGCGGACCGATCACAAATCGGAGTCCGCGGGGCTGTTGGAGCAAGACGAGAATTTCTATTTTATCGCCGGATGTACGGATGGCGGCTTCCCGTATGGAATCACGTGGGAGGAATATGAGGCGGAACAACGCGTCGGATCAATTATGAAAGAGAGGGAAAAAGGAGGCCATATGAAAGAATTGAAATTGACCAAGCAGCAGTTTCAGGAGATTGTGGATGCATACGACATGTACGTAGAAGGAATAGAGTCCTTCCTGAATATCGAAACTGGAGATGTTGTCATGTTGCGAACGTTTGACCGGGATGAAGAGGACGAAGAATTAAGCGAGGCCATTGAAGAAGGCTTTAATGAAATTTATTTTCGGTTACCGAAACGGGAGTCGGATGAAGGATATACCGATATGGTTGATTTTGCGGAAACGGTTGAAGATAAAAAGCTGCAATCCACTTTGATGCACATATTGAGCGGCGGCAAGAAAATATTCCGAAGATTCAAGGATGCGTTATCTTCCGACAGAGAGCAGTTAGAGCGGTATTACCAGTTTGTTGAAGAGCAGAATCGCAAACGTGTTTCTGATTGGTTGGAATCCATTGAAGTGAAGTTGATTCTCGAGTAATAAAGAAATGTTTGGGCAGGGGATACCGGTGAAACGTTCTTCAAGACAGACGATGATTAAGCTGTATGCTCAAGCGGTCATTTCGGAACTTCAACAATTAGGTTATCCCAATGATCAAGCTAACGCAGTCTTTTTTCGACACTATCGAGACATGAAACGCTTATTTGGTCTTGAGCAGAATGTATGCGATTTTGCAAAGATGATTGATGAATTTGAACGTGCCATGCAGAAGAAGCATGACCCGAGTGATCCCAATTCAATTGCTGTTGGCCATCTAAACCACTTGGCTAAAACATACATCCTTAAGCATAAAAGCAACAAATGAGCAGGATTATTTTCCAAATGGCAACCGATATACGACCTGTGTCGCTGTCACCATTTCTAAAAGATGAATATGTCGACGCTGCGGCAGATCAACATATTTTCTTCTTCACCACTGAGCGATCTTATCAGGTGTTCATCGACTATTGGAATTCCAAGATGGAAAGAAGCATCCAAAGGGGGTGGTCCTCTTGAATTTATCCGATTTTTCCAGATACATAGATCCTGCAGTTGTACACAGAGGGAAGGAATACGCGTCCGAAGGACGGGTAATTTCCTTGAAGTCCATTGCCGATGAAAAGTACACTGCGGTTGTGCGCGGGTACGAGGATTATGAGGTTTATGTAAGGCTAGACAACGAGAACAACATAATGGAATCGGAATGCGATTGTCCGTACGATTTCGGGCCGGTATGCAAGCATCAAGTCGCCGTATTCCTCGAGCTTAAGAATAGAGAAGCAGACGGGGCATCTTCACCGGAGCCTTCTCTCCGGCAACTGTTGGAAGCAGAGAGCAAGGAGAAATTAATCGAATTGCTGCTCTCGATTGCATCGGATTCATATACCGCGGAAGAGCGCATCAGACTCCACTTGTCGAAAAGGGGCGCGGATCAGGAGTTGGACGCCTGCCGACGGTTGATTCGATCCTACATTGACATATATTCGGATGATCATGGTTTTGTGTCTTGGCGGAACGTAAGCCGCGCGGTGGAAGGTGCGAAGATCGTCGCTGAAAAGGCTCTCTCCGCCTTCGATGAAGAGGAATGGTTGCACGGGCTGGCGATTCTGTTTTGCATCATCGAAGAGATGATTGAATTATTGCAGTCCGCCGACGATTCGGACGGTGGAGTCGGGATCGTGATCGAAAGCTGTCTGGAATCGATCTTCAAGCTGGTTCAGGATCACCATCATATTCCGGCGGAAGAACGCTTGAAGATTTTCCGCCGGTTGTTGGAGGAGACACACCAGCCTTATTACGACGGGTGGTCGGATTGGCAGCTCGCGCTCCTCGAGGCGGCGGGCGCGCTGATCGAGTCGGAAGAGATGCAACATCAATGGGATGATGCGGCGGATTCGCTCCTGGGTCATATGTCCGGGAGCAATTGGTCGAAGAGGTACGCAGACGAGCGGGTGGCTGTGCTCCGATATGGTCAAATATTGGAACGTTCAGATGAAGAACAGGCGAAAGCTTATTTGTATAGACATCTGCATTTCCCGGAAATCCGGGAGATTGCGATTCGTGCGGCGCTTGAGCAAGGCGATGCCGAGGAAGCGATCCGATTGGCGGAGGCCGGGGAAGCTCAAGATCAGGAGCTGCCGGGGCTCGTCTATCGCTGGAAGAAATATCGGTATGAGGCATACCATCGCACAGGACAAGTCGAACAGCAGCGGAAACTCGGGATGGAGCTGATCATGAACGGAGAATATGATTATTACCGGTCTGTGAAGGATACATTTTCGGATGAGGGAGAATGGTCCTTGTATCTGCAAGATATGTTAGATCAATTGGAGCAGAGCCCGAGGGGAGAGCATACGTATACCCAAATCCTGGTGGAAGAGGAGATGTTCGCACGGCTTTTGGAACATGTCCGCAAGGCACCTTACCGAATTGAATCGTTCTATGAGCAATTGCTTCCGCATTACCCGGAGGAGGTGAAGGCGCTTTTCGTGGCATATATCGAATTCCGGGCGGATCAATCCAGAGACAGGCGAGATTACGCCGATGTTTGCCGGATCATTCGAATGCTTCAACAGGTTGGCGGACGGAAAGAAGCGTTCACCGTCACACAAAAATTGTTAATCAGGTTTCCGCGAAGACCGGCTTTCCGGGAGGAGCTGGGGAAGATTCGTTTTTGAACTTTATGGGAATAAGAAGTAACGCGGTTTGTGCACAGCGGATTTTTTTGTGATGAGGGTGGACAAACCGGTATGCGAAACCTGTAATTTTGATCATAATCGAATATGTTATAATAATCCTAAATTTCGAAAGCCCGTAATATCAAACACTGAATATAGTGGATCTGCCTCGCGGACTGTAAAAAAGTGGAGGTTTCCCAGTTCGTTCGGTTCAAGTCAACATTATGTGGATACACT
>NZ_JAHLPR010000059.1 GCF_018918005.1 Paenibacillus sp. MSJ-34 | reverse complement strand
ACTCGATTTTTGAACTGGGTTTAGTTTGGTGTTGTCTTTTTTCCTGACTCATTGACCTGTTCCTTAAAGTAAATTTCCAATTCTCATGAATCAGGGGCTTGACATCTTACCGCTGGACTTTATAAACAATAAGGTTAACTATACCTTTTATTCTATCCGAAGAATTGTATTTACGTTTCTTATCGATTGCTGTTTGATGGAACAGAACGCCAAAGGTGAGAAAAGCCGATTTGCCTCGCATATCGCAACCGTACATTTTTCGTTTTTTCTCGACAAAAGAAGCGTTGTTGCTGACGGCACTGGAGGTATCCTGGGCGCGAGTGATCGAGTCTTTCCGCAAGGACATTGAGACGACACCGTCGGAACGGCTGGAGACCGACCTGATCCGGGCCTATGAGGATATTCTGGACTCGCATCAGAATGAAGCGCTGCTTCAGATGCAGGCTCAGACGATCCGGGAAGACGCGATTCAGGAAGCGATGCGTAATGGATACGGGGAAGTCCGCCGAATGGTTTTGGACGCCTTCCGCGCAGCCGGCATTTCGAATCCCGAGGAACGAACGATGCTGTTCCTGGCCCGGGGGATGCTGTGCAATATTTCGGCAGCACTGGACATGCCCGATTTGATGGAAAAATGAGAAGGGGATATCACTTTTCATAATTTGTGATTGACTAATCAATCACAGAATGCTATATTGGTTTCAAGTAAGTGATTGATCAATTACAAATACATGAATGAGGTGATCTATTTGAAAAAAGCGATTGTCGTAGGAGCAACGGGAGGTACAGGTGCTACGGTAACGGAGGAATTGGTCAAGCGGGGGATTCGGACGGTGGCGTTCGGGAGATCTCGCCAGAAGCTGGAGAGGCTTAGTGCCGGACTGGGTTACCCGGAACATTTAACGATTGCCGTAGGTGACGCCTTCCGTTCGGATCACATCGTCTCTGCTTCGGAAGGCGCTGACACCCTATTCCATTGCGCAAACGTACCGTATCACGAAATGGTAAGCAAGCTGATTCCTCTGGGCGAATCCGTGATGGAGGCAGCCGACCGGCTGAACTTGAAGGTAGTCGTCATCGACGGCATCTATCCTTATGGAAGAAGACAGATGGAGCGGGCGACCGAAGAGCACCCGAAGCAGCCGCATACGAGGAAGGGCAAGACCAGGCTCGCTTACGAGAAGATGCTGTTCGCCGACCGTTGGAGCCGGGCCAAAGTCATGATCGCCCGCTTGCCGGATTATTACGGCCCCACGGCGAACGACGCTTCTTATCTGGGCTCTACGCTCGCAGCGATCGCGGCCGGCAAGATGGCATTTTTCATCGGCAATATGCGTGTCCCCCGGGAATTCGTCTACTTGCCGGACGCAGCGTTCATGATTGTGGAGCTCGCCGCAAGGGACGATGCTTATGGGGAGAACTGGCATATTCCGGGCGCAGGTTTGATCTCGGGGAAAGAGATCGTGCGAATCGCCCGCCAGGCGAGCGGAAGCGCCAAACCTGTCATTCCGCTTGGAAGAATCGGCCTCTCTTTGCTCGGCATGGGCGTACCGGTCATGAAGGAGGTAGTGGAAATGCTCTATTTGACGGAAGAACCGCTTGTCTTGAGTGGGGACAAATACGAAAGGTTGATCGGACCGATACGGTCAACGAGTTTCGGGGAGGGAATTACGGATACGATCCGCGCGTTGCAGACAAGAATTGAATGAATCCATGTTATCATTATGCGGGAGAGGTAATGGTGAAGGGTTAGGCGGATTACGCCTAGCCCTATTGCTGTCTCGTGCCGAAAATTTGATTTCTTTCGTCCCTCGATATAATTAGAGTACGCTCGCCCTTCCGGATTTTGATTGATGCAAGACGGAATTTTGACATTTGCATTCTTTTCATTTATTATCAAGGATATAAGGAGTCTTTTAAATCCTTTAATTACCTTGGGCTGCTTTTCTTGATTGCGTTTCTAAAGCGGTGTAAGATAGGGGGAGAATAGAAACGGAGAAGTGATGTGTAGATGAAATTTTCCAAAGCGACGGATTATGCCCTTCATACGATGTTGTTTCTTTGCAAATCTCCTTTCGATAAGCCCGTGGGGGTGCAGCAGCTTGCTGAGCAGCAGCAAGTGTCGCCAACCTATTTATCGAAAATATTGACCAAGCTTGCAAAGGCCGGAATGATCGAATCAATTTCCGGCGTGAACGGAGGGTATCGCCTCAAACGAAACTGGGAGGAAATTTCCTTTTTGGATATCATTCATGCCATTGAGGGGACAGCCTCGTTATTTGAATGCGGTCTGCATCATAATCCAGGATGTTTGATTCAACAGGTTATGGTTGAGGCGGAAAATAAAATGGAAGTTTTTTTGAGAGAGCAGAAAATATCCGAGCTTGCCAAGAAAGCAACCAACATGTGGGATAGCGGCATAAAATAGTCCAAACAATCTTGTTGCGGGATTGGCATAGGAGAGAGAAATGGCAATCGTTGACGGCGGACGACCCATCATATGCGCTAACGAAACGAATACACGCTAATCGCCTGCAAATCGCCTTGTTGCTCATGTAACGAAACTGAAACACGCTAATGAGGGAGAAAAGGCGGTAAAACCGCCGATTTTCAATGAATAAAGAGACGTACTTTCGTTAGATTGGGAACATCTACATTTTGAGCCCAATAAGGATTGTCAGTTTCGTAAGCGCCAAATAAGGGGCGTAAGTCCGCACGGATCGCCTTCCAATCTAGGGAGGTATTCCCTATGCCAATGGGTTAGGGAAAGAGTTAGGCCATCTTTCTATTTTTTTACTCCAAATTACAGATTTAATATACCTATAATAACTTTATTGCAAATGGCTTCCGCCATTATTGTTCATTCGGAAGCAACGAATTCATGACGTTTGAAGGAACTTTTGAAATGGAGGTATATGTTGACAATGGAAAAACAACTTTTCGACGTAGCGATTATTGGCGGCGGCCCGGCAGGGTTGAACGCCGCCCTGGTGCTTGGACGGGCGAGGAAGCACATAGCGGTGATCGATGAAGGCCGTCCCCGCAACGCCGTGACCCGCGAGGCCCACGGATTTCTTACCCGCGACGGGATCAGGCCTGGCGAATTTCGGCGCATTGCGAAGGAAGAGATTAGCGCCTACCCCTCCGTCCGCTTCGTGGCGGAAACGGCCGTGTCGATCGCGGGGACGGACGGACGGTTTCAAATAGAGACCGAGCAAGGGCAAACGATTGCAAGCAAAAAGATATTGTTTGCCGTCGGCATGAAGGATCGGCCGCTAGGCATTCCGGGGCTCGCAGAGGTATACGGGAAAAGCGCGTTCGTCTGCCCGTATTGCGACGGCTGGGAATTAAGGGATCAGCCGCTTGTCATCATTGTGAAGGGAGCCGGGCTCATGCATTTCGCTCCGCTCATATCCGGATGGACGAACCGTTTTACCGTCTGCACGAATGGCCCCGATGAGCTGACGGATACTCAGCGCGAGGAGCTCCAACGGCATCAAGTGCCTCTGTACGATTCGCCGATCCGATCCATCGATTCAAACGAAGGGATCGTGCAGCAAGTCGTTCTCGAAGACGGGACGACTGTTCCATGCAGGGGGATCTTTTTCCAACCGGAGCTGGTTACGGGATCGGACCTGCCGCGAGCTATCGGATGCCAGATGACGGAAGCGGGGGCGGTTGTCGTCGACGAGTTCGGAAAAACGAACGTTCCGGGCGTTTATAGCGCCGGGGACGCGGCATCGCGAATGTACCAGGCCATTGCTGCCGCCTCGATGGGCGCAATTGTCGCCGCGGCCATGAACAATGAACTCAACATGGAGGCCTGGAACCGAAACGGATGAGGATTTTTTCCGGTGCCTCATCATACGAACGGGAACGTAAATTAAAATCAAATAGCGGCAGCCATGTTTTATTTTTTCATGGTTGCCGCTATTTTATTATTATATCCTTGATTTGGCGCAATTGGCAAGTAAACAGTCGCTCTTTGCTAGTTACAGATTGGCATTGAGTAGGTATACTATAATAACTGTCCAGCCAACAAGGCAGGACGCCAATCCAAAGCTAGCGAAGGTGTAAGCAACTGGAGGAGGCCCTTAAGTATGACGTCTCATACCTTTAACCGTATTAAAATGCCGGCAGGTTTTTGGGCAGGATTGCATCAATTAGGGATTGCCGCCCACGATGTGGTTCGCAAAGCGCGACTGCCGCTAACCGTTATGAATGAAACAGTAGTGACTACTGAGCAATATTTCGCGATATGGCAGGCTTTTTCCGATCTCATTGGCGACCCTGCGATAGGAATTGTCAAGCTTGCGACCGCCTTTGAAACAGCGAAGTACCCGCCGAGCGTCTTAGCGCCTTACCACGCTCGCGACTATCGCGACGCTTTAAACCGTATGGCCCGGTACAAACAATTGTGCCCCCCCGAAAGCTTGCGTATCACCGAGAAGGGCGAGCTTTGTGTGATCGAACTGGAATGGCTGCATACCGAGCGACCCGGTCCGCCAATGCTGATTGGCATCACGCTGGCGTCTTTGCTGGAGCTAGGGCGCCGCGGCACAGGTCAACACTTGACGGCGCATCGAGTCGAATTTGCGCATGCCATGGGCGATGTACAGGTCCTTGAAGCTTACTTCGGCTGCCGAATCCGGATTGGCGCACAATATAACCGCTTGACGCTGCTTCGAAGAGATCTGGACCGCCCCTTTGTCTCGTACAACGAAGAGTTGCTGGAGGTTCTTACTCCCGTATTGGACCGATCGCTCGATGAACAGCAATGCGGCCGTTCAATTACCGAGATGGTCAAATGGATCATGAAACGCAGCTTAGCGGGGGGACGTCCCGATATTCAGGCTGTAGCGGGCGAGTTGGGGATGAGCGATCGTACCTTGCAGCGCCGCCTCGCCGACGAAGGCACGAGTTTCAAACATTTGTTGACACAAGCTCGACGCGAGCTGGCACGAGAGTACTTGGCAGACCCTGCGATCGATATGAAAGAAGTGGCCTTCCTGCTTGGATATGAAGACCAGAACTCGTTCTACCGTGCTTTCCGCCTTTGGGAAGGTCATACTCCTTCAAATTGGCGTGCTAAATTATAAACGAAAAGGAGAAATGAATCATGGATATGGGATTAAACAATAAAACAGCTTTAGTTACAGGGTCTACGAAAGGTATAGGGAAAGCAATTGCCATTGAACTAGCCAAAGAAGGCGTGAATGTACTCATTAACGGACGAAATTACGAAGAGGCAGAACGAATTGTAAATGAAATTAAAGCGGATTTCCCGGCCACCTCTCCTCAAAATGCTGCAGCCGATCTTGTGGATGCAGAGCAAAGAGAAGCTTTATTCAAAAAATATCCTCATATCGATATTTTGGTTAACAATATGGGGATTTATGAAATTATGCAATATGAGGACATTGACGATGAAGTATGGGAAAAATACTTCCGTACGAATGTACTTGCCGCAAATGGATTATCCAAATTTTATTTGCCTACAATGTTGAAAAACGACTATGGCCGCATTCTCTTTATTGCGAGCGAAGAAGCAATGATGCCTTCAGGACAAATGCCTCAATATGCAGTGACAAAATCAATGCTGTTATCATTGTCAAAAAGCTTATCGAAATTAACAAAAGGAACGGAAGTTACCGTCAATACGATCATGCCGGGACCGACACTCTCCGAAAATGTGCATCAAATCATTGAGGGCATGTACCCTAATGAAGATCTGACTTTTTCGGAAAAAGAGAAAAAATTTATGGCGGCAAACCTGCCTCAATCTGAAATACAGCGATTTATCAAGCCTTTTGAAATAGGCAGATTAGTTGCATTTGTATGCAGTCCTTATGCATCCGCATTTAAAGGTTCGCCAATCCGTATGGATGGAGGAATGGTGCCGACTATTTTTTAAAATAACTCACCTTGGTTGCGTAAAGAAGACATCCGAAAGGGTGTCTCTTTTTTCATTTCGCCATAATGATTGACACCGAACAGAAATAGCCTTAGAATAAAATTGTTTCATTTGAATAAATATTTTTAAATGTTATTTGTCTTTATTTTTATTTAATCGGTTTTTTTATTTATTTCAACGAAATAATTTTGCATTGAAAAGGAGGTTGGTATATGGCTCGAAAACGGATATGACCGGTGCTATACGAAATAGAACATCTTCGGCCTGCCCATATTGTTTCTTATGAAACTAATTTTTGGTATAATGAAAAAAACAATGAGTCGAGGAGCTTGCGTGATCATGAGAACGAACGATATGTTGAAAACCGCCATCCATGAGAATTTCATTCGATTTTTTCATCAAAAAGAACAATATGAGAACCGGGAAATCAGCGTTTTTCTTGAAGAACTGCGAAAAATGATAGAGGCGGTACCAGCCCTCAACATGACGGAGGTGCACACTATCGCCTGCATTGGCGAGCAGGAACCGATCAACGTCACTTCTATTGCCGAAAAAATGAATCTAAGCAAAGGGAACACCTCCAAGGTAACCAATAAGTTACTGAAGACAGGTTGGGTACGTAAAACCCAGCTCAACGATAATAAAAAAGAAGTGTACTTTCGGCTAACGCCGGCCGGGAAGAGACTCTATGCTCTTCATGACGAACTCCATAACAAGGAGCGGCAAAGGATGTACGAGTTTTTGAATCAATACAGCGAAACCGAGCTTGATTTTATAAAGCGGCTGTTTGGAGATTTGGGTGACTTTTATCGTTAAGAACATGATGAAATCACTAACAGTTCCATTACCTTGTCCGTTTTAGAGCAAAAGCGGGGGTGAAAGCATGAATTTCACGAAGATCATCAGAGAGCGCAGAAGCATACGGAGGTTTAACCCAGCTCCCGTAGATCAGGGGTTGGTGCTAGAATTGCTCAACGCAGCGCGGCTCCTATATCCATCCAGAGAGGAGCCGGCTTTCCGGTGCGTGTATGCGGGAACGGCGGATTCCAGGGAACGTCTGGCTGCCTGCATGCTTGAGCCGTTGGTGAAGAACAGACTGGTCAAATGGCTTCCGGAGAAAGTGCGGGAATTCGTTCGGAAAAGAGTTACCGATATTCCGGGCCATCTCATCATCATAGCCGAAACGGATGCGGACAGAAGGAATAGTGACATGAATTATGCGGCGGTTTGCGGTATGATGCAAAATTTTCAGCTTCTTGCCTGGCAACGTCAACTTGGTACGTTGTGGGACACGGAGCCGATGATGCAGAGCAAGGAACTGTTCAATCTGTTGAAAATGAATCCCAATGAGAGGCTTGTTGGCATTTTTCATCTCGGATACTTTGACAAGATCCCGAAAGCCAGAACACGGACGCGAGCAGAAAAGAAATGGACCGTATTATCGAGTTGAAGAGGGGGACGTTGAATGATGCCGGCAGCGGTTCCAAAGGGGAAGGAGGGGCATTCATTGCGCTATAGCGATCAACCCGTTTCCGAAATTCATATATTGGAATTATTGAATGTCGCAGTATGGGCTCCTAACGACGGCTTGCGGGAGCCTTGGCGTTTTATCTTCGTTGGATCCGGCAGCACAGACGTAATGTCCGGATTGCAAGATCAGGCTCCGGCCTATCTGATATTGGTCGTAAAGGAAGATCGCGATCTTCATAAAAGGGAAGAAGATTTGGCGGCAGCATGCTGCCTCATGCAGAATTTCCGTCTGCTCGCGCAGGAGAGCATGCTCCATGTGCGAATGACAATGAATGATTGGATTTATGACAGAACCTGCACCCGTCGTTACGGCGTTCAAAATGACGAACGTATTGTTGCGGTGCTGGAAATGGGCTACCTTGAACAAACCATTGAGCCTGTGAAAGAAGAGAACTGGAAGGATCTTGCCTTTGAGTTGTTGTAAGATTGCAAACATACGTCGAACGCAAAAAGGACGAGAAGCGGCGTCTGATTCGCTTCTTTCGTCCTCTTTTTGCTTGAGCATGATATATGATTTGTTACCGATAACTACGCTGTCTCGCGCAGCTTCTACAACTTCAATCCGAGTGAACAGTCTCTGTATAAGCCTAAAGTTTCCACTAGTAATCTAAATGTAAAATGAAAGAGATATTAAAAATGTGGATTTGAACTTTTGGTTTTTGATAAACTTTTTGTATTATTCTTTATTAAATGAACTAATAAGGCGATTAAAGGCAAAGCTGTTCCAATGAGTAAAGTTACTTCACTATTAAATTTATAGTAAGTATAACTTCCAATCCATGAACCAAAGGCTCCTCCCAAAAAGAAAATAGTCATATATAATCCATTAAGCCTATTTCTTATCTCGGGATTCAAACCAAAGATCACTTTTTGACCTAATAATAAGTTTCCTGATACACCAATATCAATACTAATGCCTGAGATAAGAATTAAAATGACAGTAAATAGTGAATGGTCTTTAACAAAAAATAATAGTACGATAGATAATAGTACGAGCGCCATTGATACATTAGTCATTGCAAAAATATAACCTTTATCTGCTATTTTACCAATAGTTGGAGTTAAGAAAGCTCCAGCTATTGCAACAAAGCCAAATAATGCAATTTCATTATTTGAAAAATATAATGGCTCAGACCTTAATAAAATTGGGATAACTGTCCAATAAAGACTAAATGTTGCAAATAAACATGCGTGATAAAATGCTCTTTGTTGTAGAGGAGATGTATTTATTAGTAGCTTCATCATAGAAGCTATTAAATTTGGATATAACATGTTACTAGTCGAGACTACTTCATAGTTGGGCAAAAATTTTATAATTAACAGTAATATGACAACTAGTGTTATTAATGAAAAGAGAAATACTATTCTCCAGCCGAACCAATCAGCTATTCCGATAGATAATGGACGAGCAACCATAATTCCAATCAATAAACCACTCATCACTTTACCCACATATTTACCTGTCTGTTTAATGGGCACAATCCTCATTGTTAGTGGAACTAACATTTGAGCCGCACAGGCTCCAATGCCAATTATGGTTGTTACTATTAAAAAAACAATTCCATTTGTGGAAATTAATGTACCAGCTAATGAAATCATTGTAAGCCCGATAAGAATTCCTATTATTTTCTTACTTTTAAATAAATCAGCCATCGGTACGATAAAAAATAATCCCAATCCATATCCAATTTGTGTCAGGGTAGTAAGCAATCCAGATAAAGCAGAAGAGATGTTCAAATCTTTTGCAATGAATTGTACAATTGGTTGTGCATAATAAATATTTGCGGCAAGTGAACCACAACTAATTGCCAAAATAAATATTAGAAAATTTGTCTTTTTAGTCACCTTTATCATTCCTTTTGTTTATTCTTTTTTTTGGAACGTACGTTCCGAAATGCTTAAAAAAGAAAGACTATAGGTCTGCAATAGTCTTATCCACTAGATTATAGGCTAGATTCTTCTCCTTTTTATATTTGGACATTAAATTAATGCTGTGATTTAAACTTAATAAAGAATATGCAACTAATTCAGAGTTAGTCTCTTGTGAAATTTCTCCTTTCTTTTTTCCTTCTTCAATGACTTGCATAAATACTTTTTCAAGTTCATTAAAATCATTTAGAAGCATTTCTTCTATGGAAGGATCAATATGTCCAATAAGCAGTGAAGAATTAGTTATAATACAACTTTTGGGAATGTCATTTGAATAGCATTTTTCAATATGTTGATAAAAAAAGGATTTAAGAGATGCTTTAGTGCTTATGCCACTAAAAAGCAAATTTCTCTTTTGATAGCCATAGTTTTTATAATGTTCTAAAACCTGTTTAAATAGTTCGTCCTTATCCCCAAAACTATCGTAGAGAGTAGAGCGACTTATTCCCATCGTATCAATGAGATCTGAGATATATGTAGCGTCATAGCCTTTTTCCCAGAATAAATACATAGCCTTATTCAAAGCATGTTCTTTATTAAAATTAATACTTCTCCCCAATTTACAAGACCCCCATTCATATAAATTAGTATAAAGTTTTCGGAACGATAAGTCCAAAAAAATTATTTTATAGATTTGGATGCAAATAAATTAGAAACCCAGCTAATACGACAAATTTCTTATATCATAACGAACAGTGTTCTTGACGAACGATGTTCGTTATGTGGCCTTCGAACATCATTCGTGGAAGAAGCACGGAACCAAGCAGACGTCGGTGGTCAAGGATATGTACCAATCTGCGGACCCGGTCCGCTATCCGCTCATCGCCAATCTGAAGGAGGAGTTGTTCTCGGGAGAGGTGGCGGAGAACGAACGTTTCCGTTGGGGACTTGAAGTGATCTTGAGGGGAATGATGCAGACGCCTATCCCGTAAGCAGGTTTTAACGGGCGATTTGATACGAAAAAAACGGATGAAGCTCTTAGTCGTTCTGCCGGCGAGAACGGGCCGGCTTCATCCTGTCCATCGTCAGATACTCAATCCGCCGCATCGCAATACAAGCTGACGCCGCTTCCCGGCGCCAGCTTGCGCGAAGCATAGCTATTCTACTTCCGTAAGGAGCTTTCCTGTTTCTTCTTCTCTCTACTTAATTCGCTTACTAGCGTCGAGCCCAACAATAAAGCAGCGGAGCTTGATTGTGGAGTTTCATCCCTGTATCATGGATACAAGAAGTCTATGGTGAAGGGGATTTTAATGTGAACGCGAACAAGAAGGAACGTTTAGCGTCTTTTTTTGCAGCTATTCGTGAGCAGGGTATCGTTAATGGTGCGTTTTTGGCGGCTGAGAAGGGGGAAGTGCTTCTGGAAACGGCGGCCGGGTTGGCCGACTTTCGAACCGGCAGACCGTTGACGGCGGACACGATATTTGAATTGGCTTCGTTATCCAAGCCCATTACCGCTTTGGGAATAGCACGTTTGCGGCAAACCGGAAAAGTTGATTTCGACGATCCGGTTGCCAAGTGGATTCCGGAACTTCCGTACCCGGGAATTACGATTCGGCATTTACTGGAACATACATCCGGCCTTCCGGACTACATGGAATTATTGATCGAACATTGGGATCGTTCCGTCATTGCAACAAATCAGGATGTGCTAAATATGCTGGTTAAGCATCAACCCGATCCGGAGTTCCCTCCCAACGAAGGGTGGTCGTACAGTAATACGGGCTACGTTATGCTTGCTATTCTCATGGAACGGATTTCCGGAAAAACATTCGCGGATTATATGAAAGAACAAGTGTTCAGTCCTCTTGGAATGAACAGTACAAGCGTTTACAATCGCCGATGGGAAGGGCGAACGATTCCCAATTATGCCTTCGGTTTTGTGTATAACATGGAAGATTCGGCTTATGTATTGCCGGATACGGTCAAGGAGACGGAATATGTTATTTTTCTGGACGGAATTCAAGGCGATGGCACGGTGAACAGCAATCTGCGCGATTTATTGCGTCTGGACCGGGCTTTATACTCGGATGATTTCCTTGAGGGATCGTTGCGCGATGAATTGTTTGCTCCGGTACGGTTGAACAATGGAGAGACATTTCCATATGGATTGGGTTGGATTGTGGAAGAAAAAGAGGGACTCGGCAAAATCGTCAGCCATACCGGAGGATGGCCAGGCTATGCTACCGTAATGAAGCGTTATCTTGATCAAGATATGACGCTGATTGTTCTGCAAAATGCGGAGAAAGAAATGCGTTACAGCCAACAAGTGATCGATGCGCTGGAACATATTTTATGCGATGAGGATTACGAGATGCCGCAGCCTCCTGTGGAACGCGAAATCGTCCATGTCGAACCTTCGGTGTATGAGCATTATGTCGGTACATATATGCTGAAGAGTGCGGCCGACAATGGAGAAAGCATGCAGGTTGAGGTGACGGTGGAGGACGAACGGCTTTACATACGGCTTGAAAACGGGATTTCTTTACCGCTGCTTCCGCTTAATCAAGCCCGTTTTTTTATCCAGCAAGCGACCGCAGAAGTCGAATTCATTCGCGGAGAAAGCGGTAGTTTTCAGCATTTTATTTGGCATAGTGAAGAAGAAACGATGCAAGCCGATCGACTGCGTGAAAGCCCCCTTGCCGAATAGAAGGAGGGATCTTGGTGAAGTATGCCGGACATCACGTTAATTGCAAATAGTGCTGTATCGCTGCGTATATCGCTTGGGCGATCTCCTTTTGTCCGCGCGCGCCGCACAATTTTTCCCGATCGCTTCTGTTGCTGAGATATCCGGTCTCGACGATGACGGCAGGCTGCTTGACGCGCCGGAGCAAATAGAATGTCTTGCCGTGCTGCACCTGCCTGTTCGTCCCGTACAATCCGTTCAAAGATTGCTGCAACAAGGTGGCAAGTAGAAAACTGCGGCCTTCGTCTTGATGGAGTACAAGCGGTCCGCGATAAGAGGCCCTTCTGCTCCAATTCACATGCAGGCTGACGAACAGCTCTGTCGGCAATTCTTCCGTTAATTGGCGGCGCTGCGCCAAATCGCGGCGATGGCGCGACGGGTTGCGGAGCCACCGGTTCTCGTCGCTGAGCGCGTAATCGCCGGTACGGTTCAGCACCGCCGCGACGCCGTTGCTGCGCAAAATCATGTATAATTTTTTGCCGATTTCCAAATTGATGTCTTTTTCAAGCAAACCTTGATAAGAGGTCCCGCCGTCTACGCCGCCATGTCCGACGTCGATGACGACGACCGGTCTGGCGAAAGATTCGTGGAATCGCTCCGGATCGGCGGCGGCGGCGGTTGCGGACGTACAACAAGCGGACGCGATGACAACCGTAAGCAGAAGTAACCATATGCGTTTCATGAGAACATGTCCCGCCTCCTTGATCATAAACGATCGTTCACTTTTTCTTGCCGGTACATTTGTCGAAACTAGGACGTTTTTATTTTGTCTAGCTCGCGGAAAAACATGCATCGACGTTTATTTTCCGCCTGAAATGCGAACCCTAGAAGTAAACGCGACGTAAGGGGGAAGAGGCATGGCGGTCAAAGGAATCGATGTGGTGAAATTGATGACCGAACGTTTTATCACTTATATGGACACGCCTAAGGAGGTTCGGCGCGAACGCCGCAAAGCGAAAGAACATTGGAGCTCGAGATGGTTCGGCTACATCCCGTTCAGCTTGCAGTTCGCTCGCAGCCGAACGAAGCGGGAACAAGACGAAAACCCCCCTTCTTCATAAACCGATGAAGAACGGGGGTTTTTTGCGCTTGATAAAAATTAATTTTCGTAAAAGCTTCCATAGCGGCTTAAAGTCTCGAACGGGACGTAACGGTTTCCTTCTTGATCGAAGCCGACGTATGTCGTTATGCCGTCCCATATTTGATAGCCGGTTAACGCCACGGGCACGAGATAAGCTTCATCGTACCATTCGGATACGTATGTCATTTTTACATTGTCCGCAAACCAATCCAGCAGCTGCTTCGGATTCGATACGTCAAGCGGTTCATGCGTAATCCATACGATCCGGTAATATGGATCGAAGGCTTCCGCCGCGGAGACGCTTGGCTGAGGCTGCCGCACGCTGCCGGCAATGCCTGCCGTTGGATCGTTTTGAAACTTGGAAAGTTGTGCACGCCATTCGTCATCGCCGATCGTCAAAATTTGTCCCGTTTTCGCATCGACATACCGGTTTGGTTCGCCGGAAATGCCAACTTTCCAAACGGCAAGCATCGGATGAATATAATATCTGTCGATGGAGATACGATCCCATTGTTCGAACTGCTCCGGCAGGACGGATGAAGGAATAAGTTCATGCTGCACTAACGAAGAGTACAGCGTGTTCATACTGAATAAAGATTGGCTTCCGGTACCGTATTCGGATAGGATCGGTTCGCCGGTTTCCGTTGCGCTGACGACGAGATAGCCGACATCCTCCGCGCCTTTCGTCAAGAGAACCAGCCAGCCGTGCATCCCGGGACCGAGCGGATACACTTGATATTCCGCCTGCTTCCAGGCGGCAAACTCTTCATGTTCCGCCAGCCGCCCGATCCAGTCGGAGATTCGTTGATTGAGCGTTGCGCCGTCCGTGGATAAACCGGGTTCGGCGATCGCGCCCATGCGCCCGCTTTCGGCGGCATGCGAGACGGACGGATGACCTTGGCCCGATGACATAAGCCCGGCCAGCAGCAATGCGCCGGCCAGCGCGATGATCGTTTTTCGCAATTTCATCACCTGCCTATATGGAAGTTGGAACTGCATATCTTTCTATTTTGCTTTCTATTTTCATTGTAAAGGACAAGCCTTTCAAAGTTTGTTAGAACATGTCGCTGCCGATCCCCGGCGCCACGTTCTATTTTTGCATCCTTTTAGCGAGAATCGTCTGAATCACGCCGGCAGGTGAAAGATTCCGCAATTTATGACGGATACGGCGATGCGAGGCTCATATTGCCACGTGATTTCCTTCTTGCGGTTCGCATATTGCTCTTCGATTTCCTTTTTCTTCGCTTCTTCCGGCGTTTTCAGCTGTTCTTCGTAGAAATAATCGATTCGCGCAATTTCGTCCTGCAGCCGCTTGCGGGCCTCCTCCGCCCAAGCCGTGTCGTATGTTTTCAGTTTTTTTTCCAGCTTCTGCTCAATGAGGGTTCTCGCCCGGTTTAGCGTAATGGCATTCGGAGCAACGTGAACATTGGCGGGCAGCTTCGGCGACATTTTTCGTCCGGACAGCCGCTCGTGAAACTGCTCCGCGATTTCGCCCGTCGCAAGGGAAATGCCGTAGGAATGAATCTCTTCCCGCTTCATATCGCATGCGAATTCCACCTTCACGTTCAGACCGAGCCAGGTGTGATACGGCATCGAAGAGGCCGCCTTCTTATGATCCGAATTCGGTTGTTCGAACAAATATACGTAGGAGCCGCCCGCTTTCGCCGCTTCGAAAAATTGATCCAATTTCCGGCAGCCGTAGGTGATTTCCTCGCGCGGAATGCGCTGTACGCCCGGGCCCGGCAGCGGTGCGGGCGGCACGTCTTTATGTTCCGGATCGAAAATGAACATGATCCGCATCGTCTCCGGCTCCACCCCTGTCTGATCGACATATCCCCAATAATAGGGCCGGTTCGTCAAGCTCCGATCCGCTTGCGGCGATAATTTGACCATGGCATGGGCGGGGGACTTCTCGATAAAGTGGCAGCCCGTCGCTTCCAAATAGCGCATTACGTATTGCTGCACTTGCTTTTGTGTCATCGGCATCGCTAGCGGGCCTCCCTCGATTGTCCGACCGACGTTACGATTTGATTTAGCGATTGCCCGAGCGAATCGACTTGGGCTCGAAGCTCATCGTCGGAGTTCGACTCAAGCATCATTTTGTAGAGACGCTTCTCAAGCGAATCGTCCTGTTCGAAACGTTCGAGAATGACGTCCAATTCGCCGATTACCAATTCAAACATATTGATTTTTTCATGCAGCAGGTTTAGAATATGTTCTTCGATGGTCCCGAGCGTGGAAAGATTGTATATTTTAACGTCATTCGTTTGCCCCAGCCGGTGAACGCGCCCGATCCGTTGTTCGACCCGCATCGGGTTCCACGGCAGATCGAAATTGATCATATGATGGCAAAATTGCAGATTAATCCCTTCCCCGCCCGCTTCGGTAGCGATCATGACTTGCGCGCGGCCGCGGAACAGGTCCATCATCCAGTCTTTCTTGCCGCGGTTCATGCCTCCGCTGTAGGGAACGGCAATCATATTCTGACTGCGGAAAAATTGCAGCAAATAATCTTGCGTAGCCCGATATTCGGTGAAGATGATCACCTTCTCGTTCATTTCGCGAACAAGCTCGAGCGCCTTTTCCGCTTTCGTGTTTGCCTTGATGTCTTTAATTTTATGAATAAGGCTCCATATTTTGGCATGGACGGGGGAGTCTTCGGCCATGCGCTTTGACAAATTATGCAGCGTTAGAAATACCGCGTTGCGGCTGCTGCATACTTCGCGCTGCAGCGTCAAGAGCGACAACATATTCGCCAAATCGCCGCCCGATTCGCGATACCTTTCCTTGACGAACTGGGTAACGCCGTCGTATAGCGATTGTTCTTCGGGGGACAGCGTTAGCGGAACGTTCTTGACATAGCGCTTCGTAAATCCGATATTGCCGTCGCTGCGGCGGTTGCGGATCATAACCTTCGAAAGCTCGCGCTGCAATTGCTCTTCGTTCTTCGGCATCCGTTTGTCCACGACGAAATTCGCGACAAATTCGCCTTGTCCGCCAAGCTGTCCCGGTTTCAGCAGCGTAATCAAATTATATAGTTCGTCGAGATCGTTCTGCACCGGCGTAGCGGTAAGAAGCAGGCAATACTTTTTATGCAATTGATTAATAAACTGGTAATTGGTCGTCTTTTTGTTTTTCAATTTATGGGCTTCGTCGACGATCAGCATGTCATATTCTTTGGATAGCAGCAGTTGCTTATGGGGATCGCGTTTTGCCGTATCCATCGAAGCGACGACGACGTCGTAATGCCAAGTATATTCTTTCTTTTGCGCGACGGCCGCGATGCCGAACTTCTGGTTCAATTCGCGCACCCATTGCAGCACGAGCGAAGCGGGGACGAGAATAAGCGCTTTGCGCACCAGTCCGCGCACCATGTATTCTTTTAAGATAAGCCCGGCCTCAATCGTTTTGCCTAAGCCGACCTCATCGGCAAGAATCGCCCTGCCCCGCATTTCGTGCAGCACTTTCACCGCGGTCTCGATCTGGTGGCGCATCGGCTGCAGATGGGCCAGATAAGACAAACATTGCAATTCGTCAAAGCTTGTAACGAGCTTCGCTTGCTCGGCTTCGTAGGCGAGTTTGTATAACGTCCAGTCATCCCAGGGACCGTTCTTGTTCATGCGTTGTTCTAGCTCGGCGAACCATCCGCGATTGTGCTGAATTTCGACAGGCCGCGCATGTTCCGAATATTCGGTAAGACGCATGGCGTACACCTCCAAAGTCCGTTTTACGCTAGTATGGACGAAAAACGGCCGCTTCATAACCGAATGCGCCGGGAGATCGGTCTCCATACATGTTATTTTCATGTAAATTTTTCAAAATCGTTTCATATTTTAAAGGCTAAAGAGGGCGAAAAAGAGAGATCGTAGGAGCAAAAAGAAGCTTGGTCAAAATAGTATCGCTTTCTTGTCTTAATTTACAGTTTTGTACTATAGAAAATACAATATGTAGTATAGTATAATGATTAAAGCACACAATATATTGTGAATCCTACATAATATAATGGTAGAAGTTTTCGCAATGATTGATCCGTTTTACTGGATTTGCAGCGAGGAGCGCCGCTACACCAAAATTATAGGAGGTTGTTTTTGTTGAAAACGATGCAGAAACAGCGGTTGGAAGGATTAAGCGAAAAAATATTTCTAGATCGTTACGCATGGAAGGATGCGGATACGAACAATACGAAAGTCGGCGACGTCGTACTTGTATTGACGAAAGACGATCCGAAATTTCCGGCAAAAGAAGTCGGGGAAGTTGTGAAAAGGGAAGGACGCAATGTAACAGTGAAGCTGCGCAGCGGCGAAACGGTCGAATCGACCGTCGAGAAGTTGACGCTGACGATTGAGAAGACGCCGGAACAGATGTGGGATCGACTCGCCGCGGCGATGGCATCGGTGGAAACGACGCCCGAATTGCAGCAAACATGGACCGAGCGGTTCAGATATATTCTTGACGATTGGAAATTGGTGCCTGGCGGCCGGATCGCGGCCGGAGCGGGAGCGAGCGAAGAGTTGACGCTGTTCAACTGCTACGTCATTCCTTCGCCGAAGGACAGCCGCGGCGGCATTATGGATACATTGACGGAAATGACGGAAATTATGGCGCGAGGCGGCGGCGTCGGCATCAACCTGTCTTCGCTGCGGCCGCGCAGATCGATCGTAAAAGGCGTCAACGGCTCATCGAGCGGCGCCGTCAGTTGGGGCGGATTGTTCAGCTACACGACCGGATTGATCGAGCAGGGAGGCAGCCGACGCGGAGCGTTAATGCTCATGATTAACGACTGGCACCCGGATGTGCTCGATTTTATTACGGTGAAGCAGACGATGGGGCAAGTGACGAATGCGAATTTGTCGGTATGCGTCAGCAACGGATTTATGAAAGCCGTCAAGGAAGATTTGGATTGGGAGCTTGTCTTCCCGGATACGACCGACCCGGAATATAACGACATTTGGGACGGCGATTTGGAGAAATGGCGCAAGCAGGGCAAGAAAGTCAATCATTATCGTACGGTCAAAGCCCGCGACGTATGGCATACGATTATCGAATCCGCATGGAAATCGGCGGAGCCCGGCGTCGTCTTTATGGAATATTACAATCAAATGTCGAACAGCTGGTATTTTAATCCGATCATTTGTACGAATCCTTGCGGCGAACAGGGCTTGCCGGGATGGGGCGTTTGCAATTTGTCCGCGATGAATTTATCGAAGTTCTACGATGAAGAACGCCACGATGTCGCATGGGACGAACTCGCGACGGTCACGCGGTATTCGGTTCGTTTCCTCGACAACGTCATTGACAAGACGCCGTATCATTTCGAGGAGAATAGAGAGAATCAACAAACCGAGCGCCGCGTCGGACTCGGTACGATGGGTCTCGCCGAATTGATGATTAAATTGGGCGTCCGGTACGGCAGCCCGGAATCGCTTGAATTTCTCGACCGCCTATATGGATTTATCGCGAAAGAAGCTTATTTGGCGTCTTCGGAAATTGCGGCGGAGAAAGGATCGTTTAAAGCGTTCGAACTGGAACCGTTTATGCAGAGCGGATTTATGAAAAATATCGTTGCGGCGTATCCCGAAGTAGGCGCGTCGATCGAGAACAACGGGATGCGCAACGTTACCGTCATTACGCAAGCTCCCACGGGAAGCACGGGGACGATGGTCGGCACATCGACCGGAATTGAGCCCTATTTCGCGTTCAAATATTACCGGCAAAGCCGGCTCGGCTTCGACGAGCAGTTTGTGCCGATCGCGCAGCAATGGATGGACGCGCATCCGGGCGAAGAACTGCCGGATCATTTCGTGACGGCGATGGATTTGTCGGCCGAGGATCATATTCGGGTGCAGGCGGCGATTCAACGTTGGGTCGATAGTTCGATCTCGAAAACGGCGAATTGCCCGGCGGACTTTACGGTGGAAGAAACGAAACGATTGTATGAACTCGCCTTCGATCTCGGCTGCAAAGGCGTTACGATATACCGCGACGGCAGCCGCGACGTGCAGGTGCTCAGTACGGAGAAGAAAGACGAGGAGAAGTCGAATGCGGCCGCGGCATCGGAGGCAGGCGCGAACGGGGAAGCGGAAGCGCAGTCGATGGACGCGCTGAACGAGTCGCTGGCTGTGAACGTGGAACCGCCAGCGAAAGAAGTGTTCGACAAGCAATACAAGCGCCGCCCGCAAGTGCTGCGCGGAGCGACGTACAAAATCAATACCCCGTTCGGAATGGCATATATTACGATTAACGATTTGGACGGCGTACCGAGCGAAATATTCCTGAACGTCGGCAAAGCGGGCTCGGACGTATTCGCGATGGCGGAAGCATTGGGCCGGGTATGTTCCTTATTCCTCCGCTACGGCGATCATGGCCATAAGGTGGAACTGCTGATCAAGCATTTGAAAGGAATTGGCGGTTCGGGCGCGATCGGCTTCGGAGCCAACCGCGTCGAATCGATAGCCGATGCGGTCGCGAAAGCGTTGGAAACTCATGCGCAGCATGCCGATGAGCATGCGGCGGCGTCGGAGACGGCTCCGATCGCGGCGGCCATTGCGCCCGAGGTGCAAGCGCCATTCTCCGCGAAAGGCGCACCGACTTCGCGCGACCTATGCCCGTCCTGCGGCAGCGCTTCGCTGCTGAACGTCGAAGGCTGCAAAACATGCGCCAATTGCGGGTATAGCCGTTGTAATTAAGATTAGTTAATCGGTTGAACAATAAATACGCTAGCCCAAAGGCCGTTGAACAAGGCACATCCTTGGTCGACGGCCTCTTTGATTTTAACGTTAGAGTATGATGACAAGGTTGCGTGAATATTGTCGCTAATTGGAATCATTTCCAAGGAGAATAGCGAGACAGCATTCCATATGTTGACCAAATTATTCCCCGCAGATCTCCATTCCCTCAACATTGGCGCGTTAGATTTGGCCAAAATATTATTTATTATTGGTTGCATTGGATATTCATTTGGAGCGGCATAAAACGGTACTCCGAGATACGTGGAGTAGACGAGGGCCGTGCCATCGGCGTTGAGCTTCGTCACGAACGCATCTCTCTGTCCCTGAAGAGTAATTTGGAACGCGCCGGGGGTCGTCGGAAAATCGTCGGCTAACGTCTCCCCTGTCACATAAGCGCTGCCTGACGCATCCACGGCAATGCTGAATCCGGTGTTATCAAATTGGCCTCCAAGCAAGGTAGAGTAGATGAAAGCCGTTCCGGAGGCGTTCAGTTTCGATACGAACGCTTTAGATCCAGCGGTTAATACGGTATCAAAAGCGCCTGGTGTCGTCGGAAAATCGGTGGCGTTGGTAGTCCCTGTCACATAGGCATTGCCGGAACCGTCCGTGGCGACGCTATGACCAAAATTAAAACCGTCCACTCCGCCAAGAAAGGTGGAGTAGATCAGAGCGGTACCGTCAGCATTCAGCTTTGCAACGAAGGCATCCGGGCTCACCTCCAAAAATCACGGTGCGCAAAGCTCCGGGCGTCGTTGGAAAATTGGGGGACGTTGTAAATCCCGTAATGATGGCGTTGCCGAATGGATCTACGGCAATCGCGCTGCCCTCATCGTCACCGCTTCCTCCGATAAAGGTGGAATAGATAAGAAAAGACCCCGTCGGATCGAGCTTGGCCGCGATGACATCCCGGTCGCCGGCAAACACCGGTTGAAAGCGCCCGGCGTAACGGGGAAAGAGGGACCGGAGGTCCCGGCCACGTAGGCGTGTCCGGACGCATCCACCGCAATGGCTGCAGTATCCGTCGATGCTGAAGTGCTGCCAAGATAGGTAGAGTACGCGATCGACGGATCAATAACCACGCCATAATCAGGATGATAACCATGTCCGACTTCGAAACCATAGACAAGTTCTCCATGAGCATTTTGCTTGACGACAAAGCGGCTTTCCACAACGACCTTCTTGCCGTCAATCTCTTGATAACTGACCGGGCGCTCCTCAATCAAGATCCCATATGGAGTATGGATAAGGAGATTCCCTTCCTCATCCAGGGACAACCGTTCCGCGCCGCGGTAAGCGAACTGAATATCGTCCAGCCTCGCGCCGGGCTGAACCGTCACATCATATTTCAGCTTCCCGTCCTCTCCATAGAAGATCAGATCGACGCCCGGCCACAGCTCCCGATAGACGACCTCTAGAGGCCGGTATGCCACTTCTCCGGATCGTTACCGACCAGGAAGTTGACTTTCTCCAAGCTCTGGCGGCGGCCCTCGATCTGCACCCCGGCGTTCGCGCCAAGAAACTGCAAGAACAACGCCAGCCCTTCTTGCTCCTCGTCGCTCATGGGTTGTTTGACGACAACCAATTGGTACATAATTTGAAAGGCAACATTAAATTGGGACTGTCGAAGAAGGGACAATTCGAACTGGTCATAGCCTAGCCTGAACGGCGTGAAATAAAAAAACTCCATCCGAAGAACCCTGAAATCGATATTTAAGTCGCTACCTTCGTCCTGCAACGACTAAGAATCTTTCGGAGAAAATAGGAAGTCATCATTGTCAATCGCCGTCTTGGCATGTTTCGTCCAGAACCGCGGAGAATGTTCATTGAACAACTGTTTATATTGCGGATTAACGATATGGGAAGTAACATGGGCATACGGCGCCACAATGCAAACCATCGCTTTGTGGCGGCAAACCCGGTAGATATCTTCCATGACGGCATGAAGATCGTCTACGTACTGCAAACTATGGGAAGCCATTACAAAATCAACCGAGTTATCTTCGAGCGGGAGCCGCCGGTTGAAGTCATGTACAATATCCGTATTAGGGTAAGCGATCCGATCGATTCCAATGCAGTCTCTAAATTTATTATTCCCGCAGCCCAAATCAATTCTCATCTGCCAATCAACCTCCGACTCGAATCACTCTTCTACATCATATTCTCTCGAGACAAGATGTATATGCGTTTGTCTTTAGTCAAGCATCCCTCCCGTTTTTCGCCCGCTCGGTTCGAAACGGAATACATTGCCATTTGTTTGAACATAATATAATCGTTCCGGGACCGGAATTCATAGTTCATTGTTGAGGATGGTTGACATGAGTCAGGCAAAACATAGCATCACCAACATTCAGGCCATATTCATTATGCTCCTTTCCGCGGGCATGTTTAATCATGTCATTTTGATCCCTATGCTGATCCAGACTTCCGGCAGAGACGGATGGTTGAGCATTATCATGGCGCTCTTCCTTTGTCTCCTCTGGCTGCCGATCGTCTATTGGATCATGAAGAAGAAGGGGAACACTCCGCTGTTTCCATGGATGAAGCAGGCGGCGGGTTCGGCGATCGCCTGGATCGTGACGCTCGTCATTTATTGTTACCTTCTATCGATCGCATACGTGACCTTATACGATACTAGCATGTGGACCAACGCCACGTATTTGCCGAGAACCCCGTTTTTTATCGTAGCATTGACTTTAGTCGTTTTATGCATGCTGTGCGCCTTGGCGGGCTTGCGTTCGATTGCGATTTGCTCGGGTATTCTGCTGCCGTTTGTCGTCATATTCGGATATTTTGTCATGAGCGCCAACTTCCAGTATAAAGATTACACTTTACTGCGGCCCGTATTAGAACATGGCATCGTTCCCGCCATCCACGGCACATTGTACGTTGGCGGCGGATTTATCGAATTGTTAATGCTTGCCTTTATGCAGCATCATTTCTCCTCGAAACGTATGGGATTTGTAACGATTGCGATCCTGGCCGTCATGTTGGCCGGCTTGACGATCGGACCGTATCTCGGATCCATCGCCGCATTCGGCCCGATCGAAAGCGCGCGGCAGCGTTACCCCGCATTCGAACAGTGGCGGCTCGTCATGGTTGGCAAATATATTGAACATGTCGATTTTCTTTCGATCTATCAATGGTTGTCGGGATCCTTTATTCGAATTTCGCTCGCCATTTTCCTTGCCTGCGATCTTATGCCGCTGCGAAAGCCCAGGCTCAAAAAGGCGTTTTGCCTGATTACGGCGCTGCTCGTATTTTCGCTTGCCATGCTTCAAATCAGCGATATCGATTTTCAGCGATTGTTGTTGCGAATATACTTTCCTGTCGTTATACCCGTTATGGTCGCCGTATCCATTATTTTGTGGGTAGTCGCCTTACTGAATCACCGCAAATGGGGGAATGCGCAGTGAACTTGCAATTGGACGAGATGAAGCGGTATTTTGCAAGCTGTGCGGATGTGAAATTTGAGTCGTATCGCTACCGCACTCGCGAACGTACGGTATCCTTGACCTTAATCTGGTGCGAAGGAATGGCGAATGTCAAGCTCATTTCCCAAACCGTACTGCCGAATCTAGACAAAATGGTTAGAAGATCGGGAACGGCTTTCGAACCGGACGACTACAAAATCCTTCCGTTCGCGCCGCTCTCCGATCATGACCCGAAGGCGCTCGCCTCCAAAGTGTTCAACGGGGAGCTTGTCGTTTGGCACGAAGAAACGAATAAAGCGTATTCGCTGGATATCGCGGAGCCGCCTCATCGCGAACCGGATGAATCGAATACCGAAATTTCGATTAAAGGGCCGAGGGACGGCTTTACGGAAGAAGTCGGAACGAATGTGGCGTTAATACGGAAAAGATTGCGAACCGAATCGCTGCATTACGAACAATTCATGATCGGCAAACGCAGCAAAACGAAAGTCGCGTTATTGTATCTTTACGATGTCGCCAATCCGGATATCATTCGGGAAGCCCGGCATCGGCTGAATGGCATTGATATCGATTCGTTGACAAGCAGCGCCCAACTGGAAACGGCGATGAGCGATTCGTCTTATTCTCTCTTCCCGCTTGTGGATTACATCGGCAGGCCCGATTATGCGGTGGAAAGCCTGGTTCGCGGACGATTTATCATTTTTACGGAAGGATCGCCCATGGCCCTGATCGCTCCAGGCAACCTTACTCTGATGTTGAAATCGCCGGAGGATAGCCATTTTCCGTACTATTTCGTGTTTCTGGAACGGTTTCTCCGCCTTTTGGGGCTTATTGTGGCTATTTTCGTGCCGGGCTTTTGGGTGGCGCTCGTCGCCTTTAACCTGGATCAAATTCCGTTTCCGTTGCTGGCGACGATCACCAATTCCCGATTGGGCATTCCGCTGTCGGCTCCGATGGAGATGTTTTTGATGCTCGGCTTATTCGAGTTGTTCCGGGAAGCCGGCATACGGCTGCCGAGAGCGGTCGGCCAAACCGTCGCAGTCGTCGGCGGCTTGATTGTGGGCGACGCCGCTATTCGGGCGGGGATCGGCTCCCCGACGATGCTGGTTGCCGCCGCGGTGACGGCCGTGGCGACGTTTACGCTCGTTAATCAATCGTTAAGCGGAACCGTTAGCGTACTGCGCCTTTATGTGCTGATTCTTTCGTCCGTATTCGGCATGTACGGATTTTTTCTAGGAGTGATGTCTATCGTTTTATACGTATCCACCCTGGAATCGTTTGGACATCCGCTTCTTGCGCCGATCTCGCCTCCGAAATTCGGCGAAATCCTCAAAGCGCTCTTTGCCAAACCGCTTAACAAAATGACGAAGCGCCCGACTATGTACGACCCGATTGACGACACGCGCACAGGAGGTGAATCGCAATGATCCGAAGAACCGTTTCGGTCCTTTGCTGCGTTTCCATGCTTGCCGTACTGCTGTCCGGCTGTTGGGATATTAAGGATATACAGGAGAACGCCTACCTAACGGCACTGGGTATCGATTTCGTCGACGGCAAATATGTAGTCTACGTCCAGTCGTTGGATTTTTCCAATGTAGCGAAACAGGAAGTGGGAAAACCGAGAGGGAAAGCGCCGATTTGGGTCGGCAAAGGGGTCGGAAGCACGCTCGGCTTGGCGTTTTATGACGTATTAAGTGCGTCTCAATTGAAAATCGTATGGGAACATATTACCGCCATCGTATTTAGCGACAACATTATGAAGCAAGATATAGTGAGTTTGCTTGACAGCATCCTTCGCTACCGCGAAATGCGCAACACGTTATGGGTGTTCGGCACGAAGGAGCCGATCGACCGAATTTTCTCGGTATCGCCGATTTTTGACATGTCGCCGATGCTGACGCTGCTTCATGAGCCTAACGAGGTCTATTCGCAACGTTCGTACATTCCTTCCGTCAGGCTGCAGCAATTTATCGCCCTGTTGCGTGAACCCGGAATGACGGTGCTCGTTCCGTCCATTAAGATTAACAAGGAAAGTTGGGAGAAAGACCTTCAGGCCACCCCTCAGTTGCAAATTAACGGCTTATACGCCATTTACAACCGGAGACAGTCAGGCTGGTTTCCCGAAGAACGGCTGCGCGGTTATCGTTGGATGAGCCGGAAAACAGTGGAAGCCCCGTTATATATCCAGAAGGGCAACGCGCCTCAAATCGTTTTGACGCTCGGTCGTCCGAAGCAAGAAGTGAAGGTTGCGACGAAAGACGGAAAACCTCGTTTCAACATCAAAATTAACATACAAGGGGAAGTCGAAGAACTGTTGCGCAAGATGTCCGAAGCGGAAGCGGAACGAATGGCGGAAGAGGAAATCCGCAAGCATGTACTGCAAACCTATTCCTTCGCGCTTCATTCGAATACGGACATTTATTCGTTGCGGCATACGTTATATCGGACGGCGAATGCGCAATGGAAAAAGTACGGGAAGGAATTGCGGCTCGATGACAATTCGATCGACATCGATGTGAAAGTAAAGATTAAGCATGCGGGAATCCAGAAGCTGTAGATGTTGGATGCGCCGAACCCATTTTTTTCGCTGTTGACGGTTAATGAACCAGGGAAAGTATGGTATCATTTAGAGTGCCATTTTATTCCTTGCTTAACGCCATCATTGCTTTTGAATAGCGGCGTTTTTACATACATCAACGCATAGACGGGACGGTGATAAAAGTGCAATACGCTTATTTATTCCGGATTCTGGTTGCAGGCATTTGCGGCGCGTTAATTGGGTATGAACGCAAAAGCAGGATGAAGGAAGCGGGGATTCGAACTCATTTAATTGTAGCGATCGGCTCGGCGTTAATGATGGTGATTTCCAAATACGGCTTTCAGGATCAGGCAAGCTGGACCGGCGTCGGTCTCGATCCTTCCCGTGTCGCCGCGCAAGTTGTAAGCGGAATCGGATTTTTGGGCGCGGGCATGATTTTTATGCAAAAGCAAACGATCAAAGGCTTGACGACGGCAGCGGGCGTATGGGCGACTTCGGGCATCGGCATGACAATCGGCGCCGGTCTCTATTGGGTCGGGTTGGGCGTTACCCTTATGATTCTGATCGCGCAAAAAGTGCTTCACAGCGGATTTCACTGGCTGGCTACTCCGAAGACCGAGCAAATCCATATTCGAATCGACGATACGCCGGGCGTCCTCGATGAAATTCAAACTGCGCTGAAAGAAAAGCATATTATCATTCTTCATTTCCAAGCGGAACGAAACGCGGGGGATATGAGCGAGCTCGAGCTTGAGCTTACGGTGAAGCTGCCGGCCCAATGTAATACGGAACAGCTATTTTCGATTATCCAAGCCATACCGGCCATCAAAGCGTTTGAAGTGCAGTAAACAAGAAGAAGCCTCCGATTCGGCGACAATGCCGAAGGAGGCTTTCTTTTGTATTCCGTACGCTTATATCTGGATCAACAATAAAATAATCGAAGATAAACAAAGACAAGTGCTGACCAAGCATAGGAACATGACGACTTGCTTATGATTCAGCCCCGCGCGCAGCAGACGGTAATGCGCTTGGCTCGCGTCCGCTTGGTAGATCGATTTCCCTTGCAAGAAGCGCCTTACGACGACGAAGATATTATCGAAAATCGGCACGCCGAGCGCCAAAATCGGAATAAACAACGACAATACGGTAGCCTGCTTGAAGGCGCCGTCCAGCGCGATCACGGCCAGAATAAATCCGATGAACGTCGCGCCCGCGTCTCCCATAAAGATTTTGGCGGGAGGTTTGTTGTAACGCAAATACGCGACGGTCGCGCCGACCAGCGTAATCGCCAGCATCGCCGGAATCGTTTGGCCTTTGGCGAGCGCCACGACGAACAGCGTGACGCCGGAAATGGCGGACAATCCGCCGGCCAGACCGTCCATCCCGTCCGAGAAATTAATGACGGTCGTAACGCCGAAAATCCATAAGATCGTAAGAATAAATTGCAGCCAAACCGGCAAGAGCACATATTCGCTTGTAAAAGGATTATAAAATCCGGTAAAAGCGATGCCCGATGCATACACGAGCACGGCTGCGGATACTTGAACGATCAGTTTCGGCAGCGCGGGAAAGTCTTTGCCTTTCGTCTTGTACCAATCGTCGATTGTGCCGATGACGAGGAGCAATATTCCCCCGGCCAAGATCGCGGCGGTTTCCATCGTAAATTGTCTCGCGACCAACAGATAAGTGGCAAAAAATCCGATAAAAATAGCATAACTGGCGGTAAGCGGAATCGGTTCGCGATGGATTTTACGTTCGGAATCCTTCCTGGGCTTGTCTACAAAGTCGATGCGAAATGCCATTTTCCCAAGCGGAGGGATAAGCAAATATACGATCATAAAAGATACTATGAATGCAATGGCAAATAAAATGACAATCACCACCGTTTAAATGATTAGTTGGAAAACTACAGTCCGGAAGGCGCGGCTTCCTGCGACGGAGTTTCGCTTAAGAAGTTTTCGATCTTCGCTTCGGATTTCAGCTTCTCAAACCACGGTTGAAATTGCTTATTGACCTCTTCCGCAAACAACTGGTACCTGATATTTTCTTTCTTGTCTTCGAAATTGGCGGGTTCCGCAGGCTTATAATCGGTTCGCTTAATAATATGGAAGCCGTGGCTGGATTCGACGATGCCGCTGATTTCGCCGTTCTTCAATGCAAACGCGGCTTCTTCGAAAGAGGGAACCATTTCGCCTTTGCCGAAAAAGTCGAGATCTCCGCCTTGATCCTTCGAACCGGGATCTTGCGATTTCTCTTTCGCCAGCTCGGCGAAATCCGCCCCGTTATTCAATTGTTTCAAAATCTCCTCGGCCTCTTCTTTCGTATCTACCAAAATATGCGAAGCGCGCACTTCCTCCGGCGTTCCGTACATATCTTTGTTTTCATCGAAAAATTGTTTGACGCTTTCTTCGGTAATGTTGATATTAGGCTCGAAAATTTTATTGATTTTGACCTGTGCGCGCATGTTTTCTTTCAAGTCTTCCTCGGTCATTCCTTGCTGCGCCAAGATCATATTGAATTGGTCCTCGCTCGGAAACGAGTTTTTGAGATGATTGATTTCCTCGGCAATATCTTGATCCGTCACGGTGACGTTCGCTTGTTTGGCCGCTTGGTCGAGCAGCGTCTCCGAGATGATCTGCTGCAGGGCGGCATCGCCGTTATATTTGGCAAGCGTATCGTATAGCCGATCCTTCGTGATCGCTTCTCCGTTCACTTTCGCCACCACTTCGCTCTTGCCGAACGGATTGGCGACGGCGAAGTAGACGGCCGCAGCGAGCAGCATTGCGGACAGCACCATCCATGGAACGCTCGATCTGCGGGTTCCGGCCGCCGCAACCGCTTCCGCAGGAACGGGAGAAAGGCCGTCATCCGATACCGGTTGATTGTCGTGCCGTTCGATGCCGCCGGCGGTTGCTTGAGCTTCCCGCGCATCTTCGCCGCCGGGCTCCAGCATATCTTCCCCTTGGGGATTTGCGGCTTGCCGCTCGTTTGTATTTCTCTCTTGCGCGTCCTCGTTCTCATTTTGTTCGATAGAATCGTCTTCCGGACGCTTGCCCTGGTCTTTTTCCATGTTTTCCCCTTTCATACAACCCCGATTTGATCTTTTTCAACTTTTTTCCTGCTTTTGCACATTAGCATAACTCTATATTAACGAAATTAAGCCAACTTTAAAAGAACCTTAAAATAAGCTAAAAAATAAAATGTCGATTTATGCCCCGATTCAATGACTTTTCGGAATGATGTAATATAATAGACTTAGATTTCGTCCGCACATTGTTGAAAGGGGTTACAGCGGTGAAAAAGCTACTGTTTGTCTACGTTTTGCTGATCGGGACGTTTCTCATCTATTTATTGAACTATTACGCCAAAGATTCCGCCGGCAATCCTTGGGGCCAGATGGACGCGGGTTTGCGGGGGGAAATCGACGAGAAATATTATTTGGTTACGTTTCAATCCGGAATGGAGTATTGGAAAAGCTGCTTGAAAGGCTTCGAGGATGCGGCCCAGGCGTTGAACGTGTCCGTCGAATACCGCGGGGCGACACAATACGACGTTCACGAAGAGGTAACTGTGCTGGAGCAGATTATTGCGAAAAAACCGGCCGGCATTGCTATTTCGGCCATCCATGCCGATGCGCTGACTACGACGATCGACAAAGCGGTGGATGCGGGAATTCCCGTCGTGCTGTTCGATTCGGGCGCTCCCGGCAGCAAGGCGCTATCTTTCCTGGCGACGAACAATTACAATGCGGGCGAGACGGCGGCACGCACAATGGCCGAATTGCTCGGCGGGCGCGGACAGGTAGCGGTCGTCACTTCGCCCAATCAATTTAACCATATGGAACGGACGCAAGGCTTTCAAGATACGATTGCCAGAGAGTTTCCCGACATGCGGGTCGTCGAGGTAAGGGACGGAAAAGGCGATCAGGTCGTTTCGAAAGAAGCCGCGACCGAAATTATGGCGAGCTATCCGGAACTGGCCGGCATTTTCGCGACGGAAGCGAACGGAGGCGTAGGCGTGGGGGAGGCCGTGCGCTTGCTGCCCGGAACGTCCAAATTGCATATCATTAGTTTCGATACCGACAAGGCGACGCTGGATATGGTGAAGGAAGGGACGATATCCGCGACGATGGCGCAAGGCACCTGGAACATGGGGTATTGGTCGCTGCAATTTCTTTTCCATATGCATCACGGGCTGACGCCTCCGGGCGCGGGCGCGCAATCGGACGTATCTCCGCTGCCGCTTCGCGTGGACACGGGAATCGCCGTCGTAACGAAAGAGAATGTGCAGCATTATTACGCGAAATAACATCCAAGCCGGGGAAATGGGTTGTTGACGATGAAGAAGCTAAACTGGTTTCAGATGAACAACTTGCCGATCCGCTATAAGCTCATTATTCATTTTTTGCTGATCAGCATCTTGCCGTCCATCGGTTTGGGCGTGTTGATCGATTGGACGGCGAGCCACATTATCGAGCGGCAAACGAATGAGAATACGCTGCAACTGATCGGCAAAGTGAACAAGACGCTGGAATCGTATATTGGCAATATGCAGAACATGACGTATTTCATTTCATTCAATTCGGATATTATGCGGTTTATGGAAGGCGACGGCGAACGGGAGCAGGCGGAGCAGGACGATCGTTACGGCATCCGCAAATTTTTGCAAGGCATTACAACGCTTTATCCCGAAGTTGCCGGGATATTAATTACGAATAGCCGGGGGGAATACATCAGCAACGAAATGTACGCGCGCAGCGACAAGAGCCTGACGGAAGAAGCATGGTACCGGGAAGCGGTCGACCATAAAGGAATCTTTACGATCGTCGGCCATCCCGTCGGCAGAAATGTCGCCAATCATGTCAACTACAAAGATACGGAGGTCGTCTCCGTCGTACGGGCGATTCTCGATCCGGATACGCAGGAAGTGAAGGGAGTCGTGCTTGTCGATTTGAAGCTGAGGGTAATCGCCGAAGCGGCGAAGGACGTTCGCTTGGGGAAAAGCGGGTATTTAATGGTGCTCGACGCGCACGGGAACGGCATTTATTCTCCGTCGCAACCGCTTATAGGCGAAATACCGGCCGAGTGGTTGGGCGAGAGCGGCTCGGGCAATTTCTCCAAACAGATCGACGGGAAGCGGCTGCAATTCATTTACCGCAAATCGACGTTTACCGATTGGACGACCGTCGGCGTGTTCTCCGCCGAGGATTCGATTATGGAGGTAAGGGAAATCCGTTTTTATGTGATCAGCTTCGTGTTTATCGTATGTTTGCTCGGCATCGCGGCTTCCTCCTATTTATCATACTCGATGTCCAGGCCGATCGGCCAATTGATGTCTTTCATGCAAAAAGCGGAGTCGGGCGATTTGACGATACGGCATTGGGGAGACCGGACGGACGAGGTAGGCATGCTGGGCCGCAGCTTTAATGCGATGCTGGTGAAGATCAAGCAGCTTCTGTCGTTGACGGAACTGCAGGAACGGCAGAAGAGGGAAGCGGAACTGCGCAGCTTGCAGGCGCATATTAAGCCGCATTTTCTGTACAACACGCTCGACACGATCCATTGGATGGCGCGCAAAAAAGGAGCCGACGATGTGGCCCAAATGGTCGAATCGCTGTCCAAATTGTTCCGCATCGGCTTGAGCAGGGGAAGCGACGTGATCCCGCTCGCCGACGAAATCGAGCATATTCGCAGTTATTTGCAAATTCAGCAAACGAGATATAAAGATAAATTGAACTTTACGCTGAACGTCGCGCCTGGCGTCCAACGCGTTTCCGTGCTGAAGCTCATATTGCAGCCGATCGTGGAGAACGCCATCTATCACGGCATTAAGGAGCGGAGAGGGCCGGGACATATTCTGATCGAGGCCGATGAGCATGACGGCCATCTGATCATCCGCATTGCCGACGATGGCAAAGGGATGCCCGTCGGCCGTTTATTCGCTTTGCGGGAACGGCTGAACGCCTCGTTCGCGGCCGAAGACGAGCCCGGGGAAACGGGGCAAAAGCATGGGTACGGCATGATGAACATTCAGGCGAGATTGAAGCTGACGTTCGGAGAGGCTTACGGTTTATATATCGACAGCGAAACGGATACGGGAACGACGGTCACGATGATACATCCGATCATTCGGGAGCGGGCCGGGCATAAGGAGAGGACAGAGGTGAACGAAGATGGAAGCGATTTGGAAAGTGTTGATCGCCGATGACGAACCGATTATTCGCGAAGGCATACGCGAGGCGGTGGACTGGCCGGCGCTCGGCATGGAAGTGATAGCGGAAGCGGAGGACGGGGAAGAGGCGCTGGAACTGGCGCTTGCGCATGAAGCGCATATTTTGCTCGTCGATCTGAATATGCCGATCATGAACGGCATGACGTTGATGAAGCGGGTTCGGGAGCGGTTGCCCGGAAGCAAAATCGTCATTATTACAGGACATGACGAATTCGCCTATGCGCAGGAGGCGATCCGGCTGCAGGTGGAGGATTATATATTGAAGCCGGCAAATCCCGAACAATTGACGCGCGTTATGGCCCATGTGCGCGGCAGGCTGGAGTCGGAGGCCAAACAAAGCGAATATTTGAAGATGGCGTCCGAACAAATTACGAAAAATTTCTCGCTGATCCGGGAACGGTTTTGTCTCGAATGGATCGAGGGAAACTTGACCGATGCGGAAATCGTGGAACAACTGCAATTTCTCGGTTTGCCGGCTGTTGCGCCCGACATGATTGTCGTCGTTCGTTGGCCGGAGGGGAGCGGCAATCGGGCGGTATGGAAGGAAAGCGACAGGCAATTGTTTCTTTTCGCTATCGAAAATATCGTTGCGGAATTGCTTGCGCCGTACCGGAACGCGATGTTCCGCGACGCGGCGGGCTGGATCGTCGTCAGCCTATGGGGCAAGGCGCCGGAAACGCTATTCGCCGGTATCGAGCAGGCGGTCCGGTCGTACCTCAATATTTCGGTCCAATTGCAGTTTCAAGAAACGAACGGCGGATTAACCGATATTGCGGCCGTGTACCGGGAATGCAAGCAGAACGTCTACCAGGAATCCCGGCTTTCGCCGATCGTCCGCCGCGCATACCGGCATATTCGGGAGTCGTACGCGGACCGGGAATTTTCATTGGAAGCGCTCGCCTGTTCCCTGCAAGTGTCGCCGGTATACTTGAGCCGCATCATCAGGCAGGAGCTCGGAACGTCCTTCGTCAATTTGCTTACGCAGATGCGGATGGAGAAAGCGGTCCGTCTGCTGAACGCCTCCGACCTGCAAATTAACGAAATCGCCGAACTGGTCGGCTACGATACGCAGCATTATTTCAGCACCGCGTTCAAAAAAGCGATCGGCGTCTCGCCCAACCGGTATCGGAGGGGAGCAGCCTTCTGCGACGACGATCCGGAGAAGGCGACGTAATCGGCAGCGGCAGGCGGTGAAATTCAAAGCGAAACGCATAGGCGGAGTACGGCATAGGCTGTCCCGCAAGATCGAACGGATCTTGCGGGGCGGCTTTTTTGCGTGCGGCGTGCCCAGCTAAGCACGCATCTTCTAGCCGGTGAAAGTCCGGTCGCGGGAAGGGCCAAGCCCCCGCGTAGCTAGGATACCTACGTATGGCGAAATCTGTACGTAGAAGCGTATCGACGAAAGTACCT
>NZ_JAHLPR010000058.1 GCF_018918005.1 Paenibacillus sp. MSJ-34 | reverse complement strand
ATTCCGGAAAGTCCAGTCCCAAATTTATTTTTCAAAGATCAACTGGAAATTTTGAAGGCGGCCGCCAGTCCCCTAGGGGACTGGAAGTAAACTCAAAACTGCCTTCAAGAAATACTATATGAGGAGGTTATTTTTATGATTTCTTTAAACGATACGCCCGTACCCAGGTCAGAAGATATTGATATTACTACCTTTGCGGAATTAATGAACGCCATAGAGAACGCAAATGAAGGCGACGTTTTAAACCTTAATATAAAAAACGACCTTGTGTTCACCAGCTCTGTGGTGATCAGAAGAAGCCTGACCATCAATATTACAAATGGCAGCGGCGGAAATGAGGTCATACTTTCGACAACGGGCGATAATTTCCGTCATTTTTCGACCAACCCAAGCGGTGGGACCACTCTTGCGGACGTTCCTAATATAAGCATGACTATAAACAAAGGCGTTGTCCTTAACGGAAATAATACCTCGGGTGGTATCGGCTTTTTAAGCTCGGGCGGACAATTGATTCTGGATGGCTGCTCAATTATTAATTGCGTGAGAAGCGGATCTGGCGCCGCGGGCAACGGCGGAGCCCTTTCGGTTGGCGGCGATACAGCCATATGTACGCTAAGCATGCGGGATTTTCTGATTGCGCACTGTATGGCTAATAACGGCGGCGGCATATACATGAACGGCAACGCTGTTTGTATAATGAACAATGGTGAAATCTCCGGCAATACAGCCAGCGCAGACAACTCAAATGGCGGTGGCGTGTATGTGTTCGGCGCTACCAATTCTTTCACTATGAACAATGGCACAATTTCTAACAATACGGCTACAAACGGCGGCGGAGTGTTCAACTTAAGCGGAACCTTTACTATGTCGGGCAATGCCGCAATCATTGATAATACGGCCGCAAACAGCGCCGGCAATGCAGGCAACGGCGGTGGTGTATTCAACAGTGGCGGCCATTTTACCATGAACGACGGAGCGATTAGCGGCAATTCGACCGCTAGAATCGGCGGCGGTTTTCGCAACAACGGAGCGAATGCTGTCTTCGATATGCGCGGAGGTGAAATCTCCGGTAACACATCCGTCGGCGACACCAGCGGTGGTGTGACAAATATTAACGGCGCGACTTTCAACCTATATGATGGTAAAATTTCAGGAAATATAACAGGATCATTTAGTGGCGGCGGTGTTAACAACCAGGCATCTACCTTTGTGATGACAGGCGGTGAGATTTCCGGCAATACAGCCTCCAGCGGCGGCGGCGTATTGAACTGGAGTAACGGCAGCTTTATTATGGAGGGCGGCATAATCTCCGCCAATATAACTACAGCCCCCGAGGGCAGGGGCGGCGGCGTATTCAACTTTGGTCCCGCCACCTTTACCATGCGCGGCGGCACAATCACCGGCCATACAACGGCCAGCTTAGGTGGCGGTATAAACAGTACAGGCTCCGATTCCTTTGTCACTATCGAAAGCGGAACTATTTCTGGCAATACGGCCATCATCGACGGCGGGGGAGTTTGGATCGTTCATGAAGATCTGGCTAATCTTGTTGTAGGGCCCGCTGCGATTTTCTCGAACAACAGCGCTTCCAGAGCCTTTAGCCGCAACCCTATCGACGACGAGCTCTATTTTACACATATCTTTGGTACCCTGTGGACTTTGCCCTTTGCACAAGGCTATAACAATTTTGACGTGTCATATATCAACAGCACCACCTAGCCTTTCCCGTAGATGTTAACCTTCACGGAATCAAAGAGAATCCGTCTTGCCATTACGAATCGACTCATTAGTATCGGGTGACAAGAACATATATGCTTAAAAGTCGCATAGATGCGGCTTTTTTGTTTTAACGATATAAGAACGGTCTTCAATACTTCGAATCGTCTGGCAACGCAAGAGCTACTTCTTACCAGAGTCGGCTGCCGCCGAGAGGAAGAAATTGTTTCGAAATCTTGCGGTTTCATTCGAAGATGATGCAAAACCGAGTTCTGCGAGCTTATACTGTGAATCAGCAATGGAATTTTAGAAGATAAGGGAGGATGTATTTTCATATGATGAAGCAAAATCCAGTTCTTAATCTTGATACGGATGAACGAATGGACATTGGAACCTATCTGTTGGAACAAATCAATGATTACCTGACGCACATACGCGGGGTCCGTGTCTCACCTGAACTCAACGTGGACGCAGTTGTAGAACACGCACGCAGATTATCCTTTGAGCATCCCGTCAGCGCGCGCGAGGCGATTTATCATCTCCTGGAGGGATTAACACAATACCAGGTGCATACGCCACACCCGCGATATTTCGGCCTGTATAATCCGCGGCCCAACTTCATGGGAATTATGGCGGACACGATTACTGCAGCTTTCAATCCGCAGCTTGCAGCATGGAGCCATGCGCCTGTAGCGGTCGAAATAGAGAACTATGTATTGAAAGAGATAGCTTCCAAATTCGGTTATTCGGCAGATGCAGCGGATGGGACATTTACAACGGGGGGAGCGGAAGCAAATCTGACGGCCGTACTGACCGCATTAGTACATCATTTTCCATCCTATGCCAAAGAGGGGCTGAGGTCGCTCCCCAAGCATCCCGTCATGTACGCCTCTGCTGAGAGCCACCATTCCCTGGTAAAGGCAGCGCGTTCCTGCGGACTGGGTACGGATTCCCTTCGTATGATTATGACGGGCTCTGAAATGCAAATAGATGTTGATGCGCTTCATCATCAAATTCAAGTGGATCGCGCTGCTGGATACGCTCCATTTCTCATCATTGCGACGGGTGGAACGACCGGCGCCGGAGCGATTGATCCCATTAACGAAATGGCAAACTTGGCTGAACGCGAGCAATTATGGTTGCATGTCGATGCTGCGTATGGTGGAGCCTCCGTGTTTGCACCGGAACTGTTGGATCTGCTTCGCGGTATTGACCGAGCTGACTCCATTACCTTCGATGCGCACAAGTGGATGTCTGTCCCGATGGGGGCGGGAATTTATATTACACGCCATAAGGACATCTTGCATAGAACATTCAGCATAACGGCAGATTATATGCCTAAAGAAGGGGCTGATCTGGATACCGTTGATCCGTTCACCCATTCGATTCAATGGTCGCGAAGGTTTATCGGTTTGAAAGTGTATTTATCGCTTGTGACGGCTGGTTGGGAAGGCTATCGAAGCATGGTGCGGCACCAGACTGAGATGGGCAATCGGTTGCGCCGGGAGCTTGCTTGCTCTAACTGGAAGGTTATCAATGAAACTGTATTGCCTGTCGTTTGCTTTACAGATACCAATATTCAATCAAAGAGCCAATCGAATTTCGCATCATTTATATGTCAAGAGATATTGCGTTCGGGGCAGGCATGGATTTCAGTATACGAAATAAACAAGACTCCCGTGCTGCGGGCTTGCATTACGAACTACGATACAACAGAGGAAGATATTATGGTATTGATGGAACTGCTGAATAGAGCAAGAGCGAAATATTTGGAGGAGACATCCGAAAGGTCATTTGAAAAAGAGCGCCCATAAACTTTTTTCATCCCTAAAGGCGAAGCTGACTGGCTATGTGTGGATAGGTCAGCACGAAATAAGGCTAAAGTTTCTGACTACGAACCGGACTTTATTCGGCTGAGGGAAAAATCAAGTATTGTTCAAAATTACAATGCACAACTTAAGAAAGTATCTATAGTTTTATCGATTGGGGTTGTGGTCTGCAAGTCCTTTTTTCGGACAACTCATTTGAAAAAAATCATCTATCATTTGATGAACCAGTCGAGCCCTTTCATTGTCTGCGAGTGTATAATAAACTTCTTTCCCTGCACGCCTGCTTTTGATTAGACCGTGAAGCTTTAGCAATTTCAAGTGATGAGAAACAGACGCGGCACTCATGCCAAGAGCGGCCGAAATATTGTTCCCGCACTCCTCGCAATGACAGAGCAACCATAGGATTCGCAGACGCGAACCGTCGCATAGCTGTTGGAAGACGGTAGCTCCGTCCAGAAAATATTCCACATCAGGCATTTGCTTCAAAGCATAGCTTAAATCTTGACCGTGGTCGTGAAGTATTTTCTTGTCTTTTATCATGGCCACTCCTTTGAGAAAGTAATCATTTGATTAAACAATCATTATATTCATTCTATTCTAGCCTATGCTTTACCTAATATCTTGTCAAGCGCATTGTCGGACATTTGCTTTCCGTTACCGGAGTATTGATGGCATTTTCTTCAATATATTATTGACAATGATAATCATTATCACTTATAATGTTTACTGATTAACAAAAAATGAACAATACATAGGAAAAGGAGTGGCGATGAGATGGCAGTGAGCCTACGAATTGAACAATTGAGGGCGGCCGTAGAAGGGAAAGAAATCTTGAAAGGTCTAAGCCTTGCGGTAAATGGCGGAGAAATTCATGTCGTCATGGGACCGAACGGAACAGGGAAGAGTACGTTGGCCTCCGCTTTGATGGGGCACCCCAAGTACGAAGTGACAGAGGGGGCCGTTACGCTGAACGGAGAAGATCTGCTGGAGATGGAAGTGGATGAAAGGGCGCGGGCAGGCTTGTTTCTGGCCATGCAATATCCGAGTGAGATCACGGGGGTCACGAATTCCGATTTCATGTGTAGTGCGATCAATGCCAGACGTGAAGAAGGCCAGGAAATCTCGTTGATCAAATTGGTGCGGATGATGGAAGCAAGCATGCAGACGCTGGAGATGAACCCGGAATTTATGCATCGTTACTTGAACGAGGGTTTTTCCGGAGGGGAGAAAAAGCGGAATGAAATTTTGCAAATGATGATGCTCGAGCCTTCAATGGTCATTCTGGATGAAATCGACTCCGGTCTGGACATTGATGCGCTGCGCATCGTTGCTGAAGGGGTCAACGCTTTGCGCAGTGCAGACCGAGGATTCTTAATTATCACGCACTATCAGCGGCTGCTTAATTATATCAAGCCGGACTTTGTACATGTGATGATGCAAGGAACCATCGTAAAGTCTGGAGGGCCGGAATTAGCGCAGCGGTTAGAAGCAGACGGATATGAGTGGATCAGGGAAGAGCTGGGTATTGCAGAGGAAGCTGCGGCGCCGGACGAAGAAGAGTCGTTTCAAATTCCGATGCAAACCAAGGCACCGCGCAGCTGAAGGGGGAGAGCCGTAACATGACAATGAACAGTGCAGAGAACCGGGGACCGGAGCAGCTTAGATATGAAGCGGAACCGGATTGGCTGACCGAATTGAGGAAGAGAGGCTTGGATGCCGCTCGCACCCTGCAACTGCCCAAGTTGGACAAGACGAAACTGCAGCGCTGGCCTTTAGGGCAGCAAGGCGTTTGCCGCAAGCCTGAGCCGGCGTCTTCTCTCGATGAATTGCCGGATTCGATCAGGAGATGGGTGTACGCTGACGATGTGCTGGTACAGCGGAATTCGGGTCCAATCATCAAGCATCTGACTGAAGCGCTGCAGAAGCAAGGGATTATTCTGACCGACTTGGAAACAGCAACACGGCTGTATCCGGAACTTGTAAAGCCTTATTTCATGCAAGCTTTGCATACAGAAGAGAATCTGCTTACCGCGCAGCATGCCGCGCGCTGGAGCGGCGGAGCCTTTATTTACATCCCTGAGGGGGTTCATGTGGAGACCCCGCTGCAGACGATATTCTTTGTAGACGAATCCGATACGCTCTTTATGCCGCATGTTTTAGTGGTAGCCGAGGAGCGTAGTTCCGTAACGCTGGTGGAGAATACCATGTCCTCATTAGAGAATAGTGTGGGGGTGAATCAAGCCGTTATGGAAGTATTCGTAGGCAAAGGTGCACAAGTCAATGTTGTGTCATTGCACCAACTGGAAAGAGACTTGATCGACCTGACCTATCGGCGCGCAATCGTTGAACAGGGCGGAACGATGAACTGGTTGATTGGCGAAATGAATGGGGGCAAGACGATGAGCGATACGGCATCCCTTCTCAAAGGGGAAGGGGCCGGTTCGGATCTTAAGACAATCTTGGTGGGATCCGGCAGTCAGACGATGAATATCACAGCCCGGACGATGCATTTTGGCAAGAATTCGACAAGCGATATGGTGATCAGAGCGGTGATGAGAGAGCAGTCAACCGCCATATTGAACGGGATCACCAAAATTGAGAAGGGAGCAAGCGGGGCGAACGGACAGCAGACGGAGAAAATACTAATGTTGCATCCCGGGGCGCGCGGCGACGCGAATCCGATCCTGCTGATCGATGAAGACGATGTGAAAGCAGGACACGCCGCCAGCGTCGGACAAGTCAATCCGGAACAGCTGTACTATATGATGTCCAGAGGCATTAGCCGCGTAGAGGCCGAGCGGCTGATCGTGTACGGTTTCCTTGCTCCCGTCGTGGCCGAAGTACCGCTGGAAGGTATAGCCGCTCAGATGCAAGCGCTTGTGGAACAAAAGCTAGGGCAAGTCAAGGAAATAGATCAAGCAAGCATAGTTGAATAAGGAGGATGACAACATATGGCTAAGGAATTGGTGGAGCTGGGAGAGTATCAGTATGGCTTCAGAGATGCGCATCAAGCGGTGTTTCAATCCGGCAAGGGACTGACTCGTGAGATTGTTGCCACCATATCGGAGATGAAGGGCGAACCCGGCTGGATGCTCGACTTTCGCCTGAAGTCGCTGGAACTGTTCCAAAGCATGCCGATGCCTGCATGGGGCGGCGATCTGCGAGCACTGGATTTCAATGATATCCAATATTATGTCAAGCCTTCCGAGAAACAGGGAAAAACCTGGGAGGAAGTGCCGATTGAGATTAAGCAAACCTTTGACAAGCTTGGCATACCGGAAGCGGAACAGAAGTTTCTTGCCGGTGTGTCGGCCCAGTATGAATCCGAAGTCGTCTATCACAGCATCCAGAAAGAGCTAGAGGAACAAGGGGTCATATTCACGGACACGGATACGGCGCTGCGAGAGCATCCGGATTTGCTGCGCCAATATTTTGGTACCATTGTTCCGCCGAGCGATAACAAATTTGCCGCACTTAACAGCGCGGTATGGTCCGGAGGAAGCTTTGTCTATGTTCCGAAAGGGATAAAATGCGAAGTGCCGTTGCAAGCTTACTTCCGCATCAATTCGGAGAACATGGGGCAATTCGAAAGGACGCTCATCATTACGGAAGAAGACAGCTTTGTGCATTATGTAGAAGGCTGCACGGCACCGATATACAGCACGAACTCGCTTCATAGCGCCGTTGTGGAAATCATTTGTAAGAGAAATTCCCGTGCGCGATATACAACCATTCAAAACTGGGCTCCCAATATTTACAACATGGTGACAAAGCGGGCGGTAGCCGAAGAAAACGCAACGATGGAATGGGTGGACGGCAATATTGGCTCCAAACTGACGATGAAATACCCTTCCGTTTTGTTAAAAGGCCGTGGAGCCAAAGGTTCGGTGCTCTCGATTGCGGTCGCCGGCAAAGGGCAGCATCAGGATGCCGGGGCCAAAATGATTCACCTGGCTCCGGATACGACTTCGACCATCATATCGAAATCGATCAGCAAGCACGGCGGCAAAGTCACGTACCGCGGTCTGGCTTCCTTCGGACGCAAAGCTTCCGGAGCCAAGTCGAACATCAAATGCGACACGCTCATTCTCGATAATGAGTCCACGTCGGATACGATCCCTTATAACGAGATCATGAACGACAATGTCACGCTCGAGCACGAAGCGACTGTCTCCAAGGTATCCGAGGACCAGCTCTTCTACTTGATGAGCCGCGGCCTGTCCGAAGACGAAGCGACCCAGATGATCGTGATGGGCTTCATCGAGCCGTTCACGAAAGAACTGCCCATGGAATATGCGGTTGAGATGAACAGACTCATCAAGCTCGAGATGGAAGGCAGTATAGGGTAGTTGCCGCAGTTTGTAGATAAATGGAAGAAAATCATCAGGAAGGGACGGGAGAGCGATGTATAAGTTGGTTTTGATTAGACATGGAGAGAGCGAGTGGAACAAAGCGAATTTATTTACAGGCTGGATGGATGTGGACTTGTCGGATAAAGGCATTCAAGAGGCTTTGCATGCCGGCAGATTACTCAAGGAAGAACAGTTCGTATTTGATGTAGCTTACACCTCATATTTGAAGCGAGCGATTAAAACACTAGATTATGTGCTTGAAGAAATGGATTTGCTGTGGATCCCCGTATACAAGACTTGGCAGCTTAATGAGCGTCATTACGGTGCGCTGCAAGGTTTAAGTAAAACAACCACCGCTGAGAAATATGGAGAAGAGCAGGTTCAATTATGGCGTAGAAGCTATGACGTGTTGCCTCCCGCTTTGACAAAGGACGATGACCGTTATCCGAAATACGATCTTAAATATCGCGACATGGATGACGAGCTCATCCCGTTAACGGAAAGCCTCAAGGAAACGGTTGTTCGGGTTAAGGATTATTGGGATAAGGAAATTGCACCGCAGATCAAAGCGGGTAAAAATGTAATTATTGCTGCGCATGGCAATAGTTTGCGGGCATTAATCAAGTTTCTGGACAATCTTAGTTCGGAAGAGATTCTTGATTTGAACGTGCCAACGGGTACTCCGCTCGTCTATACGCTTGATGACCGATTGCATCCCGTAGGGCGATATTACCTTGGAAGCGAGCAGCATATAGAGAGTAAGATCCGGCAGGTTGCCGAGCCGGACAAGATGATGGAATAAGTTGTGCTTAACGGCACTCCATAACGAAAAAGGACCTGAATCATCTCATAGCCGATGGCAGGTCCTTTGAATCAATACCGTTACGTAACAGACGCTTCGTAGATCGCTTTCACTGATTTTCCGAGCGTGCGGTTAAACTCCTCGTCGCTTTGTCCATCGCTCAAACCTTCCACGAGAGCACGCGAGAAGCTTGCGATCAGCCCGCGGTTCAAGGCCAGCTTCTTGTTGGCCTCTTCCTGGCTGTATCCGCCGGATAGAGCAACGATCCGCACAATGTGGGCATCTTCCATTATCTCGGAATAGAAGTTGTTCTCGGTCGGGATCGATAGTTTGAGCATCACCTTTATATCGGAATCGAGAGTGACGAGTTGTTTCTTGATCTCTTGTTTCAAGAGCTCTTCGGCCCGGGCTTTTTCGCTCGAGTGGATATCGACTTCCGGCTCGATGATCGGCACAAGACCCGCTGCAAAAATCTGCTTGCCGAGTTCAAACTGCTGCTCTACAACTTTTCGGATACCTTCCGGGTTCGCTTCTTTGATGAGCGAACGCATCTTGGTTCCGAAGATATGTTTGTCCACCGCCCGCTTAAGAAGATCGTCTAATCCGGGAATGGACTTCAAGAGCTGAACCCCATCGGCTTCGGGAGCGAGTCCTTGGTCCACCTTAAGGAACGAAACGATGCCTTTCTTTTCCCACAAATAGTCGGTGGTAATGAGTCCGTCAATGGTACGATCCATCGTATTCTCGAACAGTATCGCGCCTAAAATGGAATCGGAATGAAAAGCGGGGCTTTTCATAATGCGAGTTCTCATCTCATGTATCAAGGCGAACATCTCGTCTTCGCTCGAATAGCGGGACTCTTCAATGCCGTATTGCGCTAGAGCCTTCGGGGTACTCCCTCCGCTTTGGTCGAGAGCGGCGATAAAGCCCTTGCCCATATGAATTTGTTCCAGTTGTCTCGTGTTATTTTAGAGAATTATGCTGTAGCAATTCCGAAGTAAATGAGCAATGATAAAATATCATTAATCGTTTCTACCCATTAACTCTCATCGAAATAAGGCGGTTGAAATGGTCTGCCAATTTCAACCGGATTGAATAAAACTTATGAGAATCATCATCCATTTCCACCATCTCCTTGGAAGAAAAAAACACCCTCATGGAATGAAGGTGTAATACTTAAAAGTATAATAAAAATCAAAAACATCCCTCATTCGTAGAGCTTTAGCACTGTGGGGCATAGGAATTCGTTCCAGCTACATTAAAAAACACCTTAATTCGATGATTTTTGTTAACCCATTGGCGTCTTTGGACATTTCTGGGCAGTAGCATATCTCCACCACAGGAGCCTCACCTAACGATTCGTATCTATTCATGAGTTAGTATAATGAGATTAGACATATTTGTCAAGAAAATTGTTAAGCGATAAACAATATAGTTGAATCATTATCAAGCTGATTTTACCCTTGTATAAACGGAATTTCATTGGAGATGTGGCTCTATATAACGAAGCATAATGATTAACTTTACGCAATTATCAAAATTATAATTGATATTGATTTTCATTATCGCAAAAGATATAATGATTAATGTTTACCGGTGAACATTAATTTGTTGAAGGCGATCATTGTTAGACGGCTTATACTTATTTTCATATAGAAGTGAATGGTGTGGGGCCGAATTTAAAATTAATTTCGCTTTTATCAGATACGTCTTAATCGATACTTTGTTAACAGAGAAACAAAAGGAGCAAGTGAGGTGTAACCTGCTATGAAACATACGATTTTAACCGGTACGGAAGAGCAAAAAACACAAAAGCCCATGAAGTTGGTGCCAATCATTGTAGCGATTTTCATGGGAAACTTCCTGTCGCTGCTGAACAGCAATACGATTAATATCGCTTTGCCGGTCTTGCAGAAAGAATTTGCTTCCGACTTGAGCGTCGTGCAATGGACACTGACCGGCTTCATGCTGGCGCTCGGAACCTTCGCGCCTACAGCCGGCTATTTCGGCGAACGCTTCAGTTACAAGCGATTGTATATTTTCGCCTTGCTCGGCATGACGGTTGCTTCCGTGCTATGCGCATTGTCTTGGAACGCGCCGATGTTGATCGCCTTTCGCATTATTCAGGGCGCGTTCTGCGGTATTATCGTGCCGGCGTCGATGACCATGATATTCCAGATCATACCGCGACACCAGCAGTCTGTCGCCATGAGCATCTGGATCGCCGCTTCGATCGTGGCGCCGGCCATTGGACCGACTTACGCGGGCTGGCTTATCCAGAACGGCTCCTGGAAGTGGCTCTTCTGGACCAATGTGCCGCTCGGACTGCTTGCGATCGTCGTTGCCTTTTTCTTCATTCCTTACTATCGTCTGAAAGTGCCGAAGGGATTCGATTTATGGGGGCTTCTGACGGTCATTGCCGCAAGCTCGCTGCTGTTGATCACGTTGTCGCAAGGGTCCGGCTGGGGATGGGGGTCGGCCGGTACGCTGCTTTGTTTGGGAGGCGGGCTACTGGCGCTGGCGCTGTTCCTTTGGCGCGAGCTGTCAATCGAGTCTCCGCTTCTACAGCTCAAAGTGTTGCTGAACCGGCGCTTCGCGTCGACGGCAATATTGCTATGCATCGTGATGATCAACTTTTTTTCGGGCATGTTCCTCGTTCCTGTCTTTTTGCAAAATGTTCAGGGACATTCGCCGCTTGAGACGGGGATGATTCTGCTACCGTCTACACTTGCTATGGCGATTATGTCCTTGGTTGCCGGTCGGCTGTACAAAGTGGTTGGCCCCATGCCGCTGCTGCTTGTTGGCGTACTGTTGATGGCCGGAGGAAATCTGCCTTTTGTGTGGTTGCAGATCGACAGCCCATCCGCTTATACGCTCCTATGGATGACGGTCCGCAGTATAGGACTTGCCATGGTGCTGATGCCGGCGACGACGGCCGGGATGGAGGAGATTTCCCGCGAGTACACCGGCCACGCCTCCTCCATTCAGAACTGGCTGCGGAATGTGTTCGTATCGTTTGGTGTGGCTCTTTTCACCACGCTGTTGGCAACACGTACTGCCGATCACGCCGCTAGGCTGGCGGATGGCGACGTCGGACCGCATCTGGCTCAGTTGCCCACAACGATGGGCATCAACGATTTAAACATTTTATCAACGATAATTGTGGTGTTAGCTCTACCATTTGTTTTTGCAATTCGCTCAAAGCGGAAGAAGGAATGGGAAACGGACGGCGCCTTAAAAAGCGATCCCGTGCGTTAACCATCAACCACCGCGTATCTTCGGCAGAGGAACGTTGCTCCCCGGCGTCAGGATGTGGTACGATTGTTTCGCGATTAACCATAATTAATGTGACTGAGGTGCGAGATGATGAATACATCGGAGACGATCAAACGGCTGGTCTATGCGCAGGTCGTTCACTTTGCGCATCTGAGCGAGCAACTGATAGAATCGGAGCAAGACAAGATTGTTCGTTATGCGCAGGAGCAGCAATTGGAGTCGGTCCCGCGTCATTTGACCAGCGTACACGTAATCGACTGCATCGGCAACAACGAGCCGATCAATAACACGGCACTTGCAGAAAAGATGGACTTGTCCAAGGCAAGCATTACGAAAATCAGCGCGAAGCTGTTGGAGGAAGGATATATAAAGCGAAGGCAACTGAATGACAATAAGAAGGAAGTCTACTTCAGTTTGACGGCGAAGGGCGAACAGGTTTTTGAACTGCATCAACAGCTTCACAAACTGGAGGAGGAGCGGTTTATGGAGTCGCTCGAGTCGTTTACGGAAGCGGAGTTACACGCTATTCTGCGATTTCTGCAGAACGTATCCGCGCATTGGGCTGAGAAAGAGCCGGAGTAGGCGAGCGGTCCGGCATTGAGCTCTTGAATTTCCCTTATGGAGATTCGGGAGCTTTTTGCATTCGCCCTAGCGGGAGAGAAAAGCCCGGTAATGAAGGAGCTTTCACTCAAAAACCTCCGATTGAAGTCAATTTCATCATACCGCTGGCGGCTGACCCCGTCGGGTGCGCTAACGAAACGTATACACGCTAATTGCCTGTAAATCGCCATGTTGCAATGTCTAACGAAACTCAAACACGCTAATGAGAGGAAAAAGGCGATAAAACGGCCGATTTCCAATGAATAACGATACCTACTTTCGTTATAATCGGAACGTCTTCATTTTGAGCCCAATAAGGATTGTTAGTTTCGTTAGCGTCAGAATCTTCTGTCCTAACGTTTACTTCGGTAAGCGTAGTATCCACAGCACCGCATTCGTATCGGGTTCGGATCACAGTCGAGAAGCTTTTTGCTCAATTCGTAAGTTGGATCCAAGTCAATTCGTTTGACTAATGAAAAGATATAAGGTAAAATGATCAATTAATTTAGTAAATCAGTAATTTAGTAAAAGAGAAGAGGGAATGAAAATTGAAAATACCTACTACATTGAAACATAAACCTGTCGTTGTATCGGAAAACTATGAGCAAGTAGACGGCAGGTTTTCTAACAATACGGATGCGAAAGGTCTTTCTCTAGGATTGGCACAGTGGAACGATAGAGGAAAGGTTGACATCTCCGCCAAAGTATGGAGATATACAGGAGAAAAATGGTCCAGACAGTCGGAGGAACTGCCTCTTCATCGCGTTCTAGATTTATCCATCCTGATCTGCAGGACCTTGGAACATTTTCGAGAAGCATACCGATATGAGCATTTGTACGATCCGCAGCATCCGGTCATCGACCGAATCGGGCTGCAAGGGGATGCAATGACCGTGGCGATATGTACGGACAATGACAGAATCAACGATGATATCAAACTATTCAATCAGGCGCTAAGCGATGACGGAGAGATGATCGGCGAACGGCTGCGTACGTTATCAAGTATTTTAAAAGAAATGGGATATTAACGGCGCTTATGCATGCCGGGGCAGAAGGACTGGAACTTGATTGTAAGCCGCTTACATCGCGGCTTTTTTCTTTATTTCAGCAAAGATAGTGCTAACAGCACTTTCCCTGACGATGAATCTTTTGATTGGATTGTATGTTCGCTGACCCTGCATTATATCGAAAATTGGGAGCACGTTTTTGAACAGTTCCGGCGTGTGCTGAAGCCCGGCGGGAAGCTGCTTTACTCAGTGCATCATCCGTTTATGGATTTTGCCTTGTCCCAACTGAAAGACTATTTCGCCCGCGAACTCTTGATTGACGAGTGGAACAAAAAAGAAGCCGGCAGGGTGGAAGTCGTCTTTTACCGCAGGCCGCTTCAGGAAATCATGAATGTGACTACGGCTTATTTTGCCCTGGATCAAATCATCGAACCGCAACCGATTCCCGAATTTATGGAGCGATTGCCGGAGGCGAAACGATTATTTTATGAGCGCTTAAAGCTGAACCCCCATTTCTTGATCGTGCAAGCTCATAAGGAAGGATAGCCCCGATCCCTAGATGAGGTATGGATCAAACGCGGAAAACCAGTCAAACACGAACTGTTGTGTGTTGACTGGTTTTTTCATTTGACGAATGAAAAAATATAAGGTATCATAAACCAGTAATTTAGTAACTTAGTAATTTACTAGATAAGTGAATTAAGGCCGAGAGGAGGAGAAATGATGACGGAATACGATGAATATCTTTTATCGCCAGACAGGCAACTGAGCGATGCGGAAAAAGAATTGATTTGGAAAAAGCCTTCTTCTCACAAGGTTAGCGAAGAAGAACGGCGTATTTGTAAAGAAATAAAGCGAAACTGGCATCGCGGGGAAATGAAAATCGCCAATATTTTGCTGGAGGGTGACGCCGGTTCCGGGAAAACGCAGCTTGCCAAGGCATTGTCCGCCAATTTCGGGCTTCCGTATACGAAGGTGACCTGTTTTGCCGATATGGATAAATCGGATATTATAGGCGCGATTTTGCCGGTTGTTTCCTCCGAAAGATTAGAGAAGATGGACGCCGACGACCAAAGCGTTTTGCAAGCCTTGTATGATAGCGACGGTTTTCAAAGCGCAGTTGAAGTTATGATGGATGTGCTGGGAGTGACTCAGGAGGCCGCTGCGCAAAAGATGAAGCAATTGCTGAAGAAGGCCGCGGAACATACCGAGGGTGAAGCCGTGGAATATCGCTTCTACCCGTCTGAAATCGTCAGAGCATTTCAGAACGGCTATCTTCTGGAAATCCAGGAGCCGAACGTGATTCGCGACGCCGCGGTGTTAATGGCGCTAAATTCGGCTTTGGAGCCGGACGGCAGTATCAACCTCCCTACGGAAGTCATACGCAGACATCCGGATTTTATCGCGGTCATTACAACAAACCGCAGTTATGCAGGTGCCAGGCCGCTCAACGAGGCGTTGCGCGACAGGGTCCAGCATTCGGAAAAGATGGATCTGCCGACCAAAGAAGTGATGATCGAACGCGCACGGGCGAAAACCGGCTATGCAAATGAGCAGGTACTGGACGTATTTGCAGAAACGATCATGATCCTGGACAAAACAGCCCGGGCCAATGCAATGAAAGGCGTGGCAGGCATGCGTTCTTACTTCTATTGGGTAGACGCGTTTGCCGAAGGGGCTTCTTCCGGAATTGAATCTCTATATCATAAGGTCATTTACAAAATTACGACCGATTCAGAGGAAATTAAAATACTGGAAGATGCGCTTAAAGTTCATGGTTTGTTCGAAAAGATCGATGAAATCGAGATCGAGGTAAAAAAAAACGAATTTTAGATACGGCGGAAATGCGAACTTGGGGAAATATTGATGAACCGGATTTTGACCCTGGCTGCAGTGAAGAAGAAATAGGGATTGCATTTAAAAAGTCCGCGGATAGCGATGAAAGCTCATCTGACCGTGCTTTCGATGATTCCAGCTTAATGGAAAGCTCGGATTTGGGGGAGAATGGTTCGCCGAGAGTTCATCAGGCGAATCCTGAACCGATGTCGGAGGATGCGAAGCGAAAAGAACGCGATTTCCGGAAAAAACTGAATCGAGATGCGCGGGAGATCGTATCCGCATCGATTCATAAGGGTGTAAAGCTTATTGTCCATCGTCCGGACTATGCTCCCGACCATAAACAGGAATATATCGCCTTAAGCAACGAGCTTATGCCTGTCGTACGGGAAATTGCCAGAAAAACGCTTCCCCTGCTGGAGCATGAGGTTTCCGCTGAATTCGCGAGAAATCATTATTATGGCGCCAAGTTTCAAGCGGAAAGCGTCGCTTACCGGAATTACAGGCATTTTGCCAAGAAACGCCCTCCGACGGAATCTCCCTCCCTGGCGGTCGGCCTGAGAATCGATGAATCCGCATCAATGGCGGCATTCGGGAGATTGGAGGCAGCAAAACGCGCGGCGATCGCGGTATATGAATTTTGTCAAATATGTCATATTCCCATTTTGATCTACGGCGATACAGCCGATGTGTCCAAGATGGAGCACATGTCGCTATTTGCGTATGCGGATTTTCATAAGACGGATTCCTATGACCGGTTCAGGCTAATGGGCATTCGAGCAAGAAGCAATAACCGGGATGGCTTGGCACTGCGAATCATTGCCGAGAAGTTGGCGGCCGCTCCACAAGAGACCAAACTGCTGATCAGCTTAAGCGACGGGCAACCGAAGGCGATGGACGATTATACCGGAAGTTACGCTGCCCAAGACATGCAGCAAACGATAGCGGAATATGAACGGAAAGGAATTACGTTTTTGGCTGCCGCGATCGGTCAGGACAAAGATGTCATTCAGCAAATTTATGGGAACGAGAGATTTTTGGATATTACGAATCTGAGGGAGTTCCCGGCCAAGCTGGTTCGAATGATCGCGCGGTATTTGTGAGCTTTAAACTGTTTGAACGGCTTCCCAATAAATTCGTACATTTCACCTACAAGAATCCCGTTGATTGCCTGCGTGAAATCTTCCCTGCTTGGGGATTCGGCCGCTTTTTTTAACGTTGCAAAAAAGCCCTTGGAATCAAACAAGCCCAGCGGGGAAAAGAATGGGCCATGCGTCAGAGACCATTATAACCAAAACTAGACTGCAATTACCACACATCGACTAACGGATCAATGGCTCGATGGAGTGGTTTTTTTGTTTTTCACCGAGTTGTCGGAAAGATTTGATTCTTTTTTGAACGGAGAAGCTTTCGTGATTCATTTGAGACAATGCTTCGTTATAATAGCTTTTACATATCGGGCATGTGGTTGCTAGCAACCATCCCGTTAACAAACGTAACAGCGATTGAAAGGAGACAGTCTGACGTGGTGATAGATACGGTACTATGGAGCAAATGGCTGACAGGGCTGACCTTGGCGTTTCACGCCATTTTTGCGACGATTGGCGTCGGCGTTCCGCTCATGATTGCCATTGCCGAATTCGTCGGTATACGCAAGAAGGATTCTCATTACATTCTCATGGCCAAAAGATGGACGCGAGGATTTGTCATTTCTGTGGCCGTTGGCGTCGTGACGGGAACGGCGATTGCCTTGCAGCTTGCGCTTGTTTGGCCCAACTTTATGCAATTGGCGGGAAATGTGGTCGCACTCCCGTTATTTATGGAGGTTTTTGCGTTCTTTTTTGAAGCCATATTCCTGGGGATTTATTTGTACACATGGGATCGGTTCCGCAATCCGTATATTCATTGGCTGCTGACGATTCCGATTGTCGCCGGGGCAAGCATGTCCGCTTTTTTTATTACGTCGGTGAACGGATTTATGAATCAGCCCGGGGGATTTGTCATGGAAGCAGGCCACTTTACGGCGGTTAATCCGCTGCAAGCGATGTTTAATACGGCGACCGCCTCCAAAGTATTCCATGTCTTAACCTCGGCCTATTTGACGGGAGCGGCTCTGCTGGCGGGAATCGCCGCCTTCGCGATTCTAAGAAAAGGGGCCTCGGCTTATTACAAGAAAGCTTTGGAGCTCATGATGGCGGCCGTTCTGGCGTTCAGCTTGCTGACAACGGTAGCCGGGGATATGTCGGCCAAGTTCTTGGCGGAGCATCAACCGGAGAAGCTGGCGGCGGCAGAATGGCATTTTCAAACGGAAAGCGGCGCGGATTTGATTTTATTGGGCTGGCTTACTGCGGAGCAGAAGGTCATGGGAGCCCTTCACATTCCGAAAGCGCTCAGCTTTCTGGCCTTTGGAGACTTTAATGCCGAGGTAAAGGGGCTGGAGGAGTTTCCCCTCGATGAACGCCCGCCGCTTCTCGTACACTATTTGTTTGATTTGATGGCCGGGATCGGTTTTGTTATTTTGGCCGTTGCGCTCTTATATTTTCTGTTCTTGTTCCGGAAGAAACGCAACGAGCTCAACAAATGGCTGCTTCGGGCGATCGTGTTGAGTACGCCGCTGGCGTTTTTGGGCGTTGAACTGGGCTGGTTTTATGCGGAAGTCGGGCGGCAGCCGTGGATAATCCGCGGATATATGCGCGTAGAGGAAGCGGCCACTACATCGCCGAATGTGAGGATTCTTTTTTTCCTCTTCCTGCTGTTGTACATTGTACTGGGGGTCATGTGTGTCTATGTCCTGAGGCGCTTGTTCCGCAACAATCCGGCAGAAGCCGAGCTGGAAACGTTTGAGAAAGAGAAGCATGTTCAATCCATGGCAAAGGGTGAGCGGGTATGATCAGTTACGAGTTGACAGGCATCACGGTGCTTTGGCTCTTTTTGTACGGCTATTTAATTGTGGCCTCCATTGATTACGGCGCCGGCTTTTTTGCCTTCTATGCCCGTCTGACGAAACAGGATCACCTGATCAATCGTTTAATATCCCGTTATTTATCGCCGGTATGGGAGATTACCAATGTATTTTTCGTCTTTTTCTTCGTCGGCATCGTCGGCTTTTTCCCGGACACGGCCTATTATTACGGCTCTGCGCTGCTTGTACCGGGAAGCATCGCCGTGATTCTTCTGGCCATTCGCGGCTCCTTCTACGCGTTTGAAAATTACGGCTCCAAAGAAAATATCGTGTATCTGTTTTTGTATGGAGCAACGGGTTTGCTGATTCCGGCTTCTTTGTCGGTGGCGCTGACGCTGTCCGAAGGCGGTTTTATTGTGAAGGAAGGCGGGGCTGTTACCCTGGACTATTTGACACTCATGACAAGCCCGTTGTCGTGGTGCATCGTCGCATTGGCTATCGTATCGGTGCTGTTTATTAGCGGGTCGTTCCTGGCCTTCTACGCTTCGCGGGCGGACGATCAGCCGGCGCTCAAGCTGATGCGGACCTATGCCCTGTTCTGGGGTACGCCAACGATTATTGCCGCTTTAACGGCATTTATTTATCTTAGCCAACATAATGAGCGGCATTTTCAAAACATGATGGATTTATGGTGGCTGCTGGCGCTTTCCGTTGCTTTTTTCATGATCGCCATGTGGCTGCTGTACAAAGGGCGCCGTTATGGACTGGCCTTCATTTGTGTCATGCTGCAATTTTTCTGTGCCTTTTTTGCGTACGGTATTGGGCAATATCCTTATATTCTCGATCCGTACATTACTATTCAAAGCGGCGCCACCCATGAGTCGATGGGCGTTGCGCTTGTAGTCGCCTTTATCGGCGGCCTGTGCCTGCTGATTCCGTCCCTTATTCTGGTCTTCAGGCTATTCCTCTTTGACGCGGATTATGTAAAAGGCAAACAATAAACGGGCGTATGCATTCGGTACCTCGCAGTCGTTTGTATAAGGGAGGGAAGTTTGGGTGAAGGGGAAAAAAAGTCTTATGTCTGAACTCGTGTCCGCACAAAGGAAACATTTGGTTCTCTTGGGGGGCATGTCGCTTGCGCTCGGCGCAGCCATTGCAGGCCAGGCGGCGCTGCTTGCCGAAGCGGTCGAGCGGATTTTTGTGCAGAGCGCTTCCTTTTCGTCGGTTGTTGCCATCCTGGGCGCATTGCTGGGCGTTATGGCTGCGCGTACGCTGCTGTCGTACGGCAACGGGCGAATCGGCTTGCGCATGGCTGCCCGGGCCAAGACGGAGATGCGTGCGGCGGTGCTGCGCAAGCTGTCCAATGCTTCCGTACCGGCGGCGCTTAGCGGACAAACGGGCGGGAAGGTGAGTGTGGCGCTGGACGCTGTGGATGAGGCGGATAGTTATTTTAGCCAGTATATGCCGCGTATGGCGGAAGCCGCCGTCATTCCGATCCTGATATTGATCGTCGTTTTTGCCGAGCATATGAATTCCGGATTGATTATGCTGGTTACCGCCCCTTTTATCCCGATATTTATGGTGCTTGTAGGGCTCAGAACGAAGAAAAAATCCGAGGAGAAATTTGCGCAGTTGGCCGAATTTTCCGGTACGTTTCTCGACTCTCTTCAAGGGCTCGTTTCGCTCAAAATATTCGGTCGTGCTTATCGCCAACAGCAGGAAATTGAACGCAGCAGCCTCGCTTATCGGGATGCAACGATGGGTATTTTGCGAATTGCGTTTACCAATACATTCATGCTGGAATCCATCGTGATGCTCGGCATTGGCATTGTTGCGCTTGAGCTCGCGCTTCAACTGCTCGTTTTCAAATCGCTGTCCTTCCACACCGCCTTTTTGATCCTGCTGCTGGTGCCCGAGTTTTACAGCCTGTTAAAAAACACGGGAACCGCTTTTCATAGCGGCCGCACCGGCATGGGGGCAGTCCGTAAAGTGGAAGAATTGCTTGCGGAGGACGATGGGATGGGTAAAGCGGACAAGCCGGAGACAGCCGCTTTGCAGCCGATCCGGATGCCGCCATCCATTGAGCTCAGGGATGTCCGGTTTCGGTATGCGCCGGATTCGTTCGAACTTGCCGCCGGTTCCATGTCGTTTGGACCGGGGGAGCAAATCGCCATCGTCGGAAAAAGCGGCTCCGGCAAAACCACCTTGCTGCATCTCATTGCCGGGTTGCTGAAACCGGCGTCGGGCGAAGTGCTGGTGAACGGACGTCCGCTTGCGGGGTACGATGAGGCTTCGTGGTTTGATCGCGTCAGCTATATTACCCAGCATCCGTATATTTTTGCCGGCACGTTTGCCGACAATATTGCGATTGGCGCGGGCCGGGACGTCTCCAGGGCCGAGATCGCGCAGGCGGCGGAGGCCGCCGGGCTTGCTGGGGTTGCCGCCGAACTCGAGCAAGGCTATGACACCTTCGTCGGCGAAGGGGGCAGGGGATTGTCGGGCGGCGAGAAGCAAAGGCTTGCGCTGGCGCGCGCTTTTTTGAAGCGGCCTGCCGTCATTTTATTTGATGAGCCTACGGTGGGATTGGATTTGCATACCGAACGCGTCCTGCAGCGTTCCATTGCCGAACTGGCGAGCAAGGCGACCATGATTACGGTGGCTCACCGCTTATACACGATCCGGCAAGCCGACCGCATCTTGTTTATGGACAACGGAGCGCTGCTGGACAGCGGGCGCCATGATGAACTGCTTGCTCGTCTGCCCCAATATGCCGAGATGGTGGATGCAGGGCGGAAAGGGGGACTCGCATGAATGAGCTGGCTATTTTCACAAAGGCGATGATTCAGGAACGGAAGGATATCGCTCTGGCCATCATCGCCGGATTCATTGCCGGCATAGCAGGTGTAATCCTCTTTGCCGCAAGCGGGTATATGATCTCGCAGACGGTATTTGCCCCGCCGCTCTATACCTTGATTGTGCTGACGTCCCTGGTGAAAATACTTGGCCTGCTGCGGGCGGCAAGCCGCTACGCGGAACGATTGTATTCCCATCGGGCGACGTTCTCGCTGCTCAGCCGTTTGCGCACCTCCTTTTTTGCCAAGCTCGTTCCTTTGACGCCAGGGATATTCGGCAAAAAGCGGAGCGGAGAGCTGCTCGCACGGATCGTCGGGGATGTAGAGAGCTTGCAGCATTATTTTTTACGCGTCGCCTATCCCCCTGTCATTGTCGTCATGGTCTTTTTGGCTACGGTTTTGTTTACTTCCGCCTTTTCGTTCTGGATGGCCTGTTTGTTTGTGCTGGGGATGCTGGCGACGGCTTTTGTCGTTCCGGGGCTTGTTCTGCTTGGGCAGAGAAGGATACAGGGCCGCGTTCGCAGGCAGCGGGCGGCGTTTTCCACGGAGGTAACCGAAATGCTTTACGGTTTCCGCGATTTGAAAGTATATGGGCAGTTGAACAAGCGCGAGCAGCAGTTGCAGCATGCCTCCGCCGCATTGGCGGCCGAACAGCAAGCGGCAGCGCGGCATTTGCTGCGCGGGCAATCGCTGCATGCTTTTGTGACGTTTCTCATTTCCTGGGGCGTGCTTGTTCTCGGCGCCTATTTGCTGATGGAAGGCTCGCTTGCCGGCGTGTTTCTCGCGATGCTGGTCATGGCTTCGCTTACGGTGTTTGAAGAAGCCGCGGCAATGGCCGTGCTGCCCGCCTATAAGCAGGAGAGCGAACATGCGGCCAAGCGGCTTGCGGAAACGGTTCATGCCGCAGATCGTCAGCCGCCGCAGCCAAGCGGCGACCTATCCGTCAAGCAGGGCGTTTCGATTGAGCTATGCGGGCTTTCGTTTCAATATGAAGATGAATGGCGGCCGGCGCTCAGGGACATTTCTCTCAAACTTCCGGCTGGGTCGAAAACCGCCATTGTCGGGCCGAGCGGATCAGGCAAAACAACCGTTGTCGAATTGCTGCTCAAGCTGCGTACACCGACAGACGGCCACATTCGTTTCAACGATGTTTCAATTATGGAACTGGATGATGCGGGCATTTGGCAAGCGTCAAATGTTGTGCTGCAGCGAAGTCATTTCTTTCGGGGTACCATTCGGGACAATCTGCTCTTGAATGAGGAACATCATTCCGACGACGAGTTGTCGGCTGTGCTGGATAAAGTGCAGCTGCCGAATAAGTCGCTGCACGATACGGTGTATGAGAAAGGGGAGAACTTGTCGGACGGAGAGAAGCAGCGTCTGGCCTTGGCCCGCGCGATGCTCCGGAAAGGGCGGTTATGGCTTCTGGACGAACCGACGTCTTCCCTGGATTACGTTACGGAGCAGCGCGTTTTCCGGCATCTGTTGGCACAGGCGGAGGGCGATACGCTTCTTCTGATTTGCCATCGGCTGACCGGCTTGGAAGAGATGGACCGGATTTTGGTGATGGACCAAGGCAGAATCGTTGAAGCGGGCTCGTATTCGGAGCTGATGGAGCAAAAGGGATATTTTTACGAAATGAAGCAAATCGAGTTGCAAATGATCGGCGAAGCCGGATCATGACGGGGAAATTGTCGGCGGTGCACCGCGGGGGTAACCGCCGCTCTGGTCCCCGGAATATAGCAGCGGCAGATCGTTCGGTCTGCCGGGTTTCGACTTCCTTGGAAACTCATTATTGCCGATCCGCTTTGCCGTTCTTTCTATATGCGAGAGGAGTTACAGTCTCATATTTCTTAAATGTCTTGCTAAAATGGAATTGGTCTGAATACCCGACGAGATCCGCTATTTGCCCCACACTCAGATCGGTAGTGGATAACAGCTCCTTGGCTTTTTGCAGGCGATAATGAACGAGATATTGTTGTGGCGACACCCCGACAATCTCACGGAACACCGCTGTGTAACGGCTCAAACTCAAGCAACTGATCTCGGAAAGTTCGGCGACTGTGATCGCTTCCCGGTAGTTTTGGTGAATAAACTCAATGGATTGGGAGATTCTGTTGTCCCGAACAGCATTCGGGTTTTTGTTGTTTTTGGCTTGATTTTTACGAGAGATGATGAAGAATAATTTCTGCAAAATCGTTGAAGCCACGTACTGATAATCATGCTGCTTGCGCGATATCTCCTCGATAATCTCCTCGATCATGCCTGGAATTTCCGTATTGACATCCAGGCGGTAAATTTGATTGTACTCCAAGTTCGATCGTAGCAACAATTCAGGAATGCCAAACCCGGTAAAATGAACCCAGTAATTAGAAATCAAATTATTGTCTTTTTGCTGATAAAATTGTTCGGCAAACGGAGGATAGATAAAGACGGTGCCCGGGCCGATTTCATACTTCTTCTGATTGATTTTCACGAGCATTTCGCCGGAATGATTATAGGAGAGATAGTAATCTTGCCTTCCAAACTGGCGATAGGTCAAACCGTTAGGAGGGTCAAACTCATAATAGCCGGCGCTGTTAACATGGACGTACTCGTCCTTGCTGGCGAATCCGTTGCCATGATAATTTTCATTACTGTAAGTGGAAGCGTAAGTAGAAGCGTATTTCAAGATCATACCTCCTCATCCATTCAGTTGATTTATACATAAAAACAGGTTAACGCAACATACTGAACCAGCAATGCCTGGTGCTATAATAGCATTGTCCTGTTGGATAAGACAATCAATACTACTAAAAAAATTGCGGAGGTGTCATGACTTATTCAGGCAAGCAGCAAGCGATTCTGGGCGTCGATGTCGGCGGTACAAAAGTGAGAATCGGACATGTTCGAGGAACGGGAGAAATCGTTTACAGCGAACGCTTTCCGATGGACCGTACAGATCAGGCAACAACACTTTCATCCATATTCCAAGCGATTGATCTTTATTTGGACAAAACACGGCATCTGCCATATCCTTATGCTGCCGGCATGGGGCTTGTCGGTCAAGTAGACGCCAAGAACGGCATTTGGAAGAAGGCGGTGAATATCCCCATACGTCAAGAAGTTGACATGGGCGAGCTCATGCTTGAGCGATACGATCTGCAAACGGCCATTGATAATGACGTATTCGCGGCAACATCTGCTGAAATGCAGTGGGGGATGGGAACGGCTTACGATGATTTTATCTATTTGAACGTAGGGACGGGCATCTCGGCCGGTTTGGTCAGCGGTGGGGAGTTGATTCGCGGCGCGATCGGGGCGGCAGGCGAGATCGGTCACATGTTGGTGGAAGAAGAAGGCGAATTATGCAAATGCGGCCAAAAAGGATGTCTGGAGATGGTCGCTTCCGGCGGAGATATGATAGCTCTGGTGAAAAAGGCGATCGGCGCCGGAAGAACGAGTTCCTTATGTTCAAGCGGGAATGCTTCCAACGTGGCGTTGACTGTCGGAGATATATTCATCGCAGCCGATAACGGCGATCCGTTGGCTGTGGAATTGACTGAACGGTCCGTAAAAGCTTTGGGAAAAGCGGTGATTAACTTGCTGGTGTTGTTGAATCCCGGAGCGATTGTATTTGGCGGGGGGCTGTTCAACGGAGATTGGTTGTACGATCGACTGCTTGCCTATATCAACTCGCATGCAGGAACTTTTGCGCATCCCGGGATCAACAATTTGAAGAAATCAAAGCTGGATCCATCATTTGTCGGGTTGCTCGGAGCAGCATGCATTGCAGGCAGACAATATGGATTTCATTCAGGGGGAATACGATGACAAGCAAAAAAATTGTTCTCGTCGGCGCGGGTAGCGTCGTGTTTACACAAGGCTTCATTATGGATTTGATTGAGCAAAAAAACGGTCAGCGTTGGCATCTTGCGCTAGTGGATACGGATGCGGATGTGCTTAAAGGGATGCAGCGTTTGTGTGAGAAGATGATCGCAGCTCAAGGCAGCGATTTGCAATTGTCTTGTTCTACAGATCGCAGGGATGTATTATCCGGGGCTGATTATGTGGTGAGTACGATCGGGGTCGGAGGCAGACGGGCGTGGGAACAGGATGTGTTTATTTCCCGGAAGTACGGCATCTTTCATCCGGTTGGAGATAGTGTAGGACCCGGCGGGATATCCCGGGCGATGCGGATGATTCCCGCGGTTGTCGGGTTGGTTGAGGATATGATGGTGTACTGTCCTCGGGCGCGATTCTTCAACTACTCCAACCCGATGACCGCCATCGTGCGAGCAACGATCAAAAAGACGGGATTTCCGGTCATTGGCTTGTGTCACGGTGTGAAAAACGGTCAGCGTCGCATTGCTCGTTTCGCCGGGCTGGATCATAGTCGTACGACAGCTTTGGCGGCAGGGGTCAATCACATGGTGTTCATGTATGATCTGCGTTGCGACGGCAAGGATGCCTGGCCGCGAATTCGTGAACAGCTGGAACGAAGCAAAGGAGCTGCGGAGAGCGAGATTGGTCCGTTATCGAGGAGTGTCATCGAGACTTATGGCGTTTATCCGGTGTCGGATGACAGACATTACTCCGAATTTACGGAAGAGAGCATGCTGGAAGGACGTTATTACGGGAAAACGCTGGGAATTGACGCCTATTCATTCGAAGGAACAATCGAATACGGGGATCGGGTATTTGCCGACTCGATGCGCCTCGCTTCCTCGGATACGGATCTCCCGGAAGATTTCTTTCAGCGCTTCGATGGCGAACATGAGCAACTGATTGAGATTATTGATTCCTTGGAGAAAGATGAGCGCAAAATCTATCATGTCAATATGCCGAACGGACATGCGCTGCCGGAGTTGCCGGCGGATGCGGTTCTGGAGCTTCCTGCCGCGGCGGCGGCAAGCGGATTTAAGGCACTGCAGCTTCATGATTTTCCGCGCAATCTGTACGCAGTGATTCACAAACATGTTGAGATCGTCGAAAAAACGGTTGAAGCGGGGTTGCGTGGAGATCGCGATCTATTTCTGGAAGCGATCATGATGGGCGGTTACATCACGGATGAGGCGCAAGCGTCTGCATTGACGAATGAACTGATTGAGGCGCAAAAACGATATTTGCCTCAATTTTAACTTCATAATTTAGATAGGAAATGGTGGGATCATCATATTGGATCTATATATAAAGAAAAATGAGGATGAGGTGGATCGGTCGGCTGCCGTTGTCGTCAGCCGACAGGTTGTACAAAAACCGGATAGCGTGTTAGGTCTCGCAACTGGAAATACGACTGAAGGTCTATACCGCAGGATGGTGGAGCTGCGTCAACACCTCGACTTGGATTATAGTCGCGTCACGACGTTTAATCTGGATGAATATGTGGGGCTCGCGCCAACGGATCCGATCAGTTGTCGGGCGCGAATTCAGCAAAGCTTGTTGCAATGGCTGAACATTCTTGATGAGAATATATTCGTGCCCAATGGTGCAGCCCGATCCTTGGAGCAAGAGTGCAAATATTACGAAGATTCGATCGCTGCGCGCGGCGGGATCGATCTTCAGATTCTCAGCGTAGGAGAAAACGGACATATCGCTTTCAATGAACCGGGTACGGCCTTCGAAACTACGATGAGAGTCGCCGATCTTGCCGACACGACGGTTAAGGCCAAAGCGGAGTTATTCGGTTCCATCGATCAAGTGGCTCGTCAAGGGATTACGATGGGGATTCGCAATATTATGATGGCCAAGCGCATTATGCTTGTGGTGAAAGGAAAGCATAAAGCGAAGATCGCAGAGCGGTCCTTGTTCGGGGCGGTTACCCCGAATGTACCGGCATCGGTTCTGCAACTTCATCCGTTCGTGACTGTGTTTATGGATGAGGAAGCAGCCGGCGGGCCACTATCCGTATGCAGGAAATACGCAAGAGGTGAATAGGCACGGTATGCAAGGAACGTGCGGGGTATAGAGAGCCGCTGCTCCACTGTGAGAACCCGTTTCCTGTGGGCGGCGGTTATTAAGAAGATGATTTGAAAGCGCTTTTATATGCTGTTCATTAATAATTGGGGAGGTTCACGAGCATGAAAAGAGGGAAATGGATTGCACTACTAAGTATTGTGGTGATGTTGTCCTTGTCGCTTGCTGCATGCGGCGGCAATGAGCAAGGCGAGGCTCCGGCCAATGGGAAACAGGGAGGTAAAAATCAGGAGGGAAAAACGACGCTGCGGGTAGCGTGGTGGGGGAGCCAATATTTGCATGATACAACTCAACAGGTGGTGAAGCTGTATGAGGAGCAGAATCCCGGCATTAAGATCGAGATGGAGTTTGCGGATTTCAATGCGTACGTAGATCGACTGAGCACTCAGGCTGCCGGAGGCAACATGCCTGATGTGGTCAATATGGGCAGTTTCCTCTCCGAGTATGCAGAAAGAGGATTGCTGCATGATTTGACCGAGTTTGTGGAAAGCGGACTGATTGATATGTCCGATGTGAATCCGGTCGTTACGTCCAACGGCACATTTTTCGGTCAATTGGCAGGTATCTCGGTAGGGCAAAATGCGCTCGCCGTTTTTTACGATCAGAAGCTGTTTGAGAAGGCCAATCTGAATCAACCGGAACTCGGCTGGACATGGGACGACTATATAGGAGCCGCTCGCGAGTTAAAGAAACAAGGACTCGTGGAATACGGTTTTACATTAGCGACCAATCGCGATCTGTTTGATTATTATGTGCGCCAACGCGGATACCAATGGTTCAACGAGCAGCGCAATGGGCTTGGATTTGATGATGACCAAATTCTGATCGATTACTTTCAAATGTTGCATAGCATGGTGAAGGAAGGGATTATACCGCCGCCGGATGTGAATTTGGAATACAATATGACGAACAATTCGATGTTGGTACACGGTATGGCCGGTATGATGGTCGGAGCATGGTCCAACACGATCAGCGATTTGAACGATTCGGCGCAAAGACCGATTCTGATGGCGGCGATGCCGGGGCCGGGCGAAGACAAAGGCATGTACTTGAAGGAATCCCAGTACTGGTCGATCCCCAATTCATCCAAAAATAAGGAAGAAGCGGCCAAGTTTATTAACTTCTTCAATAACAGCGTAGAGGCCAACACGATTCTGGCAGCGGGACGCGGGGTGCCGATTAACGCAACGGTGCGCGAAGGAATCCGTGACAAAGTCGATCCTTCCGTCCTGTTATCCTTCGATTATATCGAGCTGTTATCGTCTCATAGCAGCCCGAAGAATTTCAACTTGCCTCTTACCTTCCAGGAAAATGTCAGCATTTACACGGAAATTGAAGAAAAGGTGCTCTTTGGGTTGATTACCCCTGAAGAAGCGGCCAAGGAATTCAGAACAAGATCCGAAAATTTGCTCAGCCAGTAAACGTCTTGATCCTGCAGTGCGCAGCAAAAAAAGCGCGCTGCGGGATCATGGAAATTGGAGGAAGCGTAGATGAAGCATAAACGCTATCAAAACATGGCGGGATATTCGTTCATATCTCCCTTTTTAATTGGTTTCTTTTTGTTTACGATTTTTCCGGTGCTCATGTCTTTCTATCTATCGTTCACGGAGTATGATCTGATTGGCGAAGCTCGTTGGAATGGAATAGAAAATTACAAGCGGATGTTTTTTCAGGATGAGTTATTTTGGCATTCGTTGAAAGTAACCTTGATTTTTGTTGTAACCTCTGTACCGTTCAAACTGATCGTGTCATTAGCGATTGCGATACTACTGAGCAAGATTATCCGTTTCTCCGGATTTTATCGTACGATGCTGTATCTTCCTTCGATTGTCGGCGGCAGTGTAGCTGTAGCGGTGATGTGGAAGCAACTATTTGGCAGTCGCGGAGCTATGAACGCGATATTGGAGAGTATGAATATCCCCGCGGTTGCGTGGCTTGGCAATCCGAAAACGGCGATCTGGACGATTGTACTGCTAGTAGGGTGGCAATTTGGATCAGCGATGTTGATTTTTCTGGCCGGACTGAAAAATATACCGATGTCGTATTATGAAGCGGCCAATGTGGATGGAGCGGGGGCTTGGCGGCGATTTGTCAAGATCACCCTGCCGCTCTTGTCGCCGGTGATCCTCTTTAACCTTGTGATGCAAACGATCGGCGGCTTCATGACCTTTACTCCCAGTTTTATCATCACGAATGGCGGACCGTTGAATAGTACGCTTCTATATGTATTGTATTTATTTCGAAGGGGATTCGTCTTTTTCGACATGGGGTATGCCTCTGCGATGGCATGGCTTTTATTGTTCATTGTTGCGGTATTGACAGCGCTAGTGTTCACAAGTTCCCGTTATTGGGTGCATTATGAGGATGGGAGGTAGTATCCGGATGAAGAATGTGCATCGGTTATCGGTCTCAGCTAGACATGTCATCGCAGTTGTCTTGACCATTGTGATGCTGTATCCGATCGTTTGGCTTATATCCAGTTCGTTGAAGGAAAGCTCCCAGGTGTTTGTCCAGGCTAATTCTTTAATTCCTCAAGGATGGCATTTTGAGAATTATGCGATTGGCTGGAAAGGTTTCGGCGGCGTAACGTTCACGACATTCTATAGAAATACGCTGTTTGTCGTCATATTGGCTACCGTAGGAAGCGTGATCTCATCGACGATTGTCGCTTATGGATTTGCTAGGGTGCGATTCAGAGGCAAGAAGCTCTGGTTTATTTGTATGCTGTTGACGTTGATGCTGCCGGGCGAGATCACCATGGTGCCGCAATATATTATGTTCAACTGGTTTGGTTGGATCAATACGTACTGGCCTTTGATCTTTCCCACTTTTTTCGGCACACCCTTTTTCATATTTCTTATTATGCAATTTATAAGAACGATACCGTATGAATTGGATGAAGCGGCGACGATTGATGGCTGCAACAGGTTTATGGTGTTCTACCGGATCATTATTCCGCTTGTGATGCCGGCAATGATGACCTCGGCGATTTTTTCTTTTTATTGGAGATGGGATGACTTCATGGGGCCGTTGATCTATTTGAGCAGTCCGTCGAAATATACGGTATCGCTCGCCCTGAAGATGTTTGCCGACCCGGAAGCGGTTTCGAACTGGGGCGCCATGTTTGCCATGATGGTAGTCAGTCTGATTCCTGTCATGCTGGTGTTCTTTTTCTTTCAAAAATATATCGTAGAGGGAATTAGTACTAGCGGATTAAAAGGATAATTGCTTTGCGGTACGAAGGGATGAACCTTCGCGGCGAAATCCCGAGAATAGAGAGGGGTTATTCAATTGCGGTATGATGCGTTATATTACCCGTATCCGTCGAAAAGGCATGCGGTCTATGCTTCGAAGGGGATGGTCGCCGCATCGCAGCCGCTCGCTGCGCAAGCAGGACTCGATATGCTCAAGCAGGGGGGCAATGCGATCGACGCTGCCATCGCAGCCGCCGCCTGTTTGACCGTGGTGGAACCCACATCCAACGGCATCGGCGGCGATTGCTTCGCGTTGTTGTGGACGGAGGGGAAATTGCACGGTTTGAATGCCAGCGGGCCGGCTCCGCAGGCCTTATCCATCGATCGGTTAAAGCGGCAAGGTTATGATCATATACCGGAGACGGGCTGGCCGTCTGTGACGGTTCCGGGAGTTCCGGCGGGATGGTCTATTCTGTCCGAACGGTTCGGCCGGCTTCCCTTCCGATCCTTATTGCAGCCGGCTATCGAGATAGCGGAACGAGGATTCCCGATCCAGCCTGATCTGTGGACCCGGTGGAAGCTCAAAACGGATGTATTTCGCGATACTCTAAGAGGAAAGGCGTTTGAGCCCTGGTTTGAGACATTCACCATAGACGGCAGAGTGCCCGAGATCGGGGAAGTCTGGTCTTCTCCGGATCATGCCCGATCGCTGGCGGCCATTGCCGAAACGAACGGGAAAGCTTTTTATCAAGGTGAATTAATGGAGGAAATCGTAGCATTTTCGCAGCGGACGGGCGGGTATTTCGCTCCGGAGGATTTCGCCGACTATAGCGCCGAATGGGTGGAGCCGATCGGCATCTCGTATAAAGGTTTTCAGGTATGGGAAATTCCGCCGAACGGACAGGGGCTTGTCGCGTTAATAGCGCTGAACATGCTGAAGGATATGGATGTAGATGGGCGAGAGGATGCCGAAACCTACCATATGCAGATAGAGGCGCTAAAGCTGGCTTTTGCAGATGGTCGACATTATATTGCCGATCCGCGGCATATGAGAGTTCGTATAGAACAGTTGCTGGATGAACGGTACGCTGCGGAGCGCAGGAAGTTGATCGGTCAGCGCGCGATGAAGCCGGAACCCGGCGATCTGTCACAAAGCGGCACGGTATATCTCGCGGCAGCGGACGGCGAGGGAAATATGGTTTCCTTTATTCAAAGCAATGCAAACGGATTCGGCTCCGGAATTGTGGTACCGGGAACGGGGATAAGCCTGCAAAATCGCGGCGCAAACTTTTCCTTCGATCCGCTGAGCGACAATGCCTTGGCTCCTGGCAAACGATCCTATCACACGATCATTCCAGGGTTCTTGACGCAGAACGGAGAGCCCGTCGGAAGCTTTGGCGTTATGGGTGGGTACATGCAGCCACAGGGTCATATTCAGGTGCTTACGAACATGATCGATTGCGGTTTGAATCCTCAGGCAGCGCTGGATGCGCCCAGATGGCATTGGAAAGGGGGGAAGACGGTATGCGTCGAGCCGTCTTTCCCCGACCATATCGCGATGGCGCTATCGAGAAAGGGCCACGATATCGAATGGACGGCCGACCGCCGGATTTTTGGCAAAGGGCAAATCATATTGCGTCAGCCGAACGGAGTTATGGTTGGAGCGACAGAGCCTCGTACCGACGGTTCAATAGCGGTTTGGTAACTCCCTTTTGCGACATGTGTAAACAAATGCCGGGGGAAAATTAAAAGGCACGAAATCGATCTTTTCTATAACGAACTTCTCGGACAAATGTTTTTTCATCTGGAGGGAGTATTGAAAGGCGATAAAATATCCTCCCGGTTTTAATGCTTCTGAAATTTCATTGAGTAACGTTTCTCGCAGAGCGCTCTTAAAATTGAAAAAAGGCAACCCGCTCATAATGCAGTCCAACTGACTGATGCCTTGCTGCTTCATTATTTTCGTTAAATGGCAAGCGTTTGAGTGACATGTGAAGGTTGGGTAGGTTGTTTGCAAATCATTTTTCATCATGTCGTCCATTTCAAACAATAACGCTTTCGCAGATCCGGTTACTTGCGGTGCGATAAAACGTGTGATAGCGCCTGTGCCGGAACCGAGTTCGGCGATTGCGGTTACTTCATTCCATGGCACAGATCGAACCATTGTACCCGCAAGAAATCGCGAACTGGGTACAACACTTCCGACTTGTTTTGGATTTTGAATAAATCGATGTAAAAACAGTGCATATTCATTCGTAGGCAAATGGTTCTCCTCCCGCTTCCTTTATTTTCTTCATTGTCTGAATCATACCGAAAAATTATGAAGAACTTCGTATGATATTTCTCAAGAAAATCTGAAGAAAGGCGGAAGGAAAAAGACCTTGCACCATAGACATTAGTTGAATAAAAACAGAGGCATGCTTGAACTTAATTCTCCTGTTCAAGCATGACTCTGTTTTTATATTAGAGTTTTTAATCCAAAATTTCGCTTTAATAAGTCCAAGCTTCTCGATCTTTTTTTTGTTTTTCAAGGTTGTTCAGCCAATGAACAGTTTCGTTGTATAACCGGCGTCGATGCCCGCTGTTGGAAAAAGTATGATCTGCTTTCGGCAGGATTATTTTATCGCACTTTCCATCGGATCTGTTCCAGTAACATACCTGGAATAACGAGCATTGATTAACCGGGACGACGATATCATCCATGCCATGTAAGAGTAAAACATCGCCTGCGAAGCGGCCGGCGTGTCGAAGAGGAGGTATGACGCCTGCGGTATCTCCCAACGGTTCGGCTATGGCAGCCCAGAGAACAAGTGATTTGATACGTTTATCGAATGCGGCTGTTAATGCAGCCGTAGTTCCACCCAAACCATGGCCGAGTAGAATGATACGACTCGGATCAACGCTTTCCAATTGCCACGCATAGTCAAGGACATGCCGTGTTTGCGCCACCATGTCCTCCAGACCGCCCGCCCCGTATTCACCGGTACTTTCCCCGCAGCCTGCAAAGTCGAATGTGAGCGTTAAATATCCGTTTTCTCCCCAAAAGTCCGCCGCTTCAACGAATAGCCGGTCTACGCCGATACGGTTGGAGGCCAATCCTTGACAGATCACGATAAGCGGCCATCTGCAATGCGGTTTCTCGGCAACGATGTTATGTACAGGATAATGCAGCGATGCCGCCAATCGGACATCGTTACTGCGAATGGCCAAGGACAATTCCACTCGTCTCCCTCCTTTCTCCAAACCACTCAATAAGTGGCAGTCGCTTCTTATGAATGTTACTTTATTAATAACGTTCCCCGCTTACAGAATCTTTCGGCATAACCTCTTCGAATTTGATTGCATTAACAGCATAACTGTTAAAGCAAACTTTAAGTCAAGGGTATTTTTCCTCGATAAATCATGTATAATTAAGTACGATTTGATGCATCGCTGCTATCATCATCGCTGTGTTGTTTTGAACACTATTAAAGTATACTTTAACAAAAAGGAGAGAGGTTAATAAACATGATAAGTATAAAAGAAGTCACTGAGATGACAGGAATAGCGGCTTCCACACTTCGATACTATGAAAGTGAAGGTTTGCTTCCTTTTGTAAAGCGTGATGAAAATGGAAAACGTCTATATGATCAAGAAGATTTGGAATGGGTTCATTTTATTACTGCACTTCGAGCAACGGGTATGCCCATTGCACAAATTCAGAAATATGTATATTTGTTTAAAGAAGGTGATAACACGATTGCTGAGCGTAAAATGATGATGCTTAACTGTTATTGCTAACGCATAATGTCCGGAGATTGATGGTGTAAGTTATCCTGCTATTGACGGTTAATCTGACCGCATCCGGATATACGAGAGGGGGAATTATGATAATTCTCCCTGAATGA
>NZ_JAHLPR010000057.1 GCF_018918005.1 Paenibacillus sp. MSJ-34 | reverse complement strand
GATTATTACAAAGGAGTTCATGGCTATGAATACAGGATAAATGATGTGAAAAAGTAGACTGGGGACAGGGGAAGAAGATCCCCATACCCCAGCTTACTTTGGTACGTATGAACGGAGATGCACGAACTTAAAGGACGCCGTCAGGCGTTTTTCTTAATGGTGAGGTAACTGGTTTTATTGCGCATAGAAGAGGATACCTCCCTACATTTTGAAGGCGATCGGCGTAGACCTACGCTCTAGTATGGCGCTAACGAAACTCATAATCCTTATTGGGCTCAAAACGAAGGCGTTCCCAATCTAACGAAAGTACGTATCGCAATTCATTGGAAATCGGCGGTTTTATCGCCTTTTTTCCCTCATTAGCGTGTTTCAGTTTCGTTACACGAGCAACAAGGTGATTTACGGGCTGTTAGCGTGTACACGTTTCGTTAGCCCACTTGACGGGTCGTCAAGCGTCCTGGTATTCCGCTTATTATGCCGCCTTCTGTCGATATCCCTTTTACTCAGAGACGTAGAAGGGCGGCGAATCATGAGTTTGTTGCCAACCCGAATGAAACGACATCGCTGCAAAACAAATTTGCCTCATTGAAAAATCGTTTTTCTGAACGAGGGGGATTTCGACAAAAGGGCGGGGGGGAGTTCAATAGATCACGGCATTCCGTCAAACTCCCTTTTTTTCGAAGTTTTATTCCCGATAATGCTCTTTTCAGGGGGAAAAACCTCGAATTATGGGGTAAATATTTACTAAATGATTTCAGTAATTGTATTTTTTTGCTATTATCGTTTACGCATACGGCAAATTGTTGAAATCATTGCTGGAAATGGGGTTTTCGCATGATTCGGAATGAACGCGGAGCTGCGCTCCCGCTGGTGTTTATTCTATCGACGGCGCTATTTATCATCGGTACCGCTTTGCTTGGCGTGAGCGTGAGTCAGGCCTCGCGTACGATGTTTCAAGAGAAGAAGGAGCAAGCTTTTTACATCGCAAAATCGGGAGCCGATGCGGTCGCGTCATATATGATCGACAACTATAACCCGGTGACGTTAACGGAAAAGGCCATCGACGAGTTGAACCGGAACTTCGGTCAAGAAGTTACGCTAGGCAACGGAACGTTTAGCGCCGAAATCAAAAAAGGGCCTCATGATACGATCGTCATTCATTCGCAAGGGACCGTCGGCAATATAACGAATCAAGTTTCATTGCGACTGGGATTGGACGAACCCAGGGCAAATATGGAAAATGCGATTATGGCCGAGGATTACATCGAAAACACGGGAGGTTTTATGGTGTGTTGCGGTGCCGATGTCGTTGCTCGCGAATCAATTCGTGCCGGTACTAGCAATATAGTTGGAGGAGAACTGAAACCCCAATATAAAGGCGAATTTCCTCCCAAACTCGATTTTCCTAATACTGCGGACTGGCCTGAAGTACCGATTGGCGCTGTCATCAACCAATCCGGCTATTATGGGGAGTATAATACTTCCCCGGATCCGTTTACAGCTCAGCCCCCATCCCCTGAAACTTTTGCAATCCATGTTACTGACAGTAAAGATATGCATATCGTTTTTAACGATTTCAAGTCGGATAAGGATCCAACAATCACTATCGGCGGCGGCGGAACGGGGATTATTCATATCTATGCACACAATATCAAGGTGGCAGGCGCTATTACCATTAAAAACTCACAGAAGAAAAAAGTGATACTCCATGTCAGGAATTCAATCGAACTGGCAGGATCGTTCAACCTAGATGGCGTGCTCTTATATGCTCCTGAAGCGGAGTATACGTCTACGAACGGCGCGCTCATATTGACTGGCGCTATGGTTGTCAATAATCTTTCGCTCAACGGAGCTAGTACGGTCACCTACGACGCCACTATCGCCAACCTGATCAACGAAACCCGCAAGTTCAAAAGAATCGAATGGAGCGGCGGATAGCCGCGAAGGAAGAAAGTGCGGTGAATAGGGTGAGGATCGACAAGCGAGAGCGGGGGAAGGAACGAGGATTTACATTGATTGAAGTGTTGGCTTCCATCGTCCTGCTTATGATATTGGTTACCGTGCTGCTCGGTTTTTTCACGAACGGGTTTCAAGCGATCATGGCTTCCGGCGAGCGCAGCGAACGGATGCATACGACGAGGCAAACGATCGAAGCTGCGACGGCGGGGAATGATCATATTTTGAAAGTCGGCACAGGCAATGGCGCTATTACGATTCACGGCGAGTTGGTAGAAAACTTGATTGACGGAACGAAAGGAAGCTATATGACCTTGTTTATTCCAACGCCTCCTCCTTGGGAGCCGGACATTCATTATACGCTAAACGATCAAGTGCGGTACAACAAGGAAACGTATAAATGCATTCAACCTCATATATCTAACGCCGGCAATGCGCCATCGAATTCGACAAATACAAAGATGTGGGTAAAAGTATAGCCGTGCACAGTTCAACGGACTGCGGAAACGGCGTAACGGGAGGACGCATGAGCCATGCGAAAACGGAAACTGGATCAAAAGGGGATCACACTTATCGAAGTGTTGGCGGGAATGGTTCTGCTATCTTTGGTTCTCGGTCTGGCCGTATCCGCCTACGCGTTTGGGGTCGGCGCGTTCGATTCGGCGAACCGGCGCAGCGAGCTGCAAGACAACGTACGGCTTGCTTCCATGGCCCTTACCAACGAACTGCGCTATGCGGAAAAGGTTGAATTGCTTGCTGCCTGCCCCTCTAGCCTAGAGGCCCATTACAACTACATTTGCCTCGATTCCGGCGCGGCAGCCATCGTCCAACACCGATACAACGAGTCGTCGTCGACTCACGACACCGGTCTCCTCGCAGATACTCATGCAAGCCGTCCGGCCATCTATCAATTGGAATTCAACAAGGATCTTACCGCAAACACATTGCTAACTTATACGATCAAAGCCGATAGCGACCGGAATACGTTTGAAGTGGCGACGAACATTTCGTTGCTCAATATAGAACTGCATTCCGGTTCGATCGTGGCTGCGGGTACGGCGCCGTATCAAGCGATTGCCTACAAAAAGTTGCCATAAAATCCATATTAAACGATGCGACTACTATAAATTCAAGGTGAAAAACGATGAAGAAACCGCGCAAAAAAATCGGCGAATTATTCGTTGAGTCCGGTCTCATTACGCATGAGCAGCTGCAGGCCGCTTTGACGGGGAAAAAGCCGAATCAAAAGCTGGGGGAAGCTCTGATCGAGCTAGGTTTCATTAGCGAGCAAAGACTGATGGAAGTTCTTGAATTCCAGTTGGGCATCCCCTATGTGAGCCTGTTCAAATACCCGATCGATCCGAAGCTGCTGCATATCGTGCCGAAAGAAACGGCGGAGCGAAACAAGCTTATTCCTTTGAAAAAAGAGGGGGATAAATTGTTGGTCGCAATGGCGGACCCGATGGATTTCTACGCGATCGACGATTTACGGCTCTCGACCGGCTTTCAAATTGAAGTAGCTATCGCAATGAAGGAAGATATTCAAAAATCGATTCATAAATATTACGGCTTGGCCGACGATATGGAGGATTTGCTCGGAGCCGAACTGAAGCGGCAAGAGAAGGAAGAGGACGAGGTCATCGACGAGCATTCTCCCATTGTGAAGTTAGTCAATCAACTGATCATTCAAGGTTATCAACAAAAAGCAAGCGACATTCATATCGATCCTCATGAAAAGGAAGTGCTGGTCCGTTATCGAATCGACGGTATCCTGAGAACGGAAAGAAAGTTTCCGAGACATATGCTGAGCATGGTCGTTGCGAGAATTAAAATTTTAGCCCAACTGAACATTACGGAGTTTCGCATTCCCCAGGACGGGCGAATCAAATTGAATTTGGACGCGAATGTGATCGACCTTCGGGTATCCACCCTTCCGACAGTATACGGCGAGAAGGTCGTCATGCGGATTCTCGATCTGGGAAGCTCCGCGATCGATTTGCAGCGAATGAACTTCCACCCTATCAACTATGAACGATTTATTCAAATGATCGATAAGCCGACAGGCATCGTTCTCATTACAGGGCCGACCGGTTCCGGGAAATCGTCCACCCTCTACTCCGCACTCAATCGTTTAAATACGCCAGATGTCAATATCATTACGGTAGAGGATCCTGTAGAGTATCGTCTGGAAGGCGTGAATCAAGTTCAAGTCAATACGAGCGTCGGCATGACCTTTGCCAAAGGGCTGCGGGCCATTCTGCGCCAGGATCCCAACATCGTGATGGTGGGGGAAATTCGCGATACGGAAACGGCGGAAATCGCCGTCCGCGCCTCGTTAACGGGCCATCTCGTCCTAAGCACGATTCATACGAACGATGCGATCAGCACCGTCACCAGATTAATCGATATGGGGATTGAGCCTTTTCTCGTGGCCGCATCGCTGACGGGCGTCGTGTCGCAACGGCTTGTCCGGCGAATTTGCCAAGATTGCAAGACAGCCGGGCCTCCTTCGCAGCGGGAGATAGAAATTTGCGAGAAGCGAAACCTGCAAATCGAGACGGTATTCCGGGGCAAAGGTTGCGGCGTATGCAATATGACAGGTTACAAAGGAAGAATTGCCTTGCATGAAATTTTAGTTGTCGACGATGAAATCAGGCGCATGATTATGAACAATCGATCGATGGAAGAGATTCGTGAGGTCGCGGTAAGCAAAGGAACGATTTTTCTCATCGACGACGGTTTGATTAAAGTGATCGAAGGATATACGACGACGGAAGAAGTGTTGCGGGTAGCCATGAGCGAATAGAGGTGGGGTGGGGAAATGGAACGATTGGACAAGCTGCTCCGGATGGCGTTTGAGTTAGGAGCATCCGATTTGCATCTTACGGTGGGCGTGCCGCCGATCGTGAGAGTCAACGGGGAATTGAAGCAGCATGAATCGGAAAGCCTCACGTCGGATGATACCGTTATGATGGCCAAAAGCATCATGACCAAGGAACAGTGGGACATCCTGCAAGAACGGAGGGAATTGGATTTCTCCTTTGGCCTGCGAGGCTTGACCCGTTTTCGCGTCAACGTATATTACCAGCGCTCCAATATCGGCATTGCGCTTCGGCTCATTCCTTCGAACATTCCCGCGCTGGAAGATTTGCATGTGCCCTCGGAGCTGCGCCAGCTTGCCGCGAAAGCGCAAGGGCTCATTCTGGTAACCGGGCCTACCGGAAGCGGGAAATCGACGACGCTCGCCGCACTGATCGATTACATGAACAAACATATGCGCAAGCATATTATTACGCTCGAGGACCCGATCGAATATTTGCATAAACATCAATATTCCGTCATTAATCAACGCGAAATCGGCAACGATTCGCATAATTTTACGAATGGTCTGAGGGCGGCCTTGCGGCAAGATCCGGATGTCATACTCGTCGGCGAGCTTCGCGATCTGGAGACGATATCGATTGCGGTGACGGCGGCGGAGACGGGGCATCTCGTCTTAGGCACATTGCACACTCCGAACGCGCCCGCTACGATCGACCGGATTTTGGACGTCTTTCCATCCGATCAACAGCCGCAAATACGGGCTCAGCTCGCATCCGTCCTGTTGGCTATCCTGTCTCAACGGCTATTTCCCACCATCGACCATAAAGCGAGACGCGTAGCCACCGAATTGCTGATCAACACGAATGCGGTAGCGAATTTGATTCGCGAGCATAAAGTCCATCAAATTACCAATTTTATGCAAACGGGGAAGGCGTACGGCATGCATACGCTGGACATGTCGATGAACGAACTGATCAACCAAAGAGTGATATCGAGAGAAGCGGCCGAACCGTACTTTAGGGAGTTGAAGTAATGGCGCAGTTTAAATATGTGGGACGCGACCGGCTCGGCAAAACCCGCAAAGGCAAAATTGCAAGCGCCGCCAGAAAAGACGCGGTTGTCGAACTGCGCGGCAAAGGCATCGCCGTTTCGGAGATCGTCGAACTGGAAGAAGGCTTGTTTAATAAAGAAATTTCGATAGGAAGCCCTGTCAAAAATCAGGATTTCGTGATCTATCTTAGACAGTTCTCCACGTTAATTGCCGCCGGCGTCTCGGTAGCGGAAGCGACGAAAATATTAGCGCAGCAAACGCAAAGCAAAGCTCTGCGCAAAGCGCTGCTGAACGTGGAGGAGGAGCTGCGCTCGGGCAAGCCGTTGTCCGAAGCGGCGGCCAGTCATGCGAAGATCTTCCCCCCGATGTTCATCAACCTCGTTCAAGCGGGGGAAGCGTCGGGAAATCTCGACGAGACCTTGGAGCGTCTGGCCGTCTATTTCGAGAAACTGCATTATTCGATGCAGAAGGTGAAATCGGCATTGATATATCCGATTGCTATCGCGATTGTGGCGGTCGCTGTCGTCATTTATTTGTTGACGAACGTCGTGCCCACCTTCGCCTCGATGTTCGCCCAATTCAACGCCGAACTGCCGGCGATTACGAAATTCGTTTTGGCGATCAGCGATTGGCTGCAATCTTTTTGGTGGCTCTTGCTGTTGCTGTTGCTAGGCGTCGTTATCGGCGTCGCGCTAATTTTGCAAAATCCTTCGAGCAAATACTATTTGGATTACGCTTTATTGAAATTGCCCATATTCGGGAAACTGGTGCAAAAGTCGGCGATCGCCCGCATGACGCGTACTTTAAACTCTTTGTTTAAAAGCTCCGTACCGATTCTGGATGCGCTGACGATCGTGGAGAAAGTCGTCATGAACGAAGTGATGGTCGGGGTGTTAAAGGAATCGAGAGCATCGCTCGAGGGTGGGAATTCACTGTCGGAACCGATGCGACGGCATTGGATTTTCCCGCCGCTGGTGACGCAAATGATCGCGATCGGCGAACAATCCGGCTCGCTCGATTTCATGCTGGAGAAAATATCGGATTTCTACGACAAGGAAGTCGAGGCAACGGCGGATGCGTTGAAAGGCTTGATCGAACCGCTCATGATCATTTTTCTTGCCGCGATGGTCGGCGGCATCGTCCTGTCGATTATCGTTCCGATGTTCGATATTTTTAACCACGTGAAGTAATCGTCCTTACGGTTATAATGGCAACATTATAATAAACCAAATTATGTAAAATTTATGGGAGGGATTCACATGTATCAAAAAGCGGTACAAGCAGTGAAAAATGAAAGGGGACTCACGCTAATCGAGCTCCTCGCGGTTGTCGTCATTCTCGGCATTATCGCGGCCATCGCGATTCCGGCCATAGGCGGCCTGATCGACAACAGCAAGAAGGACGCGCATGTGGCTAATGCGGTGCAGATGATCAATTCGGCGAAATTGGCGGTACTTGGTGATGATGAGTTTCGTCCGGAAGCAAATGGAACCAAAACAATAACTTTAAAAGAACTTGAAGAAGGTGGCTATCTTGAACCGGTGCGTGACCCGGATGGCGGGACATACAATGTTGATGGTTCATCTGTAACTGTTACAGCTGGGACTGATGCAAGAACCTTTACGTATTCCGTTACACTTACAAATGGCACTCGCGGGATCACTGGTCCAGAAGATGAATTAAAACGTTCAGCCGTGAAATAACACTGCATATTTCATTGGAATTGGGGCCCGTATATGAAGCGTATCGTTAGGAATCAAAAGGGGCTGACCCTGATCGAACTGCTGGCCGTGGTCGTCATCCTGGGAATAATCGCGGCGATCGCGATCCCGGCCGTTGGCGGGCTGATCGACAATGCGAAGAAGGATGCCCATGCGGCGAATGCTATCCAGATGATCGATTCGGCGAAGCTTGCCGTCATCGGCCATCGGGAAGTGCGGCCGCCGGCCAGCGGGGATGTGGTATACATTCCATTGCAGTGGCTGATCGACGAAGGATACTTGGATGAAGCGAAGGATCCGGACGGAGGCCAATACGAGCCGGGCTCGGAGACGTTCGAACTGCGAATCGGAGGGGGCGGAGGACCGTCCGTCCCCGGTACGTACGTCCGGGTTGAGGCCGATGGCCCCAGCCACAAGTTCGGCGCGTTCACCGATAACGGCAAGAGAGGCGTACGCAACGCGGCCGGCAACAACGGAAGCAATGTCGGCGATTATGTCGAGGAGCACAGCATAACGCGGGCGAAAGTCCAGAACTGAACACTCCCCCCGCCGGGGGGAGTGCAATCCTTACAAGGGGATGAACGATGACAGCGCTATTTAGCATATTTATATTTGCCGCAGGCCTTTGCTTAGGCTCTTTTTACAATGTCGTCGGGCTGCGGGTTCCGAGAGGCGAGTCGATGATCCGGCCGCGTTCGCATTGTACGCAGTGCCGGTGCACCTTAAGCGCGGCGGAACTGATTCCCTTGTTTTCGTACCTGTGGCTCCGGGGAAGCTGCCGCGGCTGCGGAAAGGCCATATCGCCGATCTACCCGCTCGTCGAACTCGGCACCGCGCTCCTGTTCGCCGTCATGCCTGCGTTGATCGGTTGGTCGTACGAACTGCTCGTCGCCTGGACGCTTATATCTTTGCTCGTCGTCATATGCATTACCGATCTACGCTATATGTTGATTCCCGATAAAGTGTTGCTTGTCTTCGCCATTCTTTTTCTTGTTTTGCGAATCGTTTTTCCTTTGCATCCTTGGTGGAATATGTTCGTTGGTGCGGGCCTAGGTTTTGCGCTGCTGTTTGTAATCGCTGTCGCCAGCAAAGGCGGCATGGGTGGAGGAGATATGAAATTGTTCGCCGTCCTGGGCCTCGTCTTGGGATGGAAAGGGATTTTGCTGGCTTTTTTCTTCTCCACATTGTATGGAACGCTTATCGGCGCCGTTGGAATAATGCTCGGCAAAGTTCGCAGAGGACGGCCGATGCCATTCGGCCCCTTCATCGCATTAGGCGCAATGACCGCTTATTTATGGGGAGAAGAACTGATAGCGTGGTATTTCCAGTTCCTTATGACATAGTGGGGGAGTAAATATGAAAGCAAGCCGGAAACAATCCTATAAGAAGAAAAAAATGGTGAATTTGGTCATTAGAAATTGTTCGCCGTCCTGGGCCTCGTCTTGGGATGGAAAGGGATTTTGCTGGCTTTTTTCTTCTCCACATTGTATGGAACGCTTATCGGCGCCGTTGGAATAATGCTCGGCAAAGTTCGCAGAGGACGGCCGATGCCATTCGGCCCCTTCATCGCATTAGGCGCAATGACCGCTTATTTATGGGGAGAAGAACTGATAGCGTGGTATTTCCAGTTCCTTATGACATAGTGGGGGAGTAAATATGAAAGCAAGCCGGAAACAATCCTATAAGAAGAAAAAAATGGTGAATTTGGTCATTAAAGACCACGTCATTCGTTACGTCGATGCGAAGAAACCGAGTTTATACGGGCCGATGGCCTTCGGCGAATATCGTCTGGCTCCGGATATCGTTCGCGAAGGGAAAATCGTCGAACCGGACCGGTTGCGCTTGATAGTAAAAGATTGCGTGCGCAGATGGAACATTTCGAACAGGGAAGTTCAGTTCGTCATTCCCGATCCGTTCGTGATCGTCCGCAAATTCGATATTCCGCCGCATGTGGCGGATGAAGAAATCAAAGGCTACCTATACCTTGAGTTGGGTTCCAGAATTCATTTGCCGTTCGAAGATCCGATCTTCGATTTTGACTTTCTCGAAACGAACGAAGAGAAGAAAGAAATTTTGCTGTTTGCCGCGCCCGAACATATCGTTGCGCAGTACGCGCAACTGTTGGAGAGCGCCGCTCTGAAGCCCGTTGCCGCCGACATTTCTCCCTTGGCCGTATACCGGTTGTTCTACCAAGCGGGCAAGGAGCCAGGATTCGAGCTTCCCGTGGAAGCGCCGACGTTGTCCGTCCAATTCGATCTGCATACCGTCACGGCAAGCATTTTCCATAAACATAAATTGCTGCTTGTCCGCCAATTCAAAATGAACTTATCCGCCGACAGTTGGGAGACCTCCGTCGATCGAACGGGCGCCTTGACGACGGTTTGGAACGGCGACTTGACGCATTTGCAATATGAAGTCAAAGTCATCATGGAAGAAATTCAGCGATTCATCAACTTTTACTATGCTTCGATCGATCAAGGAGACGATGAGATCGAAACGATCGTCTTAACCGGGGATTACCCGTACCTTGACAATATCGCCGAACATCTGCAGCAGCATTTCGGGAAAGTTCCGTTTACTTTTTCCGGCCATTGGTCCGAGACGGAGCCGCAAGAATTATTTTCCCCGAAATATTATTTGGCATTGGGCCTGTCGTTAAAGGGGGGAGCGTAAATGCTTAGCGAAATCAACCTGCTCCCGCAGAAGGATCAGAGAAGCATTTGGTTCGCGATCGTGCTGACAATCGTGCTCGCCATCGGCTTGATTGGCGGAGGACTGCTCTATTATCAATATCTGTCTCTTGCGAAACAGAGGGATGCGAAACAAGCCGAAAGCGCCAAAATTGCGGAACAGATTGAAATCGAAACGCAGAAGCTTCAGGAAGCTGCCGCCAAATCGGATATCGAGCGGTATGTGTCGATGATTAACGCCGTTAAGCAATGGCCCGTTCAAACGGCAAGCATCCTCGACGAGCTGACGGCTGCGTTGCCGGCAAGCGGGTTTTTCAGTACGTTCGCTTATCAGGATACGGGCGCGATTTTGCTTTCCGCGCAATTTAACGGTTTGGACGATACGGCCCAATATCTCCATCAATTAACGTACGAGGATTGGGTTCAGAGCGTGACGATCCATTCGATTGCCAGGGAAGAGGAGGGCAATGCGGCGCTTTACCGGGCAGATTTCAATATTCAGTTGAAAAGAGACCGTTTTCTGCGGATGAAAGGGGATGGAACGGGATGAGCGCGAGGCAAGTCAGAATTTTGATCCTGACGGCGTTGTCCGTTCTTATCGTTGCCGCCCTGCTCTTTACATACTGGAAAGCGGTCAGTCCGGTGAAGGAAGAAGTGGACAAGCTAACGGCGAAGATCGAAGCGGACATGAAGATGCTGGAGGCGATCGGCAGTCAAATCAACGAACAAATAAAGTTAAGCACAGAGGAAAGCTTGCAAATGCAGCGTCAAGTGCCGCTTGAATCTTTTGTCGACCAACTGATCGTAAATGTGAGATCGGTGGAACAATCGTCAGGCAATACGATCGACAGTATCGGCGTAAGCTATTCGGAGATTTCGTTCGATGATTGGAACAAAACCATTGGCACGGCAGATGCGGCCGCGGCCGAAGAAAGCAAGACGGATTCGCTCCCATTGTACAAAGTGTCGCTGGGGATGGCGGTACAATCGCCGTCATATGAACGGATGCGGCAATTCATCATGGACCTGGAAGGTTTGGAACGCATCGTGAACGTGGATTCTTTATCGTTTGACAGTGCTGCAGACGTTTATCAACTAACGGTTTCCGTTTTTTACGCGCCTCAGCTTGACGGGATCGAGGATCGGCTTCCAAAGGCTGTTTTTCCCGGTCCTGCGGCCAAGACGAATCCTATCAAAATAGATAAGAAGCAAATCGAAGAAACGAGCGAATAATGCTGCGACTAGAACGTGAAAGCGAAGGTGAAAAGGCGATGACGCTACGAATTCTTATCGTTGACGATACAAGATTTTTGCGCATTATGTTAACGGATATATTAACGAAATCGGGTCATGAGGTGGTCGGCGAAGCGGAGAACGGTTTGATCGGCGTTGAGAAGTTTAAAGAACTGCGGCCCGATATTGTCATGATGGATATTTCCATGCCCGAGATGGACGGCATCGAGGCGCTGCAGGAGATTCGGACCATCGATCCGAAGGCGATCGTGCTCATTTGCTCGGCCATGAGTCAGAGAGATTTAATTTCCAAGGCGTTAAAAGCCGGGGCGAATAATTACGTCACGAAGCCTTTCGACTCGGACCGCATCAATGAGCTGATCAAGAACGTGCTTCCGTTAGTCGAGCGGGCGAAGCCGGATGAGGCTCCCGTAAGCGAAAACGGAAGGTTAAGAGAATATTCCGTGGAAGACCGCTCCTACGCTCCTTTCCGCTTTGCCGAACCCAAGCCGTTTCAACAAGAGGAACGTCCGATCGTGAACGCTGCGAAAGAAGAAGAGCCCGATCATTTTGGGATCATTCTCAAAGCTTATGCCGATGCCGAAGCCGCGAGCGAAGCTGAGACGGAGCCGGAGGCAGCGTCGATGGCAGTGCCGGAAGCGCAAGCAGTCGCGGTAACCGCTCCGCACAACGTCCCGGAAGCGATCGTGCCTTATACGATATCCGCGGTAGAACCGGCTGCAATGTCGCAAGCAGTACCGCAGATCGAATTACAATCCGTATTGCAGAACGTAGCACAGCCGGTGCCGCAAACCGTGATGCGGGCCGAGCCGGAAGCGCTTTCTAGCGAATTTTACGCGGAAGCGGCGCTTGAACAGGAAATCGCAAGCGCAGCGGAAGTCGCGGCAACCGCTGAGATCGAAGGATTAGACGAGGGGAGGAAGGAGGCGGAGGCGGTCATGATGAATCGGCATGAGAACGTCGAAGAAACCGGAAAGTTACTAGAAGTCCCTCCAGCGCAGCATCCGGTCGATGTCGCAGTTCCCAATGGGGGAGCTCTGCCCAAGGCGGAGCCCAGAAGAAAAAACATGAAAAACTTTGTAAGCAGCATCATGTTCAATTGGACTGAAGTTTTGGACGATCAAGAGGTTAGCCATTTTGTTGTTTATAACGAACATGACAAAACGATCCAGATCGACGTAATCGCCGCGGACGAACAAAGGCAGCGCATCCTGCTGTCCTTGGATAGCTTCTCTTATCTCATCGCATGTCTGGAAGAGAAGGGCGTATCCATCGATCCGAACCTATAGCCGATGTTGTTCGCTGCCGAACGACATCCTCCTGCACCGCCGCGAGCGGTGTTTTTTATTGAAGGGAGGAAGCCGCGCTTATGAGGGTTCGCAACGGGACGAAGGTTTCTTTAATGAAACGACTGGTGTAAAATACAACTATAGTTGAGGATACTTCGATTGCCGAAGGGAATAATAATGGCGATGGGAAAAGTTGGGTAATGGGGCAGGGTTGTCAGGGCACAGGGTACAGGGCCGGGATCGTGGATCGGTTCATCGGAATTAATACATAGTTTACGTCGGGAGGATCAATATGGACTATCAAGCTTATTTCGAACAGCACAGAGTCGAGCATTTGAACGAACTGAAGGAATGGATCTCCATTCCGAGCGTTTCGGCCTTGTCCGAGCATAAGGAGGATATGAACAGGGCGGCGAATTGGCTGGTCGACGCGCTGCGGCGGGCGGGGCTGGAAAACGTGGAAATTCACCAAACCGCGGGCCATCCGATCGTGTATGCGGATTATATGCACGCGCCCGGCAAGCCGACTGTCTTAGTATACGGCCATTATGACGTGCAGCCGGTCGATCCGCTCCATCTGTGGGAAACCCCGCCGTTCGAGCCGACGATTCGCGATAACAAGCTTTATGCGAGAGGGGCTACGGACGACAAAGGGCAGCTGTTCCTGCACATTAAGGCGCTGGAAGCCATTCTGAAGCAGGAAGGCACGCTTCCGGTCAACGTCAAAGTATGCATCGAAGGCGAAGAAGAAATTACGAGCGCCAACTTATATCCTTTCTTGGAGAAGAACAAGGACAAATTGGCGACCGATGCGGTGCTTATCTCCGACACGGAGCTGCTGGGACCGGGCAAGCCGGCCATATGCACAGGATTGCGCGGGCTTTGCTCGCTGGATGTATCGGTACATACGGCCAACACGGATCTTCATTCGGGGACGTACGGCGGCGGCGTGCCCAATGCGCTTCACGCGCTGGTCTCCTTGCTGGCGTCGTTCCATGACGATCAAGGCCGCATAGCCGTCGACGGCTTCTATGACGGCGTGCCGGAACTGACGGCTGAAATGAGGGAAGAGTTGGCGAAGAAAGGCTTCGACGAGGAGCAGTTGAAGCAGAGACTCGGGCTGGATGCGCTGTACGGCGAAGAAGGCTATTCGTTTGTGGAGCGGGTCGGCGTCCGACCGACGCTGGAAATGAATGGCATGTACGGCGGGTTTCAAGGTGAGGGAACCAAGACGGTCATTCCTTGCGAAGCCCATGCGAAGATTACGTGCCGCCTCGTAGGGCAGCAGGACCCGCAGGACATTCTGGACAAAATCGAACGTCACATTCGGAGCCATACCCCGGCCGGGGCGAAAGTCACGATCGTGCAGCGCGAGAAAGGCAATCCGTTCACGATCGATCCGCAGACCCCGCTGCTGCAAACGGCGGCGGACGCTTACGAGCAAGTGTACGGGGTTCGTCCCGTGTTCACCAAAGACGGGGGCTCGATCCCGATCGTCGAAGCGTTTGCCCGTGAATTGTCCGCACCGGTTGTGCTGATGGGCTTCGGCTTGCCGACGGAAAACTTGCACGCGCCGAACGAACATTTCCATCTGGAAAACTTCGACAAAGGGCTGTTGACGATCGTTGAATTTTTGAAGCGAATCTGATCGTTGCGTTAGAGGGGATAGGCGGAACCGTCTGCGGCCCGGGAATCCCATTCCATATTCTGCAAAGGCACCTTAACAGGTGTCTTTTTTCATAGGCTGCCGGATGTTTCGCAACGGAGATCGGCCAGATGATCCGCGTCCAATTGGATTTAGTGGTAAATTGTACCGTTAAATATGCCAAAAAACCGTGCACGCTCATATTAGCGGAAATTTCTGGAGCTAATTTCGGCAACGGCGGCAAAATGGGGATTTGGGCGAAATTAGCGGTAGGAAATCCATCTAAAGTCGCCACTCAAGGCAAGTCTATGAAATTACCGCCGGTTTTTGGAGCTAATGCACGAGGATCAAGTTTTTGGAGGTGTTTTTACAGCCGAAACTGCGCCCCCATCATAAATTACATACTCCCGTTTCAATCTGCATACCGCAAAGTTAGATAATGTAGACGAACCTTAGAAAGGGTAAATATACAGCAAACTGTCCCGAAATATATAATCGTAGCTTGAAAGGAACGTATCGCTTTCGAAAATGACTGAACGTGAAAGGGGAGTCTATATGAAAAAAGTGTTATCTATCGGCATGATCGCCGTCATGCTGCTCATGCTGCTTGCGGGATGCGGCAGCGGGAAGGAAGCGGGAACGGATCAAACGTCCCAACAGGAAAAAACGGGGGAAAGCGCCGCGCCCAATGCGGAACCGGGCGAACCGGTCACATTGACGTTTGCGAGCTGGAGCATTACGGAGGAAGCGACGAAAGACGCATTAGAGCAAATGGTTGAAATGTACAAACAGATTAAGCCTAATGTGACGATCGAATTTATCGGCATTCCGTTCGGCGATATTAAACAACAAACGTTCGTCATGGCTTCGTCGAACAATACGCCTGATATTATTCAAACGTTCAGCGCCACGTTCCCAACGTATGCGACTTCGGATATTATTATGCCGCTGAACGATTTGCTCGGGCAGGATTATATCGACGACCTCATGCCTTCCATGGTCGCGGATTATTCGTATAACGGCCAATTAATGGGAGTGCCGTGGGCGCCGTCGCCGTATGTGCTCTACTATAATAAAGAATTGTTTAAGCAAGCCGGATTGGAAGACCGGCCGCCGGCCACCTACGATGAAATGATTGAAATGGCCAAGGCGATCAGCCAACTGAAAACCGACAGCGGGGAACCGATTTACGGTTTCGGCGAAGCGACCGACAAATTGCCGATCAACGGCATGATCTCGTTGCGGAATATTTACAGCTTTGGCGGATCGATCTTCGACGAGAAGGGGCAAGTAAACGTGAATACGCCGCAAGTTGTGGAAACGCTTCAGTTCTATCAAGATTTGGTGAACAATAACATCTCTCCGCAAGGGGCCAAGCTGAAGGATTTGCGCAATCTGTTCTCGATCGGACGCCTCGGCATGTACATGGACGGATATTACGGCAAAGCGGTATTCCGTTCGTTAAGCGGGAAGGGGGAGGAGTTCGACAAGGAGTGGGGCGTAGCGCTCGTGCCGAAGAATAAGACGGATCAATCCGTTTCGATCGCGGAGGCTCACGGCTTGGTCGTCGCTGCCGATTCGAAGCATAAGCAGGAGGCGGCCGATTTCATCAAATTTTTAACCGATAAAGACGCCATCTCGCTGTACCATCAAAAAAGCGACGTCCTTACCTCGAGAATATCGCTCAGCGAATCGCCCGAATTCAACGCCTCGGAATTTGACAAAGTGTTAATCGAACAGCTGCAGACGGCGAAGTCGTTGCCGGCCAACAATCCGGGTCTGGAACAGGCATATTTGGACATGTCGGAAGCCGTGCAGAGAGTGAGCGTCGCGAAGGAAGATCCCGCGAAAGTTGCGGCCGACTTAAACGCGAAGCTGCAACAAATTTTAAAATAGCGAAGAAGGGATGTTCGGCATGAATCGACATAACGGAACAGCGGCTCCCGTTCCGGTCAAGGCAAGCCGGAAATGGCTTACCGAGAAGCAGCGGGACCGTTGGTTTACTCTCATTATCCTTTCTCCGGCGTTGATCGTACTGCTGTTTACGATCGGCATTCCCATCGTAAAGTCTATTCATATGAGTTTTTTCGACGTTACCTTGCTCAAGATGAAGGAATTTACATGGAACAGCTTCGGGAACTACCAGAAAATGATAGCGGATTCGCAATTTGCAAGTTCATTGTGGACGACGGTAAAATATGTATCCGGCGTAGTGGCCGTACAGTTTGTGCTGGGAATAGGACTCGCTCTTATTCTCAATACGAATATGCGGTTTCGCAAAGTGGCAAGAACGTTGGTCCTCGTTCCGTGGATCATCCCTACCATTGTAACGTCATTGCTATGGATGTGGCTGTATCAGCCGCAATACGGCGTAATCAACTACATTCTAAAAAGCTTGCATTTGATCGATGAGCCGTACCAGTGGTTGTCCAGCGTTCATCTCGCGCTGCCGGCCGTCATGATCGCCGCGTTGTGGAAACAGCTGCCGTTTATGACGACGATGCTGCTGGCAGGCATGCAGGGGATACCCGAAGATATGTACGAAGCCGGCAAAATTGACGGAGCGAACGGGAGACAGATGTTTTTTTACATTACTCTCCCTTTCCTGAAACATACCATCAAGACGGTAACGCTCATCTCGATCATCGAAAATTTCAAGATGTTCCCGCTGTTCTGGGTGATGACGGGGGGAGGGCCCATTAACGCCACGACAACGCTTGCGATCTTGAGCTACAAGAGCGCGTTTATCGAGCTTGATCTTGGGAAAGGGGCTGCGATCGGAACCGTATGGTTAATCATCATGCTGCTGCTCTCTTGGTTCTATAATCGATTGTTCGCAATCGGGGAAGAGCGGCCGAGAAAGGCGGGGGCACATTGAGAAGAAACGCAATCATTCAATTCGCGGTATCCAGGGCGGGCTTCATATTCTATCTTATTTTCTTATTTTTCCCGTTATATTGGATGCTTGTCACCTCGTTCAAAACGAATGACGTCTTGTTCAAGCTGCCGCCGGAGTGGCTTCCGTTCACTCCTACTTTTCAGCATTATGTTAAGTTGTTCAGCAATAACGCGTTTCTCATCTATTATAAGAACAGCTTGATCGTCAGCGCGGGGACGACCGTGATTACGCTGCTTGTCGCGGTATCGGCCGGCTACGCCTTTTCCAGATTTCGCTTCAAATTTAAGGAATTGCTGATGTTCTTGATTTTATCGACGCAAATGCTTCCCATCGTCGCTCTGCTCATTGCGTTGTATTCGATGTATAATATGTATGGGCTGTTGAACTCGCATATCGGATTGATGTTGGCGTTAACGACATCTTCGCTCCCTTTTTCGATCTGGATGATCAAAGTGTTCTTCGACAATATTTCCGGCAGTTTGGAGGAAGCGGCCAAAATCGACGGATTAGGGCGATGGGGGATTCTGTTTCGTATCGTGATGCCGTTGTCGAAACCCGGTATTTTCGCGGTGGGAATCTATACGTTCATCCTGTCGTGGGACGATTTCCTCTACTCGTTAACCTTGATTAACAAAGATACGCTGCGCACGCTTAATCCGGGGATATCGATCCGTTATATGGGAGAAGTGTCTTACGACTGGGCCAACATTATGACCGTTTGCGTGACGGCCGTATTGCCGATTGTCATTTTGTTTATGTTTTTTCAAAAATATATGGTTTCCGGGTTGACGGCGGGGGCTGTCAAAGAATAGCGTCACTGAATTTATAGCGATGGGAGCAAAAAGCGATGAAATTGAAATTACGAGGTGGGTTGGCGAGCAAAATCCGTTTTAACAGGCTGTTCACCGTATATTTCATCTCTTTTTCTCTCGTTATTATTTTGCCTGTTTATATTGTTGGAATCGCTTCCTATCAGTTCGTATTAGGCAAGATGGAAGAACAATTAAGCCAATCGCAATTGATCGAATTGAAGCAAATGAGCATTTCCTTGAACCAGACTTTGCACGATATACATAACTTGTCCACGGTGGTGGCTTTGGACGGGAATATATACGGCTATTTGCAGAACGAAGACGATCAGTACGCTTCGAACAATATTCGGGATACGGTGAAAACGCTGGCTTCCACCAACGAGTTCATTCAAGGCATCAGCATATACAAATCGAATTCGCGCCAAATCATCTCGAGCAACGAACTTACCAGGCGCTACGCGGGCGAGGAGCGGGACAAGTGGGTCGAGAGCATTCAAAAGGCGGACGCGGCGAATGTGTGGATTTTCGCTCCCGACACGCCCAATATTAAAAACCGGGACGGAAGCAAGGAAAATATTATTACGTTCGCGCGCAAATTTCCTTTCGTTTCCGGCGAGGATTACGGTTATATCGCGATTCATGTTTATGAGAAAGAAATTTCCGCCCTGATCTCCAAGCTGCAGATGAATCCGTTTACGAATATTTATGTGGTCGACGATCAAGGCGAGACGCTCGCCTCGCATATTTCCCGGCAAACCGATGGGGGAGTGACCGCCGAACGCATCAACCGTTTGCCCGGTTCGGATCAAGAGGGATATTTTGTAGATAGCGGCAACGGTCCGAACACGCTGATCGGTTACTCGAAATCGTTCCGCAACGGATGGGTGATCGTTTCCGAGACGCCTTTGGATTATTTGTTGGACAAGCTCTCGCCCATCCGCAATATGACGATCGGAATTTGCCTGCTGCTTACATTTGCCGGTTTGGCAACCGCCTACCTGCTTTCCAGATCCATCTATAATCCGATTAAAATGATTATCGATAAGTCGAAAAACATTATCCATCATTTAGGAGGCGGCGCCGGGTTCGAGCAGGGGAACGAGTTTCAGTTCGTAACCGGGGTGCTCGATTCCGTGTTTCTGCAGAACAAGCAATTGATCGAGTCGTTTCGCGACAGCATTCCTGCGCAGGCGGACCGGTTTCTTTTCAGCTTATTGCATAACAATGTCGGTTCGATCCGGGAAGCCGAAGATAAAATCAATTTTCTGCAATTGGATTTGTCGACGTCTCAATCCGTCATCGTCGTGATTGAAATCGATCAATATACGGATCTGCTCAAAAATTATTCGATCCGCGACGTCAATTTGTTTAAATTCGCCGTTCGCAACATAGCGGAAGAGGTGATCAGAGCGCAGTACACATGCTTGTCTGCCGAAGTAAGCGAGAACCAGATTGCGGTATTGGCCAATCCGGAGACGGAGTGGGAACTTGCCAAACCGCAAATCAACTTGCTTTGCGAACAAATACAAGAATCCGTGCATCGGCTGTTGAAACTGCGCGTCTACATCTCGGTCGGACAATCGTACGATCATATTTTGCTGGCCTATCTGTCCTTTACGGAAGCGACGGACGTTCTGAAGTACAAATTGCATTTGGGAGAACGGCAAATTTTGTTTTTCGAAGACGTTCAGGCGGATCGCGACATCGATTATTACTATCCGTTGCAGTTGGAGAAACAATTATGCAACTGCATTTTGACCGGCAATGCGTCCGGCATGCACGAATGCCTGGAGCAATTGAAGCGCGATATTACGGAAAGGGAACATCTATCTTACGAAAATTTATATCGAATCTACACGCGTTTATTGGATGCGGCGATCTCTATTCTTGTCGACTCCGGGGGGGCGATTAAACAATTGTTCGGCGAACATTATCATATCTATAAGGAACTGGCCGGTTGCGAATCGCTGCATGAAATTCATTCGTGGATCGGAAGCGTATTCGATCGAATCGCGAATTATGTGTCGCAAATCCCCAGAGCCAACAAAACGATTGAGAGAGTGCTGCAATACATTGAAGATCATTACGGAGATTTCGCCTTGTCGGTCGAGGCGATTGCCGATGTTGTCGATTTGCATCCCAATTATTTAAGCAGATTGTTCAAGCAGGAATACGGCAAGACGATGGTGGAGTATATCGGGCTGCGCCGATTGGAGGCCAGCAAGCAATTGCTGGCGGACTCCGGCCTGAGCGTGCAAGAGATCGCCAGAAAAGTCGGTTATAACAATATTAACAGTTATATTCGTTTCTTTAAGAAGAACGAGGGAATTACCCCCGGCGAGTTCCGGAAAATTAACGGCATCAACGGGAGGGAGAACGAACTATCGTTGAAATCGGGCGTATAATCGCATGGCTATCGTGCCTTGCGGTTTTTTTGCCGATTGATTCGCATCCGATCAGAGTTTTCAATTAGCGGGAAAAACTACAGTTAAATCTATCGAAGCACCGCGCAAATTTATTTTAGCGGTAATTTCTGGAGCTAATTACGGCAACTGCGGCAAAAACGCGGATTTGGGCGAAATTAGCGGTAGGGATTCCATCTAAAGTCGCCGATGGGGGCAAATCCGTGCAATTAGCGCCAGTTTTTGGCGGTAATGCTTGAGGAGTCCTTGCGAATACGGGGTGACTGCGATTGATCATCGGCGCGCAAAGCGGGAACCGGCAAGATCACGCCATGGAAGCCCGGCGGTATGAAACCCGCCATCGCTTCCATGATTGCGTGGTCTGTCCTGCATCGCGCCGGCGACGAACGCCATCGCCATCACAGCACTGTCGCGGGCAGCGACGACCGCCGCAGCATCGCCGACGAACAGCGCCGCCACCGCCGAAACGACAACCGGGCTGCCGCCTATTCAAAAGCTTGCCGCCCCCGTCCCGCCAAGCCTGCCAGAAAACGTTATACCGATGTCGATTCGCGGATGATCAGCTCATGCGGCATGATGAGCGTTTGCATCTCGCTTTTTTTGTTCTTGAGCTTGTTGATCAGAATACGGGCCGCTTCGCAGCCCATTTCGTACATCGGCTGCGCTACCGTCGTTAAGGTCGGATTCATCATGCTGGCGAACGGGATGTTGTCGAAGCCGACTACCGCCACGTCTTCGGGACAGCGGAGGCCCGCATCGCGGATCGCTTTCAGCGCGCCGATCGCGAGCACGTCGCCGACGGCGAATACGGCGGTCGGAGGCACGTCAAGATGAAGCAGCGTTCTCATCGTCTGCAGCCCGTGATCGTAGTTGAGGTCGCTGTAGCAAATATATTGCCGCCGGACCGGTATGCCGGCTTCCTCCAATGCTTGCGTATAGCCTTGGCGGCGGTCGACCGCGTACTTGTATTGTTCGCTCGAGCTGATCAGCGCTATTCGCTCGTGGCCGATCGCGATCAAATATTTGACCGCCTTGTACGCGGCGCTGACATTGTCGATCCCGACAAAAGGAATTCGCTCATCCAGCGTCTTGTCGCCGCATTGTATGACGGGGTAGCTCCGGTCCAACTCCGCAGTCAGAACCTGCTCCACGGTAGGGTCGAGCGAAATGATTCCGTCGGCGATCCGCTGTTTGGCCATGTTTAAATAAAAGCTTTGAATCTCTGAAGACGAGTCTGTCTCGCATACGAGAATGTAGTAATTTTCTTTGCGCGCCGTATCTTCAATTCCTTGCAGCACTTTCGAATAGAACGGATTGGAGATGCTCGGCAAAATGGTCAAGATCATATGGGTGCTGGAAGTCCGTAAATTTCGGCCCAAAATGTTCGGCTCGTAATTCAGTTTGCGGATCGCGTCTTCCACGGCTTTTTTGGCGCGGGCGGAAACGGCCGAATGGCGGTTGATCACGCGCGAGACGGTGGCGACGGAAACCCCGGCTTCCTTAGCGACGTCTTGAATGGTAACCATAGGTACATGCGCCCTTCTTTTTTAAATAATAATATTTTATCAAATTTTGGTTCATTTTTCCTCTGCGCTTATTGCAATTTATCCTCTACGAGCATAGGCGATATTACATTTCCCGGTTGGGATGGTGCCATTAAATACAACGGATTTTTGTACAAAACTTGAAATCTGCGAGAGTGCGCAAAATGTATAGGGAAAATCATACGCTTTGTGCGGCACACGCATCAAATCAGTCGATTTCATTCGAAAATTCGTACACAATGCGCGATTTGAGCCCGGATCCTGTAAATGTATGCGAAAAATCATACAAAACGAGCGGCACACGCATCGAATCAGTCGATTTCATTCGAAAATTCATACACAAACCGCGATTCGAGTCAGGATCCGGTAGATATGTATGAAAATTCATACATAATGCGCGATCCACGCTTATACCTCATCGACAACCTCATACAGGTCCGTTAGCGAGAGGAAAAGTGGAAATTCGGGAAGGCAGGGACAAATTTTGTCCGTTGCTGCTCCCTCCCAGATCGATAGCGCCCTCAAAATCCGTTAACTCGTAATAGCATTCTCGGACAAAATAGGGCCTCCAAAATCCCTTAATCTTGGCAAAATTGTAATCGTTTACGAAATTATATATGAAAAACAAATATGATGTCAAACGAAAGGATAAGCCGGAAACGGGCGTCACGCAAACAATGTAAGAAAATCTGCAATGGGCAGTTGACAGAAAAATGAAATGGTAATAGAATACAAATTAAATTTATAGAAAACGATTACATAAGGTATTTATGACGGAACAGCAGGGTTGATAAAAACGGAAATAAAAAGGCTTAATCAGTACCAGTTTTATTTTATGCGTCGCCAATGCAGAAAAATGTAATGGATTACATTTCAACTTGAAAGGAAGGTTGGCATGAAAAACTTGCTATGCCTCAACAGCAATACGTATCACGGATTTTCGCTGGACGAAGCGATCAGGGGGACGGCGAAGGCCGGTTTCCGTTATATCGAGCTTGCCGCCGTTCGCGGATATACGGAGCATGTCAGATGGGAGATGAGCGGCGACGAAATCCGGGACGTCAAAGCGAAATTGGCGAATCACGGCCTGGAGTGCATCGCGCTTGGGGCGCACAGCAATTTAAACAGCGCAAAGGGAGTATCCAATTTTGAACAAAGCATTCGTTTGGCGAGCAGGATTGGGTGCAAATATATCGTGACATCGACAGGCGACGCGCATGACGACCATGATGTGATCGAGGATGAAAGCGAGCTGCTCCGCGTTTTGAAACCGCTTGCCAAGATGTGCGAAAGTGTCGGGATCACCCTAACGATCGAAACGCACGGCAACAACTATGCAACCGGCAAGGCGGTCAAGGCGTTGGTGGAACAATGCGATTCGCGGTTTATCGGGGTCAATTACGATACGGCCAACGTTATTTTCTACGGGCGGACCGTTCCTTACGAAGATTTGCAGCAGTCGTCCGACCGCGTGGAATTTATCCATTTGAAAGATAAAATCGGGTTCGACCAAATTTGGAATTTCCCCGCGATCGGCGAGGGGGATATCGATTTTGCGAAAGTGTTCCGCATTTTGCAAACGAAGAACTGCACCGCTCCGCTCAGCGTCGAAATCGAATTTACGTCGGCAGGACCTTCCGGCTTGGAAGAAGTGGATCAAGCGGTCGCGGACTCGTACCGGGCGATTCAAACGGTCATGTCGCAAATGAACCGCTAGCTCCCGCTAGCGTTCAGATAAATCAAATAACAGGAGGATTCACAAGCATGAAAAAGAGAACGTCACAATGGTTGGGGTTATTGCTGGTATTGACGATGTCGATCGCTTTATTCGGCTGCGGCGCAAAAACAGAGAACAACGAAACGCCGTCCGCCGAAAACAACAAACCGGCGGAAACGCCGCAAGACAAAAAGCTGAAATTCGGTTACATCGCTTACAACATGAAAGATATGTGGAATATGTACGGCGCCGAGGCGTTCGAGTATGCCGGCAAGCAGACAGGGGTCGAGACGGTTATATTGGATGCGGAAAATAATCTGGAAAAATCGGTATCGCTCATGGAAGAATTGATCTCGAAAAAAGTCGACGGCATTTCCATCTATCCGATCTCGCCCGAACAAGCGGCTACGCTGAGCAAAATGGCCAACGACGCGGGCATTCCGGTCACGTTCGAAAACTTGAAGCCGGGCGACAATGCGGGCGACTATATTTCCACGGTTGCCGCGGAATACGATGTGATCGGGGCGAAAGCGATCGAATTCATCGCCGCGACTTGGCCGGGCTCCAAAGTGCTGTTTGTAGCCGGCGCCAAAGGTTCGGGCGTATATGAAACCTACCAGGAAGGCGTCGACCGCGCCTTGCAGGAAGCCGGAGACAAAGTGACGCTTGTGGACGTCATTCACGGCGATTGGGAAACGGAAAAATCGATGAACGTAACGCAAAACTTTATTCAAACGGGCAAAGAATTCGATGTCGTATTCGCCAACAATGAAATGCAAGCGAAAGGCGTCATGAACGCTTTGAAAGAAGCCGGTTTGCAAGACAAAGTGAAAGTCGTATCCACCGGCGGAGGCCCGGACGGCCTGAAAATGATCGAGGACGGCGAATTGACCGCGACGATGTCCGCGCCGGTATCGCTGCAAGGACTCATTACGTTCAAAAACTTGTACCAGCACGCCCATGGCAAAACGCCGGATAAATTCATCACATTGCCGATTATTCCGGTGACGAAGGAATCGTTGCAAAGCTCAATCAGTTGGCAAGTGAACGACTTGGCGGTCGAATATATCGGCGGTTTCGAATAAGGTCGATAACGGCATGAACAGCATTTACGAAAGCAAGCAACCCTTTATTGAAATGAAGCATATCGTAAAAAGCTTTTCCGGCGTACGGGCTTTATCGGACATTACGCTCGACGTCTACGCCGGGGAAGTGCATTGCCTCGTCGGCGAGAACGGCGCAGGCAAATCCACGCTGATGAAGGTGCTGTCGGGAGCGTATATACCCGACAGCGGCAAGATCGCGGTAGGCGGAGAAGAATATTCGACGTTAACGCCGCAGCTTGCCCGTTAGTGCGGGATCAACATCATTTACCAAGAGAATTTGCTCGTGCCGACGATGAACATCGTGGAAAATATTTTCGTCGGACATGAAAAAACGAATCGGTTCGGTTTCGTCGACCGGAAGGCGATGCTGGCGAAAACGATGGAAGATATGAAGTTTCTCGGCATCGAGCTCGATCCGTACCGGAGAATCGAACATCTCAGCGTGGCGGAGCAGCAGTTCGTGAAAATTTTAAAAGCGCTGGTGATGGAGCCAAAGTTGCTCATCATGGACGAACCGACATCGATGTTCAACGTGGAGGATGCGGGCCGCGTGTTGAAGCTGGTAAGGAAAATCGCCGGCAAAGGAATCAGCATTATCTACATCTCCCACTTCTTGAAAGAGGTTGCGCAAATCGCGGACCGCATTACCGTCATTCGCGACGGCGCCGTAGTTAACACTTACTTCAACGAGAACAGGGACATCGATTTGGGTCGGATAACGAAAGATATGGTCGGGCGTCCCGTCGATCTGTTCTATTCCAAAGAAGAGCACCCGATCGGCGATGTCGTCCTGGAGGTAAGAGGCTTGAAGCTGCGCAAAGATTCTCCGCCCGTTCATTTTACGCTAAGGGAAGGGGAAATTTTGGGCATCGCCGGCATGGTCGGTTCGGGACGCACGGAAATCGTGCGCGCTCTTTCGGGAGCGGATAAACATGACAGCGGCGAAATGGTTTTCAAAGGGAAGAAGCTGAGCGTCAAAAATCCGAAAGACGGAATCGAGGCGGGCATCGCGCATATTACGGAGGACCGGCAAAGGCTCGGACTTATGCTCGGCCACAGCATCGTCGAGAATATGACGGTCGTCGGGATGGATAAACGGGTGCCGGGATGGTTCGTCAATGTGAAACAGCATGCTCCGCTGATCGAGCCGATCGTTCGGGACTTGAATGTGAAAACTTCGTCTTTGTTTAAAGAGGTGAAATATTTAAGCGGCGGCAACCAGCAGAAGGTCGTGCTGGGCAAATGGCTGTTTGCCGGCGCCGACATATTCATTTTCGACGAACCGACACGCGGCATCGACGTCAATTCCAAGACGGAATCCTACAAAGTGATGTCCGCGCTGACCAAAGAGGGGAAATCCATCATTATGATCTCTTCCGATATGCCGGAGCTGATTTCGATGAGCGACCGGATTCTCGTCGTCCGGCAAGGGCGAATCGCGAAGGAATTGACGAAGGACATGATTTCGGAGGAAGCGATCATTAAAAGCGCATTAGAGGTGACTGCAGATGAGTGAGATTCTGGCCGGATTGAAGAGCAAAGAGACGCTGATGAAAAACCAGAAATTTATTTTGCTCTGCGTAATCGTGCTCGTGTCGGCGGCGGTCGGCAGCATAAACAGCAATTTTTTTAGTTTAACGAATATTTTTGCGATTTTTCAGCAAGTTTCGGTACTGGGCATTTTAACGATGGCGATGGCGCTATTGCTTATTTCCGGCGGAATCGATCTGTCGATCGGAAGCATTATGGCTTTGAGCGGAGTCGTCATCTCGAAAATCATGATGAGCGGCGGCTCCGTCGGAGTTGCGGTTGCGGCCGGCCTTGCCGTCGGCTTGGCATGCGGCCTCATCAACGGATTGATCGTCAGCAAGAGCAAAGTGATGCCGCTGATCATTACGCTCGGAATGGGAAGCGTCTATTTCGGCATCGCGCTCATTGTGTCGGAAGGCAAATTCATGAATTTCGGCGGGCAGTTTGAATTTATCGGGCGCACAAAGTTTTTCGGCATTTTCCCGTTCACGCTCGTATTTTTGTTCGTTACGGTTGTGCTCGCTTTCATCTTGCTGAACTATACGAAGTTCGGCCGCAGAATCGTGTCGATCGGGGGCAATGAAGAGAACGCCTACTTGTCCGGCATTCCCGTCGACCGTTATAAAATCGTCACGTACGGCATTAGCGGCGGCATCGCGGGCCTGGCTTCGATCGTGCTCGTTTCCCGCCTCGATTCGATCGTGGCGACTGCGGGACAAGGATACGAGTTGTCCGCTTTGACCGCGGCCATTATCGGCGGAGTTACGTTCGAGGGCGGACGCGGCACGATCGGCGGCGCCTTCCTCGGCGTCGTCATGATCGGCCTGATCTCCAATGCGATGACGATTTTGTCGGTCAACTCTTACCTGCAGACGGCGATTACCGGAGGCATTATCGTCGTGGCGGTCATATTGAGCAATTTGAGCAAATTACGCAAAAAATAGCGCCTCTGATACTCACGGAGGTCCCGTCCGCGTCAGATCGGAGGTGAACATATGTTGAAAGTCGGCATCATCGGCGCGGGGTTTATGGCAAAAACGCATGCCGATGCATACGAACGAATGGCTAACGTTGAAATCGCAGCGTTCGCCGAGGGGAACGAAACGGCGGGGCAAGAGACGGCGAAACGATACCGGTGCCGGTATTATTCTACAGCGGAAGAAATGTTGCGGGCCGAAGAGATTCAATGGGTCGATATTTGCGTCCCTACGTTTCTGCATGAGAAATTTGCGGTGATGGCCGCTCGAGCGGGAAAACATATCATGTGCGAAAAACCGTTGACATTGACATTGGAAGCGGCCGGCCGAATATACGAAGAGGCCGATAAGGCGGGAGTGAAGCTGCTCGTCGGGCAAGTGCTCCGCTTCTGGCCGGAATATCAAGCGATGAAGCGGATTTGCGACGAAGGACGGATCGGAAACGTCGAGGTTGTTCGAGCGGAACGATTGGCGCAGACGCCGAACTGGAGCGGGTGGTTTCAAGACGTGTCCAAGAGCGGCGGCGCGCTGTTCGATCTCCACTTGCACGACATCGATTTTATGCGGCATTTGCTCGGTCCGGTCGAATCGGTGTATGCGATCGGCCGGCAAAGCGCGAACGGCGCTTGGGATCAGATCGCCACCAGCTTGTCGTTCCGGAACGGCAGCAAGGCAAGTATCGAATGTTCGAACCAAATGGCGAAAGGGTTTCCGTTTACGATGGCGCTGCGTGCCAACGGAACCGGAGGGACGCTCGATTTCCGCTACGCCGCGGGTCATAATCTGGAAACGCGCGACTCCGCCGCTGTCCGATTTATGCTGTATCGCGACGGCAGGGAAACCGAGGTGACCGTGGAACGGCAAGACGCGTTTCAGCTTGAGTTGGAGCATTTTATAGACTGCATCGGCAAGAACCGCATGTCCGAGATCGTACCGCCTGCCGAAGTCCGCGAAGTGCTCGGCATCATGGAGGCCATCCGGACCTCGCTCGAAACGGGTCGAGTGCAGATGCTGTAAGAAAAGAATCGTTCGATTCGAACTTTTTATGCGAAGGATGTGCCGCATCATGATGATGTTGCTGGCGCATCCTTTTGTTTTGCCGCGTTTGCGGCGGCCGAACATCGCGCTATACCGGGATAAAATACCGTTTTCCTAATTTAGACATTTATTTATTTTTTGCGGGGCAGAAACTTTTGGCGGGGTTGGAGCGTTTAGATAACAAAGGGAAGAACACATGAAGTTGAATTCAAACAGGAGGATGAAGGTGTGAGAAAAATATTGTCAGCGCTCGTGGCAGTGGCGATGGTACTTACGCTATCGCTGCAATCGCAAGTACACGCAGCTCAACCGATCAGCATTTATATCGACGGCGTCAAACTGTCGACGGACCAGGCTCCGGTTTCGGTTGGAGGCAGAGTCTTGCTGCCGATGCGAGCCATATTCGAAGCTTTAAATGCTTATGTAGATTGGGAACCGAAGTCGAAGACGGTAACGGCCGTGAAAGACGGAACGACCGTTCAACTGAGAATGGGTTCGAAAACGGCGACCATCAATAATGCGACCGTTTCGCTGGATGTTCCCGCGCAAGCGATCAAAGGAAGAACGATGGTTCCGGTCCGCTTTGTCAGCGAAGCGCTCGGTGAAACCGTCGATTGGAATTCCAGCGCCAAGACCGTATATATTACGACTTCGGGGGATGTCGGCGCAGCTTATAATGTGAATGCGCGCATCGTCGGAGAGAAAGGCGACGGGCGGGATCTGGAAGCCAGCTTCACGAAAGCGTCCAGCGACGCCTATGTCGATCATTACCGCGTCATGGTCGTTAAAGCGGATAGGGTGTCAAACTTTACGCTTGCCAAGGCGCAATCCGTTTCTTCCCGAGATTATACAGTTGTGAAGGGGCAAGGCATTAACCAGACCGTTTCGTTCAATTCGCAAACCCGGGATACGGACGGCGATCTGCTGCGTGCGGACCGCGATTATGCCGTATTCGTCTTGTCGGTCGGCAAAGCGTCGAACAAATACGCGCTTTCCCATCCTTCCCGGACCGTGACGATTTCCGGCGATTCGGCGGTAAAGGCGGCAACGGATATCAAAGTTAGCGATGTGAACGACTACGGCGACGGCCGCGATTTGCGGGTCAGCTTCACGAAGCCGGGCAATGACGCGAATATCGCAAACTATCGGATTATGGTCGTGAAAACGAAGGATGCGAGCGAGTTCACGCTGGCGAAAGCCAATGCGGTGCCGAGCTCGTATTCCACCGTCGTCAACAGAACGGGCTCTTCGACAACGACGTTAAGCTCGTCTTCCAGAGACGTATCGGGCGATCTGATCCGCAACGGCGTGCCGTACACGGTCTTCGTCCTGTCGGTGAGCAGCCAGCCGAATTCGGCTCCAAGCAAGCTGTCGTCAGGATCTTCCTCGATTACGTTAAACAGTTCGATGGCAGTGCCTGTCATTACGAAAGTAGAAGATGTGAGCAACTACGGCGACGGCCGCGATTTGCAAATCAGCTTCACGAAATCGTCCGAAGAATGGAAAGTCGGCTATTACCGCATTTTTGCCGTAAAACTGAAAGACGCTTCCAACTTTAACTTGGAGGCTGCGAATAAAGTATCGTACGGCAGATATTACGATGTATCCAAGACGGGCAACAACATTAGCGTCACGCTGCCTTCTTACGCGAACGACGTTGACGGCCATTCCATCCGCAACGGCGAAACGTACCGCTTGTTCGTCATGGCAGTCTCGAGCGATTCGAAATCGTACGATAACGTACTGTCGGCGCCTTCTCAGGCGATTGCGCTGTCGAACAGCGCGGTTGTCGGCGCGGCGACCAACGTCACCGTGAACGATGTCAGCAATTATAATGACGGCCGCGACATGAAAGTAGAGTTTTATCGGGCGTCCGACGAATCCGTGATTCATCATTACCGCGTCATGGTTGTGAAAACGGCAGACGCGCATCGATTCAACTTATCGGCGGCCAACAACGTTTCGAGCTCAAACTATACGTCGGTGAACAAAACGGGAAGAGATCTCAGCTTGACGCTGAGCTCCAGCGCGAGAGACGTGGACGGATCGCTGATTCGCAACGGCACGAGCTATACCGTATTCGTCCTGTCGGTCGGGAACAATTATAACGGCAATGCGTTATCCAGCCCGTCCGCATCGATTACGTTGTCGAACAGCTCTACCGTATATCCCGTCAATTATGTCTCGGCAAGCGATGTCAGCGACTATAACGACGGCCGCGATTTGCTGGTTACGTTCAATAAAGCCGCCGACGAATCGAGCATTAGCCATTATCGCATTATGGTAGTCAAATCGGCGAATGCCGGCCGGTTTAACCTGTCGGCCGCGAATAACGTATCGAGCGCAAACTACACGCTGGTGAACAAAACCGGCTGGAATATTAGCCAAACGCTGTCTTCCGGAGCGAGAGACGTAGACGGATCGGCGATTAAAAACGGAGTCAGCTACCGCATCTTCGTCTTGTCGGTAGGAACAGGAAACAACGGCAATGCGCTTTCGTCTCCGTCGACGGACATTACGCTGACGAGCAATTATGCCGTACCGGCCGTGACCGGACTGAACGCTTATGCGATTCCGAATTACGGCGACGGCCGCGATATCGAAGTCAGCTTTGTGAAAGCTTCCAATGAAGCGAATGTGGCCGAATATCGCGTCATGGTCGTTCCTTCGGATCAATCCGGCGGATTCCGTCTCGGAGAGGCGAACGCCGTTGGCTCCGCCAACTATACGAAAGTGGCGAAGCAAGGCAGAGATATTAGCCTGCGATTGTCCGATTCCACCCGCGATGTGAATGGAAACGGCTTGGCGCGCGGCGTGAAGTACAAAGTATTCGTCTTGACCGTGGCGGATGCAAGAAGCGGTTCCGCCAACGCGTTGTCGGCTCCGTCCGTCGATGTGCAGTTGACGGACTTGGCCGTACCGGCCGTCACGAATGTGACCGCTATTGCGGACGGCACCAATATGCAAGTAAGCTTTACGAAAGCAAGCAACGAATCTAGCATTGCGTATTACGCTGTCATGGTCGTACCGTCCGGTTCCGCCGGAAGCTTCAATCTGGCGGAGGCGAACCGCATCGGTTCGTACGGATACAAGTCGGTCGGCACCGGCAACAGCTCCGTCACGTTAACGACTTCCGACACGGATATTACGGGCGCGTCGCTCCGTACGGGCGTCTCGTACCACGTATTCGTCCTTTCCATCGCGGACGGACGGATCGCTACCGTAAACGCGTTGTCCGGCGCTTCGGGCGAGGTCGTTCTGCAGGAGCCTCCCGTTCCTGCGAATAACGGCGTCACACCTCAGGATCAGGTAACGCCGGAGATTTAAGCACAATAATAAACGTATCTGGAAACGACAGGGCTGCCCCGAAATTTTGGGGCAGCCCTTTGTTTGCCACAATATCGAAACCCCTCGATAGAGGTTTTCTCATCGCAGCCTTATTTTTTTGCCGTCCGCGGTCGTCGTATAATCCTCCGGTTTCCGTTCTTCTCTGCTCCGCATATCGATAGATGCGCCCGCTTCGATCAGAAGCTGCAGCATGTCGCGATTGTAGGTGATTTCCGCCAATTGGACCCCGGCGTTCGGGTCGGCTCCTTGTTCCAGCAGATAGGACGCGATCTCGATTTGATCGGACATTACGGCGGATTGCAGCCCTTGATTGGGATCCCCGCCATGCTTGATTAACAGCTTGACGACGTTCAACTCGCCTTTCTCGATCGCCGTCTCCAAAGCCCATCCGTCCTCCTCGGGATTGGCACCTGCGCCGATCAACAAACGGACGAAAGGCTCGGAGTGCCTGTTATGGTTAATCGCCAACGATAACGGATGCATCAGGATTTGTTCCCCGCTTCCGTAATTGGCCGATAGATTGGGATCGGCGCCATGTTCCAACAGCAAGCGAACCATCACCAATTCGCCGTCGCGAATCGCAACGTGAAGCGGATTGAGGGAAACGCCGGCGTTCGGATCGGCGCCCATCTTCAGCAGCCGTTCCGTCTTCCGGTAGTCTTGCGATTTCACGGCGGCGGCCAGCATGAGATCTTTCGGGTACACGAGCAAGACCAACAAGACGATCGTTAAAACGACAGCGATGCCCGATAATGCGATTAAGCTCCAACCTCTGGGTTTCATGTTAAGTTCATCCTATTCGTTATGTAGTAGAGCGCACTTCTCTACTATACAATGGATAGGACAATTATTCCAAGTTATTTTCCGGCCGTTCCGCCCCCATGGCCGCTTGATCGCCGATGATATAAGCTTCCGGTATGCGGATCGTCTCCTCCGGAACGGCTTGATCGTTCCGCCGCATTTCGTTGCGGATCCACGAACGGATCATTTGATTCGTTTTATCCGCCGCCAACGTAGGAAGCCGGTGATTTTCCTCGCGGAACGTAATCAGTTTAAATTTGCGCAGCCCTTTCTGGAGCAGATGGCAATAACGTTTGAAGCTTTTATCCTTGCCGCCGAACATCAGCAGGATGGGAGCGTCGATTTCATGGAGACGGTTGGTGCAGTTATAGTTCAAGCTGTACTTGTAATATTGGCGAATATTGCGCCAGTCTCCTTTCAAGGCGTCCTTCATCAAGCGGCGAAACGTTGCCATACTGTCCGAGTTGCCCCATGTTACGCCGAGCGTAAGCAGGCGAATGGCTGCTTTCCATGACGATAACCCGATCGCGGCGTGAATTCGGCCCCGCAGGTAGAAATCGCTTGCCTCAGACATCGCGCTGATCAATATGCCGCCGCGAAAGCGGTCGGGATAGGACAGCATCGCTTCCAAGGCGATCGACCCTCCCGTTGAGTAGCCGCATAGGAATGCCTTCTCAATGTTCAGGCGATCCATTAGACGCAAGATGTCTTCGCAAATGAGCGGATAGGTGACCGGCGTTTGGGACGGTTCGCTTCGGCCATGTCCCCGAATATCGAATGTAATCACTTGAAATTCGTCGGATAACTGCATCTGTTGGTAACGAAAATTGGCGCTTGAAATCAGCGGGGGATGAATAAAGACGATCGGGACGCCTTCGCCGTATGTTTCATAATACAGCATCGTTCCGTTGATCCGTTCCAGCGGCATAGCATTCCATCTCCTTCGGTTGTTCATGCGTTGACGGCAGCGACAGACCATGCCGACTGCGTTATTTTTCCATTAATATCCCCCGGTATTCTATAAAGTATCCTTGTCATATTGCTTTTAGTTGCGTTTTCGCTTTGGCGATGATGTCGCTCACCTTCTGCTCCAGATCGGCGTTTCGCTGCTTCTGGTCAACTAACTGGCGCGATACCGCAACGAGAGAGGAGAGCGAATCGGCCGCGTTTTTCGCCGTTCCTTTCGTCGCTTGATTCGCGTTTTTGACCGCGGAGGCAACGAGTTTCTTAGTCGAGGCGACCTTGCTGCGCTGCGCTTTCAGCTGCACTTTAACCGGATTGACGCCGGCCAACGTATCGTTCATCTTCTTTTTCTTTTTCGCCGCTTGATCTTTGGCGTTTTTGAGCGATTGTTCCTTGTTGCGAATGTCTTGACGGGCCGCTTGAACGGCGATCTTCATAGCATCCGCCTGCGTTCGGAGCAGCGCGTTCAATGTTTTGTTGTTGAGCCGCCTTGCCGCGGCGATTTGCTTGTTCAGGGCGGTATACGAGTCGAACAGCGGCTGGTAGCGGCCTTTGGCTTGTTTGACTTGCTGCTGCAGCTTGTTTACCTTATCGGCGTCGATCTCTTTGATTTGTTTCCGCAATACGACTAATTCTTCCTCGTTCTTGTAATGAATTGCTTTTATTTTCGCGTCCAAGCTTTGATCTTGCTTCCGCAATGACTGAAGATCGCCGTTCAGCTTGGTTAACCGGCTTGCTTGCGTCTTGTCCGCGCCTGCGATTAGTTTGGCGAGATTGGATTTGGCGGTGGCGGACAATTCGAACGATGCGGCCGCAACGGCGGGCGCCAGGGCGGCGAAAGCGAGGGTTAGCGTGGCGAGGAACGCCGTCATTCGTTGAAACAGCATAAGTTGATCCTCCTCATATAGTATTTCTTGAAGGCAGTTTTGAGTTTACTTCCAGTCCCCTAGGGGACTGGCGGCCGCCTTCAAAATTTCCAGTTGATCTTTGAAAAATAAATTTGGGACTGGACTTTCCGGAAT
>NZ_JAHLPR010000056.1 GCF_018918005.1 Paenibacillus sp. MSJ-34 | reverse complement strand
ATTGATACACCAAAAAGCTTTCGACCTATGATCTGCCCATATTAATTACCCCAAAAACGGATACAGTTTGCAACTCTATTTTCATTTATGGCGATGGTCGTCAGGCCATGGGGGATTTGTATGAGAAATTAACGAAGCCGCAATTAGCGGCAATAGAGCATATCGCCAATTACGCCAAAAGCCGCAAACACGAAGCCGAACGGACTTTGGAGGAAATCCTTCATATGTCCGACATTTCGCGCCGAACATTCGACGATGCCGTCGCCAATCTTAAAGCGCACGCCAGAATCGCCCTGCACTTTCATCCGGACAGGCCGGATCCGGCGATGAAGAGCGTTGCCGAAGCGCTGCTTGAGCAAGGACGGTACAAAAGCCAATTCGAGACCTTATTATCGAATGGCAGCGTCTCGGCTTATCCTGGGGGCAAACGGGATCTATGGGAGAAGAAGATGTTCGGCGGAGCGTACCAACTGAAAGGGACGACCAATAACCAACGTCCCAAGTATGGCGCGCTCGACCTGATGCTGCATCCCGACGGCCCGGCTCCGCGCTTCGGCTCGTGCTATTTCCTTCTCTCTCCGGAAGTTTCCCGCCGGGCGACATACACTTACTTGGATTCGCATCAAGACCCTGCGGAGAAAGGGACTTACGAGGAATTCGATCCCATTCTGGCGGCTCTCTTGAAGGAGGCCTTCCTTCGGGATTACGCGATCGGCGAGAAAAACGCAACGCCGCGCAAATTAATCGATCGTCTGCTGGTTCGGCTTGGCGGGCCTTTCGCGGACCCTGCCAACGAAGAGCCGGCTCGCAATCTTAACCATTATATTGAAGCGCAAGTTCATGGCGATATTTCGCTGAAAGACGATGTGGAAGTATTGGTTGCGGATCCTTCCTTCAAGGAAACTGGGGTAGGGTTAACGTTGGAACAACTATGTTCCAAGTATTCCATCAAGCTCTACTGGCATATGGGCTTCGCGCTTTCGCCGGACGAAGTTCCCTCCGATTTCAGAGGCCCTTCGATGCCTTCCTTGGCGAAGCGAATTGCGCGAAACGGTAAAGTCGATGCGAGCGCGATCGGCGCAGCCGCCATGGACTTGAAACGAAACCCGGGCGCTTGGAGCGACCGCGGAACCGAGAAGGAAGTGCTGCAGGAGTTGAAGCTAATGTGGCATGTGTTAGTGAAGTATGGCAAACCGCGGACACAGGATCCCTCATAAGAACGAAACCTGGGTCCGCGACAGCCGCTAACCTCTAACGAATTCCATCATAAGCATCGACGGCAAATGTACGGTATTTCTCATAGTCGCTTTGCTTGCATTCGAGCGACAATTTGGTGCCTTCGTTCTCATAACTTGTCGCCAAAATATGGGCATGTTCGTTCAAATACGCCACAATGCCGCCTTGGTCGTAAGGAATGAGCATTTCGCATCGCACATAATCGGTGAAAATACGGGTGCGAATCAATCCGATCAATTCGTCGACGCCGATTTTCCGTTTGGCCGACATCGTGACGCTATCGTCCTGCACCGCCGGATACTCGACGCCCGCCAAATCCGCTTTATTATAAGCGTAAATGACCGGGATATTGTCTACGCCGATCGATTTCAGCGTTCGGTTTGTAATGTCGATCAACAGCTCGTAATTCGGGTTGGAGATGTCCACAACATGAATGAGCACATCCGCTTCCGCCGCCTCTTCCAACGTGGAGCGAAACGCCCTGACCAGATGATGCGGCAGCTTATCGACGAATCCGACCGTGTCCGTTAGCAGGAACGATTTATGATCCGGCAGCGCAATGCTTCTTACGGACGTTTCCAGCGTGGCGAACAGCATATCCTTTTCAAACACCTGTTTATTGGACGACGGATGAAACGTCTCCACGAGCGCATTCATCAACGTCGATTTCCCGGCATTGGTATATCCGACGAGCGATACGACCGGAACTTCATTCTTCACCCTTTGTTTCCGCTGCGTCTCGCGCCTTGAACCGAGAGCTTCCAATTCCTTGTTCAAGGCCGTAATTCTTTCTTCGATGCGGCGGCGGTCGAGTTCCAGCTTCGTCTCCCCGGCGCCTCTGTTCTTCAAGCCGGCACCTCCGCCTTGGCGGCCGAGCGATTCGCGCAATCCGACGAGCCGCGGCAGCATATATTGCAGCTGCGCCACTTCCACTTGCATTTGCGCTTCTTTCGTTTTGGCGCGTTCGGCGAAAATGTCCAAGATCAGCATCGTCCGGTCAATGACTCTGCAATCCAAATCCGCCTCCAAATTGCGAATTTGCGAAGGAGACAATTCATCGTTGAAAATAGCCGTTTCGGCTCCGAGCTCATCCAGAATCGCCCGCAGCTCTTGAATTTTGCCCGTCCCGATATAATGCGACGGATTCGCGCGCGGCAAATTTTGCGTCATCATGCCGACGGACTCGATCTCGCAAGCGGCGGCCAAATTGCCCAATTCCTCCATCGAATAATCGAAACTCGGCTGATTGCGAATGTTGACGCCAACCAGTATCGCTTTCTGCTTTTGTTCCATATATATTTCCCTCCTAAAAATCCTTTTGTCAAAATAAAAACACAGGCCGTCTGCCTGTGCTTGAAGCGAATGGGAGGATACGCCGAAATACGCCTTAAGAGACCTAGTTCCCGCATAAGAACAAAGTCCCGCTCCTCTCGGAAAAACGGCCTTTGCAATGCGAAACCGCGCCATTCCCGGCCATTCCAGTACGCCATATGGATACAAATTTGCAGCAAAAAAGAGGGCAGATTTGTCCTGTCCCTCCCTCGTCAACGGTATATGCAAATAAGGGGTTCCTTTCCAAGGCAGACCAATCCCGATCGCTCCGTACACAGACAGAGCCTTCAAGCACTATTCAGTTAGCGGCTTAAAGCGTTGAATCGGATTTTGATATCTACCATGACAGATGAACCCTCCGTTCCTCAAAGTACCATTATCTTAACATACTTATTAGCAATACACAATGCGCTTTGTTTTCGGTTCGGCTCCAGATGGGTTCGCGGACCGTCGCTCCGCTATTTGTGACAAAAAGGGGGGATTTGCGCATTTCGCGGACACAGATTCCTTTATTCGGGCAAAAAGCGTGCAATTTCCTATCGAAAACCCCGATTAGGGGATCCTCTGTCCGGATAGGTGCCGAAATATAAGGAATGTTCACAAATAGCGGATCCTGTGTCCAAGTATCGCGGCGGCAAGTTTCTAAGCCCATAGCGGCGTGCCCGGGATTTGTTTAAAATCGGCATACCAATAAGCAAACCCTTCGCAGACCCACCTCGTTGTAACGTTGTGAGGTCTAGCGAAGGGTTCATTACGCCCTGGCCTATCCTTCCACTAAAGGCGTGATTTTCGGAAAGACACGCAGGGCGGTTTTGTAAAACACGTCCTCGTGGTACGCTTCCGGGATAAGTTCCTGCACGAACTGCAAATACGGGCGTACCGGGGCGAGCGGCCAATCGGTGCCGAACAGCATCTTGTCGTAATGGTCGCAGTAGGTCAACGCATGGCGCAGATGTGCGAAGAATACGGGCGAATCCTTATGCCGCGCGCATTCCGCGGCATCCCCTACCATCAGGCCGGACAGATCGGCGAACACGTTCCGGTTCTTGTACACAACCTCGGCCCCGTCCAGCACCCACGGATCCCCGAAGTGCGCCATCATGAAATTAACTTCGCGGTGCGCGACCGCTACTTCGTCGATCGTCAAAGGATGCGCGTATTTCAAAAGGCCGCGCTCCGAGTACGTGTCCCCTGTATGGTAGACCACCGGCACCTTGTATTGTTTCGCTAGCTCGTACACCGGTTGGTATACGTCGTCATAGGCGTAGAACGGATAATAGCCGAGATAAATTTTGATTCCGACAGCCTCGGGCCGCCGCAAATCGCGTTCCAACGCATCCAAGGCCTTCTGATCCAGCGTATGCGGGTTAACCCCCGGACAGTAGGCGATCTGCGGCGGAAACGGGGACTCGACCATGTCGAGTCCCATAGGAGTGGCGGCGCCTCTGTCAGGGAAACCTTCCCCGTCCGTTTCCGTCACCCCCATGCCGATGCCAAGCACGACGCCGTTCTCCTCATATTCGCGCAACAGCCCCTCTACGGAGTAATCTACGAGCGAGCGAGCGGCCGCCGTTTCCTTAAACGATTCGATATGAGACAGGTGCATGTGCGCATCGATCATTTTCATTCCATTCACTCTCCTTCCGTATGATCGGGTGCGCTCCCCGGGAACGTTAATGTGCGCAGTGTCCGCAGCGATTCCGGCGGGAGTGCCCCGTCTGCGAAGACGAAAAAGACCGGCTGAGAGCGGCTTACACTTCCATGCGGGACATGCAGGAAACGGGCGAACGAGACGCATGCGACGTCTTTGTTGGAATAAACCTTGGGCCGAATGACGGACTCGTCCGTCACGATATGCATAACGCCGGGCCCCTCGTCGCGGCCGAACGCATAATCGCGCGCTTCTTCCACTTGCAATTCTCCCTTGCCCAACCGGTACCGCGTCGTTTCGCCCTGCGGGCCGAACGTCCGCATCCAGTCCGCGGCTTCGCCCTGCTGGAGAAACATCTCGGTCGTCAGCCGCTTCCCGTCCAGATATGTGCCCGTCTCCTGCCGGATTTCCGTGATGTAAGCGAGCACCGGCACCCCTGGCAGCAGGAGATAATACCCGTCCCACGTCAACCCTTTGAACGTTTCGTGCCGCTTGACGGTCAGGCGGGCCCGAATCCCGCACCATATATTTCCCCGATCGTCGGGAATATCAACGAACGAAGCGGAACGCTCTTCCTTCAATACGGACAAAGCCCTCATCCCGTCCAATTCGTCATACATCCCGCCCGGCCAAGGATTCCACCACGACTTCGGACCGTATTCCGGGAAACCGGTCGCAAGCCATTCCCGCCCGTCGGCCGCGAGCGAGCGCAGCCCTGCGTAATGGCCCGCCGAGACGGCGATTTGAATCCGGCCGTTATCCGCCCGCAGCGTTTCCTTGCCCGCTTCGTCCGTCTTCGCACGCTTGACGATTTCAGAGGAGAGCGGAAAGAGCGCGGTCCGATAGGTCTCATCGTACGGGCCCAGTCGTGCATTCACTTCGACAACGCCTCCGGATCGTTCCGGAGAAGATAGCGTGAATCGGGCTTCGGCCTTTTCCTCGTCCAACGACCTCGTGACTGTGACGGCAGATTCGGGACGGCCGGAGTACGAGGCGATAATCTCGCCTTCCCATACGTTTGACTTCGCGTCTCGCAGCGTCACGTCCACTTCCTTCGCTTCCGGAGAGACGAACGGATTGCCGCCGTTCGCGGCGAACTCGATATGATAGACGGGCTGTGCCGTATGCTTCGTCGCGGGCCGCTTCAAGGCGAAGTCGCGGAACGTCTGCCAATCGTCGAAACCTCCGCATGACATCACGATATCGCCGGAGCGCTTCGTCTCACGAGCTTGCAACCGGCCGAAGCAGGTTTCCACCTCGGCATACCAATCGCCAAGATTCATTCGCCAGCCGTCGGACCAGCACAGTCCGACCGCCGTCGATGCGCCGCGGCTGTAGAGCCACGGTTCGTCCACTTTATTGCCGTCCCAGTATGCATAATCGTTGCCGTGAGAGCCGCTCGTCTCCACGATCCGACCTCCGTAAGGAAGCGCCAGACGATACAGATCATGAAGGACGCGTTGGGAAACCCACAGTTCGGCAACGGTCGGGTCGTCCGAATCGTTCTCCAATTCATACCACATTTTCACCGTGCCGTCCGCATAGAGCAGCGAATGCGTATGCAGCAACATGTGCGGGCGGTCGACGGAACGATACGTCAGCTTGAAACCGACGGCCCCGCGCTCCTCCTTGCGTTCCGTCCGCTCCGGCTTGCGCTTGGAGAACTCGCCGGAATACGGTTTTCCTATCGCCGGATGGAGCATCATGATCTCCTCGTCCCCGCTTCCCGCTTGGCGGATATACGTCTGATTGCTTTTCGTCAAAATTTCAAGCGAATATTTGCCGTTCACGGCAATACGCGCGCGCTCGGTCTCGCCGGCGCACATCGCTCCCGGACCGCGGAACCCGCCGCCGACGGAACGGCGGAACGTGAACGTCCCGCCGCTCGCCGGACAGGCCGCAATCTCCAGCCGCTGCTCGTAAAATCCGTAATCCGCCAGCCGGTACGGAACAGCAAGAGACGTTCTCCCTTTCGCCTCCAGGCTTACCGACAAGCTGCGCTCCTCCATATCGAGCCACGGCACGGCAGGCAGTTCAAAAGAGAAGGTTGCCGCTTCCGGATAATGATTTTCCACATCCAAATAAAATTCGTATCGTCCTTGAAGCGCATGCATAACATCGGGCACCTTCATCGTCACGTTCGCCGGGAACTTCGGCACGACGCCGACCTGCAGCAGCGCCTTGCGGCCGTTGACGGTCACGGCGGCCCGCACGGTCGGGCAAGTCCGCCACTCGCTCTGTTCCTCTTCGATCTCCCCGACGAAGAAACGAGCGGTGAGCGTCCGCTCTTCCCCACCCGCAATTTCCACAGATTGCTGCCAATCGAATGAAATGTTGCGGTCATGCTCGCCCTGAAAGTCTAACCTGAGCGGAGCTTCCGATTTGTTGACGACGCGATACTGAACGGTGTATTCCTTACCGAACACAGGCTCGGCCGATTCCGCCGCCGCTGACAACAGGTAATCATGCGTTTCGATCAAACATATGCCCCGGCCCCTGCGTTCGAAATCGACGCGCAGTTCGCGCCCGTCCTTGCTCCAGGCGTATGTATACGTTTGGAAGCCGTTATGGTCCCGGCCGTCCGGCACCACCTCGATCGTTCGCGTGGAATCGGCGTACCAATCGATTCCGGCCATGTACGGCTCGAGCGCTTCGCAATGAACTACCTGGGGAATGAAGTTCATAAAATGCGTCGCTTCCTCGCGGTCCTCCCAGAAGAAACCGCATCGCTTATACAGCGGCACCGCCTTCATATTGCCTTCCCACGTATACAGATCCAAGCGCGGCCACCCGCGCCGGATCGTCTCCTCCACAGCCCGCAGCACGAGCATCTTGCCGACTTTCTTGCCGTGGTAGTCCGGGCGGACGTTCAGAAGTTGAATATATAGAGCGCCCGTATCCTCCCGATACTCGCTCACGCTGCAATAGCCGACCACCTCATCTTGGCAAACGGCGAGAAAAACCGCGAGCGAATCGGAGTTTTCTTCCTCCTGCCTGACCTGCTCGGCCGTACTGACGGTCGTGCCGCCGCCCCACTCATTCTGGCTTCGGTTCCACATCTCCGCGATGCTTGCCGCATACCCAGGATGATAATTTACAATTTCAATAAGCGCAGACATTCCTTCCACCTCGATCCAACCAATATATGGGAGATAATTCTTATACGAACGAGGAAGGGATTTCGTTCCATACTTATCTTTCCCAATGACAAGCCGGGCGGCATTTGAAAATGCCGAGTCGTCCAAAACGAAACTCCTTCACGGATGAGGCGTATAATTACAACATGAAAATGAAACGGAAAGGAGAGAGATGATGTTGATCGCTTCGACCGATCGTAATTGCATTCACGAGCGGACGGATCGCCGTATGGAGCCATTCTACTGGATTTTAACGTTCGAGGCGATGTCGTTTCTGCTGGCGCTTGCCGCAGCGCTCGTTGCCGGTCCGATTTACCTTGTGTTCCGCTATCACGCATGGTGGACCTTCCTGCTGCTGCTCCTGTTGCTGCCGGGTGCGTGGCTTGCAAGATTTACGATCCGCTATTTGCGGACGGCTATCCGTAAAAATCGTCTGCTGAACCGTTTCCGGTTATACGGGGATCGGATCGAGTACCGAATCTATCGTCGCGAAGACCGCACCGTCCGGGAAGACACTGTCCCGCTGGAGCGGATCGAGCGCGTCTATGTTTCGAAGTATATCGCTCCGTATCATTACGCTTATCGCAAAAGCAAGCTGACGGAACAACAGCCCTATTTTCATATTCTCCCGATCCTCTATGTCGTTTACCGCGACGAATGGAAAAATCGCGTGCTGGCCGTTCCTTTCTACGAAAACTACGATACGGAAATTTGGTTGAAGGAGTTGCGAAGCCGCGGCATTCCGCTATGGGCGACGAATAAGCTGCTGTCCGAGCTACCGGAAGAAGATCAACTCCGGATGTTGGGAGAAGAAGCAAACTCGCTGCCGTTCCCTTTCGAACATCATTTGCACAAAGAATTGGAGCTAATTCTTGAAGAGATGGAGCGGAGAGAACGGGCGGAAGCGACAATCGCGAATAACGGCGGGCAGCAGGAGCTCCGGCCGAATGAGGCGGAGAGGACCGGCAACGCTGCGGAAAGTTCGCCGAGATTCGTACCGCAACGGTCCACTTGGGTGATTTTCAGCTTGCTGTATGTTTTCATCTTTGCCGGCATTAAGTTAGCCGACAAAGGCATCCTGCCGTCCGACGGCACGGTTCTATGCCTTGTGATTTTGTTCGTCGCAGCGACGGTATATCAATACTTGGCGAAACGATTCATATTCTGGGTTCCGCTGCGCTTCCTTCTGTTTACGGTCGTCGGATGGCTGCTGATCGGCGTGGTTATGCCGGAGACGGACGCCGGACCTGGAGAAGAATTTATGATTTCGGCATTGTCCGCCGTCATTTTCATGGCGTTATTCGTGTGGTTGCCATTCGGCATCGTCTATTGGTTGCGCCGGAAACGGCGCACGTAATGCGGATGCGTTCCAAGACATTGATTACATAACGATAGAAGGAGGCGGGCAATGACGTTCTATCCTGAAATGTTCTTATCCAAATGGCATTTGATTACCTTGGCGCTTATTGCGATTGCCTGGATCGCGCTCATCGTCGGGGGATACGATCGGCGCGTCGTGCTTCGCAGCGGATTCGGAGCGATCATCGGCTTATATATTATTACCACGATTCCCATTGCCGTGATCACGTACCAGGAAAAATCGATCGACACAGCGATGAGGGAACAAAGCGATCGCCATTATGAATATAAAATGCAGCAATTGGACGGACCGGTCCGTGAAATCGATCGCTTGACCGTCGCGACCGGCTCGTTCAGAGATGACGATCTGTACGAAATTCGCATTTATGCCGGAAATTATAACGATTCCTACCGCTTCCACGGAAGCCTGACCGTCCGGACGTACGACGAACAAGGGCAAATATTGGACGAACGAATGTTTGACGACCTGTACATCGAACCGGGAGAAGTGAAGAAAATCGACTCGTATTATACTTCTTCCCAATTCGAGACGTATCGATATCAGTTCACGCCCGATCAGGACTCATGACTATTTAAAAAGCGCCCTTGGGGCGCTTTCACAATGTAATCGTTCCGGTTCTTCCATTATTTATTCGGCAAGTCCGGAATGCTGTTCATGATGTCTTCCATCGTAAAGGAGAGGCAAGCGATGCGCTCGGAACGAACCGATTCGTCCCCGATATAGATGTTGCATAAATCGTACCTGCCTTCGTACAACATATGCTGCTCCAACGTTCCCCCGGCCGGATCCACGATCCAATATTCCGGTATGCCGCTAGCGGCATATAGCTTGAGCTTTCGAAGCTTATCGCGTTTTAACGAAGAGGGAGATAAAATCTCCACGACCAAATCGGGTATCCCTTCGATTCCCCGCGCGCTCAATATATCCAACCGGGTGCGATGGATCATGACCAAATCCGGCTGACAAACGTCGGTGGCCGACAGTATCAAGTCTACAGGGGAGTAAAGAATAAGGTATTCCAACTCGCAAGTGGAGGCCATCCGCTTTTGCATTTCAAAGCTAATCACTTGATGTTTAATCGTAGGCGCCGGGCTCATTAACTCAAGCTTGCCGCCCAATAATTCGTACCGGTTCCCGTCGTCGAGCGCCGCATAATCGTCGTATGTGAGCGGCTGTTCGCGAATCAGGCCGTACTTGGACTTGTCCGGTTTCGAAGTCATCGCTGCATCCTCCTTTAACCAGCCTATTTTGCTTTTTATTATACCATAAAAGCGGCTCCGAGCTTGACGCGACATAAGAACAAGACAGGAGGCTAAGGCCCCTGCCTTGCATGCTTGCATACTTGCCTTTATTTGCCCATAAAACCGCCTTCGGATTTGATAAGCTGTCCGGTGATCCAATGCGATTCGTCGCTTGCCAGAAATTTGACCAGCTTGGCCGCATCTTCCGGCAAACCGATGCGCCCCATCGGAAACAAGGGAAGCAGTTTAGCCTTTAATTCGCCGCTCATCCAACCGGAATCGGTCGGACCGGGATCGATGCTGTTTACGGTAATTCCAAGGGGCGCAAGCGCGACGGCGAGCGGTTCTGTGATCGCAATGAGCGCTCCCTTCGTCGCGATATAGGCGAGATTATGCGGATCGTTTCCTTTGGAGACCAAATGGACGATTCGCCCTTGCCGATGGCCCGCAAGCTTTCGTTCGAAGCTTTTGGCGAATTCCGTGCTTAGCAGGATCGTCCCGCGGTTGTTGACCTCATAATGAAGATCGAGCTGTAAGGCGTCCAATCCCCGGAAATCCGTCGCCGCACAGTGCGTCGCATTATGAATTAAGACGGAAGCGGCGCCGAGCGCCTCCTCCACTCTATTCATAATCCGGGCCGGAGTGCCGGGATCGGATAGATCCGCTTCCATATGTGCCGATCGCACCCCCATATTACCCAACTCCCCGCACAGCGTTGCCGCCCATTCCTTCTCCGCCCCGTTTCCGTCCGTTTCGTCATAGCGGCTCCAATGCGTGAAGAAGATGTCGGCGCCCGCGTTGGCGAGCGTACGGCAGATCGCCGTACCAATTCCTCCGGAACGGCTTGCTCCGGTTACGATAGCTATTTTCCCCTGCAATTCTTTCATGTGATATGCCTCCAATCGTTTGGAGCGCATGTAGCGGTGGCTATAGGAGATGAATATCAAGAGACGGACGCCGATTCGGCATCCGCCCGGAATATAACCAATCCACTGCGCGCCCGTAATGGTCTCGAACGACACGCCGATCCCGTGCGGCGACCATGCTTGGAACCGCGGCCCGGCGATCTATTCCGTTAATCAACCATTACAACGTGCATGCCATCGCAGTATGAATTCCCCTTTCGTTCATCTCCGCTTTTATCTTACCAAATCGCAGTTACTGTCATCAACGGTATTGATGATGTCGTATTGTTCTCCCTTCGTACCCGTTTTGATCGGTTGCTGCAGCAAAGCATACGAAAAGAATCTGTTACATCATTCGCCACCGTTGATGTAACTGGCTTAATTGCGCATAGAGAAGCGGATACCTCCCTCTGTTTCGAAGGCGATCGCGCGGACCTATCCTTCTTAGTTTGGCGCCAACGAAACTGGCAATCCTTATTGGGCTCAAAATGAAGACGTTCTCATTATAATGAAAGTACGTATCGTTATTCCTTGGAAATCGGCGGCTTTACCGCCTTTTACCCCTAATTAGCGTGTTGTAGTTTCGTTACACCCGGCAACAAGGTAATTTACAGGCTATTAGCGTGTTTACGTTTCGTTAGCCCGTCCGACGGGTCGACAGCCGCTGCGGTATGATGATTCAGCATGATTTTCCGCTGAAACGGGATGCTCCACCGCCATGCTCCCCAAGTTCCGGACACAGGAGACGCTAATTGTGACAAACGGTCCGATTTCCGACTGTTTGCGGACATACGATCCTTTATTCGCGGCAAAAGCGTAAAAATAAGCCCTCCGACGAACGGATAAAGGAACCAATGTCCGCCTAAACAGCGAATAACCGATTTTGACGCAAAATAACGCCCGTACGGTCCGGATAGTAATTTCTCGTTGCCGGCCAATCACAATCACGCATGACAACTTCCTTGAGCTCGAATCCGCAGCCGCAGTTGCTGCGACATAAGAACAAGGCAGGAGGCCCAGGCCCCCTGCCTTGCATCGCTTGCGGGCTATGGCTTGAGCCGCTTCAATAAATGATAGACCGCTTGCGCGGTTTCCGCGCGCGCAACGTCGGCGCCGGGATCGAAGATCCCTTCTCCCTTGCCGAGCATCAAGCCGAGGCCGATCGCCCGGTTCACTTCTTGCCGCGCCCAAGCGGATACTTGCGCTTGATCGCCGTAGCCGGCAAGCGGCTCTTCGTCTCCCGCAACTTTGCCGCGCTTATGCTCGTAAGCTCGAACCAGCAGCGCCGCCATCTGCTCGCGGCTGATGCGCTCGTTCGGCGCGAAACGATCCGACGCGACGCCTTGGATCAGCCCCGCCCGGGAAGCCGCATCTACATCGGCCGCATACCATGCCGACGCATCGACGTCCTGGAAGGATGCGTCCAAGTCTCCCTCCGCGTTCAATTGCAGCGCTCGAACGAGCATGGCGGTGAATTCCGCTCTTGTCGTCCGGCCGCCCGGATGGAACGCGCCTTCGCCCGCTCCTTGGACGATACCCTTCGCGGACAATACTTTCAACGCACGGTATGCCCAGTGATCTTCGGCGACATCTTGGAATGCGCCGTCGTATTCCAGCATCGCCAATAGCCCGAGTCGCGAGAGGTCAACGGTTATTCGACGCTGCCCGGCATCGACGTCCCCGCCCATGTACTCCCAACGGTCTAACGCTGTATTGTACATATATACGCCGATCAATTCCTCGTCGATCGCGGCCGGATCGTACGACAATGCAATCCTTACAGGCTGCTCAAGCTCGCCCAGACGGATTTCGTTGCCGTCCCGATCGCGGAACAACAGCTCGATTTCGAAGGCACGGCTGCCCGCTTTCCATGCCGCGTTTCCTTCGGCGCCCGGCTTCTTAGGCAACGATTCCGCCGCCGCTTGCTCCATCCGGATCACAATCGTTCCGGTCGCCGCCCTTTCATCGCCTAATTGCTTGATCAAGGCTTGCAGCAAATTTGCCGGAACGGTAATCGCGGCTCCCCCGGTCTTCACTTCCAGCGGATATCCTTTCAACAGTTCGCCCGCATTGGACGGGAGCGTCAATTCCGTCTTGCCCGCATCGAGCTCCAAGATTACCTTGCCTTCCCGCACTCGCCGCAAATCATCCGCGCCGACGTCCGTTGGGACGGCCGGCGGAGCCGGTTGCTCCGGCTTATCGATCCCTTTGTCCGAATGCGCCGGAGGTTGCGTGCTGCCGCCGCCGCAATTCGTACAACCGCCGGATGCCGTCCTTACCGAAACGCCCGGTCCGTCCGCGCTCCAATTGCCGGCGGCATCCCCGGCCTGCACGGTAAAGGTGTAGAGCGTCCCTGCCGACAAGCCCGATATATCGGTGCTGTACACCGTTCCGGTGACGCTGGCGGAGCGGCCGCCGTTCCATGTAATGCGGTACTCCGCAACGCCGGTATTATCTTCTGCCGGAGTCCAGTGCAATGTGACGTCGTTCCGCCCTATATTCGTCGCCCTCATAGCGCTGCCTTCCGGCCAGCTCGGCGGCAACAAATCCCCATGTTCGCCGGGAGCGGGCGTCTTGATCGTAAGGCTCGGTCCGTCCGCGCTCCATCGTCCTTTGCCGTTGCCGGCTTCCACCTTGAACGTGTAGGCCGTATTCGGCGACAATTCGCCGACTTCGTAGACTTGATCCGTGACGGCGGCGATTTCCTTGCCGTCTTGATACAGTACATATCCGGTTATTCCTTCCTCGTCTTCCGCTCCCGACCAAGCCAGCGTTACGCCGGTATCTGACAGATCGAGCGCTTCCAGCTTGCCTTCCATCCAGTACGGAACATCCGGATCGCGAACGATCGACGCCTTGAACGCCTTCACCGCATCCTGCAATGCATCGACAGCGTCATCCACCCGCGCTTGATCCGCATTCGCGTCGTTCAAGATCGCCTGCGCCGCTCCGATCGCCGTTCGCAGCGCCGCCATTGCAGCCGGCGGATACTGGCCCGGAGCCTCTCCTTCCACAGCCTGCTCCAGCAGCGATTCCGCCTCGCGGACCGCCGACTCCAACGCCGATTTATCGGCATCCGGCCGTTCGAGAATGTCGCGATATGGCGGCTGAATTCCCGCGTTCTCCATAATCGCGCGCGCTTCTTGCGGCCATTGGTTATCCGTGATGACCTGATTATTGTCGTACACGAAATGAATATAGTTCGTGCTGACATTATTCCGGAAAGTCGAATCCGTATAATTGTTGCGAATGACGTTATGGAAGCCGCCTTTGTTCAGCAGCAGCCACGTCTTCCTTCCTTGTCCGTTCGCGGCCATGACGTTGTCCGTGAGCGTATAGCCTTGCGTCCACTCGTCGAGATAGAAACCGCCGAACGAATTGCCGGGATTTTCTACGAAATTGCCTTTCATCAAGGAATCCGGCTGCGAACCGAGCGTATAAATGCCGCCGCCGTCATTCATCGTTTTCATGACGTCATGGACATAGTTGTTCAAAATGTAATTCTCTCTGGCGACGCTCGGTTCTTGCCGTCCCCATCCCCAGCCTACGCTGATTCCCGTATACGGAACGTTGCCGACGTCATTATGGCTGATCGTCAAATTTTGCGTAAACCCTGCGTAAATGCCCGCGGACGAAGGATATTCAACGCCCGTATCCGTAATATAGTTGTTGCTGATTCGAATATTTTTAATGATCTTGCGTTCGTCGTCCGGATTGTTATGTTCGGTATTGTAAGGCTTGTTGGAATGGTTGGGGCCGCCGTCAAACTTATAGGAGCCGTCCGCCCAATCCACTTCCCCGATTTGAATGCCGCTGCCCGAAATATCGCTGAACTTGTTGCCGATTACGTCGATATTGCTGCTGCCGGCCATAATGTCCAGTCCGGCTTGGCCCAGCTTCGTAAACGTGTTGCGCTCGAATACGATCGATTCGGCCTTCTTGACGATGACATGCCCCGGATTGACGACTTGCGGACAAATGGCCAATTCCATGCCCTCTTTACAAAGCCTCAACAAATTCGACTGAATATCGGGATAACCTCCGTACCCTCCTTCTTCGGCGCTTAAGCTGGGCAGAAGCGAGCCTGCATAGGAGAACGTAATCCCCTTGAATTGAATGTTGCGGGCCGGCGCATCCAGCGTGCCCTCCACGACGACCAGTTGTTCCAAATCCGCCGCCACGGCCCGAACCCGCGCCATATCCTCGCCTTCGCGCGGAATATAGTACATCTTGCCCGCCGTTCGGTCCAGATACCATTCTCCCGGCTCGTCGAGCAGTTCGTACGCATTCTCGATCCATACCGGATTTTTGGCGGATGTCGATCCTTTATGGCGGTTATATTCCCAGCCCGGCTGCTGCATCGCAATATGCGCCTTGCCGTCCTCCACCCGGATCGATTCCACCAAATTGCGCGGCTGCGTCCAGGACTGCTTATATACGAATTCGATATCCTGCACATTGCCCCAATTCGCGATCTCCGTCATCGTCGTCGTATGTCCGGTATTGTCGTTCGTTGCGTCCGGAAGCCCGCTTTCGCTGCGCGCTCTCACGGCCCGTTCCCCGTTAACGTACAACTGCCGCGTCCGAAGCGCGCCGGCATCGGCTTCGTAGATTTGTTTGTCCGGATCGTGCAGCGTCCAGCCTTCGATCTTCTTCCCGCCGCTGACGACAGGACTGCTATCCGCATACGCCGTATAAACGACGTGAAAGCCATTGCTGCCGGAATCTCTTTCGTCCAAGACGAACGTCCGCTCCAGCGTATGCGTTCCGCCCATAAGGTACACCACGATATCGCCGGTCATATTCCCGTTCATATTGCGTACTTCGTCCCGCGCCCGTTCCAGCGTTCGGAACGGCTGATCCGGACTCGTCCCCGCATGGCCGTCATCCCCTGTCGGCGAGACGTACCATTCCGCCTGAATCGGTCTTTCATATACGGTCATGCTGCTTGAAGCCGAGATTCCGCCCTCGGCCGTCGCCACCGTAATCGTTGCGGTACCGGCATTCACGCCGGTAACTTGCCCGTTCCCGTCGACAACCGCCACGTTCGGATCGCTCGATTGCCATATCACATCCCGAATATTGGCGTTCACGGGCGTAAAGACCGCCTCAAGCTGTTTCGTCGCTCCGATCATGACCGAGGCTTGCGGCTCGGAAACGGCAATCCCCTCCACCGCTACACGCTCGGTAACAGTCACGTTGGACGAAGCCGTGAAAGAACCTTCCTTCGTCGTTGCGGAAATCGCAGCCGTTCCCTGCTGCAATGCGATGACGACGCCGTTCCCGTCCACTGCGGCGACGCCCGGATCGCTCGATTGCCAGGATACTTCCCGCACCGGCGCATTGGCCGGCTCCACGATTGCGGTCAACTCGGCCATTTTGCCTTCGGGCAGCGTCATCGTCTCGGGATTCAGCGTGACGCCGGCGACATGTACGGGCCGCGCCGATATTTCCAAGTCGTCGAAGTAAAAAGTGCCCATGCCGGCCTTATCGATCGTGACAAAAATTTGCGCCACGTCCGCCGCCGCATATTGGAAATATACGCGCGAGCTTTTCTTCACGCCGTTCACGTAGGTGTCGAATTGGTTCGTAAAAGTGTCTATCACGACCTTGAGTTCGACCCATTGATCCGCCTGATACGGAGCGCCCAAGTCGAGCGGATAGCCCAAATTGATGTTGGTTGCGCCGCCGCTTTTGAAATCGATCTGGAATAAAGGATGCCCTTTGCTGTCCTGCAACCCGATCGCTCCGTTCGCATTCGTTTGCGACGCCTTGACTTTCGCTGCGAACGTAACGATGCCGCTTGCCGCAGCAACGTCTTTCACGATTTTCACCGCGTTTTTGTTATCCGTTTTCGCTAATTTGAAGGCTTGCGTCTGCTTGCCTTCCGCATCCGCGGTCTCCGCAACCGTCCCTTTCACGCCGGCCGGATTGGATTGCCAACCGGGAACCGTTTCGCCGGGAGCGTAGGTTTCAAAATCGTCGCGATAGACGATGCCTTCCGGAGCGGCGCTCTTCTCTTCGTAAATCCGAATATCGTCATAATAAAATACGCCGGTCGTTCCGCTGAAGGTGCCCAATACGATCTGTCCAAGATGATCGGTTTGTTCGCGGAACGGCTGTCCCGATTTTTTCAAGAACCCGTTGACAAACAAGTAATAGCGCATCTCGGTCGTATCGAGCACATAGGATATCTCGTACCATTTGCCCGTTTCGTAAGGTTGCACGGCTTCTTGTCTGCCGCCGCCGTGATCGAGGACGATATTTCCGTCCAAATGCATGTTGAGCTCGGCGATCGACTTGCCGTCCTTATCCTTCAATTTCAAGTATCCGGCCGCATTGCGCTGGTCCGCTTTGATCCGAGCGCTTACTTGCAAAAACCCGCTTGCCTCCGCTACCGTTTTCGTAATAAATAGCGAGGAAGGCGTTGTCTTCGTTTTTTGCGTTTTGAGCGCCTTCGTCGGCAAGCCGTCCCAGCCGTTCGTTTCTACAACGCTAATTTGGCCGAGATCCTTGTTATACACCCATTCTTCGGGAATATCCCCTGCCTTCTCATTTTCGAAATCGTCCGAACTGCGCAGCGCAAGCTCCCCGATTTTAATCGCGTTCCCGAACGCTTCCGCTATGTTCGTCTTGCTGCCGTCGTCGTTGAACTTGACCGCTCCGACTTTGATCTTGCCTTGGAACCATGCGGCAGATAAAGGAATGTCGAAGGTAATCGTCATGCCCTCTTCCGTCTGCAATTCCGGCATGCTTCCGACCGCTCTCGGACTGCCGAGATAAGCGACCCCGTACTGGTCGGTCCGTGCGGCAAGGCCTTCGTTGCCATATGTAAAGGAAAGATTGGCCAGCGCTTTGCCCCCGTCGATATAAAAACCGATTCGATCCTCATCGCTTACATGCTTCAATTGGCTGATCCGGGCGCTGAATGCCAGCTTCGGACCGGACATCACCTTATCGAGCCCAATCAGCTCCATGTCGGCGGCAGGCGGAATGATATCTTCGTATTCCGGCTGGATTCCCGCTTGTTCCATAATCGCAACCGCTTCCGGCGGCCAATTGCCGTCGGTAACGAGCGTCGGTTCCTCGATCGTATTGTTTTCCCCTACTTCAAATATTTCTTTGGAGTCCGCATAGTTGTTTCGGATTATATTATTATGACCTTTATGAAGATGCAGCCATCTTCTTCCTTCGCCCATCGTTTGGATGACGTTGTCCGTCACCGTGTAATATTGCGTCCACTCGTCGGGATAAATCCCGCCATAGGATTGTCCGGTATTTTTAATATAATTCCCTTTAATCTCGGAATCCGGTTGAATGCCCAACGTGTAAATGGCTCCTCCGTCGACCAAACGCTCCATGACGTCGTGAATATAGTTGCCGACGATCCGGTTATGCTGCGCCACGCTTGGCTCCTGTCTGCCCCATCCCCAGCCTACGCTAACGCCGGAATAAGGCACATGCCCGATTTCGTTATGTGCAATCAGTAAATTTTGCGGAAAACCGGCGAACACCCCGACCGAAGATCCGTAATCGACGCCGATATGACCGATGTAATTGTTCGTTACGCGAATATCCTTAATAATGAGGCTTTCGTTGTCGGGATTGTAATGGATCGTGTTATACGGCTTATCGGTTTCGTTAGGGCCGCCCTTGTATTCGTAAGAACCGTCCGCCCAATCCACTTCGCCGATCTGAATCCCGCTCCCTGAAATATCGGTAAACGTATTGCCCGTCACATCGATATTCCGGCTGCCGGCCATAATGTCGAGCCCCGCCTGGCCGAGCTTCGTAAACGTATTGCGTTCAAATGCAATATGTTCGGCATGTTTCACAAGCACATGGCCCTCGTTCACCACTTGAGGGCAGATATACATGTTCATCCCCGGTTCGCAAAGCCTTAGCAAATTGCCTTGGATGTCCGGATAGCCTCCATGTCCGCCTTCCTGTCTGCTCAAGCTCGCTTGCGCCCAACCCGCATAGGCGAACGTAATGCCCTTCCATTCCATGTCGTGGATCGGTTCGTCCGGCGTGCCTTCCAGAATGAGCAATTTCTCCGTTACAGGCGCCACGACTTCGGCGGTGTCCATATTCTCGCCCGATCGGGGAATATAGTATAACGCTTGCTCACCCCGGTCCAAATACCATTCGCCCGGCTCGTCCAACAATTCGTAAGCGTTCTCAATCCAAACCGGATTTTGGGTGGCCGTCGCCCCCTTCGTGCGGTTATATCCCCATGCCGGCTGCTGCATCGTAATTTGCGCTTTGCCGTTTTCTACTTTCACGGAATCTACCAAATTGCGCGGTTGCGTCCATAATTGGTTATATACAAACTCAATATCTTGCACATTTCTCCAGTTTGCAATTTCCGTCATCGTCGTTGTATGGCCGATAGCGTCGTTCGTGGCGCCCGGCAGTCCGCCTTCGCTGCGCGCCCTGACGGCTCTTTCGCCGTTAACATATAGCTGTCTTGTAAGCAAGCCTGACGCATCCGCCTTATAAATATTTTGGGCCGGATCGTGCAAACTCCAGCCGCCGATCGTCCGCCCGCCGCTCAATACGGGCTTCTCGCCGGGGTAAGCGGAGTAGACGATGCGATGGCCGTTCTGCCCGGAATCGCGCCGGTCGAACTCGACAGGATGTTCCAACGTATAGGTTCCGCCGCGCAAATAGACGGTGATGTCTTCGGTCATCTCGTCATTGATAGCGCGAACGGTATCTCTTGCTTTCTCAAGCGTACGAAACGGCTGCTCGATCGTGCCCGGATTTGCATCATTCCCTGTGGGGGATACATACAACTCCGTTGGAACGGCGCGAGGCCGAACCGAAGCCGGTTCGCCCTCCTGCGCTGCCATGACGCCGCCCGGAAGCCAACTGAACAGCATCATGAATACGGTTGCAATATTCAAGCTCTTGACGATTGGATTGCGGAACATAGGCAGAAGCCTCCTTCATGGATTATGATCAGGAATTGGACGACTCTTCGTACTCTTTACCGATCTTCGCCAGCTGTTCGTAAGCCGTTTCCGCGTTGATTTGATTGAAAATTAGCGCTTCCGTCACTTTCCGGTATTCATTCTCGAAATTGCTCCAGCCTTTCGGCGCGGCCACAAACGGTTGTGCGTCCGGAGAAGTTTGCTGAATCAATTCGATCGCCTTTTTGTCCATATCGCTGAACTTCGGATTGAGATGCTCCAACACTTTATTCGATACCGGCACGCCGCGCGATGTGCCCAGCACTTCGGCCGCTTCCGTATCGTTAATGAACCAATCGATAAATTTCTTCGCTTCTTCCACATGCTTGCTGTTCGCGCTGGCGCTCCAGAACATCGACGGCTTCAAGTAAGCCCCGGATTGTTCGGCTCTCGGTGCGGTCACCGCCGCGAATGCGCCCGGCTTCGTACCTTCGAAGGAGGACAGTTCCGCCGCGAACGCCCGGCGAATCAAGACGTTTTCCGTAAAGGCCAGATCGCCTTTGGCGTCGCCGAATTTATGCGTTACCGTAATTTCCGCCGGCGTCACCACTCCGGTTTGCCGCAGCTCGGCGAATTTGCCGGCAAATTCGACAAAAGTGTCTTTATCGATATTAAATTTGCCGTCCGGCGTGATCGGGTCCCCTTTGCCTTTGCTTTGCTGATAGGAAATATAAGATACCCAGTCGATCGTCGAATCGAGCAGCGCGTATTTGCCTTTCTCCAATTTCGCTTGAGCTTCGGTGCCGTACTTGAAATAATCGTCCCAGCTCCAGCCGTATTGCGGCAGGTCGATGCCCAATTTTTCGGTAAAATCGCGGTTGTAAGCCATCCCGTAAGCGTTGTTGCCGAGAGGCATCGCATACAATTTGCCGTCTACTTTACCGGTATCCAGCAAGGAAGCATCCACATCGTCGGTATGAATGCCGGTTAAATCGGCCAATAAACTCCGCTTCGCGTAATCGGATAGAAACGCCGCGTCCATCTGAATAATGTCGGGCGCGTTCTTGGAAGCCGATTGCACCGCAAGCTTGTCGAAATATCCGTCCCATCCGGAATATTCGGGATCGAACGTGACATGCGGGAATTTCGACGTATACAGCTCAAGCGCCTTCAGCGTTGCGTCGTGGCGTTCCTGCGAGCCCCACCAAACGATGCGCAGCTTTACATTCTCCGGCGCTTTGTCGCCGCCGTTCGTTTCATTCGTGTTAGCCGGCGCTTCCGGCTTCTGTTCCGCTCCTTGCCGGTTCGCGCCGCCGCCTCCGCACGCCGCCGTCAAAAGCAAAATAAAACAAATCAATACGATCGCCGACCATTTTGCAGATTTTCTTTTCATGTATGAAACCCCTTTCATTTTTGTTTTACAATCCCGATTCTAGCATGGAGGTTTTTCAATTAATACATAGTGATTTAACGAAAATCTTCAATATTTTACAATTTGTTTCATGCGGCGATTTCCCGTATTTCCGGCCGATTCTCGCAGGCTAGCGGATCGTGAAAGACTGTAGGCGAATTGCGCGTACGAACTGTACGTGCGAAATTTCTAACGGAAGTAGAAGACCTTATTCCGGAAAAAAGCAGGCTTTTCAGATTCTAACGGATGTCAGCGCTCTTAATTGTCGTTTTCATAGCGAGAAATGAACGAAAGACCGCAAATAAGGTCCCGTAGTTCCATTACATTTTGAAAAGGCGCGATTTTGTCCAAATACCGTCCCTGAGTTCCGTTAGCCGCATTAGCGTTGGCCGGCCGTCCAAGCAAGATAAGATACAAACCATGCGCAACGCGGACAGTGGATCCCTTATTTGGCAATGATGCGCCCTTTACCGCAAGTTGAAGGACAGTGGATCCGTTATCTGTGACAAAACAACCATTTTAGGCCCGTTTCGGGGCAAGTAGGGGAACGTGTGTCCGTCAATCACCGCAAAATCGCTCATTGAGCCAATGTAACGGAACGTGAGTCAGCCTAACCACATGAAGACACAGCTTTTGGCATGAACCATGCGCAACGCGGACAGAGGATCTGTTATCTGTGACCAATCGACTTGCCGGCACTTGCTTTGCATTCGCTATTCAAACAAAATGGTCTTTGCAACACTGGTTCCGGTTAGCAGCGAAGCTGCTGCTTACCCCTTCATCGATCGCATTGCGGCGTGACGCTGCGATCGATCGCAAACGACGCTCCCGGCGCGCTTCCTCCGCTATAGCCCTTTGGGAGTGACCCCCGTATATTTTTTAAATAACGTACTGAAATACGTGACATTCTTGTAGCCTACCAATTCGGCAATCTCGTAAATATAATACTTCCCTTCCATCAGCAAATCTTTCGCTTTCTCGATCCGCACGCGCGTCACATATTGGTTGAACGTCTCGCCCGTCACTTTGCGGAAAATGGAACGCAAATAATTGGTCGAAATATGAAGCTGCTCCGCCAATTCTTCGACCGTAATGTCCTCCCCGTAATGCTCGTGGACATAGCGCAGCATAAATTCCGCCGCTTGCTTGTGGCGAATGCTTTCCCCCGCTTGGCGCTCGCCGCATAAACTCTCGCCGTCGCACGGATCGACCGCGCCGGAAATATCGCTCCGCGCGTCATCCCGGCTCCATGCCGCATTGGCGGCCATCGGTTCCAGCATCCGCATCTTCCGCTTCAGTTCCTCCACTTCGCGCTTGCTCCGCGCTTCATCCTCCAACTGGCCGATCACGTTCGCCAATACTTGGCGGATCGACTCCGCGCTCAGCGGCTTCGACAAGTAATCGCTGACGTCCAGCCGCAACGCTTTGCGCGCATGCTCGAAGTCGGAGTAGCCGCTTAGAATGACGACCTTGCCTGCGAAGTCGTCCGCCCGCAAGCGCTCGATCATCGTCAGCCCGTCCATCACGGGCATATAAATATCGGTAATGATAATATCCGGCCGCACGGAAGATACGAGCTCAATGCCTTCTTCGCCGTTCAGCGCTTCTCCGGCCCATACGGCGTTCAGCTCCTCCCAAGGAATGACTTCCCTCATTCCCTCCAAAACATTCAAATCGTCGTCAATGATCACGATATTTCTCATGAACAATCACTCCATTTTTCGTTTGGATTTGCGGAAAGCGGATGATGACTTCCGTTCCTCCGTCTTCCTTCGCAGCGAGCGTAAGCTGGTATTCGCCGCCGAAATAGGCTTCCAGACGTTCCCTCACGTTGCGGATCCCGTAACCGCCCGTCCGCCGATCTTCCTTCCGGTCCCAGCCTTCCGCAAGGCCGATGCCCGTATCGGAGACGGTCATCCGCACAAACCGTTCCTCGCACTCGACCTTCAGATAAACGGTTCCGGTTTGGAGGCCGGGAAATCCGTGCATGACCGCATTTTCCACGAAAGGCTGCAGCGTCAATTTGGGAACGTATAAATCCATCAGTTCCTCGGACGAATCGACCTGGAACGCGACGCGCCCGCGCAACCGAATATGTTGAATTTGCATATAGCAGCGAACGTATTCCATTTCTTCCCGAATCGTAATCAGGCTTTCCCCGTTGGAAAGGCCGATTCGGAACATGCGACCTGTCCATTCCAGCACTTTGCTGATCTCGTCCTGCTTCGCCTTAATCGCCATCCAATTGATCTGATCCAGCGTATTGTAGAGGAAATGGGGATTAATCATCGCTTGAAGCGCCTGGATCTCCGCTTCCTTCTGGCGGCGATAGCGCTGCTCGAGCGCACGGTACAAGCTCTCGATCCGTTCGGTCAGCTTCACGTAGCCTCGAAACAGGTAGCCGAATTCGTTATAGTAATCGAATGTTTTCTTATTGCCCCGGTTGCCGATATTGAACTGCGCCATGGCGCGCATCAGTTCCCTCATCGGCCGGTTAATTTGCAAGGAGACGAACCAGGCGACCAGCAAAGCGCACAGGACGGCCCCGGCTCCAAGCGACAGCAGCAGTCCCGCCAATTTCTCGCTTCCTTGGACGACCTCCGCCCAAGGCGTCAACTGTACGAGCACCCAATTCGTATCGAACAGCCTCGACCAGACGAGCAGCAGCCCTTTCTCCTTCAACCGCAAATGTCCCGATGAATCGTGCAACGATTTCATATCGATGCTGTCGATGTCGTCCTTGACGACGGAACCGATTCCGGTCATTTTCTTGCCTCCGGCGTCCAATATAATCCGGTTGCCGTTCCCGCTTCCCGTTATGGTCGATTTAAAAGCGTTTACATTAACGTGAATGACAAGCAGTCCAATATATTTGCTATGATTGGAGTATACGTTTCTGGCAAAGCTGATGACGTCTTTATTCCCTTGTCGCGTCGCGATCGTGTGCTCTTGCACCCATGTCGAATCCGTATTTTTGACCGCGTCGTACCACGGCTGGTTATGCAGCTCTTCCGTACTGAAAAATCGGACCGTCTTGTTGTCGGAATTATGTATCGGCTCCGTCATATAGACGTCGATGAATTCGATGCTCGTCAAGCTGTAGGCAATATTCGAAAGCAAGCTGTCCACGTCCGACTGCTTGCGGAATTTCGCGTAACCTTCCTCTTCCATGACCAAATATTCCTGCAGTTCGCTATTCAGCGCAATCCCCAGGCTAATCTGTTCGATCGTGCTCTTTTGCATAATTAATTGCTTGTTCATCTCGATCAGCAATTCGCGCTGATAATCGGAAGTTTGTTTCACCGATTCCGCAGAGGATGCGGTATAGCTGACGGAAGCCACGATCGCGAGCAGCACGATGACAAAGACGGAAATGCTGGCAAAAATCATATAGTCGATGCGGAATTTTTTAAAAGGATTGCCGACGTTCATGAACCTCCCCCTCTTTCATGCCAAGAACCGGAGAAGCGGGTACGGACATCATATCACATCATAAAGGGAGGATGGAACTCTGTCTTTCGCCGTCCTCCCTATAAAATTGCGACATCCTCGGACCGGGAAACGCCGCTATCCTTTCAGGCCGCCGGCCGCGATTCCTTCGACAAAATGGCGCTGGGCCAGGAAAAAAATAATGACGGAAGGCACGATCGAAACGAGCGACATCGCCATCAGCTGCCCCCACGGCACGGACGCCTGCGTATCGACGAACAGCCTTAACGCCAGCCCGACCGTATATTTCTCGACCGAGTTGATATAGATCAAATGGCCGAAAAAGTCGTCCCAATTCCACAGGAAGCAATAGATGAAGACCGTCACCAAGGCCGGCTTGGTCAGCGGCAGCACGATGCGCCAGTAAATGCCGAACCAGTTGCACCCGTCGATCGTCGCCGCTTCGTCCAACTCTTTCGGGATGCCGCGAATGAACTGGATGAGCAAAAAGACGAAGAACGAACCGCCGATGCCGCCGGCAAGCGCATGCGGAACGATAAAAGGAAAATACGTATCGATCCAGCCAAGCTTGTTGAACAGCACATATTGCGGAATCAGCGTCACTTGGTTCGGCAGCATCAAAGTCACCAGAAGAATCGAGAACAACAATCCTTTCAGCGGAAACGACAACCGGGCAAACCCGAACGCCACCAGGCTGCAGGAAATGACGCTCGTAAACAGCACGCCGGCAATAAGCAGAAACGTGTTCAAATAAAAATGAGTGAACGAATAATTCGGCAGCGCCGTCCATCCGTCCGAGAAATTGCTCCATATCGGCGTACTCGGAAACAAATTCGGCAAACTCATCTCTTCGTTGCTCTTCAGGGATGCGCCGATCCACCATATGACCGGATAAATCATGACCACGCTGAACAAAATGAGCGCAATGTGCACTCCAATACGGTTTTGTTTGACAGATAAGCTAAGTTTCATTTGCGGCGGCCCTCCGTTTCGGTTTCATAGAACACCCAATACTTGGAAGATATAAAAATGATAGCGGTTGCGGCTCCGATAATAAGCAAGAAGATCCAAGCGAGAGCGGACGCATACCCCATCTGAAAACGCGAGAATGCCCGTTCATACAAGTACATCGCAAAGACGAACGTAGAATTGACCGGCCCTCCCTGCGTAATAACGAAGGCTTGCGTAAACATTTGGAACGACCCGATTGTCTGCAGCACCAAATTAAACAGGATAACCGGAGAAAGCATCGGAAACGTGATTTTAAAAAATTGACGCCATTTGCCCGCGCCGTCGACGGAAGAAGCTTCATATAAATCCGGAGAAATTTGCTTCAGTCCTGCCAGGAAAATGACCATGGAAGAGCCGAACTGCCATATCATTAGCAAAATTAACGTGCCAAGCGCCGTGTCCGGATTGCTGATCCAACTCTTCCCCTGGAATCCGAAGAAAGCCAGGAACGTGTTAATGAAGCCGTCCACACCGAATATGTTTTTCCACAGAATCGCCACCGCGATGCTCGTACCGATGAGCGAAGGAATGTAGATCAAAGTCCGGTATATCGACATGCCCCGTACCTTTTTGTTTAGCAGCATGGCCACCAACAGCGCGGTGATCAGCTTCAGCGGCACGGATACGGCAACGAATAACAGCGTTACGGTAAGCGATTTCACAAACATGGCGTCGTCGGTGAAAATTTTGTGATAGTTGGCCGTCCCGATCCACTTGGCCGCGTCGAGCAGCGAATAATTGGTAAACGAATAGTAGAACGATTGGAGAATCGGCCACATGGTCAGCCCGATCAATCCGATCAGCCAAGGTGAAATAAACAGATAGCCGGTCAAGGCCGTTTTAACGCTTTTGCTCAATTCCATCACCTCAAAAAGTTCATATTTTGCCGGAACGAAAAGCTTTAGACAATGCGGAATATTTGATTTTAGTATAGGAGATCGGGGGGAACGGTGGAATAAAGAGGATTATGATTTCTTTCACTTTTTAACAACGGACGGTTTCCGTACGTCAAAAAAACCGGCTTCCCCTCTACGCATGCTGAGGAGAATACCGGTCTTCCGGCCGGGCGCTAGGCGCCGGCGCTATATTTGCGTTTCAATCTCTTCATATTTAATAAAGAAGACAATAAGACGACGAGGATCAGAAGCACATAAATTTTCCAACCCATCGAAAGCAGTTGCGGCGAGTTGTCCTGCCCGATTTCCTTCGGAATGTCGGTATTGAACACATAAGGCCAGAAATACTCCGCAAACTGTTCGTCGCTGATCTCCGATCCGTTCGTTCCGTCGGTTAGAAACTGTTTGGCGTAATCGCGCACGCCCGGATCGATCTTATCGAATCTGGCCGTCATTTCAAGAGAAGTGCCCGCCGCTTTCTGCCCTCCTTCGGAAGAAGCCACGATTTGCTCCACCCGATTGAAATCGCGCTGCAACGCCTTGACGATCAACCCTTTGCCTTCATGGGGAAATACGTAAAGTCTCGCCAAACCTCCGATTTCTCCCTCGTCTTTTTTCACCAGCACATATTCCGCGAACGGAGGAGTCATTCTGTCAAATTCCGCCCTTACAAACGCCCCGGTACCCGCCGCCGGGATATCCAATCCGGCAAGATCGACCGGACCTTCGGCAAGCTTTTTGTCCTTATTCAGCCCTGCCCAAAAAATGCCGCCCAGCGCCAACGTCAATATGACGATGAGCACGATCAGCCTGGTGACGATCGTTTTTCGTTCTTTCACATACGCTTCGTTCATTTCTCTCTCTGTTCCTCTCTCTATTTGTTTTGACAATGATTCCCTCCATATAGTATCGGTTGAACGTTAGATTTTTTTAAATGAAGCTGCCGTTTGATATTTCGTCTATATGGTCGGCCAACCACGCCATTTCTTCCCTGAACCGGACGGGAGGAGCGCTGGAGGAATCCATTTCGGAATGGATCCACCATTCGCATTCCATCCAATACAGCATGAGCAGCGATCTGGGCAGCGCTTCCTGTTCGAATGGATATTCTTCCCTGTATCCTTCGAGAAAGGCGTTCGCCAGCGAAGTGTCGAATCGGCCTTGCGCAAAACAGCAGGACATGAGCGCCCTCGCAACGTCCGCTTCGGGATAATCGTACCGCAGACGGTCAAAATCGAGAATTGCCGACAGACGGTCCGCGGAGAAAAGGAGATTATCCGTCCATAAATCCCGGTGCGCCCATCCTGCCCGGGACTGCAGCATAAGCGGCAAATTGATCTTCGCCGCAGCCGCTCTATGCCTTTCAAGAACGGGAAGCAGTTCTGTCTTGTACTTGCTGCGCAATTCGCGTTCGACCCGGTCCCAATGTTTCATGCGTTCCGCCTGGGAAGGGGGGATGAACTGCGGTTCGGGCTCTTCCGGCATCGCCATCGATCCGTCATTGAGAAAACGATGCATTCTGCCCGTCCATTTTCCTAGATGATATAAATGCCGGCCTATGAGAAATCCCGGTTTTACGATGTTCCCATGGCAAAATGTCATGACGCTGAATCTTTCTCCCTCGGAGGAAACATGCAGTACATCATTTTGAGACATTACGAGATACGGGCAGGGGATGCCTCGGTCGTGCAATCGATTTTGCGTGAAAAGAGCGGCGTGCAAGGCGGGGAAATGATCTTCGCGGTATCTGGCACGGCTGTATTGCTTTAATACATAGTCGCCCCTGTCCGTTCGTATTTTCCACTTGCGATTTAAATAGCCGAAACGAATCGGAACCGCATGGATAATGGTCATGCCGAGCCGGTCGGCAACCGTATTCTGCAGTTCCCTAAATAAATGTTGCTCATGGTCGAGTATTGGATCGGACATGGCGAGTCCTCCGTTCGATCGGCTGCAAGCCGGTAATATATCGATAGCCAAGCTTCATGCGAATGGATCGTTTTATAATGCGTGTTCAAAAAAATCAACTTTTCGGCACCGAGAAGGTTGCGAGAACCCTTGGGCCATGCTTCCGAAGCGAGTTTTGCTGGGCAAAACTTTCAGGAGGAGCGGAGTGTAGGCTGTACCTCCATGAGCACCTGCAATGTTTCCGAGGAAACATCCTTCGTAAGCCCTACGTTCTTCGAGGGTGAACGCAAGATTCGATGTCGATTCCACTCCCAGCCGTGCTTCGTGATCAAAAGGGGCTTTTTGAACAACCTCTTATAAAGGATCGACCTGTACAGCCGCTTGCTTGCCGCTGAGCTGGATGCCGGTTTTTTGGCGCCCGGCCCCGCCTATATCCTTGAGCATCTCTTCGAGCAGTCCCTTCGCTTTGGCGCCTTCTTTACCCTGGACACGTACGACAAACATGACGGAATCGCCGGATTTCAATATACGCTCCGCTTGCTGTTTCTTGGTCTCGTAATCGTGGTCCTCGATCTGCGGGGTGAGCCGGATTTCCTTCACCTTCGGTTCCCGCTCCTTCTTGCGGGCCTGCTGTTTCTCTTGCTTGGCCGCTCCCGCTCCGATCAGCTTGCAAGGCGGCGGGCTGCTCATCAGCGAGGTGCATACCAAATCGACCTTCAACTCTCTAGCCATGGCCAGCGCTTCGGAGGTCGGGACGATGCCCAAATCTTCACCGTTCAAGCCGGTCAGCTGCACTTCGGACGCTTTAATTTTTTCATTCATGATCATTGTGGACTCACCTGACCTTTCGCTATAATGAATCCATATTACCGTCAAAAAGGAGTTTTCGCTAGTGAGTTCCAAAGAGATCGAAGAACAAATTATCCGCAACTATCAACGCGACGAACAGATGATGATTCTCGTATTCGCGCAGTGGTGCGTCAATCATCATCTCGACCCGGCCGAATTGTACCGGCGCGCCTATCCGCAGCAAAACGCCAATCACGCCTTGCAGCAGGCGATCGAACTAACCGTGCCGAAGGAAGAAGCCGGCGACATCCCGGATCACACCTTGCTCGGCGTCCTGTCGCTATTCGGCAACGAGGAGATCGCCTTTGTCGTCACGGAGGAGATCGCTTTGCGGGATAAAGCGAAGAAGTGAGCGAGAGGCCGGTTGCTGCCGCTTGTGAAATAGATAGTAGGCAGCATTGAGATGGGCGTTTCGGCGTTTGCGCGACCGGATGAGACGGGGCGTATGTGTGTTTTTCGTGATGCGACCAGATGAGGCTGGGCGTATGCGTTTTGCGCGACGCGACCAGATTAGACGGGGCGTATCTGCGTTTTGCGCGACCAGCGCGGCTATTGCGATCATTGCCACTGTGGCGATTAGTGCGGCTTTGCTTCTTTAGCGGCTATGGCTATTGTGGCCATTGCGACTTTGGCGGCCATTGCCATTATGGCGACTATTGCTACTATTGCTACTATTGCTACTATTGCTACTATTGCTACTATTGCTACTATTGCTACTATTGCTACTATTGCTACTATTGCTACTATTGCTACTATTGCGGCCATTGGATTTTATCCAATGGTTTTTGGCTTGAACGGCTCTAATCCAGGCTTGCATTGGATTTCATCCAACAGAATCCGGCAAAATCGTCCGTATTCCAAAAAAATCGGCGATTTGATTGGATGTTTTCCAATGGAACGATCATATTTGCTAAAAAACGGGCGATTCTATTGGACGTTTTCCAATGCGGCGGCCGTTATGTGGCTATTGCCATTGCGCCTATTGCGGGCCATTGGATTTTATCCAATGGTTTTTGGCTTGAACATCACTTTGCCGGGGTTGCATTGGATTTCATCCAACAGAATCCAGCAAAAATGCCCCAATTCTAAAAAAATCGACGATTTGATTGGATGTTTTCCAATGGAACGATCATATTTGCGGAAAACGGGCGATTCTATTGGACGTTTTCCAATGCGGTAGCCGTTATGTGGCTATTGCCATTGCGCCTATTGCGGGCCATTGGATTTTATCCAATGGTTTTTGGCTTGAACGGCTCTGATCCAGGATTGCATTGGATTTCATCCAACAGAATCCACAAAATCGTCCGTATTCCAAAAAAATCGGCGATTTGATTGGATGTTTTCCAATGGAACGATCATATTTGCAAAAAAACGGGCGATTCTATTGGACATTTTCCAATGCGGCGGCCGTTATGTGGCTGTTGCCATTGCGCCTATTGCGGGCCATTGGATTTTATCCAATGGGTTTTGGCTTGAACATCACTTTTCCGGGGTTGCATTGGATTTCATCCAACAGAATCCAGCAAAAATGCCCCAATTCTAAAAAAATCGACGATTTGATTGGATGTTTTCCAATGGAACGGTCATATTTGCGAAAAAACGGACGATTCTATTGGACATTTTCCAATGGGCGGCGTGTGGTAGTGCATGGTGCGCGATATTACGGCTGTTGCGAAATAGTATGTTGGGCTTGCGGCGATACGGCGACGGTTGCGAAATAGTATGTTGGGCTTGTGGCGATACGGCGACGGTTGCGAAATAGTGTGATGGACCTGCGGCGATACGGCGACGGTTGTGAAATAGTGTGATGGACCTGCGGCGATATGGCAACGATTGTGAAATAGTGTGCTGGACCTGTGGCGATATGCCGACAATTGCGCAATAGTGTGCTGTATTGCGGCGGTACGGCGGTCATGCATCCGGTTAAAGGGCGTACGGTTCGGTGGCCGGCAATGGTGCAGCGTTCAACATGGCGCGGCGCGCTCCCTCCGTCCCACTTGGATCGGAAGGCCGCAACCTTTTACGGCGACGCTTCGTCTAAGTAGGTGGAGGTGCTTACTATGAAAAAACCGACTACATTATTCTCCATGTTGCTCGCAGTCGTCCTGACGCTTGCGCTAACCGCCTGCGGCGGCGAGAAACCGGCCGCGCCGGGAGGCGATAGCGGAGATCCAATTGAAACTCCCGTCACCGAACCGGCTGACCAAACCGATCCGGACGATAACGCCGCGGCGACCGATCCCGACGTCCAGACCAATCCGGACGGGACAGACAACGAAACGAAACAAGGGTCCGGCTCTTACACCGGGCAAATCGATAATCATTCCGTTGAAATTATCGTCAATGGCGAACCGACTTCATTTCAGCTAAGCGAAGGCATGGATGCGGTGTTGGAACAATTGAACAAGGATGATGCCGTAACCTTTGAATATTACGAAAAAGCGATTGAAGGCGACGACACGGTGAAACAGCGGATTTTGACGAAGCTGGAGAAAAGCTAAAAACGGTTGCGCGAAGCCAGACGTACGAAAAATCCAAATGAAAAAAAGGACCGTTCAGGATAGCTTAAATTCCTAAACGGTCCTTTCCAATTTTAAGCGACAAACGGTTCCTCGGTTTCGGCATGCTGCTCTTTGCCCGACGGCTGCTTCACGCCGTTGAACAGCACGTTGAGCACGAGCGCCGTGAACGTCCCGGCGACGATGCCGTTATCCGTCAAAATGCGCAGCGTGGTAGGCAAGCTTTGGAAAATTTCCGGCGCCACCGTCACACCCAGCCCCATCCCGACCGAGCAGGCGATAATGAACAAATTCTCATGCCGGTTCAAATCGACTTGGGAACCGATCATGCGCAAGCCGCTCGAAATGACCATCCCGAACATGGCCACCATCGCACCGCCCAGCACCGCGTCGGGAATAAGCAGCGTAACCGCCGCAATTTTCGGCACGAAGCCGAGCAAGATGAGCAGGCCGCCCGCCACGACAATCACATCGCGCGTCTTGACGCGGCTCATTTGAATTAAGCCGACATTTTGCGAAAACGTCGTGTACGGAAAGGCATTGAACAAGCCGCCGACGAAGATGGCCAGCCCTTCCGCCCGATAGCCGCGCGCCAAATCTTTGGAGGACAGATCGCGGCCTACGATTTTGCCGAGCGCCATGAACACGCCGGTCGATTCGGCGATGCCGACCATCGCCACGATAATCATCGTCAAAATCGCCGTAGCGTTAAACTTCGGCGCGCCGAAATAGAATGGCTGCACGGCATGGAACCAGCCCGCTTGCGCGACCGGCGTCCCGTCGACTTGTCCCATCAATACGGCGGCCAAAGTCCCCAGCAGCAAACCGAGCAGTACCGAAATCGCGCGCAAGAAGCCTTTCGAAAATTTATTCAATAATATGATAAAGATTAGAACGCTAAATCCGAGAATCAAGTTTTGCGGGCTGCCGAAATCTTCGCTGCCTACGCCTCCGCCAAGATTGCCAAAAGCGACCGGAATGAGCGTAATGCCAATAATGGTGACAACCGAGCCGGTAACGACCGGCGGGAAAAAGCGAATCATTTTGCCGAACAAGCCGGAAAATACAACAACGAATAAACCCATCGCCAAAATGGCGCCGTAAATATAGGGGATGCCGTATTCATTGCCGATGACCACCATCGGCATGACAGCCTGAAACGCGCAGCCGAGCACGACCGGCAATCCGATTCCAAAGAAGCGGTTGGTGAATACTTGCAGGAGAGTAGCGATCCCGCACATAAGCAGGTCAATCGCAACCAAATAGGTCGTTTGCTCTACCGTGAATCCGAGCTGCGAGCTTACGATCAGCGGTACGATGACCGCGCCGGCATACATAGCCAGCACATGCTGCAGACCGAGCGTAAAAGTCTTCAACGGATGGCGATTCATTTGAAATACGCGGTTGTCGACTTGGCTCATCGTTTGCCCACCTCCGCGGTTTCATCGACAAAGGTGACGACGCCGTCCGCGAGAGAAGCGATGCGCACAAGCGATTCGACGCGATATCCGGCTTCGAGCAGCAAGTCGCGGCCAGGCTGGAACGATTTTTCAATCACGATGCCGAAGCCTACGACTTCCGCCCCCACTTGCTTGACGATTCGGGCCAATCCGGAAGCCGCCTCCCCGTTCGCCAGGAAATCGTCGATAATCAGCACGCGGTCTTCCGGCGACAGAAACTTGCGGGATACGGTCACTTCATTCGTCTCCCGTTTCGTGTAGGAGTACACTTTCTCGACCAAAATATCGTCGCGCAGCGTCAACGATTTCTGCTTCCGCGCGAAGATCAACGGCACCTTCAGCTCAAGCGCCGTCATTAATCCCGGAGCGATGCCGGACGATTCGATCGTCAACACTTTCGTTATCCGTTCGGAGGCAAAGCGCTTGACGAACTCCCGCCCGATTTCCTGCATCAGAACCGGGTCCATCTGATGGTTGACGAATGAATCTACCTTAAGCACGTTGCCGCTTAGAACCAGCCCTTCTTGCAGCACTTTTTCCCGTAATCGTATCACTGTTATACGTTCCCCTTTCGATTGATTAACTATAACTTGTCCATCTTCATCCGCTTTTGCGCATACCTGCCAAACAGAAAACCCGCACCCCCATTTCACGCAAGAAATGGGAAGCACGGGCTAAGGGAACCTTGTCCGAATTGCGCCGTTCAAGCGCAATTCGCGTCGAGTCCGATAACGACCGAATAGAATGCACATAAAACAAACTTATTTCAGTTAAAATAACGTCAATAAGTAAGCGCACCCTCATATCGGCAAGCAATCGGTTCGGGTTCCCGTAGTCCGATCATTTCCGGTGATCGGGTAGAGACATACAGGCCAATTCCTGTACATATACGAGAAAATAGACGTTGCTATATGAAATTATTCAAGGCGATATTCGCCCTAAGCTCGCATGATGAATGATGAATATGTCGAGAAGTATACAACAAGTTGTCGAAAATGGGAAGAAATATTTTCAGAAACTTTTTTCCGTATTTTCGACACTTTACCTTAACGCCGCTTCAATGCCCGGCAACGTCACTTCATGGAACATGCGGTTCATCTCCTCCGCGGTATAAGGCATGTCATGATCCAGCCACCAAATGAGCAAAGAAATAAACGAACCGCTGACATATTGCTGGGCGACCGGCATCGGCAAAGCGAACTTCCGCTGGCGCTCCCCCTCCGTCATCGCCGCGATTTCTTCCCCGGCCAGAGTTGCGATCCGATCCGATATTTGCCGCAGTACGATCGTCGAAATTTGTTTGCCGGCAATCGCTTGATATAGCCGGTGATGTTCCTCCGCATGCCGAAACATCGCCAAGCTGAACGAAAACCTCCCATCTTCGCGACCGTTATCTCCCAGCCGGCTTAACGAATGCTGCAATTGCTCGAATCCTTCCTGCAGCAATTCCTCTTTGCCATAGAAATGGGCATAAAACGTCGATCTCCCGACACCCGCCCGATCGATAATATGCTGTACCGTGATGGACTCATAGTCCTTCTCCGCCATCAACTCTACAAGCGCTTCATGCAGCAGTTTCCTTGTCCGGGCAACTCTGCGGTCGGCAGGCTGATCTCCCATCGTACCCCTTCTTTCGAACAATGTCTTTTCTTTTGTATCGAAACGAACAAACCGCATCATTTTGATTCTTGTCACTCGCGATTACCGTTATTATAATGTAACAAAACATAGTGTTCAATATCGAACATGATGTTTCATTATGAAGTTTGTAAGGCACATGATTCTATCGGAGGTGGAGTGAACGACGATGTATATTTTGGTAAACCGAATTCAGTTCAAGGAGCTCTCCTTATTCCAAAAAATAATATGGAGGGCCTTTCGCCTCCTGGCCTCCCTCCATAAACCGAAAGGATTGCGCAGCGTGCTATTCGCCGAAACGGCACAGCATCAATTCTTGCTGGAAGCGTGGGAAAGCAGGGAAGATATGCTGCATTTCCGCAGAAGCGATAAACACAGTGAAATGATGAAAAAGGTAAGAGGGTTGATAAATCGGGTAGAAAGCGTACAATTTGAACATAGCGGCATACCCGACTGGGAGGAAATTCACGCTCGATTTGCCGATAAAAACAAGGCATAAAGGAGAGATTCGATGGCTCACGAACGCCGATTGACGACCGATCGCGATTTCAAAGACGCAATGCAGCGCGAGGCGCCGATTCGCGTCTTTCAAGACGACCATATCGTCGATTCGGGCGGAATCATCATCCGTTTTAACGAACAACATATTATTATCCAATCCGGGGTCAGCGATCTCGCTTATCATGAAAGAGCGAAGTGCGAATTTTTTGCGATGAAAAAAAGGTAGCGTCGCGATGCGGAAGCCCCGCCGCATGTATCGCATGCAGCCAAACGGGGCTGTCCAATAAGTCCCTAAAATAAAAAGTTGGGCGGAAAACAGGTACGTTTTCCGTCCAACTTTTTTTCGCCTTTGTTTCTGTAAGAAAGCGGCGAGGCGGATGCCTGCTACTTT
>NZ_JAHLPR010000055.1 GCF_018918005.1 Paenibacillus sp. MSJ-34 | reverse complement strand
GATTATTACAAAGGAGTTCATGGCTATGAATACAGGATAAATGATGTGAAAAAGTAGACTGGGGACAGGGGAAGAAGATCCCCATACCCCAGCTTACTTTGGTACGTATGAACGGAGATGCACGAACTTAAAGGACGCCGTCAGGCGTTTTTCTTACCGCTGATTCATTGCGGATAGTTTGGACGTGAGTCGATTCGATGCATGCGCCGCATATTGTGTACGATTTTTCGCATACATTAGCAGGATCAGGGCTCCAATCGCGAGTTTATGTATGAAATTTCGAACAAACTCGACTGAGCCTGCTTCATAGTTGGTTGATCTACCTGTGCTAGGTAGTGCCGGATTAACAAGTTTCCACTGCGACAAGCGACGAGGCGATTCCGCAAAATTGGATATTGCTTCCTCCCATGTTCTTTGTTATATTTTTGTGTAAACGATAACATACGTAAGATACTGCGCTTTATGCACCAGCGTTTTCGTAGCCGCCTTGCTCGCGTCCCGCGGTGCCGGGGAAATGTGGGGATGAAAAGTCCCTAACCCGCGTCGCATCTTGATAACAATGTACGGAAGAGAGGTTGATGTCCGATGAGCGGCAAGAACGTATAGAGCGACGGATGCGGAAGGCGGCGGCATGGGATGATTTACGATTACGACTGGGGCAACGGGGCAGCCGCCGAAGCATATCTTTGCATTAAAGACCGTTACGGTCAGATGCTGCGGCAGCGATACGGCCTGAAACTTTCATTCGAAGCACCATGATGTTACAAGCGGCATCTTCATTCTGTATGTGTAAACGATAACCTATAAGGAGGTGAGTCCGATGACAGCGTCGGGTTATCCGCCTTAAAGCGGTCCGGTATCATTCAGGAGACGTTAGATGAGAAAGCGACGTTCGTTGCTGTGAACTGGAATTCTGGCGGGGAAAAGTTTATAATTTTGGGATAAGATGAGACGACAGGACGACTTTTCACGTTGAGAGGATCGATGGTTTTGAAAAAGTTGACAGTAAAGGACATCGCGAAGCAATCCGGCGTGTCTACGGCGACGGTATCGCGTGTTTTAAACAATACAGGATATGTGAGCGAACAGGCGCGCGAGAACGTGCTCGAAACGATTCAAAAGCTGAACTATCAGCCTAACTTGATCGCCCGAAGCTTGAAGCAGAAGAAGACGCGGACGGTGGGCATTATTTTGCCGGATATGACGAACCCGTATTTTATGTCGATTGCGAGACAAATTCAGCGGAAATTGATGAGCGAGGGCTATCATTTGTTATTGATGGATTCGGAAGAGGATGCCGGCAAGGAGAGCGAATCGCTCGATTTTTTGATGGAAAAAAGAGTCGAAGCTTTAATTATAGCAGGTACGGGGAAAAACCGCGAGAAATTAAAGATGGTAGATTCGTTGGGGATTCATGTGATTTTGATCGATAGAAGGTTGGAAGGGTTAAAATTCGACGTCATCGCGGAGGATAACCGTTCCGTGTCGGCCGAGGCGGTTGCGTTGCTGCTGGAGAGAGGCCACCGCCGGATCGGCGTCATCAACGGACCCAAGTCCGTCGTTACGGCCAAAGAACGGTTTGCAGGCGTGAACGACGCGTTTGCCGCATCCGGGCTTACGCTTGACGAGCGCTACGTCTATAGCGGCGATTACACGAAACAATCGGGAGTGGCGGCGATTCGACATTTAATGAAGCTGTCTCCGGAGCCGACGGCGGTCTTTTCCGCGAATAACGAAATGACTTATGGGTTGTACTTGGGCCTTCATGAAATGGGCATTCCGACGGATCATGTGGAAGTCGTCTCTTTCGGCGACTTGGAGTTTTCCGCGTTGTTCCGGCATAAGCTGTCGGTCATTCGGCAGAACCCGTACGAGATCGGAGACGCGGCGGGAGAGCAAGTGCTGAAACGGTTGAAGCTCAAAAGAACCGATTATGAAAATCGGATGTTTTATCCGCAATTGATCCGGAAGTAGGAAGAGGTCTTTCTGCCGACGGATAAGTTTTTTGCTTCATGTGTAAACGTTAACCTATAAATTTAGTGTTAATAGAGTACTAGTTTTTCGGGATTTTATTTATTTATATGTAAACGTTAACTTATGTGAAAGGTGTGGAAATGCATGGCTAACGAAACGGTGAGAAATTTCGTCAAAGAGGCGCTCAGCAACGAAGCGGACGCTCTACTGAGCATCAGCCAACATATCGGAGAAGAATACGAAAAGGCCATCGACCTGATTGCCGCATGCCAAGGGAAAGTCGTCGTGACCGGGATCGGGAAATCGGGGCATATCGGCAAGAAAATCGCCGCTTCTTTATCCAGCACGGGGACGCCGTCCTTTTTTGTGCATTCGGCGGAGGCGGTGCATGGAGACAGCGGGATGATCGACAAGCGGGATGTCGTGATCCTGCTGTCGAATAGCGGGGAGACGCAAGAAGTGTTGAATCTGCTGCCGATTGTCGAAAAAATCGGGGCGGCGCGGATTGCGATTACGAAGAACGCCGACTCCACGCTTGGCCGGCGAAGCGATGTCGCCTTAACGTATCATTACCGGCAAGAAGCCGACCATCTCGGCCTGGCTCCCACGACCAGCGCTTTGCTGCAGCTTGCGATCGGGGACGCATTGGCTGTCGTGCTGTGCCGGATGAAGGGCTTTTCCAAAGAAGACTTCTACTTGTACCACCCGGGAGGAAGCTTGGGGCAACAGTTGTCGAAAGAAACGAAACAGGCGTAATGCACGCCGTAACTGGGGGAGACGATATGGGGATTTTCGTGTTAGGCAGCTTTATGATGGATTTGGTCGTTCGCGCCATTCGGGCGCCGGAGGCCGGGGAAACCGTAATCGGCGAAAGCTTCGGCCGGTTCCCGGGCGGGAAGGGAGCGAATCAAGCCGTTGCGGCGGCCCGTCTGGGCGGGAAGGTGATGATGGCGGGCAAGCTAGGGAGAGACATGTTCGGCCAAGAGATGCTGTCCGCCGTACAAAGAGAACATGTCGATACGCGACATATTATAAGCATGGACGATGTGCCTACCGGCATCGGTTCCGTCGTGCTGGATCGTTCCGGCCAAAATCGGATTATTGTCGTGCCGGGCGCGAATATGAGTTATACGCTCGATGAAGTGAATCGGCTTGAGTCGGATATTCGGCAGGCGGATCTATTGATCATGCAGCTCGAGATGGAGCTGTCCGTCGTCGAGAGAGCGGCCGAACTGGCGGCGTCCCACGGCGTTCCTGTGATGCTCAATCCGGCTCCCGCGCGGCAATTAAGCGATGCATTGCTGCGGAACGTCAGCTATTTGACGCCGAACGAGTCGGAACTGGAATTGCTCAGCGGCATGCCCGTCCGCAATATGAACGATGCGGAACTCGCCGGCCGCAGTTTGCTAGCCAGGGGAGTTCAATGCGTCATCGTGACGTTGGCGGACAAAGGCGCGTTGATCTGCCATCGAGGCGGATGCCAACATGTGGAAGGATATGCCGTCGAGCCCGTCGATACGGTAGCGGCCGGCGATTCGTTCAATGGCGCGCTGGCGGTGCAGCTCGTGCAAGGGGTTCCGCTGGCCGAAGCGGTTCGGTTCGCTAACGCCGTCGGAGCGTTAACCGTGACGAAGGAAGGGGCCATCCCTTCCTTGCCGACGCTCGGCGAAGTGGAGCGGTTTATGAATGTGAAGGCGGTGGAGCAGCCGTAACGGATGGCGAAGGCTTCCCTTATCCTGATGGGAATGATGCCCAAGGATAAGGGGAAGCCTCTTCTTTGCGATCGGCAACGGCGATCGCGAGCACATGCAGCCGGCCTCGACTACAGCCCGCGCATGTTTTAACTGGGAAGCTGCACCGAACCGAACGGAGCGCCGTACCGCGCAGCCCCCGGTTTTCCGCCGCCCATCGCCGCGAAAGCTTGCACCGCCGCATTGGCAATCTCGATATCCTGGGCGCTCGTTCCGCCGCTTACGCCAATACCGCCCACAATACGCCCGTTGACCGTTAACGGGATGCCTCCTCCCAAGATCGTAACTCTACCGAAGTTGGTCGTATTGATGCCGAACGTAGGACCGCCCGGCTGCGCCGATTGCGCCAAATTGGCGGTCGGCATCTGCATGCTCACGCTCGTCCACGCTTTGTTCTTCGAAATTTCAATCCCGGCGATTCGCGCATTGTCCATACGAAGAAAAGCGACCAAATTTCCCCCGTCGTCGACAATGGCGATATTGCTGGACAGTCCCATCTGACGGGACTTTTGTTCGGCAGCAACCAACAATCGCTTGGCCGTTTCCAAAGTAAGCTTACTCAACGATCTCACTCCTTCCTCATACTGCTAAAGAATATGATGAAAACGCGGAAAGGGTGAATGCGGAGGGAAGGATGGCGAGTACGCATTTTTCTTGGGTCAAAACCTTCCGCATTTGTGACCGCCATTTGCGCCATCTAAGGCAGCGAATGCGTTCTCTTTATAAGAGAAATTGGATATTGCTTACTTTGGCGTTCTCTGCTATATTTTTTTGTAAACCACAACTTTACCGGTAAAGTTGTGAAGATGAGGCGTTTCAGTACGAACCATGAAGCAACAACGCGATTCATTCGCGATACCTTCGTTAGCCAAAATAGAACAGGAGGGCGATGCCCGATGAGCCAAAAAAAGATTTGGAACGACGCCGCGGACCCATTTGTTAAAAGTGTGACGTATGATTGGTTGGGCCCTTATGAGCCAACGTTGGAGAGACAGGAGCTAGACGGCCGATTGACGCATGTTACGCTGTCGTTCTCGTTGGAGGAGCAGGTGCCGCAGGACGACTGGCAGTTGCAAATCATGCCGGCTTTTGCGCCGAAGTTTCACTGGGCTCCGCATCTTACGCCGACGGACAATCATATAATCGATCAACATTGTTTCCGTTCCCCGGCGCTTATCGTTCACGACGAACGGCAATGGTTGGCGGTGATCCCGGATCTGGATCTGCTGGCAGCCGGCACGCCGGTCAGGTGGTATATGGATATGGACGCAGGCCGGAATGTCTTGACGCTTGGCATGAGCAATTATAAGGTAACGGAACATGTGCTGTTTGAAAAGGCTGAGGGAGCGGTATACCCGCCCGGGGACGTTCGCATCGGATTTTATATCATGAAATGCGATCTCGATTCCATTGCGAATCCGTGGCGTCCGGTGCTTGCGTTTTTGTGGGACCGCTGGGGAGGGAAACTGTTCCGGCAAGGGGCTCCCAAGGTCGCGCCGCTGGAACGGTATGTGGAGCATACCTATCGCTGGGCTTTCGAAAACTGGGCGGACAGCGTCTGGCAAGAGTTCGAACTGGACGGCGTCAAGGTAGGGGCGCCCGCGTTTATCGTGGACGTATCCCAGAGCCCGAATTATCCCGGCATTCCGAGCGAGCGGGAAGCGCGGTCGATCTGGAACCAGGCGTGGTTCAGCTCGTTAAGATCGGCGCAAGGGTTGTACAGATACGGAACAAGCAAAGGCAATGAAGAACTCGTGCGGCGCGCGCTCATGACGAAAGAGCTGGCACTGGCGGCGCCGCTGTCCAACGGCGTATTCCCCGCCGTGATCGGGACGGAAATGGAAACGCTTCAGATCGACGGACAGACCGTCAATCGCTCCAAAGGCTGGGGCACTTCCTTCTGGGGCAATTCCAATCGCAACCCGATTCATCCTTGGGGTTCGCTCCGGGATGCGCCTTATCATGTGCTGGATATGAGCTGGACCGCGCTGTTAATGCTGCGGTGGTACGAAGAATTGGAACGGGACGAACGGTTGCTTGCCTATGCGGAGGCGTATGCGGAGAGGTTGCTCGCTTTGCAGGACGAAAAAGGTTATTTCCCCGCATGGCTGAACAAGTCGACGCTCGAGCCGTACGAGATCCTGAAAGACTCGCCGGAGACATCGTTGTCCGTCACCTTTTTACTAAAATTGTATGAAATGAAAAAGGACGATAAATATTTGACGGCGGCCTTGAAGGCGATGGATATCGTGATGGCCGAGGTCGTTCCGGACGGGCGGTGGGAGGACTTTGAAACCTACTGGTCTTGCTGTCCTTACGGAAACGGTCGGGTAGGTTCCAAAGTGCCGCGCAATAATATGTACAAACAATGCAATTTTTCGATCTACTGGACGGCGGAGGCCTTGCTGCAATGCTATCTTGCGACCGGCCGGCAGCGATATGTGTCGGTTGGAGAGCGATGTATGGACGAACTGCTAATGACGCAGGCGTCTTGGCAACCGCCTTATATTTATGTGGAAGCGCTGGGCGGATTCGGGGTCATGAATTGCGACGGGGAATGGAACGATTCGCGGCAAAGCCTCTTCGCCGAATTGATCGTCCGGTACGGGATCGAGCTGGACAGAACCGAATACATCGAGCGGGGAATCGCCGCCTTGCGCGCCTCTTTCGTCATGATGTATTGTCCGGAGAACGAGAAGACCAAAATCCAATGGGAGAAGGCGCATCCGTTCTTTACCGAACGCGATTACGGATTTATGATGGAAAACTATGGTCACGAAGGTGCGACGAATCCGGAAGGGCGCGGTATGGGGCGATTCACCATCTACGATTGGGGAAACGGAGCCGCCGCCGAGGCGTATCTTCGCATGCGGGAACGGTACGGCGACATGTTGAGGGAGCGTTACGGGCAATCGCTTTCGCGCGGGGAGGAGCGACGATGATACGCCAACTTGCGCTCGTCGCGCTCGTTCTCGGCTTGGCCACAGCCTGCGCGCCGCCTGCAACCGGCCCGTTGCCCGGCGAAGGAAGCGTGGCAAGCGATGCGCCGTTTATTCTGAAAGGAATAAGCGGTTTGACGAAGGTGTCGCAGTTGACAGGGGAGGAATCTCCGAACGATACGACCCGCTACGATGTGTACGGCACCGATTTGGGATCGATGATCAATTTCCAAGGCAAAACTTATTTCGTCTTCGGCGATACGTTCGGTTACCGTCCGCCAGGCCATACCGGCGCGGGCGGCTCCGATTGGCGCTCCAACGTCATCGCCGTCAGTTCCGACAACGATCCGTCCGACGGCATGACGATCGACCGCATGATCGCCGATTACGGGGATCACGCGAAAGAAGTCATCCCTTCGTTGAAAGCCGACCATCGGGAAATGACGACGATACCGACTCACGGCATTGCCGCGGGCGATCATTTGTACTTATATTTCATGTCCGTGAAACATTGGGGCGATCCCGGACAATGGGAAGCCAACTATGCGGGGGTGTCGAAGTCGACCGACGGAGGCGAGAACTGGGAGGTGCTTGAAGGCCTCCAATGGCCGGGCGACAGCAATTTCGTTCAAGTAAGCCCGTATGCGGTCCAATTGGACGGCGGCCGGACGGATATTTATTTCTGGGGCATTCCGGCCGGGCGGTTCGGCGATGTGAAGCTGATGAAAGTGGATGAGAAAGAGATTGAAGACCTGAACGCATATCGGTACTACGCCGGGACGGACGACAAGGGGAAGCCGGTATGGTCCGAGTCGATGGACGATGCGGCGTTCGTCGTGGAAGACGATGATAGCGTGGGGGAACTGTCCGTCGTCTGGAATCCTTATCTGGAGCGGTGGATTATGACCTATCTGAAGGAAGGGACGGGCATCGTCATCCGGGAAGGAATCGAGCCTTGGGGGCCGTGGAGTCCGGAGATGACGCTGGCGGATAAAGACGAGTATCCCGGGTTATACGCTCCTTTCATGAATCCGAAGTTTACGGAGGACGGCGGGAGAACGATCTATTTTACCTTATCGCTGTGGGAACCTTACAACGTGTTCTGGATGAAGGCGACGCTGGAAAAATAACAAGGGAGCGTCCGCGGACGCTCCCGGCACCTGATCAGAAGGCGAGGATTCATGTTGTACGATTTACAACATAAAACTCTGTCGCTAATTGACAATTATGCCATTGTTGTAAAATTTACAACATATTGGGGTCAAACGGGGGATTCTGCCCTTACATCTCCCGATTTTGTTGTACAATGTACAACATTGCGCTCCATTCTGTCCTTCAAACTCTCAAAATGTTGTACTCCGTACAACTTGTGTGCGATCGTTCTCTCAAACAGTCCATTTGGAACAGTTATGAGGTCCGATCGGAGCAGGGGAATCCGGCCGCGGTTGGAGGGGTCCCCATCGAAGCGGGACAATTCGGCCGCGGTTGGCTGGACCCCAATGCGGGCGGCCCCTCGATTCAACCCGGCGGAGCTCCGGTCGAAGCCCTGATCGCCAGCGCCGGCTCCAGTTTAATTTGCGCTATTTCGGATTTCGGGACATTTCCTTCGATCTTGTCGATCAATAGTTGGCAGGCTTTGCGCCCGATTTCTTCAATCGGGGTTTCCACCGTAGTGAGCGGCGGGTCCAAAATTTGTCCCAAATAAACGCCTTCGTAACCTGCCACCGAAACGTCTCCGGGAATGCTCAATCCAAGTTGCTTCAAGATCATATAAACGGAGGAAGCGAGCACATCGTTGCAAACAAACAGGGCGGTCGGCCTGTCCTTGCTCCGCATCGCGTCCACAAATTCGCGGTTCGCGTCGACATAGTTCGTTAGGTCGATCTTGCCGGTGCGGAGATCCATGGCGAACGGAATCGATCGGACCGTTTCGGCGGCAATGCCGTACTCTTCGAGCGCGGCTATAAAGCCTTTCTTGCGGTTAACCACTTCGCTGGAACGTTCCAGATATTCGTCATAGACGAAGGCGATCTCCCGGTGCCCGAGCTCAAGCAAATGCTGCGTCATCCGGTATCCGCCGGAAACGTCGTTGCATACGACGTAATCGCTGTCGAGCTCTTCGAAATATTTGGTATAGAGTACGAAAGGAACGCCGTTTTTTTTCAACGTTTTGTACGGGTGGACGGAAAGGCAATGGAATGCCAAGAAACCGTCGACCATCATGTTTTGGTATTTCCGAATATAGGACGATTCAAGATTCGTATCGCACTCGGAAGGGGCTACCGACAGGGTGTAGCCTTTCTCAATGGCGTACGGTATGGCGCCACGGACAATTCTGTTCTGATAATCGTCGTGCAGCGAGCCGCCGATTAACAAGGCAATCGTATACGATTTGCCGTTGACGAGCCCTTGGGCGAACCGGTTCGGCGTATATCCTAGACGGCGGGCAACCTCTTTCACGCGTTCGATCGTTTCCTGGCTAACGGAAACGTCGTCCCGCATTGCGAGCGACACGGCCATTTTCGAAATACCGACTTCCTTGGCGATATCGTCCAGCGTCACACGCTTCTTCATCAATGTATCCCTCGCTATTTACTTTATCGATAAAACTATATAGAAAAAATGAAAAAAAGTAAATCTGAGTACGAAAAAAATATAATTGCGCCTCAAGAATGAGTCACGTATAATAACTTTACCGGTAAAGTAATAGATAAAAATGTAAACGCACTCATTATGTTATTAAAACCTGTGAGAAGGAGGCATACCATGAACACATTCAATGGACTGGACATGGGATTAGGGAATTTGACGCGTCTGTCGAACGCCAAGACGAGATCGATCAGCGCGGAAAATTTCACCGGGGAAAAAGGAAAGGCCGGCATGGCCACGGAAGGAACGGGGGCGCAATGCGCCCGGGATCTCGGACAAGGGTGGAAGATCTCCCCTTCCGTCGAGATCAAGGCGGGAACCGAGTTTGTGCTGGCGGACATTGTCGGGCCGGGTGCGATTCAGCACCTATGGCTTACCTGTTTCCCCAACAGTTGGCGCCATATGATTCTGCGCATGTATTGGGACGGGGAAGAGACGCCTTCGGTGGAAGTGCCGATCGGCGATTTCTTCTGCAACGGCTGGTGCGAGCGAAGCAATGTGAACTCGTTGCCGATTGCCGTCAATCCGGCCGGGGGAATGAACAGCTATTGGGTCATGCCGTTTCGCCGCAGCGCCAAATTGACGGTGGAGAACCGGATGACGGACCATGTCGTGCTGTATTACCAGATCGATTACACGCTCACCGAAGTTCCCGCCGATGCGGCTTACTTCCATGCGCAGTGGCGCCGCAGCAATCCCGTCAAGTATAAGGACGTGCATACGATTCTGGACGGTGTCAAAGGCAAAGGCCATTATGTAGGCACCTATATCGGCTGGCAAGTCAACAATACCGGATGGTGGGGCGAAGGGGAGATCAAATTTTACATGGACGGCGACAAGGAATTCCCGACGATCTGCGGAACCGGTACGGAAGATTATTTCGGCGGAGCGTGGAATTTCGAACAACCGGCGGGGGAATACGGTCTGTACTCCACTTCCTTCCTCGGTCTGCACCAGGCGATCAAACCGGACGGACTGTACCGCAGCCAACAGCGGTTCGGCATGTACCGGTGGCATATTATGGATCCGATCCGTTTCGAGGAAGAGTTGAAAGTAACGATTCAAGCGCTCGGATGGAGAAGCGGAGGCCGCTATTTGCCGCTGCAAGACGATATCGCGTCGACCGCTTTCTGGTATCAAGCGGAGCCGCATGCGGCCTTCATGCCGCTGCCGGGCAACGACGGGCTTGAAGTGATATAAGATCATACATTGCGGGGGCTTCGCTCATCGCCTGGCGGGATTGTACCTCGGGGCGACGGAAGCCCTCGCTTCCTCATTTCCGCCCAATGGACGGTAAGTGCCATGCACACAAGGAAGGGAGGAATCCGATTATGTTCCATTCGTTGCGGGCCCGCCTCATTATAATGTTTTCCGTGCTCCTCATGATTCCGCTCGTCGCGATCATCGGAATCGTGATCAACGTCTCGACCGACGTCATCGGCAAATTGATTCGCGTCTCCACTTCGCAAACAATGAATCAATATGCGGAATACGTCAATTCCTTGACCGGCCGCGCAGAGGAAGTCGCCGAACAGGTATTGGCCAGCGAAACGGCACAGGATTGGATTGTCTTGCAACAAGAGCGCAAGCGCGCTTCGCAGACGGAGTTCGCGAGCAATATGAAGATGCAGCAGTATTTATCCGCGATTTCCAGCAACCATTCGCAAATCGAATCGGTGGCCGTTTTTTTCGAGGATTGGTACGGCATCTGGTCATTTAACGACGAGTATACGCAGAAGGACTGGTACGTTGCCTATCAACAAGATCGCGTTCGGTGGACGCCTTCCCACTATGACAGAGATCAACCGTCGATTTCCATGAGAACGCTTCCAATCAATAGTTACATTCATCCGCTGACCCAATTGGATACGTTGACGAATGTCGGCCTGATCAAAGTAAATATCGCGACGGAGCAAATACAGAGGCCGCTCGACCAGATTCGCCTAGGCGATACGGGGCGCGTGTATTTGCTGCAGTCGGACGGGAAGCCGGTGCTGGGCCAAGACTTGGCGCAACATTTGCCTGTTCTGCAAAGCGGATTGGGCGAAATCGAGACGGCGCATATGGCGAAGGGCGGGGATACCGTCCGCATCGTCGACGGGAAGGGCGAGCCCTATTTATTGTTTTACCGCAAATTGGACGCCGCGGGCTGGATCTTGGCCGGCGTCGTCTCGGAGGGGGAACTGTTCGGCAGAATCGCGGGTATCCGAAGACTGGCGCTTCTCTGCGGCGGGGTATCGTTCCTGGCGGCCGTTCTGGCCGCCTACTGGCTGTCGGCGGGGATTGCCAAGCCCCTGTCCAGATTGGCGTCCTCCATGCGCTGGGTGGAGAAGGGCGATTTGGCGAAAGCCGAGAACCGCATGCCCGGCGTGACCTCGCGCTACCGCGAAGTCGATTTCGTCATCTCGATGTTCGGTCGCATGCTCGCGCGCTTGAGGGAGTATATCGAGCTCGAAGTTGAGCTTACGATCCGTAGAAGGGATGCGGAGTATAAAGCGCTTCTCCTGCAGATGAATCCCCATTTTCTCTATAACACTTTGGAAGCGATCGGCTCGCTCGCCGTTCAGGGACGCGATCGCGACGTGTTGAAGGTGACGGAATCGCTCGGCTTGATGCTGCGGTATTCGCTCAAGCTGGACAGCGAGTTCGTGCCGTTGCAAGAAGAATTGAAGTACGTCCGGTACTATGCAGCCATTTTGACGCAGGTATACGGGGAACGCATTCATATGTCGGTCCGGGACGAAACGGGAGCAGCGCAGGCGCGGGTGTTGAAGTTTATTTTGCAGCCGCTTGTGGAGAACGCAGTCAAGTACAGCATGGATTATACGGAAAAGGTGGAGATCGCGCTGACGGTGCGTCCGGAAGACGGAGGCCTGTCGATCGCGGTAAGCGATAACGGGCCCGGGATGAGCCGGGAGCTTGCGCTGCAACTGATGAATATGCCGGCCGCCGATCGCGGCCAAGATATTCTGAATAGCGAAGGGAGAAAGATCGGGCTGCGCAACGTCATCGCGCGTTGCAGATTGTGCTACGGCGACGGGTTTCGCTTGCAGATCGAGTCGGAACCGGGAGCGGGGACGACGATTCGGTTGAAATTGCCTCAAGGAGGGGATTGCGATGTATCGGGTTATGATTGTTGACGATGCCGATGAAATACGGAACGGGCTTAAGCTGAAGGCGAATTGGCGGCAGTACGGGTTCGACGTATGCGCCGAGGCGCGAAACGGGAGAGAAGCGCTGGACATCTTGGCGGAGCAACCTGTGGAGCTGTTGATTACGGACATCCGAATGCCGGTGATGAACGGGCTCGACCTGCTTGCCGCGTGCAGCGCGTCCCACCGGGCAACGAAGCTGGTCGTGCTGTCCGGTTACGACGATTTCCAGTATGTGAAGCGCGCCATGCAATGCGGGGCTGCCGATTATTTATTGAAACCGGTGATCGGCGAGGAACTGGAGAAAGTGATCGTCAAGGTGAAGGAGGCGTTGGATGAGGAGAAGAGGCAACAAAGGGCGGATGCCGGGCTGCACTTGCAATTGTCGAAAAGTATGAGGTTGATCCGGGAGCAGTTCATTCTGCAATTGGCGAAAGAAGGCGCGCCTTCGATCCGCGAAGTCATGGAAAGGGCCGAGCATCTGAGTCTCCGGCATTGGATCGGCGAAGACATGTGCGCCTTCATCGTAACGGTCGAGATGCGAATTCCGGAGAGAGTGAGAGCATCCGCGTTTCGGCCGGATTTGATGCGGACCGCTTATCAGATGGTATGCCGGGAAATCGCGGAGCAATATAAGCAGGAGGCGATCGCTTTCTACGATATGAACTTTCCTTCCATGATGCATTTCCTGCTGCGGCCGGCGCCGGCCGGGACGTCCCCCGCCTCGGATCCGAACCGCTTCGCCGCTGCGGTGCAGAGGGAGGCGAACCGCTACCTGCAAATCGATACCGCAACGGGAATCGGCCGGCGGATTTCGAGCCCTGCGGACATGAAGGACGGCTATGCCTCGGCCCTCTTGGCATGGAGCCGCAACCGGCCGGACGGCGGCAAGTCCGTCGCTTCCTCCGTTCCAGCGGAAGAGGAGGGAGCCGTACCCGATCAATTGGAACGCAAACTGGGCTTGGCGCTGGAAAGAGGGGAAGCCCGGTTGCTGCCCGGCCTTATCGCCGAATGGCTGTCGCCGAGCTTGCGGCAATCGATGCATTCGTTTTATTACGCCGTCGTGAAGATGATTTTCGTCTTCGATGCAGCGGCCAGGAAATTCCAACTGGAGCATGAGCCGTTTCAAGAGTTGCTGTGGGAAATCAGTCCGGCTATGCGATCGTTCGACGCTTGCGACGAGGCGGCGGAACGGCTGCTCCGCTTCGGGCAAACGATCGCGGAGGCCGTTCGCCGGCAAAAAGCGTCCAACGGCGAAGAGATCGTGGCCATGGTCCGCCGCGAGATCGAGGAGAATTACGGGTGCGAGTTGAGCCTGACGGCGCTGGCCGACAAATATTATATCAATGCCGCCTATCTGTCGGATTTGTTCCATAGGCAAACGGGGATAACCTACAGCCAGTACTTGTTCGACATCCGCATGAAGCATGCCGGGCGGCTGTTGCGGAACGGCGATTTGCGTATTCACGATATCGCGTCGCTAGTAGGATTTACCAACACCGGTTACTTTTGCACCGCCTTCAAGAAGCAATTCGGCGTGAGTCCCGCGGAATACCGAAAAAACCAAAAAAATGAAAACATAATTGCCAAAGACAGCAAATATCCGCTCCGGCGCAGGATGATATGATGTGTTTACCTGATACAAATACGGTTTGAAGGGAAGGGGACGCATATGAAGAAAACCGCAAATATCTTCAGTCTGGCGATGGCCGCCGTACTAATTCTGGGCTTGCTCGCCGGCTGTTCCGGCAGTCCGGGCCAAGGTGCGGGCACGAAGGAGAACGGCGCAGAAGAGGCGAACGGGACGAAAGGATCTTCAAACGATAAAGTCACGATTACCTATTGGCGTCACGACAACGAGTCCGAGGTCAAGGCGCTTAAGCAATTGATCGCCTCTTTTCAACAAGAGAATCCGAATATTACGGTCAAGATGGAGATTATTCCTTACAGCGACTATGAAACGAAAATCCGCACCGCGCTCGCCGGCGGAGGCGCGCCCGACATTATGGGCATCGACGGCCCGTTTATCGCCTCGTACGCTCATCAGGAAGCGATCGTTCCGCTGGACGAATATTTTGCGGAGGATGGCGATTTCGACGATATCTCCAAGCCGGTCCAGCAAAGCTTGACGTATAACGGCAAGGTATGGGCCGCTCCGTTAAACGACGCCAGCGTGGCGATGTTCTATAACAAGAAATTGTTCGAAGAACAGGGCATTCCGCTGCCTTCGCAAAACCCGGACGAAGCGTGGACATGGGAGCAAGTATTGGATGCCGCCAAGAAAATCAATAATCCCGCCAAGGGCGTTTACGGTTGGGACCCGGCATGGGGGCTGGGACCGGGAGAGGGCTCGGCTTTCGTCAAGATGACGTATCTGTGGCAGGCGGGCGCCGATATTCTCAGCGAAGACGGGAAGACGGCCCAAGGGCACTTGAATGCCCCGGAGGCCAAGCGGGCGCTGGAATTTTTCAACGGATTGTATAACGACTCGAAAGTGGCCGCCAAGGAGCTTCCCCCCGACGCGTTCGAATCCGGCAAAATGGGCATCATGATGAACGGCCCTTGGCATCTGCCGTATCTCGAAAGCCATTTCCCGAATTTCAAGGATTGGGCCGTGGCGCCGCTCTGGAAAGACAAGGAGCAAGTGACGCCGATGGGCAGCTGGAATATGGCGATCACGAAGCAATCGAAGCATCCGAAGGAAGCGTGGAAGTTTGTCAATTGGGTTACGGGCAAGGAAGGAGCCAAGGTATGGTACAAGGAGACGAAGAATCTTCCCGCCCGCCTGTCGGTAGCGGATGCGTTCCCGGAGCTGCAGGAATATCCGCTTAACATTTGGGTGAAGCAGTCGTCAACGTACGCCAGACCGCGCCCGGTATCGCCGGCGTATCCGGCGATCAGCAAAGCGATCACCGAAATGTTCGACGCGATCGTTCTGGGCAACCGCAATGTCGACGATGCGCTGACCACGGCAGTGGATAAAATCGATAAAGCGATTGCCAACGTGAAGTAGAGAGAAGTTTGAGTTCGTAAGGGGAGGGCTTAGCCGAATGCGAAGTTCGAATGCCAAGCGTTCCCCTGTCGAACGTTCGAGAGAGGAGGTTTGCCGTGCGTACGACGAGAAGAGCAGGATCGCCGCGCATGTTTTCTTATCAACGGCAGGAGGAATGGTCCGCTTATCTGTTTATTATCCCCGCTGTCGCCAGTCTAGCCGTTTTTACGTTTTACCCGATGATATCCGCGCTGATCGTCAGCTTTCAGGACTTTAACCTGATCAGTCCGAATTCCTATTTTATCGGGCTGGATAATTATATCGAACTGTTCAAAGACCGCCAGTTTCTGGACAGCCTCGTTCACTCGTTCCATTTCGCGATCGTCGTCATTCCGGTACAGACCGCGATTGCGCTCGGCCTTGCGCTGCTGGTGCAGAAGACGGCGTGGTACAGCGGTTTGTTCCGCACGATGTATTTTTTGCCGGTCATTATCGCGGTCGGCGTCGCCTCCACCGTGTTTCGACTATTGTACAATCAAGATTTCGGATTGTTGAACGGGGTCCTGAAATGGCTCGGGCTTCCGACAGTTAGCTTCCTGTCCGATCCGAGCGTCGCGATGTATGGTGTCATGATTCTGGGGATGTGGAAGGCGGCGGGATTTTTCATGATCATCTTCTTGGCCGGACTCGCCAATATTCCGAAGGATGTCTACGAAGCGGCTCAGGTGGACGGGGCGACGAAGGCGGCGATTTTCCTCAGAATTACGTTGCCGCTGCTGCGCAAGACGACGGCTTTCGTCGTCATCATTACGACGATCGACGCGATCAAAATATCGGGGCCGATCTTCATTTTGACGAACGGGGGACCGGCGGGTTCCACCACGACGGCCACCTATTTTATCGTCAATCAGGCGTTCGACCAGTTGCGAATGGGGTACGCCACGGCGGCTGCGATGATTCTGTTCCTGATTGTGTTATGCATCTCGATCTTTCAGATGAAGTTTTTCAAATCGGACGACGAATCGTAGGGGGGGAGACTTATGAATCAAGGACTGTTGCGCGCGGCAAAGCTGCTGGTCATGGCCGTGTTGGCTTTTGTCGCGCTGCTGCCGATCGTCTGGATGATTCTCGGCTCGTTTCGCAGCCATGAGGAAATTTTCCGGTACTCAAGCGAGTTGGAATGGAGGACTTTGATTCCGGTCCAGTGGACGCTGGACAACTACAGGGCCATCTTCACCGACGCGGTCAAGCCTTTCGGGCGTTTCATCGCCAACACGCTGACGGTGGCGGCGCCCGTAACATTGTTGTCGCTATTTTTCAACTCGCTGGCCGCCTTCGCTTTCGCCAAAATGAAATTCCGGTTCAAGAAAATCATCTTCGCCGTGTTCCTCTCGGCGCTTGTCATTCCGGGCGAGGTGACGCTCGTTCCCACGTATTTGACCGTGAACCGTTTCGGGTGGATCGATACGTATACCGCCTTGATCGTGCCGGCGATCGTCTCGGTGTTCAGCGTTTTTCTGCTCGTCCAGTTCTTCTCCGATATTCCGCGCGAGCTGCTGGAAGCCGGGCGGATTGACGGGGCGTCCTGGTTCGGCATTTATCGGCAAATCGTCTTGCCCGCCTCCGTGCCGGCGCTTGTGACCCTGGCGATCATCACGTTCCTGGGCCAATGGGATTCTTACCTGTGGCCGCTCGTTGTCATTAACGACCAGGACAAACAAATGCTGCAAGTCGCGATCGCGGCGTTCTCCAACGCCCAGGTGACGGAATGGGGCCGAATTCTGGCCGCCGACACCGTTAGCTCGATCCCGATCCTGATCCTGTTCGTCTTCTTGCAAAAATACTATGTCCGCGGCATTACCATGTCCGGCATTAAAGGGTGAGCTTGGCGACTCGATCGACGTCCTCCGATAGGAGGGCGGTTTTTGCTTGGGGAGGGTGGGCTGTTTAATTCGAACGCGTCGGTTCCTTTTTGCGATTCGGCCTATCATCGTAACTCTTTATGAAGCCTTCTGTCGATATCCCTCTCGCTCAGTCGGTTAAGGTACGAATCATGGGACTGCCTACTACTGGATTGAACAAATTTACATATCAAGCAAAATAATGAAACGAAACAAGGGCGTTACTTACCAGTATGCGACGGCTTTGATGAAACGTATCGGCATCGGCGACAAGACCAACGGGTTCCAAGGGCAGGGAATCGCTCCGGACTGACCCGGCTATCGAATTGCGGTCAGACCGCAAGCAACCGACCTTTCTGAACGAAGGGGATTTCGGCAAAAGGAGGAGAACGATTACCCAAATCGGCTTGGGAACAACAAATGCTCACCCTAGCCTGGCCGAGCCGGAAAGATCATGGTTCCGGCCGAGCGGCGCTTTCTAGTTGCAGATCCGTATACGCTTGCTTGATGTGATGCAGCGCTTCGCCATGTTTGACGATGTTGTTGCCCAGTGTGGCCAGTGCGAACAATAGAATGAGGACGAGCAGCGCCGTTTTGGCGATTCCGCCTTTCAACCGGTTGATGAATGTTGCACCAAGCAGGAAGATGGCGAAAAGGAAGTGGCCGGCGTACAAATACATATCATACTTGAACGCTCTTAGACCGAAACCGACGACGATATGCAGCAGCAGGGCGAATATAATAAAAGATGCCAGCACCCACGCTTCCCGCGTCTTGATTCCCCGGATGAACCCGAGCAAAGCCAGAATCAATAGAGCAGCGCCTATCATATGCACGTAAAAAGGGTAGGGACGAGCCAGATCAGTTGCAACGGCGACAATCCCCGGATCGATCATCGCGACATCCGGCGTGAGCACAGGGCTGACGCCAAGCATATAGAAGGCCTGCCAATGATTGACGAACGAGAACGGAGCGACATAGCTGAGGCCGCCACTAGCCAAGGTAGCCGTCCAACTGGTAACCCAGGAACGCCCGTCAAAGACGAGCCATTGCAGCGCCGTAAACGCGACGACCAGCAGCAGGGCGACGGCAACAACCGAACCGAAGGCTTTGAACGTCCGCTTGTCGCGGCGGGCGATGCCGTTGAAGAGCATAGCGCCCGTTAACGGCACGATATTCGTCGAGGTCATGGCAAAGTTGACGAAGGCCAGCGATGCGTATGGGCCCGTTCGGATGGTTGGAGCTGCTGATTCCCGGCTGTATTGAAAATAAAGGACGGACCAAATGAGCATCCATTGCACGTAGGGATAAGAGTCGGGGATCATGGCCGTAAACAAATTATACGAGCTGATGCCGAAAAACGCGGCAAACCCGATCGCCAGTACATTGCCCGCTTCGCTGTTGCGCAAGTAATAATAGATCAGCACCGCGCCAAGCGCGTTGACGGCCGATTGCAGCACGAGAAAAAACAGATTGCCTCCCCAATGGGAAGCGATATAGGCGAGCGAACCGGCCAGAAAGTTCATTAGCGGATGAATGATCGAAATATTGTAATACCCATAATACATGGACGGATCGAAGTTGAACAAATTCAGCATAAACGGCGCCCCGTAGAACGGATTATGCTCCGCCAATACCGCCGCATTGTCCTTGATGAACGCCAGGAACGGAAGATCCATCGCGATATAGAACACAGTAAGCGCGACGAATAACGCTAACGCTTTGTAGTTATCTTGTCTGTTCCGCAGCAAGTATCCGAGAAATTTCATCGTTACCACCCATCGTAGAAAGTTTTTTTTATAGAATTAATAAGAGCAGCCCTGAAACGATGCAGGCGACGCCGGCAATTTTGAACATGCCGATCGTTTCTTTGAAAACCCATTTGGCGAGCAGCAAGGCCCAAATAAAGGTGAGCGCGTTGGCGGGCATCACGACAGTATAGGGAAGCTCTCTCAGCAAATAAATATTGAGAAGGGCGCCTAGCCCGTAGAACATACAGCCAATTAACAAGGTGACGATCTTGCGATGAAGCGAGAACTTTTTGAAGAAGACGCTGCCCAGCGCACCGAACAAGGTCATGACAGGGAGCAAGAAGAGCGGCAGATTACTTATCATAGGATGTCAAAGTCACCCCGATCCCGAGCAGCGCGACGGCCGCCGCCTTCTTCAACGTAATGTCTTCCCCGAGAAAAAGATCGCCGTAAACGAGCGCAAAAATATAGCTGACGCACATAAGCGGATAGGCGACGGACAGCTTCTCCAGCGCAAAAGCTTTGATCATGAACAGCGCTCCTGCGCCATAACATAGAAAGCCGACGGCCATATAGATCAGGTTCGCATGCCCCCATTTCCAGAAGAGCTGCCCCGTAGCTGTGAGAAAAGCGGACACGATCATCAGCATTTTGCCGGTATGGCGGCGGTTTAACTTTTCCATCGTAGTTCCTCCAGTTCCGGACTGTATTGATTGATCAGGTACCGGTTCTTCACGAGCAGGAACATCGGCATATCCGACAACGAATCGGAGTAAGCCGCGGAATGCTCATAATCGATCCGGATGCCGGCTTCTTGCAAGTACCGATGGATACGTACCGCCTTCTCATCTCCCTTGCAATTGCCGCCTACGATGCGGTTGGTATAGCGCCCATTGCTGCAGGCCAGCTCGGTTCCGATCACCTCATCGACGTCAGGCAGCTTTTTGAAATATTTCATGTAGGCGTGCGGAGAAGCGGTCACGAGCAGCACATGACAGCCGCTTTCTTTCCTGCGTTTCAATTCTCTCCGTGCGTCCCCGTATAGATTGGGTTCCAGGACGGAGTCGTAAAACTCCTCCAGTTCGGCTTCGCCGAAGAAGCGGATGGCATAGAAGAAGGAAGCCTTCACCTCCTCCACCGAAATAAGGTTAAGCTTATAAAGCGCCGTTTTCCATGCGATGGCCAATAGATTGAATATGGTCAACGGCTTCTTCCTGATCCCGTACCAGACGAACAGAAACATCGAGTCGTTCCGAATCATCGTTTTGTCGATATCGAATATTGCTACTTTTTGCTCCATTATCCTCTTCCTTCTATCTCATAATCTTCCATCCCTGCGCTCGCATTGCTTATTCGAAGAACGCCAGAATAAACACGACGCTGACGACAAATAGAATCGCGGTAACCAGAATATGCTTGTCCTCGAACAACACCCGATCCGGGGAGCCGCCCTTATGCTCGATATGAATGAGATAGAGATACCTGAAAATCCCGTAGATAACCAAAGGGATCGTCCACATCAAATGGATGGTGCGTCCGGACGTAAAGGTAAACAAGGAATAGCTGATGATGGTCGCTGTCGTCACAATGCTGTTGAGTTGATCCAGCAAGGCGAAGGAATACTTCTCCAGCACTTTGCGGTGCGTGCCCTTGCCGATTTCCAGCAGGGACAGCTCATGCCTTCTCTTGCCGATCGCCAGAAACAAGGACAGCAGCATCGTACAGATGAGAAACCAGGGCGTAAGCGGGACATGAATAACCAGTCCGCCCGCAATGGCGCGCAATACGAAACCGGCGGCAATGACCATCATATCGACAATGACGACATGCTTCAGCGCGAAAGAGTAAGAGACATTGAGCGCAAAATAGACGACGAGCACCAGGGCGAACAACGGATTGAGAAACCATGCCGCGATGAATGAACCAAGCAGCAGGACGGCGCCGAACGCCAGCGCGAGCCGGGGATTCAGCGCCCCGGACGCCATCGGGCGATTGCGCTTCACCGGATGATTGCGGTCGGATTCCCGGTCCGCGTAATCGTTCAGAATATAGACGCACCCGGCTACAAAGCTGAATAGCAAGAAGCCTGCGATCGAATCCAGCACTTTCACGAGATTGATCGAGGTAAAGGAAAACAGCAGCGCTGCGAAAATGAGCAAATTTTTCGTCCACTGATGCGGTCTTAACTGCAGGAACAGGAGCCGCGGTTGGTTGGCTTGATTGGTCATGGCTGTTTGCACGGACGATTCCTCCTTAGCTGCATTAAATTGATTCTACTAGTAGACGATTCAACCATAGAAAAAGTTTATATTATTTTCGATGTAAATAATCAACAGATTTGTCATTGGAAAAAACATTGGAAAATTGGAAAAATCAATGGCTTGGAGGGGAAACGCGAAGGTGATATAATCTTGAACGACTTCTGAGAAAGGACTTACAATGAAGTGAACGATGTACCGCTTAATCAACGCAAACTTCTGCAGCCTGTCCGCAAGGTGGAGACCGGCCGCGTTCCGCTATTCTATTGGATGGCGATCTTGTTTCTATTAAAAATGATGCTGCTGCGCTACTTTTTTTACCAGGAAATCGTATGGACCCGTCTGGCCGCAGATGCTGCCGCTTTGCTGGCACTGTTGAGCCTGGTCGAACTCGTGACGCCGTTGCGGCGGAAGGCGGCCGTGTATTGGCCTTTGAATGCAGTCTATTCGCTCATATTATTTGCAGCAACGTTATACTTCGAGCATTTCAACTCGGTTCCGACGTACACGGCTTTGTACGCCCTGCGTCAAGTTGGGCAAATTACATCCAGCGTTCTGGAGACGATTCAGCCTAGCAACGTTTTGTTTTTTGCGGATCTTATTATCGTTGTGCTAGTATGGATATTCTGCAAAGTTCGCCATTCTCGGCTGCCTGCGAGCAAATCCGTCAATAAAATCGGCGTGCTGATTGCGCTTGTCGCCGGTTTGGCCTTGTCCGTCCGATTCATTCAGGCAGGCATGCCGATTCAGAACGAGCTTACCGCGGCGGAAAAAGAAGGCTTCTTAAACTATCAGATTTCCTCGGCGATCAAGAGTGCGAAAGACAATAGCATCGCTGTGACGGGGAATACCGATGAAATTGCGGATGAAATCAACCGATTGCAGTCATCCTATTCCTATTCGGCCGAGAAGGGCGAAGCGCCTGCTTACTTCGGCGCCGCGAAGGGCAAGAACGTTATTGTACTCCAATTGGAGTCGTTTCAGAATTTCCCTATTAATCTATTGGTGGAAGGGAAGGAATTGACGCCGGTCTTGAACAAGCTGGCGGCGGAAGGATTCTATTTTCCCCATGTGTTCCAGCAGATCGGCAACGGCAATACTTCCGATGCGGAGTTTATGTCGAATACGTCCATCTACCCGACAGGCAAAATCGCCATGTCAACAGGGTACGGGGATCGCAAGCTCCCTAGCCTGCCGCGGCTGCTGCAGGAGAGGAACTATGCAACGAGCACATTCCATGTGAACGATGTGACCTTCTGGGATCGGGACAAGCTGTATCCGGCGATCGGTTTCGATCATTATTACGACAAGCCGTTTTACAATGACGATAAGTTCAACAACTTCGGCGCTTCGGACGAAGAGCTGTATCGGGCCGGCGTCGAAAAATTGGCGGAGACGAGCAAGCAGGGCAAACCGTTCTATGCGCAGTTCATTACGGCCTCCAGCCATCATCCGTTTCTGGTGCCGGAAGACCGCCGCAAGATCGCCCTGCCGGATGCGATGAACGATACGCAGCTTGGCGATTATCTGTACGCGGTCAATTACACGGATTATGCGATCGGTACGCTGATTGACCGGTTAAAGGAGAACGGACTATGGGATAACACCGTGCTTGTCATGTACGGCGATCACTATGGCTTGCCGGCGGAGCATAACGATCCGCAGACCATTCGCGATTTGCTCGGTATTCATTATGATTCGCAATTATCCCGTTTTAATATACCGTTGATCATTCATATGCCGGGCTGCGCCGAGGGCAAGACCGTCGAGACCGTGGGCGGGCAGGTCGATATGATGCCGACGCTTGCCAATTTGCTGGGCATTTCCTTGCCCGACGAGCCATTCACGGCGTTCGGCCACGATCTGCTGAACATCGATAAGAACGTAGTGGGGATGCGTTATTATTTGCCGACCGGTTCGTTCTTCAACAACGACGTTTTGTTCGTTCCGGGAACAGGTTTTGAAGACGGCGAAGCCATCTCGATCAAGACGCAGGAGCGGGTCGCCGATCTGACGCCGTACCGCGCCGATTACGAGTATATATTGAAGCTGATGGAGCTGTCCGACCGGTATGTCGGGTCGCTGCCGAAGCGTTAATGTGCAGCCTATAAGCTCTGCTGTGACGATCGTCATGGCGGGGCTTTTTTACATTGATTTGCGGAGTATTTGATTGAAGGATGATATACTTTATACCAAAGCATCAGAGAACATGGAAATGCACTTTTAAAGTAACGAGGAGGTATATCATGGAATTTTATAAATTTGATAAAGATAGCGGTAAACATATTTCAAAATTCAATTCTAATTTCATTATGTCTCGTATTCTTCAAACGGATAAGGCAACTCATATCGGATGTCTGCACTTAGATGAAAACGGTGTTATTGGGTATCACCAGGCAGTTGTATCGCAGCTTCTTTTAATTATGCATGGAGAAGGATATGTAAGAGGCGAAAAGGAAGAGTATGATAAAGTGCAGGGCGGAGACGCTGTGTTTTGGGAAAAAGATGAATGGCACGAAACAAAGACAAGTACCGGATTAACCGGTATTGTCATTGAAGGTGATGACTTAAATCCATCATTGTTTATGCCTCTAAAGAAATAATGCGGCTACAATCATTTTCATCCCTGCGATTTTCGGCGTTTTCAAAGGGCGAGCGTTTCTCGATAGATAGAAGCTGATATAATAGGAGAAGCATGATAGAAGCGGAGGGAAATCTATGCATACCAAAGAGAGCCTGATGCACGATCTGGAACAATTGCGGATTCCCGGCAACGGGACGCTGCTCGTGCATTCTTCGTACAAAAGTTTAGGCCATGTCGAAGGAGGGGCGGATACGGTTCTGGATGCTTTGTCTGCCTATATGCGGGACGGGCTGCTGGTGCTGCCGACGCATACATGGTCCACGATCAATGCGAACAATCCGAAATTTTATGTGGCCGATTCGCCGGTTTGCGTTGGCATTTTGCCGGAATTATTCCGCAAGCGCCCCGGGGTCGTGCGCTCCTTGCATCCTACGCACTCCGTAGGGGCTCTAGGGAAAGACGCGGAAGTTTTCGCAGCAGGGGACGAACGATTCGATACGCCTTGCGCTCGAGGCTCGGCGTGGGGGAAGTTGCTCGATCGGGAAGCTCATATTTTGCTATTGGGCGTCGATTTGCGCAGAAACACGTTCATTCACGGCATTGAAGAGTGGGTTGATATACCCGGAAGAATGACGGATGAACGCGAGCAGCTCTACACCGTATTGCCGGATGGCACCGAAATTGCGGTACCGTCGCGCAGACATTGCGGATTGAATTGGTCGGAGCATTTCTGGAAAGTGGAAGACGCTTTGCTGGATTCCGGCGCCATGGTCTATGGCCGAATGGGCGATGCGCAGGTGCGTCTATGCGATACCGTTCGGATGACCGAAGTGATTACCCGATTGCTTCGGCACGATCCGGATTTGTTCTCCGACAACGAACCGTTAGCATTTGAGGATTTGCTTTAAAAGTAACAATAAATAGGCCGTCTCCGGAAAGGATGCGACCTATTTTTTTGTTTTCAACCTTGCCTCACCAGCCGAAAATGACATCGAATACGGGCTTTGTATGGCCGCCCGGGTACATCACATATAATAGTACGTACACCGCTGCACCGGTAATCGCAGTGACAAACCACATGACCGAAGTAACGCGCCCCCATTGGCGGTGCTTGGCATATCTTTCTTTGAAGCCGAGGACAATCGTTGTGATGCCGAATACGGCTGCGACCGTCGCCAGGACAATGTGGAATAGCAGAAACACCAAGTAGTAGGGCTTCAGGCTATCGGGACCGCCCCACTCCGTATTTCCCACGAAGATGGTGCGCGATACGTAAACGATAAAAAATAATGCCGCGAATACCGCTCCGGCCAACATAACCTTCTTGTGCGCATCCAGCTTCCGCTTCGCCGCAAGGTTCCAACCGATCGCGACCAACACGGCGCTAATGACGATCAAGCAGGTACTAATCGTCGGAACGATGGTGTAAATAGACATGGATCCCCACCCATTCCTTTCTGTTGATTTACTTGTCGATCACCGCGTTGGGTTGGCCGATCATTCTGATAATCACGTTAGGAATGGCCAGCAGCAGCACAAGGGAGCCGTAAACGCCAATGGTATAGCTGGCAGCATAGACGAAACCGAATCCCTGATGAAAAAGGGTGGTGATGAGATGAATCGACATGTTCGTAAAACAAAAGGCATAGCTGCGGATCATCCAGTTCCGGTGCCGGGCGATCCGCTTCTTTTTGATCTGGACGAGCGCGATAATGGTGATGATCGGCCATATGATGTTGAGCGCATTGAACCCCATGCTGCTTATTTTGCCTCCGGTGGCGTAAGGGGCCATGTACCCGGAGGTCAGCACGACAAGCAGTACGGACACGAGATACACGTAGCCGTTGATGCGATGGAACATGCGGCTTCGCTCACGGATCCGATTCGAAAAGTTGATCAGCCCCGCCGCCATGGCAATGCAGGCGAAGGCAACATGAACGTACATCACGTTTAACCACACAGGAAGATTCAGCTCGCGCTTCAGCCCGGTTTTATGGCTTAAAAATGCTGCGGCTTCAGGATCGATCAAGTAATTTTTCACCAAGGCGTACAAAATAAATAGAATGCTTACACCGGCCAAAAGACCGTATAATGTTCTCTGTTTCTTCATTTGGACGACAACCCCCGAGGCTCCATATTTCGTGCGAATAACTACATTTCGGCCAGGTTAGGAAAGACGCTTGCCTGTTAGTCTGGATGCCGGCAGCAGGCCGGCCTTGGCGACTCCGGTCATTTCATCTCCGTTGACGACCACTTCGAATTTCAGATTCAAGCGCATCGGTTTCGTGATTTGCAGCGACCAGGCAAGCGTGTTGTCCCGCAGTGCGGGATGCATAAACTCGACCGTCTCATCCCCTTGGATTGCCTTGCCTTGGATCGTCCCGTTACCGGTTGAAATGGAGAGCCTGACGTGCATTTTGCCAACCGGCGTAGCGATGACCGTATCCCAATCCCCGTCGAAGACGGATGCCTGTGCGGTTGTATTAGGCAGTTTGCCGGGGGAGATCGCCGCATCGTCTGACGCGAGGTTCGGTTCGTCGCCCGCCGACGCTTGCCGCGTATTAGGCGCCATTCCTGTTTCTCTCCAAACCGTTCCCCTGCGTTCAAATTCGAATAATTGCTCTACTTCGTGTGCGATGCGCGGCCCAAGCTCGCGTTCCACCAAATACAGCGCGACATCGAGTCCCGAAGTGACGCCGCCGCCGCTCACCAGATTGCCGTCGTCCACTACGCGCGCCGCGACGGGAATGGCCCCGGTCGCTCCCAGCACATCCATGCCCAGATGATTCGTGACCGCATGTCTGCCTTCCAGCAGCCCTCCCATGGCCAGCAGCAGGGAACCGCCGCATACCGTGGCGACGACGATGTCTTTGCGCTTCAGCGCCTGCCCCATCATTCCGGTTAGTGCCGTATTCATAGCGCGATTCAGAATAGCCGGGATCGACTCGGGGCCGTCTCCTGCGACGGGGCCGGACGCGCCAGGCACGAGAATGATGCCCGCAAGTTCGGGATTCAATCTGCCGCTTGCCGCAATGGGCAGCCCGTTGATGCCGCTAGGTACGGATCTCGGCCCTTCGGCGGTGACGAGTTCCACGCTTAACGCGTTCTCGGCAAACATGGCAGCGGCGCTAAAAACCTCGTATGGCGCAATGGCATCCAGCAGGTCGAAGCCATCGAAAAGTACGATTTGAACATGCAACATAAAGAAATCCTCCCTATTCAAGTCAATTTGTCTGTTTACCATAACAAACGAATATCTCAAACGAAGTTGGAAAAAGTCACAAAACCATAAACAAATCGTCACAAAACATGGGGGCAAAGAGAAAACCGCGCTTGATTGCGCGGCTTTTCATCTTATATGACCCATATCGCCTCTCAATATAAATACATAATTGCTTGCAAGTCGCTTACATACAAATACACGACGGACCCATCATCGTTATATCCCGCTGAAACAAAATAATGATCTTGAAGCGTTTTAAAGTCTTTGTTTTTGGAAGATATCTCTGCGAGAAATTTTTGGTTGCTAACATCATAAACGTAATCAATGGAATGAGGCTCAGTTTCCCGATCGATCGCGTATTTTTTACCGTATAACGTAAACACATCTTGCTTCAAGTCTCCTACCTTTGAACCGCGTACGGTACGATACATTTTTTCGGAACCTTCGGTTAAACGAATCAATGCGACTGTTTTTCCTTCTCTGTAGATGATGTCAACGCCATGATCGTATTGATAAAAGAAACTGCTTTTTTCTCCCTGCCCCAGAACCTTCTCCGCCTCCTCTCTTTCCATTCCATAACAGACCTTCTGTTTCTCATCCATTGTAATAATACATAGGTCGCTTTCGGAAAGCGGCGTATCCGGCTTAAATCCTCCATCCCCACTACACCCCGTAAAGAACAACAATAGAGCTATGATCGTTACATATTTGAGCGGCATGTCTTCCTCCTACTATTTTTCCTAAAGTTTACCATGATACTTGAAATTTTAGTAGGAAATTGTTGAGAGGTGTCGAGTAGGGAGGTTCACTTCGGAAGTCGCGGGGAATTTTCGTTGTCTATGACGTAGAGCCACAAAAAAAAGAAACCAACGCGGGATAAAACATCCCAGCGCTGGTTTCCGATCGATTTACTTCACATATTCAAGAAGTCTTATAACAAGCGTGACGGCTTCCGCCCGGGTCGCCACTTGCCGGGGAGCGAAGCGATTATTGCCAACTCCTCCCACAAGCCCTGCATCGACCGCGGCAGCAATATACGGCCTCGCCCAGGCCGGAATATCCTTCGCATCGGTAAAGGCAAGTTTTGCTGCAGAATCGGGACGAATCCCCCCGGCGCGAACGATCATCGCCGCCAGTTCCGCCCGGTTCAACGGCTTATGCGGACCGAAAGTGCCGTCCTTGTAGCCGCTGATGATGCCTGCTTCCACGGCTTGCGCTACGGCATCCTTCGCCCATGAAGGAATGTTGCTCGTATCCGTGAATGTCAGCGGAGTGCCGCCTGCATCCAAATTCAAGGCGCGTCCCAGCATCGTAACGAATTCCGCGCGCGTCACTTGCCGATTCGGCCGGAAGGTTCCGTCGCCGTAACCGTTCACGAAGCCCGCCGCTACACCCTGGTCGATGGCCGCTTTGGCCCAATGCCCTTCGGTATCCTTCAGCGCCGGCGGGTTCTCGCGGCCTGATCCGGTACCTGGATTGCTTCCAGGCTGAGAGCCTGTGCTTGTGTCGCTGCCCGGATCCGTCCCATTGCCGGAATCCGAACCTTTATCCGAATCTGGTTCCGATCCGCTTCCCGAACCGGAACCAGCCCCCGTGTTGCTGCCTGTTCCTGAACCGGACGTTCCCGAACCCGGCGTCCCTGAACCCGGATTGCCCGGCTCGGGATTCGGCTTCGCGACATCCTTCTTCACGATGCCGAATTGATCTACGATGAACGGCTGTGCGTTGTTCTGGTTCTGATCGATTTCATACGTCACGGCTGTCAGTTTGCTGCCGTCAATGGTAATGCCGACGAAATTTTGCACTTGGCTGCGCATCGGACGCCGATTGTCTTTCGGGTCGGGACCGTATTTGGCCGCATGATTTTCTTCCGCCCGTTCGAACAGGCTGTAGTACGCATCCCCAAGACTTGGGCTCGGGTTTTTATAATAGACCTTCGGGCCTGCGGTGGCCGGGATCAAATAGATCGTACCGTCCGGATTGACCGAGTATTCAATCTTCTCTCCGTTCAGCGTCTCCGTAATTTTTACAGGCTCTGTTGCTTTGCCATTCGGCTTGATCGGTTTGGTACGAGCATAGATATGATCATGACCCTGCAACACAAGATCGATGCCCAGCTCCGCCATTAACGGAGCAATTTGGTTGCGGACGCCATTCGCTCCCATAATATCGGAATCCGTCGCATGATTGGAAGTGGTGTACGGACCTTTATGAATGTTGACGATGATCCACTTCGCTCCGGCTTTTTTGGCCTGCTGAACATCTTGTTTGAGCCACTCCACTTGCTCGACCGAGAAATTGTCATACGTATCCGAATCTTCATTGGAATTCAAAATAACGAAATGCGCATTGCTGTAATCGTAAGAGTAAAAGGCTCCGGTCTCGGTTGCCGAGTTTTCCGGCGGCAGTACATTAAAGTGTTCAATAAACGCATAGTTCTCATCCTCGTGATTGCCCGCGGAAGGCGCTAACGTCGTATGGAGCAAGCTTTCCTGCGAGTGTCCCAACAGCCAATTCCATTGTTCTTCCTTGACGCCTTTATCGACAATATCGCCATTGTGCACGACGAATTGCGCTTCCGGCACCGTAGCCAACGCTTTGGCGAGCGTCTCGGATGAAAGTATCGCTTCCTCTTCGTTCTTCGCCTGCGTATCGGCCAGATCGATAAACGTGAACGCGCCCTTCTCCGGTGCGGTCAAGAAGGTTCCTGTGTCGCTCCAAACGTCAAGCGCCGCATCGCCTACGCGGAAAACATAGGACGTATTGGGCTTGAGCCCTGTTGCTTCCGCTTTATGCACAAGTTCTGCAGGCGAATTCGTAGAAGTCGCGGAACGCCCTTGGAACGAGATCGCATTCGCAAAGTCAGGGGCGGCGGCAGACTTCTCCACAACTTGAAGATCGCTGCCGGTCACCTGCTCGGAAGTATACCAGGTGAAGCCCTTGGATGTCTTGGTGTCGCCGTGGAACGTAACCGTCACTTTGCTCACTTTTTCCTCAACAGGATCCGGCTTCGTCTCTTTGGTAATTCCGAATTGATCTACGATGAACGGCTGTGCGTTGTTCTGATTCTGATCGATTTCATATGTCACGGCCGTCAGCTTGCCGCCGTCGATGGTAATGCCGACAAAGTTCTGCACCTGGCCTCTCACCGAGCTGGTTGTATCCCCGTACTTGCGGGCATGGTTCTCTTCCGCGCGCTCGAACAAATTGAAATACGCGTCTCCGAGTTCCGGCTTCTGGTTCTTGAAATACACTTTGGCGCCTGCGGTGGCGGGAATCATGTAGATCGTTCCATCGGGCTTCACCGCATATTCGATACTCTGGCCGTTCAGCGTCTCGGTAATTTTCGCCACGTCTTCAGCGGTTCCGTCGGATTTGATCGGCTTCGTCCGCGCATAGATGTGGTCATGGCCTTGCAGCACCAGATCGATCCCAAGCTCGTTCATGAGGGGAGCGATTTTGTTCCGCACGCCGTTCGCGCCAATGATGTCGCTGTCGGTGGCGTGATTCGAAGTCGTATACGGGCCTTTATGGATATTGGCGATAATCCATTCCGCTCCCGCAGCTTTCGCTTGCTCGACATCCTGTTTCATCCATGCCACTTGCTCTGCGGAGAAGTTGGCGTATTCCGGCGAATTCTCGTTCGAGTTGAGCACGATGAAATGCGCATTGCTGTAATCGTAAGAGTAATAGGCGCCGGTAATCGTCGCGGCGTTGTCCGGCTGTTGTACATTGAAATGCTCGTAGAAGGCATAATTCTTGTTCTCGTGATTGCCTGCGGACGGCACAATGGTGGTATGCAACAGGCTGGATTGCGAATGGCCCAGCAGCCAGTTCCATTCCTGCTCCGATGTGCCGTTCTCCACCACATCCCCGTTATGAACGACAAATTCGGCTTCTGGGATGGCGGCAAGCGCTTTGGACAAGGTAGCTGCGGACAGCATGGCCTCGCTTTCGTCCTTCGCTTGCGTGTCGGTCAAATCAATGAAGGTGAAAGCTCCATCCGCCGGCGCCGTCCGGAAGGTGCCCGTCTCGCTCCAGAGGTCCAGGCTGGAGTCGCCGACTCTGAAATAATAGGAGGTATCCGCCGTTAAACCTGTCGCTTCCGCTTTATGCACATGCTCTCCCGGGGAATTGGAAGAGACCGAAGTCCGCCCTGTGAATACTTGGGCCTGGCTGAAATCCGGCGCTCCGCCTTGATTCTCGACCACCTGCACATCGCTCCGGAAGGAGCCGAGCGGCGTATACCATGTAAATCCTTTCGCGCTAGTCGCATCGCCGTAGAAGGTTACGGTCACCTTGCTGATTTCAAGCGCCGGAGCCTGAACTAACGCTGTAAGCTCCATATCGAAGTAGAGGTCCGAACTGCTGTCGCTTTGCTGATGAACCTCGACCGCAATTTCGTTATTGCCGTCCTTCAAATAGGACTTCAGCGGCTGCGTCAGATCCACATTTTCATATAGCACCGGAAGATCTTTGTTTGAGATGGCTTTGGTGGAATACGTAATTTCGCCTTCCGGCATGCCGAAGCGGCGCACCTCATGCCCGTTCACATAGATCACGGCCCCGTCATCGATGCCGAAGGTGCCGAGAAGCTGTCCGTACCCATCGATCTCATCTTTATTCACTTGAAGATTCGTACGGAAATAGGTGGTGCGATGTTTGAGTTTTTTGTCCGGACCATAGCCAACTTCTGTGTTGAGCGGCCCAAAGGCGGAGGTTGCAATGCCGCTGCCATTATCCTTGTATCCGAATGGAGCAAACCCGGAATCCCAGAGGGAATCATCATACGTGGCTCTCCAAACGCTATTCAAATCTTGGCCCTGATCAAAATATTTCCACTCGCTGTTCCGCTCCAGCAGAATCATCGGCTCATCCTGCGTTGCCGCTTCCGCCGCAGGCGAGGATCCGAATCCTGCCAATAAACCGAACACTAGCGCCGTAGAAAGCAACATCGATAATAGCTTTTTGTACATGCGATCGATCATCTCCTTTTATTGTCGTAGAATGCGTTCCAACCTCTCAAACAGGTCTAGCATAACAAAGGGAGATCAATCGATTGTCATCGGGGGGTAAAAGGTGTGTAAAATTTGGTTGATTGAGCCAGGGGGTTATGGATCATCGCGTTAATGACAATGGATCATTACGCTGTTTTATATATGTAAACAAAAAGAAATAGGCCGCCCATTGGGAAAGGTAACGGACCTATTTCTTTCTCCGGCTTTTCCAAAGCCTGCCGCCTTTGAAGCGGCTATTGTACTGTGCGGGAGTCGGTAGCAGCCGGCTCCCTTAGTTTGGTGAAGTATTTGTTGATTTTAAAATACCATATTATTGATGAAAAGAAAATAACATAGGTCGATCCCGTTTCAAAATGGATGTTGGGTCGAAGTTGTCGGTTAACTCTTGTTTATCTGATATCGTTGCCATTGATAGGCCGATGTCAAACATAAGACTAGGAAATTGCATTTTAAAAGCTTATAGGATATTATAAATGTTGGATGATAAAAGAACCTCCGTTTTTAATGTTTCTAACAATTACACTAATAATTTGGAGGTTTTTGAAATTATGGAAAAGGTAGTTAAATTAAATTATAAAATCGATATGCAAATAGATCCTTCTATGAAAGTGTCCGTTCAAGTAAAGAAGGAAGAAAAAATCGTTATATGCCCATTCGTACAACAAAGAAAAAAAGGAATCGGTAAGTAGATCCTTTAAGCTGGACAAAAGGGATTAGTTGTTATTCGGAGCTCTTTCTTTTATCATCCTCTTGCAACACATCATGCAAGAGGATGATAAAAGTAAAATAAATAAAATCTCGCCACTTACAAGAAAGTGGGGAGATTTTTTTGTTTTATTCAAAGAATAAAAAAGTGTATATGACTGCTGTTATCTTAGGTAAATAAAGCTATTTTGAAGTAGATAATTATTCTTTTTATACAATAGATTGAATGAATTCTTTTTATTTTACATTTAATTTTCGAATAGGTCTTTTCTATTTTTTATTTTCTACTAACTATATATTTCGCCGTTTTAAGAATATTATCATATGGAACAGTGCCTATGTTGGCGTACTTTTCATTAAAGATAGTGCCTTTGGATAAATCCCAGCACGATACATAATTGATTTGAGGTATTGGAATTATAGAATGTTTATAGTCAGACAAAGTTCTGAAAATAGGAAGCAGTTGAGTTATATTCTCTAGTTTACCGTATTCCAGAAAAATTATATGATTTGTTGCAGTGTCAAAGCAGAAATTAGAGATTATATCGAGGCGTTTTCTACTAGATAAAAGAGAGTTAGGAAAGAGATAGACTACGGAGAGACGGTGATTCCCTATCTCCAGCTCGTTTTTCCAAAAACAGCCGCTTATGAAGCGGCTTACAAATACGGGAGTTGGTTGTAGCCGACTCCCGTAATCACTTAATTATACCAGCATTGCCTCAAATCTTAATTACAAAGTTATATCACTCGTTTCACCGAAAAGTAAATTTCTGTTTCGGGGCGCAATTCTATAGCAATGACCTTTATCCTTATAACCAGTTCTATCTGTACGAACTCTTCCGCGCCAATCGTAAGTAATAATACCTTGGTTAATTAACGTTGTAAATTGAGAGAATATAGGTCGTTGAGTAAGTTGAATATGATTATAGTTAAAATGTATTTCACCATTAATTACTTTTTCCTCGGCAACTAACCAAGCAGTTTTAGGATGTTTTTCTTGAAGCTTATGCTTGACTGCTGAGTATTCCCAAGAACAGACTTCATTAATTATTCCATTAATCATGCTTCTTTGATAGATTATTTGATCTTCATCATCTGCCACGAGAAAAAGGCCTTGATTGTTTGGAATATTGCTTACAGTTACATACAAATCATAATAACCACTATATTTATTGCTAGGGTATCCATATTTTAACATGATATCTGTAGAACTTTTAAGCTTGCTGATATCCCAGTTGGGAACCATACTAAATAATGTGTCTAGATTTCCCCCACCGGCTCTCTTACATTTTAATTCGATAGCCCCTTTAAAATCAGCTTTGGCGATGCTATTAGGGCTTATCCCCAGATAGTTCTCTAAGGTTTCACCAACATCTTTTGGACTTCTTTTAAATGGAGACACACTTCTTATCCATTGGTTTGATATTATTGAAAGATGTTGCATTAATTCTTCTAGAATCAAATAATCGTCATTACCTCCAAAATATTGCGGCAACAATATTTCCAGCGACTCTCTAGTGATAAGGGGAATAACAACAAGATTCCCTTTAAATACAGTAAAATAGATTAATGTTCCTGACGAAATAAATTTTTTTAAATCATAAATCCAGATTCTTGGATCCCCAAGTTTTGTCTCTGGCCTGTAAAAGCTAGTTTTCAAATTAACTATATTAGGGCCCAGAAACACATGAGACTCCTTGAAGATTTTATAATCAGGACCCTGAAGCACCTTATCATAATTAACAATATCATTGTCTCTTAAGATCGTTCTTAAGGGACCCGAAGCATCAATGATACTTTTTTTAAGCATAGTGGGGGTCATTCTAATTAAAGCAAATTCATTTCTACAATACTGTTGTATCAATTGAATTTTTTTCTGTTCTTCTTCATCTGGTAAAAAGTATGGATTCATTTAGGATCACCTTGTTTTTTCTGTTATATATTAGTAGCACAGCTATTGAGTTCACATGTACGGGTTGCACATACGTTTTCTTTGGCAGTATTCACTCAACTAAACAAGATTGAAATAGGAGTACACTGTACCTAATTGGGGTATTGCATTGTTTAAGGTTGGCACAAGCCCCTTTGTAGAACCTGAAGCAAAATTCCTTCCGAATATCTCCTTCACTGAACTAGCAACGGCAGGAAGTGTAGGCAATCCCCAATAATTCCCACCAGATAAATGATGAACCCTTTGAACTGCTATCCCATCAGGTTTAAACTCTTTTTTTATAGTTGGTACCGTAACAAAAGAATAAGAGAACTTTTGAACATTTCTAATTGAAAATGCAGAAGTCCCAATTGAAATAAGATGTCTTGAAAATCCAAGAGATGAGTAAATCATATCCCATAACATTGGAATCTGAGCATTATCGTTCCAGTTTGTTTTGCACTGGATTATCCCAATCTCACATTCATTGAAATCTCTTTCTACAAGAGCATCTACAACAGGATTATATTTGAACTTATTATTCCTGCTGCTTGTAGTAATAAATTCTCCATTATTATTTTGAATAACAATGTTAAACTTATCCATTATTGTATATTCAGGCTTGTCTGGAAAAGTAATTGCTATCAAATCTGATTCGGTTGTAGTGGGAATAGTACCATATTTAACCGTAATCGCTTCCTTTATCGGAAGAGGAATCAAATTCTTATTATATTTAATTACAACGGTCCGACTTTCAAGCAAGCAAAGGTTCATATACCAACATATTAACGCCTCCCAGCCTGCGCCACTAGAAGAAAGGTCACCTTGTTCTCTACCACCGACTGCAGTGGAAAAGAACACGCTTTTTAGATGATCACCTAAATCCAAAATGTTTCTTGCGTTTATTGCAGGTAAATAACTCATAATTTCTGTCTTCCACGTAGACCAACATTTACGAACTGTACTAATGTCAACCTAAATTTCGAAAGCCCGTAATATCAAACACTGAATATAGTGGATCTGCCTCGCGGACTGTAAAAAAGTGGAGGTTTCCCAGTTCGTTCGGTTCAAGTCAACATTATGTGGATACACT
>NZ_JAHLPR010000054.1 GCF_018918005.1 Paenibacillus sp. MSJ-34 | reverse complement strand
ATTCCGGAAAGTCCAGTCCCAAATTTATTTTTCAAAGATCAACTGGAAATTTTGAAGGCGGCCGCCAGTCCCCTAGGGGACTGGAAGTAAACTCAAAACTGCCTTCAAGAAATACTATATGAGGAGGAGATGAATATGATGGAAAGGCCGCTGGAAGGGGAGTACGGCGCGCATTTCGAGCCTTATGTTCGAATCGTGCCGGATGGCAACATTATCGAGTTGTTGGCCGCGCAAGCGGGGGAGACGGAAAGCTTGATCGCCTCTCTCTCGGCAACGCAAGCGGAACACCGGTATGCGCCGGGGAAATGGAGTGTGAAAGAGATGATCGGTCATATGACCGATACGGAGCGCATTATGGCCTACCGGCTGCTTCGGATTGCAAGAGGGGACCGGACGCCGCTTGCGGGTTTCGACGAGAATGAATATGTGAAGGGCGCGTCTTTCTCGTTGCGAAGTCCGGCCGAATTATCGGAAGATTATGCGGCGGTTCGCCGTTCGACGTTAACTTTGCTTCGCGGATTGACCGAGGAGGCGTGGCTGCGAACCGGAGTTGCCAACAATAGCGAGCTTACCGTCAGAGCCCTCGCTTACATTATTGCCGGGCATGAGCTTCATCATTTGAATATATTGAGAGAACGGTATTTGGCTTAGTTGGTCCAAAGCGGCGAATTGCGGAGTACATTGCGGTAGCAAATGAATAAAGTTAGGGCTGCCTGCAAGTCGTCTGATCGACTCGCGGCAGCCCTTACGAATTTAATCGGAATGCAATGTTTCCATATATTGCGTCAATTGACGCCGGACTTCCTCCGTCGTCGCCTCTTGCAGCAAACGGTCGGCCAACGCTCGGCATTCGCCGCTGTCGAGCCGCGAGAGCGTCCGCTTGATCTTGACGATCGAGCCTGCGTCCATGCTCCATTCGTCGAGTCCGAGTCCGAGCAGGAGCGGGGCGGCGAGCGGGTCGCCGGCCATGCCGCCGCACATGCCGGCCCATTTGCCTTCGCGATGGGCGGCTTCGATGACACGCCGGATCAACTGAAGAACGGCGGGGTGGAAATAATCGTATAGATACGCGACCTTCTCGTTCATCCGGTCGACCGCGAGCGTATATTGAACGAGGTCGTTCGTACCGATGCTGAAAAAGTCGACCTCTTTGGCGAACGCGTCGGCCAGAAGGGCGGCCGAAGGAATTTCAATCATGATGCCGAGCTCGACGGAGTCGGATACCGGTATATTCTCCTGCGCCAATTGCGCTCTTGCCTCGTCGTAAACGGCTTTCGCCTGCCGCCATTCCTCCAGGCTCGAAATCATCGGAAACATAATTTTGACGTTGCCGTAGCGGCTGGAGCGCAGAATGGCCCGCAGTTGGGCGAGCAGCAGCTCCCGGCGGTCGAGTCCGATTCTTATGGCGCGATAGCCGAGGAAAGGATTCGCTTCCTTCGGCAAAGCCAAGTAAGGAAGCTCTTTGTCCCCGCCGATATCGAGCGTCCGAACGACGACCGGACGGCCTTCCATACGCTCGGCGACTTCCCGGTAGGCGGCGAATTGTTCGTCTTCGTCCGGCATCCGGTTGGCGTTCATATACAGAAACTCGGTCCGGTACAATCCGACGCCGTCGGCATGATGCTCCGCCGCGGCCGCGGCTTCTTGCGGCGTGCCGATATTGGCGGCCGTCTCGATGCGGACGCCATCCTTCGTCTTGGCGGGCAACAGACGGAATTGCTCCAGCGACTTCTGTTCCTCCTGCTCGCTTTGCATGCGCCGGCGGTATTCCTCAATCGTTTCCGGTTCTGGGGCGCGAATGCAGAGGCCTTGGCTGCCGTCGACGATCAGAAGTTCGCCGCCCGCAATATCGCTCACTTCGTCTCCCGCGCCGACTACGGCTGCAATGCCGAGCGACCGGGCCAGAATGGACGTATGCGACGTCTTGCCCCCGAGGCGGGTGACGAGCGCCTGTACGTAGCGCTTGTCGAGTTGGACCGTATCGGACGGCGCCAAATCGTCGGCAATGACGATTGCTTCTTCGCGCAAATCGGCAAGGCTGATCCGTTCCCGTCCTTCAAGACGCGTAAGCAGCCTTTTGCTTACATCCCGGATGTCGGCGGCCCGTTCCCGCATATATTCGTTGTCCATCTGCTCGAACCGTTCGGCGAAATGTTCCGAGACGGTGCGAACCGCATGTTCGGCACTGAAGTTTTGTTCCCGAACCTTCTTTTCAATTTGCGGATAGAAGGCCGGGTCGGACAGCATCCGCGCTTGACCGACGAGGATGCCGGCTTGCTTCTCGCCAAGCGTTTGCTTCGCTTGCTCCGCCAGCTTGGCCAAATCCGCTTCGCTGCGTTGTTTCGCTTCGCTAAGCCGCGCAAGCTCCGCTTCCGTCTCGCCGGGTTCGACGATTTCGCGGACGGCCCGCTCCGCCGCATCGGCGAATACGAACGCTTTGGCGATACGAATGCCGTCCGATACGCCGATGCCGTGAATATGCCGTTCCGCCATTAGTCTTCACCGAACTTGCTTTCGACGAGCTGCGCCAGGCTGTCCACCGCTTCCTGCTGATCCGGGCCTTCCGCTTCGATCGTAATCGACGACCCTTTGACCAGCCCGAGCGTCATTAATTCCAGCATGCTTTTGGCGTCCGCCGCGTCTCCGTTCTCGTTTTTGACTTGAATCTTGGACGCAAATTCATTGGCTTTATCAACGAAAAGTTGCGCAGGGCGGACATGAAATCCTTGTTCGTTCTGTATCGTAAGTTGTCTAGCCGTCATGGTTTATTTCCTCCTATCGGTAACACTGTCTCTGTTTGTTTGAGTTCAAAAAGGGGGCTTTTCGAACAATCTCTATAACTTGTCAGGAAAGAAGAGGGATTCTTTCCCGGTAACGTTCGATGAGCGCGTTGTTGTGGTCGTCGGCGCCGTCGATGTTGCCGCTCAGGAAGACGGGAGGGTGAAAGTCCCGTTCGATCATGATCTCGATCGCCTGGGCCAGGATGGCGTTCAGAATCGCCGCTCCGATCACCGTCGACGTCGGCGTGAACGGAACGGGCGAACCCGGATGGGTCAGCACCGCGTCTCCCTTGACCGCGTAATTGTTAATCGCCAAGTCGACGGAATTGTACAGATGCTTGCCGCTTGCGTGGCGGGAAGGCTGGCTTTGCGAATATTCCATCGACGTAATGCCGATCGTGAATGCGCCTTTTTGTTTGGCGATGAGGGCGGCGTCGATCGGAACCGGATTCCGCCCGGAAGTGGACAGTACGAACATGACCTCTCCAGGCCGAATATCCTGGCCGTTCATGAACTCTTCGGCCAGGCCGTTCTGCCGTTCCAGTTCCGAGGACCGGACTGCGCCTTCGTGCAGCATCAATTTCTCTACGAAGATCGGATGGATCGGCACCAATCCGCCTGCCCGATAAAATACTTCTTCCGTCAAGATATGGGAATGGCCGCATCCGAACAGATGCACGACGCCGCCGTTCATAATCGCTTCGGCCGTCTTCCCGGCCGCTTGGCGAATTGCGTCGGCCTCTCTGTTCTCGACTTGGTCAAGCATTTGTCTTAGATGTTGAAAATAGGTATGAAGCATTTCTATCACAGCTCCTTGCCGGTTGTTAGCCGCTTTTTGGCTTCGTTGACGATGGCGGCCATCGTCTTTAGTGACGCTTCGACGATATGCTCGCCCTTTTCTTTCGTGGCCAGCGTCGCGTCTCCGAGCACGGCCGTGGATGTGAACTCTTCCCACGGAGTCGGGGTGCAGTCGGCCTCGATCCCGATATTCGGCGGATCGCTGATCGCTTTGGACATATCTACGTATTCTTCGGCCAAATAGAGCATGTAGGAAGTTTCAAGCTCGCATGCATGAAAGTATGAGGCGTGGGAAGAAGGCGTTTCCCTTACTTGTTCGATCGCTTGCTTCGAACCGGGATAGAAAAAATAGTATACTTTCAAATCCGGGCAATCCCGGTACAGCAAGCGGGCGGCCTCCTTAAGAGCGACCGCGTTGCCGAGATGGCCGTTCAGCATGACGAAGATGCGGAATCCTTGGCGGTCGAGGCTTTCCCCGATGTCGTACAACATTTGAATAAGCGCGTCGTTAGAGACGTTGATGCTGCCGGGGAAGTTCTGCAAGCTCCATACTTGTCCATAGGGAAGAGTAGGGAGGACGAAGCTGTCCGTCCGTTCCGCCAGCCGCCGGGCGAGCCGTTCGGCCAGAACGTTGTCCGTGCCGAGCGGGAGATGGGGGCCATGGGCCTCGACCGCCCCAATCGGCAAGATGGCGCATGCGGTCCGCTCGATTTTGCTTGCCACTTCGAAGGCGTTCTCGTCTTGATAGATCATTTGCCGCGCCTCCTTTACCGTTTAAAAGCGAAACAGTTCGCAGGATTCTTCACGAAAAATTTCTCTACAAGCTTCTGTCCGTCGAATCCCGCCCGGTTCGCCTCGTCGATAAAACGCGGAACCCATTTGGCGATAATATATTCCAATCCGAGGCCGTGTTCGTAATGCTTGTAATACGTTTTGCGAGCCGTGTCCCCGCTGATCAAGATTTGATCCTCGTATCCTTTCCGCACGAGCTCGAGAATGAGATGAATGCGTGTGCTTTCGGGAGCGTACTTGATTTTGGCGATTCCGTCGAAGGAAAGGTACGCGCCCGTCTTCGCGAGCTGTTCATGGTAATACGGATCCGGATTGCGGTCCATATGGCCGAGACTCAGGAAGCTTAAATCGATATTTTCGCTTCGCAGCAGCTCGATTTGTTCCAATGCCATCGTACCCACTTCGGTATGGGAGTGGATCGGCGCTTTCGTTTCGTGGTGAGCGCGGGCGACGGCACGCAGCGTTTTTTCCTCCAGCGGCGTAATCCGGTTGTATCCCGTGCCGAACTTGACTTGTCCCGCTTTAAACGGAGTGCCTTCCAAGCCTTCCTCGACTTCTCGGATGACGAATTCGGCAAGCTCGTTGACGCTTTTCGCCTCGATCCATTCATAATACGTTTTATAATTGCCGATCAACGGCTTGAGTTCGTCCTTCACTGCGGCGTCCCACAGAAAACTTTTGTTGAAACCGGCCGTGCCTACAATACGGACGCCGGTTTCTTTCATGATGTTATGGACCGCCGGCACATCGCGGCCGTAATCGATGGCCGTAGCGTCCACGATTGCCTGTCCGCCGTGCCGCTTGAAATCAAGCACGTCAAGTTTGGATTTCTCCGGATCGTCGAGCAGCATGTCGTCTTCGTTGCGCTCCGCCCAGTGGGCCGGCCGGCATACGATATGCTCGTGGGAATAAGTGAAACCCAACTGATCTTTCGAAATATCTGCGTCCAAAGTTCGAATAAAACTCATCCTATTGTACCTCCAATTCGTTGATGTGAAATCATGCCGTACGATCGATTAGAACAGCAGTTGCGCCAGGAAGCGAATGATCGGTCCCAATATGAACATATCGGAGTCCGCGGCCCACATCGCCGTATCCGGCACAGTCGACGAGAGGAGGAAGCGAACCATGACGAACTGTCCCCAAGCGACGACCGTAGCCGTTATGAATCCCCCCATCAATGCGCCGCGCACCCCTCCGGTAGCGTTGCCGAATACGCCGGCCGTCGCCCCGTGGAAGAAGAGCACGATCATTGTCGGTACGAAAATGTAGGCCACCGTGTTGCCGAGTACGACGAGCCAAATCAACGCGCCGACGAACGCTCCGATAAAGCCGAGGATGACCGCGTTCGGAGCATATGGATACGTGACGGGGGAGTCGAGAGCCGGTTTCGCGCCGGGAACGATTTTGGTCGCGATCCCGTTGAATGCCGGTACCAGTTCCCCGATGAACATCCGCACGCCCATCAGCACGATCGCGATGCCCCCGGCGAACGTCAAGGATTGAATGATGGAGTACACAATGAAGTTTTGATCTCCCGCCAGCGCGATCAATTGCTGGGCGCCGGGCGTCCCTTTCATGACGATGACGATCGAGCCCACCAGGAACAATACGCCCATGCTAAGCGCCGTAATGACGTTGGAGTCGCGGAGAAATTCAAGCCCTTTCGGCACTTTGATTTTTTCGGAATCGTTGTTTTTGTTGCCGAACCATTTGCCAAGCAACGCTGCGAGCAGTGCGACCGATGCGGAAGTATGACCGAGTGCGATATTGTCGTTCCCGGTAATTTTGCGCATAAACGGCTGCGTTAAAGCAGGCTGGAGCGTCCAGTACAATCCGAGGATGATGGCAAGGAATAGAACGAGCTTCCAAAGGGAAACGTCCCCGGCCGTATGAACGACGATTCCTGCAAAGATCGTGGCCGTCCAGAACATCATGTGGCCGGTCAAATAAATAAACTTGAATTTCGTAAAGCGGGCAAGCAGCACGTTGATGAGAAAGCCGACCAACATGGCGAGCGTAACGGCGCTGCCGAATTTGGCGTTAAACGCGTCTTGGCCGAGAAATTGCCCTAAAGACTCGGCCTCGAGCCCAAATACTTCTTTCCACATCGGTTCGAATACGTTCAGCGCATTGACGATGACGCCGGAGCCGGCCCCGATGATGAGAAATCCGATGACCGCCTTGAACGTTCCGCTAACAATCTGGCTGGTCGTCTTCTTTTGCAAAACCAATCCCGCTAAAACGATAAATCCGAGCAGGATTGCCGGCGTTCCGAAAATATTCGTGGCTATCCAAAAAATAACGTCCATTGGACACTCCTCCTACGTAGGCTTTTACAAAACTTCTTTCAATTTTTCTTTAATTTCGTTCAGGTCGAAATAATTGTTGACGATGACGATTTTGGCATCATGGCCTTGCAAGCTTTGCGCAAGCTCGCTGTTGGTTACGATATAGTCGGCCGACATGCTCGATGCGGTGGAAACGTCCGTATGCTCTACGTCTGCCTGGATTCCTTGCTCTTTTAACACGCTCTCCACATTCATTCGTAAAATGAGACTTGTACCTTGACCTAATCCGCATACGCATAAAATTTTCATATTTATTACCTCCATTTTTTGTTTGTCAGTTATTTTTCGTTATGGCAAATCGGGGTGAGACGTTATTTCGCTTCCGCCTTGGCGAGCAACGCTTCGACTTCGCCGGCCGTTTGAGCTTGACGCATCGCGGTTACATTGGCCGGATCGTTCAACAATGTCGTCAATCGCCGCAACAAAGCGATATGATCCGAACTGCTCGACGAACCGAGCGCGAATACGAGCTCGACCGGATCGTTCGCAGGATGGCCGAATCGGACCGGCTGTTTGAGACGGACGAATGAAACGGACGCTTCGCGCACTCCGTCTTCGGCCTTCGCGTGAGGCAAAGCGATATGGGGAGCGAGCACGAAATAGGGCCCTTTGTCCCGATAGGATTCCAGCATCGCTTCGATATAGCTCCGTTCGGCCGCGCCGCCGTCAACGAGAAGCTGTCCGGCCGCGCGAATGGCGTCTTCGGCGCTATTCGCCTCGATATCGAGCGCAATCAGGCTTTTTTCTAAAAAACGCATGGTAAAATCCTCCTTAGTGTGTCCTATGAAGTAGTGGAATATTGACGGATCATTCGAAAGATTTCCGACTCGTCGGCTGCATTCGCCAGTCGATCGCGGTTCTTGTCCTCCCTGAGCATGGCCGTCAATTGGGACAGCGCTTTGAGATGCGTTTCCCCGTCCGAGCTAGCCAAGACGAACAGCAGGCAAACGCGATGTTTCGGATCGCTGCCGAAAGCGACGCCCCGCCGGATGCAAAGCAGCGCCATGGAAACGCGGACGACGCCGTCCTCGGGCCTGGCATGCGCGATCGCGACGCCGGGCGCAACGACGATATAAGGGCCGCGTTCCTCGATTTTGCCGATCATGGCTTGGACATATGGGCGAATAATGCATCCCTCGTTCAGTAAAGGTTCGGCGGCGAGCCGGATTGCGGAGCGCCAATCTTCCGCTTTGTCGACCGCGGCGATCCGGGATAGGGGCAGCAAATCTTGCAACGCCGGTTTGCGGTCTTCCGGCGTTTGGGTGCGCGCTGCCGTTAAATAGCGTTGGATATCTTCGTGCAAATCGTTTTCATCGCCTATGGTCGCGTGTTTTTTGACGATGTCGACGATGGTCTGCGCCGATGGGCCGGGCATTGCGTTTCCGCCGTCCAGATAAGGATGTACTTGATTGAGCAAATGCGCTTTCTCCGTATCGCTCAAAATGGCGTTGACGATAAAGACGGGAGCGTTCGCGCCGGTTAACGGCACGGTAGAAAAAATAAAATCGACCGGTTTGTCGAACGCTTCATAGTCCCGCAAAGAAAGAATCGCTTCGATATCGACGGCAGGGAACAATTGCTCCAACTGAATTTTCAATATCCGCGAAGCGGACACGCCGTTTACGCATACGATTGCCGCCGATTTGCGCGGTGCCGGCTCGGTTTGTTCCCTGCGCAGCCAGCCGCCGAAATGCATGGACAAATAAGCGATCTCATGCTCGTCAATAGGCTTGTGGAGCAGTTCCTGGAGCGGGTGCACCGATTTTTTGGTCAATTCGAATATTTCCCGGTATTTGTCTTTCATCGTGTCCGTCAAAGGGTTTTCCTTGGCAAGGCCGTATTTGATCCGGTAATAAGCCGATTTCACATGAAGAAACAGCTGTTTCTCCAACGCTTCGCGTTGTTGGAAATAAACGCATCCGAGCCGCTCGAACGTATCGATCATTCGGCCGGTCGCCTTGCGCAGCCGCATCGTTTCGAGATCGTCCGATTCGTCTTCCATCTTATTGACTTTGGCAGCCAATAGATGAACGGTAATATAACAAGCCTCATCCTCCGGCAATTGGATCTCGAACAATTCGCCAAGCTTTTGCGAAATATCGAGCGCCGCTTTGAATTGCGGAGTCGCTTGCAAAGCTTCTCTCTCGTCCCGGTCCATCGAGACGGTTTTCCCTTGAATAATCCGGTTCGTGTAGAAAATTAACCGAACGGCCAACTCGACGATCGTCTCGTCAGTCAATTCCATGCCGATCGTTCTTTCGCCGGAAGCGATAATGTCGTAAACGGCGGACAATTGCTCTTCCCGGAAAGAGGGGATATGGGATTTATACAGATTGGCGTTGACCAACCCTTGGACTTGCGAGACGAAGTCTTTCCAACTGATATGGGACAGCAGTTCGGACAGAAAATGGGAGAGGGCCGTTCGTTGATCTTTCTCGTTTCCCTGCACCGTATATCCTTGCTTGCGCTGAAACTTGACATGCAGTCCGAATCCGGCCAACTCTTCCCGCAGCGCTTTGAGCTCGGAATGAGCGGTCCCCCGGCTGACTTGCAGCAGTTGTTCCATATCGTGGAGGAACATCGGTTTCGCCCGGCTAATAAGATGCAAGCCTAGCCAAGCTTTCCGTTCGTTGCGCGACAAGTAATAATGATTCGGCTGAATCTCTTTCGCTTTGCCGGGAAGCTGCTTGCGCGATTTTTCGGGAAGGAGAAACCCTGTCCCGCGGACGTATTCGACGGGAGGGAGACGATTGTCCCGCAGCCAGTCGTTAATTTTACTCATATCGTAATAGACGGTCCGTTTGGAAATATGAAAGGCATTCATCAATTCTTGCACCGGAACGTAATCCTCCGTCTCTTGCAACAACGCGAGCATCGAAGTGCTTCGTTCATCAAGAATATTCCTCCAACCCCTTCCAATAGGATTTACCTTTCCTGTAAGTCATTATACTTAACGGCATTTGGCTAAAGACAGTGCAATCATTGTACGTTCTAGTTTGCAAAATTATACGGTTTCGCATTCGGCGGGCGGAAACTTTTTTGGATTCGGACAAGATGCGGGAAGGAGGAGATCCGGTCGGTTCGCAGAATGTAATACTGTTCATTCTTTTTTAATGCTTGGAGGGATAGCAATTGAAGCTGGATCGGCTGTTGGCGATTACGATGGCATTGTTAAATCAGAGAAGAGTAACCGCTGCGGAACTCTCCGAGCGCTTTGAAGTATCGCTCCGAACGATATACAGGGATATGGAGGCGATCAATCAAGCGGGCATTCCCGTCGTATCGTTTCCCGGTTCGGACGGCGGTTACGAGATTATGGAGGGCTATCGGCTGGATAAACAATACTTGACGCTTGAAGATTTCGTATTCATCTGCACGGCGCTGCGGGGATTTCAATCGGCCACGGACAATCAAGACATTGCCGGCTTGCTGGAACGAATCGGATCGCTCGTCCCCGGCCGTTCCGTACAGGAGGAAAGCTCCAACCTCCATTTGAATTATGCGCCGACGCCGAACGAGAAGGAGAAGATCGGACCGCTCAACGCCGCGATTCGGGAATCGCGGCTCGCGGCATTCGAATATTGGGATGTTTACGGCTCGGAAACGAAACGAACGATCGAGCCGATGGGGCTATATTTGAAAGGTTATGCGTGGTATGTATGGGGTTATTGCCGGATCCGCTCCGATTTCCGGATATTCCGGCTGTCCCGTATCAGCCGGCTGCAAACGTTGCCGGACACGTTCGTTCGCCGCGCGATGACGTTGGAGCAATTGGAAACGAGACGGGATTCCGAGGAAAGACCCGTTCCGTTCCCGGCCGTCCTTCGTTTTCATCCGGCGGTGAAGACGAGAGTAAGGGACGAATTCGAAGCCGGACGAATCGAAGCGAAACCGGACGGCTTCATGCATGTAACGAATTCATATTATTCGAAGGGGCATGCGATTCGGCATATCCTCAGCTATAGCTCAAACGTCCAGGTGCTGTCCCCGCCGGAATTGATCGAAGAGTTGCGGCGGCATCTGGCGAAGATCGCGCAGCTCTATCCATAACAACGGCTGCGTTTTAGAAGCTTTTGAAAATATCAAAAAAGCAAATAGGCGAAGGAATGAGCTTGGTATCTCGATTTGGCCGAGGCGCGGTCTAGATACCAAGCTCAGAACGCTCGTCGATTCAGAAGCCTTGCTTGGCGGCATAATTGCCCCAATGGGGCCGTCTGCCGTCGATATCCGATATGCCGTATTCATCGGAAAGGCCCCAGCTTGTCAACACGGAGCCGGATTTCTCGAACAACCGCGAATCGGCGGCGAGGGCGGCAATGCCGCGCCCGATAAAGTACGGCGTTTCCGATTCGCTGAAATGCGGGTCTTTGGCGACGGCATCGCGCCAATTGGCCTCTGCCACGCCGAAATGGTCCAGCATCGCTTCGGAGCGGAGAAAGCCCGGCGTGACGGCCACCGCCGCAACTTGATGCGGGCGAAGCTCCGCGGCCATCGCCTCCGCGAGGTGGATCGCCGATACTTTGGCAAGGCTGTAATATAAATTGCCGCGATAACGGTAATCGGAGCCGTCCGTAATTTCAATGATGAGCCCTTCGCGCCGGGCAACCATGTACGGCGCTCCGTAATAGCTGGTAATCATGTGCGATTGGACGGCCGTTTTTTGCATGGACAATCCGCCCGCAAGCGAATGTTGCCAGAAAGGCGTATCCCATTCCGTGAGCGGATCTCCGCCCCAAATGTCGTTGACCAATATGTCAAGCCTTCCGTCTTGCTGTTCCGCAACTTGCCGGAAGAAAGCTTTCACCTCTTCTTCCGAAGTATGGTCCACCCGCATCGGTATGCCGATGCCGCCGCGCGCCGTCACCATTTCCGCCGTTTCCTCTATCGTTTCTTTGCGGCCCATGCTTGACGGATTGCCGCGCACGCTCCTTCCGGTACAGTAAACGGTGGCCCCTGCCTCGCCCAAACTAACGGCAATGCCGCGTCCGACTCCGCGTGTCGCCCCGGCTACCACCGCTATTTTTCCCTGTAACGGTTTCATCCATCGATCGCTCCTTCAACGTATGTTTTTGATTACATCTTCATTGTACCGATCATATATGACAACAATCGTCATATATGCAAACATTTCCGAACGGCCGGATTGCGGCATAGGTTCTTCATATTGGCAAGCGCCGGCTGTCGGTGGTATGATCATTTTGGATATGATGCTAAAAAGTTGAATAACAATGCACTTCATGGGGAGGAAGAAAATTGAAGAAAGCGATATTGTCTTACGCGCTCGTATTGTCGCTATGTTTTGCTTATGCGGGAACGGCTGCGGCAGAAGCGCCGGCCAAGTTCGAACCTGCCGCTTCGGCCGAAGCGGATATGCTGTATCCGATATGGAAGGACGGAAAATACGGCTTTATAAACGGGGAGGGCGAGACGATCATAGAACCGGTGTATGACGGGTACGGCCAAGAGCCGGGGAATCCTCCGTACGTCGTCGACAAGGCCGGGGGCAAACAAATCTACTATGATGCAAACGGCAGCCGCCTCTTCGATTGCCCGATCAATCGCTGCAGTTATTGGTCGGACGGCATGGTCTTATTCGGGGAGCAAATCGAGTTAGAGAACGGCAAGAATGCGGTAAGATACGGTTATTTGAACGAGAAAGGCGAACGCGTCATTCAACCGGTTTATCATGTCGCCTCGCATTTCAAGGAAGGTATGGCCCGGGTCAATATGGGCAAAGCGAGCGGCTATATCGACAAAACCGGCAAGCTCGTTATTCCATACCGATTCAGCAGCACCTCCGATTTCTCGGAAGGGTTGGCCGCCGTCAAATTGGCTGTGGACGGCTTGTACGGGTATATCGATAAGACGGGCAAGCTCGCCATTCCCGCCCGTTTCGCCGATGCGGCGCCGTTCTCCGACGGCGCGGCGCGCGTATACGTCAACGGCAAATACGGATATATCGACCGGGAAGGAAAATATATTCTCAAACCGCAATTCACTTCCGCCGGACCGTTCTCGGAAGGATTGGCCTTTGTGGAGCGGAACGGCAAATCGTTCTATATTAACAAAAAAGGCGAGAAGGTCATCGCGAGCGCGAACGTGCTTGCTGGTGGGACATTCGTCCACGGTTTAGCGCCGGCAAGCCCAGGGCAGAAATACGGATTCATCGATAAAACCGGCAAGTACGTCGTCAAGCCTTCGCTGGAATGGGCGGATTCGTTCCGCGGCAAACTGGCCAAAGTGTATGTAAGAACGAAGGAAACGAGACCAAGTTATGACGACTGGTATATCGAGGGATATATCAATACGCGCGGCAAGCTTGTATGGATGTCGGAATAGGTCTGTTGAACGAAATAGGGCGACTATTGGAATTTCCAATAGATCGCCCCTTTTTTTATTGTTGAAAACGACATTGATGTCGTTTATAATGGAATTGCGTATAAAAACGACATTAGTGTATATTTTGTAATTGTTAACGAAAGGAGTTGAGACCGGTGTCGCCGAAAGTAAGCGAAAAATATAAGCAGGAGAAGAAAACGGAATTGCTGCAAGCCGCGCTCAAAGTGTTTATCCGGAAAGGATATACGCATGCCTCGATGCAGGACATTATGGACGAAGCAGGCGTATCGCGCGGGGCGCTGTATGCCTATTTCGACAATATCGAGCATGTCTTTATGGAAGTGCTTCAATTTGAGGACCGGAGAGTGCTCCAATTTTTCGAACCGGACGAGCATTCTCCGTTATGGAATCAATTAACCGAGTGGGTAAGGAAGCAACAGCAGCTCATTGCATCGATTCATCACTCGCTTTTGCGCGCCAGGGCGGAATTTTTCCTGTCGTCGGCTTATTTGCTGAACAAGGAACATTTTCCTTATATTGCGCAGCGATATCGAAGCTTGGCGGAGGCCATCGGACGATTCGTCCGGTTGGGGGCGGAACGGGGCGAGTTTCAGCCGCGCATGCAGCCGGAATCGATCGCGCTGTATTTCATTTCTTGCATCGACGGATTAATGCTGGATACGTACCAATTAGGTCCGGAGCGCACCAAAGTAAGCGAGCAGCTCGAGGTTTTGGAGTTTTCTTTGAAGGAATTGCTGTGTCCGAACGCGGACGATAAATGATAGATAAGAAAGGGAGAGCGCAGTGTTGTTCGAAACGGATAGAATCAAGTTTAGAAAAATGACGGCGGAAGATGCGGAGCTATATCATTCTTGGAGAAACGATATGGAAGTGATGCAGACAACCAGTCCTTTGCTGGATATGCATACGCTTGAAACGACGAGAGATTTTGTCAATCATGTCATTCTCGGATCGGATTCGGCCAAAAGCTATATGATCGTGGACAAAGCGTCGGGCGCGCCGATCGGCGTGACGTCGCTCACCCATATCGATTATAAAAATCGGAATGCCGAATGCATTCTCGATATCGGAGCGAAAAGGCATTGGGGAAAAGGATACGGCACGGAGGCGCTGCGGCTGCTGCTGGACTACGCGTTTCTTGAAATGAATTTGCACCGCGTTTCCTTGTGCGTCTTTTCGTTTAATGAGAGGGCGGTCAAGTTATATGAGAAGATCGGATTCAAACAGGAAGGAATCACCAGGCAAAGCCTGTTTCGGAACGGAGGCTGGCATGATCTGATTCATATGGGCATTCTTCAGACGGAGTATGCCAGGCAATAGTGTTTGCCGAACACGGCCCCGACTATGAAACGAACGTACCTGATGGGCAGGCGCATCAGGTTTTTTTCTTTGATTGCAATATAAAAACCTGGGGGACCCAGGCTTTTCTACGAATGATTTTATTTATTTTTTCGTTTCGACGATGGGGATATCTCTTTCTTCGAAGCGTTTTTCTTCATTAAAGTTAGATCGCGTTCGATTTGTTTCTCCTTGGCGGGGGATATTTGAACGGACTTGACCCGATCCATGGCGGACAGAGCCTTCGAATCGCTAACGATAAAAATTCGCGCTTGATCGCCTGCAATTTTCCGTATTTCCCGCACGACCATATTCATGTTGCTTTCCCGAACCCCTTTTGCCCCCACAGGATGGCCGGCCCCTTTGGCGCTTAAATGACCTTTCCCCAAATTGCCTGTGTTTAAACTCCATTTTGCCTTTTGAAGCTGCTTCTTCGGATCAGCGATATAAACGTCCTTATCATGTACCAGAACTTTCACATCCGTCATACCCGCCGCATGAAACATTGCTTCTATTGTCGAGGAATGACCGCTGTCGTAAAGTCCGGAGCTTTTGATTCGGCTGTCGATCACTTGGCCGCCTTTACCGCTAGATGATTTCCCTTTCCGGTTATCGCTCGCTTTTTTCGTTGTTTGTTTCTTTTTTTGCCCGGATTTCGCTTCCACTTTTTTGGTTGATTGGGCTTTCGGCTTCTCCTGCTTTTGCGCGCATCCGCTTAGCATCGTTGCGATACAAAGGGCCGTTATCGCAATCCTCATCCAAGTTTTGGCCAATGCAAATTCCTCCTTCTGCTTCGAAGTTTGAATATTGTTATGATGATCGTCCGGCGAATGTATTATTAAGGGGAATTATTAGGGAGCAAGAAAGTTAATGGAATTTTTTCGCTAGGGTACGGTAAAACGAGCGGAAACATTATTAAGAAAGTTTAAAGCTGCATGACGGACTTAACGCCGAACGATCCCGGATCGGGAAAGGCTAGTCGAATCAACTTTATCACTTGCATCAATGTTGTAGTATGAAATTGTCAAAATGAAAATTTCAGTTTCGTCTTACAAGGAGGAATGCAAGTGCAAGGGAATATCAGGATTCAAGGCGCAAGGGAAAATAATCTGAAAAACATTTCGCTCGAAATTCCGAAGCATAAGCTCGTCGTCGTGACAGGCCCGTCCGGCTCGGGCAAATCCACTCTGGCGATGGATACGCTGCAACGAGAATGCCAGCGGCAGTATATGGAGTCCATGGGCATGATCTCCGATTCGATCAGCAAGCCGAAAGTGGATTCCATCGAAGGGCTTTCGCCGTCCATCAGCGTCGGACAGCATGTGACGAACCGCAATCCGAGATCCACGATCGGCACGGTAACGGACATCTACACGCTGCTCAGAATTATGTTTGCCAAGCTGGGCGAACGTCCCTGCCCGGCTTGCGGTACGACGGTTGCGCCTGCGATCGCTGCCGAAGCCCCGGTGCGCGGAATCGCCGATGAAGAGTACGACGCGCTTGAGAAGGTTCATTGCCCCAATTGCGGGCACACGCTGGACAAATTGACGATGTCCCATTTTTCGTTCAATAAACCGGAGGGCGCCTGCGGGAGTTGCGACGGATTGGGGCATGTCGCCTCGCTCGACATGAACGCCGTATTCGACGAAGGACGAAGCTTGCGCGGAGGCGGCGTGCTGCCTTGGTACGATTTCCTTGTTGAATACAATTTGAGCATATTGAAAGCCGCCGCCAAACATTACGGTTTTGAATTCGACGGCGATTTGCCGATCAAGGAGTATAGCGCCGTCCAACGGGATTTGCTTTTGCATGGGGTAGAGAGCGAACAATTCTCCGGCCGTTTCCCGAATATAAAGCCTCCGAAAGGGGTGAATCAAGGGAAATTCGAAGGTATCGTAACGGGCATGTGGAGAAGGTACAGAGAGAAGGGCGGAGATTCGGGCGGATCGGAGTTTTTCCGCGCACAGATTTGTCCCGACTGCGAAGGGGCGAGGCTGAGGAAAGAAAGCCGTCTCGTTTCGGTCGGCGGCGCTTCGATATCCGAAGTAACTTCCTGGCCGATCGGCGATTCGCTGGCTTGGATGAAGTCGCAGCAGCAGTCGCTTCCGGAAGAGAGCCTGCAGCTTGTCGAGCCGATTTTGCACGATATGATCGTGAGAATGAAACGCATTGCCGATGTCGGGCTAGGCTATATGTCGCTCAATCGGCAGGTGGTGTCGCTGTCCGGCGGAGAGGCGCAGCGGCTGAGGCTGGCCTCGATATTGGGTTCGGGACTGACGGGCGTGCTGTATATTTTGGACGAGCCGACGTCGGGATTGCATCCGCGCGATACGCGGGGCTTGATTCAAGTCATGAAGCAACTGCGCGATTTGGGAAATACCGTGCTTGTGATCGAGCATGACGAAGAGGTGATGCGGGCGGCGGATCATATTATCGATATGGGTCCGGGAGCCGGCAGCTTCGGAGGTTATGTCGTAGGGCAAGGGCGGTTGGAAGATTTAATGAATCAGCCCGAATCGGTTACGGGCGCTTTTTTCAAAGATGCGAATCAACACCCGGCAGAACGGAGGCGAAGGCGGGGGATGGGGAAGTCGCTGACGATTCATGACGCGCATTTGCGAAATTTGAAACATATTACCGTTTCATTCCCGCTCGGTTGTCTCGTTTCCGTTACCGGCGTTTCCGGTTCGGGCAAGTCTACGCTGCTGTTCGATCTGCTGGCCTCTTCCGATCGGGAGCGGGGAAAGCCGGATGGCTGCGGCAGCGTCACCGGATGGGAGGAGGTCGGCAAGCTGATCACCGTCAACCAGTCGCCGCTAACGCGGATGCAACGATCGAATATTGCGACATATACCGAAGTATACACGATATTGCGAAATTGGTTCGCCGGATTGCCCGAAGCGAAGCGGAGCCAATTGACTTCGAAACATTTTTCGTTTAATACGGCGGGCGGCCGTTGCGAATCATGCCAAGGGCTTGGCGTCGTGTCGGTTCATATGCATTTTCTGCCGGAGTTGGAAGTACGTTGTCCCGCTTGCCGCGGCAGACGGTTCAAGGAAGAGGTGCTGCGAGTGAAATATCAAGGCTTCAGCATTTCGGATCTTTTGGATATGACCGTGCAAGAAAGCTTGCCCATCTTGGGCGATCACCCGAAAGCGGCCAATATGACGAAGCTGCTATGCGAAGTGGGGCTCGGATATTTGAAGTGGGGTCAATCGGTCAGTACGCTATCCGGCGGGGAAGGACAACGCATCAAGCTGGCAAAAGAATTGGGCAAGCCTTCCAAGCATCATACCTTATATTTGCTGGATGAGCCTTCGACCGGCTTGCATCCGAACGATGTCAAACCATTGCTCGTTCTGTTGGACCGCTTGGTCGACGCCGGCAATACGGTTATTCTCGTAGAGCATAACATCGATCTGATTCGCAGCTCGGATTGGGTCATCGATATCGGACCGGGCGGAGGAGACGCCGGCGGTTCGATCGTCGCCGAAGGCACGCCGGAAACGGTGGCTCGAATCGCAGCGTCGCATACCGGCCAATTCTTGAAAGAGAAGTTAGGGTAAGAGAGGGGGAGCCGTATGAATGATTCGACATGATCGATTCAATCGATTAATTTCAATACATTGCACAGGCGGTATAGATAGTGGATGCCCTTGATTTGAGCCTGATTTAAATCGTTCAAATATTTCAAAGAATCGCGGGCGATTCGCCTCGCTTGTTCGACATTATGGCCGTCCAGTTCCTCAATGACTTGCTTGATCACTTCGAGCGAATATACGGCCGCCCGCAACGTCCCTATAATGAGCACTTTGCGCACATGCGACCGGTTAAACTTTCGATAACCGTTGTCATTGTCCCGCGACACGTCGAGCAACCCCATCTTTTCCCAGTGCCGAATCGTGGTGCTGGGAATTTGCGTTTCTTTGGACACTTCCCCGATCGTCATCCATTTTCTTTTCTGTTTGGCATCCGCCTCGTCGAGCTCTATGGATCCCAAAATTTGCACCGTCTTCTCGGCAAGCAATTTATTATGGTGCAGGCGGGCTTGCTGTTCGTTTACGAGCCAGAACGCGTCTTCCGCTTCCTTGTTTTGAATTTTCATCATCGCGTTTTTGGTCACCTGCATGCCGAAACCGGCGTTCATGGCGCGGATGCATTCGAAATAAGCAAGATGTTCTTCCGTGTACAGCCGATAACCGTTCTTGGCGCGCTCAGGGGCCGGTACGATCCCCCATTCTTCGTAATGGCGCAAGGCGCTTGTGCTGATGTTGAGTTTGCGTGCGATATCGATCGGTCTGATGCTCAAGGCACACCTCCGAGAAGTTGTTACCAAAAATGTAATCAATCTTGCCGGCTATTGTCAACCTCACGATCGGGCGCTATCGCCTTTGCAGGAAATCCAAGACAGACGAATCGAAGACGTTCAAAGAAATGGGAAAAGCGCCTATCGGCTAGGCGCTTTAGGATTTCTTGCCAGCATTCAGTTCGTTGTCGCTGTCAATTGGGGATACTGCGGTTTGATGTCAAGACTAGGCGGTGAACTTATCAGTATTTGAAGCCGCAAATGCTACAAGCTACGATAACCAGAAGGATGAATAACACCAAAATCGTACCAGTGTTCGTGAAAGCTCCTCCAACGTATCCAGACAATGCACAGCACCTCCTTGATTTGTGTACTTTATGTTATGAGTGCGATTGGCCTGTTGATTGTGTGATTGTACCTATGCGAATGAACTAATATTGCAGATCTTCTCCGGCGGCATCGGTACGGTATGTAAAAACCCCCGACGGGGGCGGCTCGTACGGTATTGCGCCATCTTCCGTACGGAGCCGCTGTCCGGCGAGGGTCTTATCCTATGTGTATTATTTCAGCAGCCATAATGCAGGGACATTCGGCGGTTCCCAGCCGGTCAGGGACGTATGGGCTTGCCGGCATTCGTACACGTTGCCTCCGTATGTTACGAGAGCGCCGACGCTATATTGAACGCCGGGAGCCCAGGCCGGAGCCTCCGAGGACGAATTGGTCGTCGCGCTGACGGCATTGCTTGCGCCCGATACGTTGCCGCCCGCATCCACCGCGCGTACCGTGAATGAATACGTCGTGCTCGAGGCAAGCCCGGCGACGGTATAGCTGAGCGACGATCCCGACACGGTGGCGACTAAGGTCGAGCCCCGGAAAACTTGATATCCCGTCACCCCGACGTTATCCGTCGAGGCATTCCAAGCGAGCGATACGCTGGAGGCCGACGTACCCGTCACACGCAAGTTTGCCGGGGCGGTTGGCGGATCCGTATCCGGCGTCGGTCCGGAAGTCGTTGCGCTGACGGAGTTGCTTGCGTTCGACACATTGCCGGCCGCATCTACGGCTCGAACCGTAAACGAATACGATGTATTCGAGGCGAGCCCGGTGACGGTATAGCTTAATGTCGAACCGGAAACGGTTGCGGCCAAGTTCGCGCCGCGGTATACCTGATATCCGGTGACTCCGACATTATCGGTCGAGGCGTTCCAAGCGAGCGAAACGCTGTTTGCAGTCACTCCCGTCGTTCTCAAGTTCGTCGGCGCCGTAGGCGGTTGATTGTCGCCGGACCCGCCTCCGAAATTCGCATCGATGACATTATAGAATGCGTTGGCGGTATCGGCAATTTCCCAAACAGCCAGAATAACATGATAGCCGGAGCGGCTCGGCACGTTGCAAGAATGGGTAACGGAATTCGGCGGCCGTTGTCCGCCGTCATTGAAACTGCAGAAGGGAGTAAGATCGAATGACGCCCGTTTCAACGGTTCGTTCGGGTTCCAGTCCGGCTTCGTAATATAATACTTCCATGAAGTCGTTGCATGAGCCGCGGTCAACGTCCAATGGAACGTATTGTTGCCGCTTGACATGTTCACTTTCGTCCAGCGCGTCGCCGTTTGCTGATCCATTTCCGGAAAAAGGCCGTTAGCGCTCGCTATTTTCCCGTCGGCGGGTCCGGCTTGCGGAAATCCTTTCGGCCCTTCCAAACTATGCGGATCGTATTGGACCGCGCCGCAATTTGTATTTTGCCCGAGCTTGCACAAATAACCGCGGCTGGCGGGAGAATCGACATAACCGTGTGCGGAAGCGCTTTCGGCAAACGCCAGCGACAAAATCATCGTGAGCAGCATCGTACCTGCGATAATAAATACCATTTTCCATTTCGTAACGAATTCGTTCAGGGAAACTTGATGTACCATTTTATTCTCCTCCTTTTTTTTACCTTCCAATTTTTCGAAACGGGCTTTCGAATTCATAGCGAGGAAAGCAGCTGGAATGAGAACGGATACATTACAGCGATCGCTGTCGCGTCTGTACTGCCGAAACAGTGGACGATCACCTCCTTGGCAAATATAAAGACAAACCACCTCCTTTCATATGGGCAAACTTGGTTAAATAGATCGATCAAGCAAAACGTCAAGCGACATGATGGAATATATGAAACGGCTCGAACGAGCGATAGGAGTATTGCGTTGGTTACGAAGTAGAACAATGTGAGGCAATCTAGATATAATGTCCTAAACTGGAAATAATTAATAATATATTATGTAAACAATTATAACGGCTTGTCCGAAAAAGTCAATAAAAAAATTGTCGATCCGTTCGGCCCCTTTCGTAAGTGGAACACGAAACCGCTGCCCTTTATATTTTGTTGAATCCTATATAGAACAAATTCATAGTATAATAGAAACAAAACAAATTTGGCGTTAGGGGGAAAAAGCGGTGGCAACGATACCCAAGATTGGCGTCGATGCCGGGGGGACGCTGGTGAAGATCGCGTTTCGAAGCGAGGACTCGATTCAGTATCATAAGATTCCTTCCAGCCAATTGACACAAGCGGCATTATGGATTAACGAGCATCGTCCCGAAGCGATCGTTTGTTTGACCGGCGGCAAGAGCCGCTTGCTTGCATCGATGCTGGAACGCGACGCGCGGCATATTCCGGAATTCGCAGCCACTTGCCGGGGAATTCGGCATTTGCTTCATCAAGGCGGAATGGGAATGCCCTCTTTCCTGTTAACCAATGTTGGAACGGGGACATCGATTCACTATCTCGACGCCGATTCGCATGCGAGGGTCGGAGGTACCGGCATCGGCGGAGGCACGGTGCTTGGATTGTCCTATTTGTTGACAGGACTGCGCGATTACGAATCCATCGTAAAATTGGCAGGCGAAGGAGTCCGAAGCAGCATCGATCTTACCGTCGCTCAAATTTACGAGGGAGCGGTTCCTCCCTTGGCAGGAGATTTGACGGCAAGCAATTTCGGCAATATCGACAAGTTCGCCGGAAGTCCGCCGAAGAAAGAGGATTTGATCGCTTCGGTCATCGGATTCGTCGGCGAGACGGTGGCTACGGTAAGCGCGCATGCCGGCGGGCAGTATGGAACGGCCGACATCGTGTTTATCGGTTCTTCCTTTGCCGATAACGATCCGTTACGGAATGTCGTGGAAAAAACGGCCCTGTTCAGAGGCGCCAATCCTTATTTTGTGGAGAACGGGGAATACAGCGGTGCGCTTGGGGCGCTTATGGCGATCGGATAAATGATTATCCGAAAAATCGGACAAAGAGGGAATGGATCCTATGAAAATTTTGGAAGTAGCGATTTTGCATATAAAGCCTGGGTTGAAAAACGAGTTCGAGAGCAGCTTCCGCAAGGCGTCGCACATCATTCGCAAGATGAACGGTTACATCAGCCATGAATTGCAGAAATGCATCGAAGAAGAAAATAAATATATTTTACTCGTCAGGTGGGAATCGTTGAAGGATCATATGGTCGGGTTCAGGCAATCGCCCGAATATGAGGAGTGGAAAGCGCTGCTTCATCACTTCTACGATCCGTTTCCGGTCGTCGAGCATTTCATCGACATCAGGCTGGATTAATCGCATGCCCGGTCCGCTTCTTTAACAAAAGGCGGGCCGGGCATTTTTGTCGTGAAAGGGGCGCTTCATGTCTATTAATAGAGAACTCTCCATAAATAAAACGTCGCATATGCCTCCCAGCCGGTCCATGAGGCCGACATTTGCTTTATCTCCTCGACGGTCGGTTTGCGCTCGGTTCCGGTCAAATGTTTGATGGCGTTATGAAGGCCGACATCTTGAACGGGAAAAGCGGACGGTATTCGCAGGCATCGCATCATGACGTAATTCGCCGTCCACGGTCCGATTCCCCGTATGGCGACAAGCCGTTGCTCTGCGGAACCGCCGCCGTGTTCCTCGTTCAACAAAAGCTCTTTGCTTAACTTGCCTTCGGCTATAAGCTTTGCCGCTCCGATCAAGTATTCCGATTTTTTGGCGGTCATTTGCAAATCGATGAGATCGTCCGCGGCCAGGCCGGCAATACGCTCAGGCGTCGGAAAGAGCCAATAACTCCTTCCTTTCCATTCGGCGCACCGCCCGTAGCGTTCGACGAACCTCCTTTTCAACGTATACGCAAAGGCAAGATTGATTTGCTGTCCGATAATCGCCCAACATAGCGCCTCGAATAAATCCGGAATGCCGACGATGCGCAAGCCGCGGAAACGGTCGACCGTAGGCCGCAGCAATTCGTCGGCATGCGCCATGGCGTAAAATGGCGTCAAATCCGTATCCAAATCGAACCATTCCCTAATATATTGAACGGCCGCGGAATGCGTCGACGCGCTCGGAGGATCGGCAGTCCCTTGAAACCGGACATGAAGCGCCTCTTCGCCCCCGCCGCTGATTTTCACGATCGGATATTCCGGCCCGACAGGGATCCGTTTGTATATTGTACCATCATCAATATAGTGCATGCATTCGTTGCCGGAACGGCTCATATAGCCTACCGTTTCCGCAAAGTTGAAATCTTCCGGCACGGGCACTTGCAGCTCCGGCCCGCGATATTCCATATTGCCGTGCGGATTGCTCATTGGCGGCGTTCTCCTTCTTCATCGTCCAGATATCGAATATTGTACCATGAAACGGCCGGGTTCGAGATTCGAAATGTTGCTTTCCTATTTTTCAAGAGAGCATGCCGATGCCGCAAACTGGACCTAAGTCGGGTGCGAATTACACCGCTCGACCGGTGGAAGACGGACGCGCCGGTGTTATACTGAAACTGCGATCAAGAACGGCGGTTTCGGCGAGATCGGCATGAGTTTGCGAATTGGGGAGAGACAGAGATGAGAAAATCGGTATTTTTAGGGGTCGTCCTGGTGGCGGCAGGCTTGTTTGGCTTATTGTATTCCATATTTGGTTCGGGGTATGGGTTTGCGGGAAATTTCCTATCCTTCGGCACGAAGCAGATTGATATCGAGAAAACGGTCGATGCGGATCAGTTATCCGATATTCTGGTAAAAGCGGACAGTACGAACGTGAAGGTGACGCATAGCGATTCGGACCGTATTAGCGTTCGTTTGCATGGAAGAGTAAACTCCCGCGACGCGGAGAAGACGGACATCAAAATAAACGCTCAAGGAGATTCCCTGGAGGTAGGAATGGTCAGTCCGCGCGGATTTCACATCGGATTCAATTGGAAGGAAATCGAGCTTTCGATCGGGCTGCCCGACAAACAATGGGAGACGCTACAGGTGCAAGTGGGCAGCGGCAATATCGATTTGTCCGGCGTGAACGCAGCGAACATGAACGTGAAGACCGGCAGCGGCAACATTAATGCGTCGAACATGACGGCGTCGGATTCGATCGCGCTCCATTCACGGTCGGGCAATTTGGTTGCCGAAGGATTTAAAGCGGACGCGCTCGTTTTTGATCTCGGCAGCGGGAATGCGAAATTGATGGACGGCGAAGCGAAATTGTCGGGGAAAACGAGTTCGGGCAATATTCGGGTGGAATTCGAAGAACTGATCTATGACGCCGATCTCAAGACGGGAACAGGCAACGTGGACGTTTTGCTGGCCCGGCAACCGGAATCTTTGGCGGTACAATACAAAGGAGGCTCCGGCAAAGGGACGATCCGATGGGACGGCATGAATTACGAGGAAAGCGACAAAGAAGGCCGTTCGATCAAAGGGACGTTCGGTTCGGGAGACGTTCAACTGAACGTGCGCACCGGTTCGGGGGATTTTAGGCTGGACCGGCCGTAGCGAGACGATAAGGGAGGAGCGGCGGCTCGCTCCTTTTTTTGCTTTGCAGTCGGAATTCGGCGATTCGCCGCCGAAAAACATCGGTGAGAAAGCAGGATTTTTCGAGTCGGATTGCGTATATACATATATTCCGTAAAAAGAAGGTGGTTCAATGTTCAGCTACAGAAATGCGAAAGAGATCGATTTTACGGTCATATCGGCGTTTCCGCAAAATGCGGCGGAGCAATATTATATGTTTCCTAAAGGGAGCTATCCGCTCAAGCCGGATCAGTTGGCCGAGGCGGCCAGGAGCCGGGTGCTGCCGACGGTGATCGAGCGCGGCGGCGAGGTCGCCGGTTATGGCAATTTCTACGATGTGAAGGAACGCGATCACGCCTGGTTAGGAAATATTATCGTCAATCCGAAATGCCGGGGCAACGGGGCGGGCGCATATTTGCTGAACGTCATGAAGGAAAGGGCTAGAGAGGAATTGCATTTGCGCCAATTGCGGCTGATTTGCCATAACACGAATACGGCCGCACTTGCCCTCTACCATAAACTTGGCTTCCAACCGTTCGAAATCCGGATATCGGAAGGAAAGCGGGATATCGTCGGGATCGCGATGAGAACGGATCTTCCCTAATCGCGTGCCTGCCGATACAGAAAACTGCAAACTGGCGAAGGGGGCGGACAATATGAAAACGATCGTGCAATCCGTGATCTTTTCCCTATTGTTGATCGTTGTGTATTACGGCGTGCAGATCGGCATCGGTTACTATATGACCCTGCATTACGTGCCGGATATCGTCGACAGTTATGCGCAAGTGGGCTATTTGCAGCATCAAGTATCGTTCGGCGTCATACGAGGCAATCCCGATCTGGAATTCGCCGCGTTATTCGTCGGCGGCTGCGCGGCGTTCATCCTGTTGAAGACGTTATGGCTTCGTACAAAGAGAAAATAACTTCAGTAACGATTTGTTTGCACCGCCGGTTATTGCCGGCGGTCTTTATACTGTTCGGGCGGTTTTGTGCAACATAACCGTCCGCCCTCGAAAATTTCCGAGAGAGAGATCAGTTGCATATGTTGCATTTACAACGATTAAATATTATAATACATTCAAAATATTTTTAACGTTAAAAAACATTGGAGGGAATATCGGTTGAAACGATTTATGATTATCGAGACGCCGGACCAACTGAAAGCGATCAGCGACCCGTTGCGGCTGGAAATATTAATTATGTTGATCAGACAGGAATACACCGGCAAACAGGTAGGCGACGTCTTGCACACATCCGCATCCAAAATTCATTATCATTTGAAAGAAATGGAGCGAAACGGATTGCTCGAAGTGACACGCACCGAAGAGAAAAACGGGATCGTCCAAAAATTTTACCGCGCCGTCGCATTCGATTTCCGCATCTCGGAAGAGTTGCTTCCGTCTTTGAAATCCGACACGACGATCATACAAGAGACGATGCTAAACAATTTGCGGTCGGCGATGTACCGCCTCCGCCATGCTCCGGAGGAATCGTTTCTCTCCTTCGCCCCGGAATCATCCAGGCCGCCGGTGCTGCACGGAAACGGGGAGTATAAGGTTCCGCTGCATGAAATTAAGGACTGGGTACGAAAATTCAAAGCGCTTGTGCAGGAATTCGAGGAATTGGAGAGCAAATATGCCGAGCGGGTACAGCGCGGCGACGCGCAAGATGTTGGCGAATTGTTCTTCTTCTCGTACGTCGGATTTATGACGAACGAACAGTTGTACGTTTCGGACGAAATGTCGCTCCCGGAAGCGTACGAACCGGTGGACGATATTGTCGTCCGCAAGAAGCGGGAGGAGGACCGGACGCCATGAGGGCCGGTCTGCGCGATTTTGCCGGGCTTCCTCCATCCTATTATTGGCTATGGGTCGGCAACATTCTTTCTTCCTTCGGGGACGCGGCCGTCCTCATTATGCTATCCTGGTTTCTCGTCGATACCGTTACGATGAAAGGGGCGCTCGGCATTGCGCTCATGACGATGGGGATATGCAGAGTGGTCTTAATGCTCGTTGGCGGGATTGCATCCGACCGGTACAACCGGAGGACGATCATGTTCCTGTCTTTAATTGCCCGGGGGGCCGTGCTCTTCTTATTTTCCCTGGTCATTCTCGTCTGCGATCCTTCATGGTATCCGGCGGCCGCTTTTGTCATGGCCGGGTTGTTCGGAGCGGTGGACGCCTTCTTCTGGCCGGCGAGCGGGGCGATTGTACCTTCTTTGGTAGCCAAGGACCAGCTTGGGGCGGCGAACAGCCTGTTGTCGATTTCCCAGCAGATCAGCATCGTCGGCGGGCCGTTGATCGCTTCGGTGCTGCTCGGGCATGTTTCATTTCCGGTGATGTTTGCGGTCAACGCATCGATGTTTGCGCTAGGGTCTCTTTTTATATTCGCGATCCGGATCAAACCGGTTTCGCCCGGCCGGCGGGACGAGGCGCCGAAACCGGCCGGATTTATAAGGGAACTAATGGACGGGGCGAAATATATGATTTCGATTCGCATCCTCTTTCTCTTATCGCTCTTATCGCTGCTCATTAATTTCATGTTAAACGGCCCGCTGAATGTCGGTCTCCCCGTCCTGATTAAACAATTGAACTGGGACGGCAGCATGTTCGCCAATATGGAGGGAGTGCTCGGAGCCGGAGCCGTTGCGGGAGGCATCATCGTCGGTTTATCCAAAGGGTTTCGCGGACGCTTGCATCTGCTTGCCTGGTTCGTCGTCGTCATGGGCGGAAGCCTGACGGCTCTCGGTTTCATGCAGCAGGCCTATCACGGGTTTGTCGTGATGGCGATATTGGGCATGATGCTGACCATGATCGACGTACCTTTTAACACCTACGCGCAAACCGTTGTCGAAACGCATATGCTCGGCAGGTTTATTTCCTTAAACCGCCTCATGGGGCTTGGATTGTCGCCGCTTAGTTATTTTCTGGCTTCTTTTTTGCTCGATCATCAAATCGCAACGCCTGCAATTGTTCTAGCGATCGGAGGCGCGAGTGTCGCATTCATGGGAATCTGCCTATACTTTACCCGCGATTTCCGGCGAATCGAGCAGCATCCGGCATGGAGGCAAAAAGAAGTTTCCGTTTCATGAATAAATGTTGGCAATGCCGTGAAACCTAACCATCAAAATGACAGAAAAAGGATGGGCGGCATGTTTTCATTTCTAGCAGCGCTTTTTCGTAAACGCCCCAAACCTTCGGCCAATGAAAATCGCATGCTTCAACCGCCCGCACCCGGGCCGGAAAACGTTCATACGGAGCTCGCCAGAAACATTCAATACGTTAAGGAGCAGTTTACGCTGACTCCCGACCTGGTCGTGCGTCATATACATGGAGAGACTCCCGCAGCGCTCGTGTATTTGGACAGTTTGACCGATAAAAATTCGATAAACAACGATATCGTGCTTCCTTTGATTCGCGCGACGTCATATCCCCCCGATCAGCCTCCGGTCGCAACGGGGGATGTGCGCAAAACGTCCGATTGGTCTGCGGTCGAACATGCCGTATATCACGGGAAAAGCGTCTTGTTCGTCGAGGGAAGCGGCAGGGCTTCTATACTCGGTACGCAAGGTTGGCCGCAGCGCGCCATCGAGGATCCCCAGCTCGAAGCCTCGCTGAAGGGGGCTCATCAAGGATTCGTCGAGACGGGAAGCCAGAATATCGCTTTAATTCGCCGTTATATTCCGCACAATGAATTGAAGATCAAACAATTTGACATTAGTTCCAGAGGAAATTGCAAATTATCGGTCATGTATTTGCGGGATGTCGCAGACCCGGCCGTATTGGAAAAGCTTGAACAAAGAATAAAAGAGTTGAAGATCGACAATATCATCAATACGGGGGAATTAGCCGAATTTATCGAGGACCATGCGTTTTCTCCATTTCCTCAGTTCATATTGACGGAGCGGCCCGATACGGCCGCTTCGCATGTTATGCAGGGGAGATATGCCGTCGTCGTGGATCGTTCGCCAAGCGTATTGATCGGTCCCGTCTCTTTTATCTCCTTTTTCCAAAGCGTGGACGATTACAGCATGCGCTGGATCAGCGCTTCGTTTATTCGCTTGCTGCGTTTCTTTGCGGCGTTTGTCGCCTTGTTTCTGCCTGCGATCTATATCGCTCTTATTTCGTTCAATTATGAGGTCATCCCGATCCAATTGCTGCTATCGATCGCGGAATCGAGGGCGCGCGTGCCGTTTCACCCGTTTATGGAAGCATTCATTATGGAGATTACGTTGGAATTGATGCGCGAAGCGGGCATTCGGCTTCCCGCTCCGATCGGGCAAACGGTAGGCCTCGTCGGCGGCATCATTATCGGCCAAACGGCCGTCCAAACCGGAATCGTCAGCAACATTATGGTGATCGTCGTCGCTTCCACGGCCATCGCGTCTTTCGTCATTCCCAATCATGATATGGGAGCGGCGATTCGTTTGCTGCGGTTTCCGATGATGCTGATGGCGTTTATGTTCGGTTTGGTGGGAATCGTAATCGGAGCGATGATTATGCTTGCGCATCTGTTGTCCTTGCAATCGTTGGGTACGGCTTACGGGAGTCCGTTCGGGCCGGTGCGCTTCACAGATTGGAAGGATACGCTCCTCCGCTTTCCGCTGTGGACGATGATCAAGCGTCCGACCGGTCCCCGTCCGAAGCAGGAAAATCGGCTGGAAGAAGATCCGGCAGGGAAACGACCATGAAAAACGTCAAGATTACGTTCATGCAATATACGCTTCTCATCCACGGAGCAGCCGTCGGCATGGGGGTTTTGTCGCTCCCCCGCCTGGTGGCGGAAAAGGCCGGAACCGACGGTTGGATCAGCATTCTTTTGGCCTGGCTGGCCCACCTGTTCTTCGGCATTCTTATTGTGCTTGTCATGAGCAAATACCCGCAGGATTCGCTGCCCGAATTACTCGTTCGGCTATTCGGACGTTTTCTCGGGAAATTGCTCTTGATTCCGATTGTTGCTTATTTTGCTTTTTTTAGCTGGAGCATTCTCGTCAATTCCATTTTGTTTATAAAGTCATGGTTTTTCCCTATGACCCCCGCCGTATACATCATGATACTGTTTGCCGTTCCGACTTATATTATCGTTGCCAAAAACTTGCAAATCGTCGGAAGATACGCGGAGATCGTCTTTTATCTGACCATTTGGATGAGTTTGATTCTCCTGATTCCGTTGAGGGACGGCCAACTGATTCATTTGCTGCCTGTCTGGAAATCGGGTCTCGGTCCGATTTTGGACGGCGTGACGGTGACGACGAATTCGATTGTCGGGTACGAGATCGTTTATTTTATATATCCCTACTTGACGAAAAAGGAATGGGCCGTACGCGGCGTGGTTCTGGCGAATACGTTGACGATGTTGGTGTATTTGTTCATTACGCTCATCTGTTTCGTTTATTTCAGCCCGAACGAAATTACGGAGTACAATCAACCGGTGCTGAATTTGTTGAAAGTGATCGAATTTCGGTTTCTGGAACGGTTCGATATGATATATCTTGCTGTGTACCTGATTGTCGTATCAACTGCTTGGACCCCTTATTTATTCGGTGCGGCCTTCGGCACGGCGAGATTGTTCGGTTCCCGGAACCACGGTCCGGCCGTCGCGTTGTTTCTGATCGCGATGATTGTGATGAGTTACGTCCTGCAGCCGTCGTGGGCGGAATCGGAAAGATGGACGAGTTGGGCGGTGAAAGGGGCGTATATCGTAGTATGCGCATTGCCGGTATTCCTGTTTCTATACATAATGTTGCATCGGAAACTTGTTCGGAGCGGAGGATAAAATGACAAAAAAGCTTTTCGCCGTATTTATTACATGTTTAGCCTTACTCGCGTTAACGGGATGCAAGGACCAGAACTTGATCGAGAATTTAACGCTATCCCTGGTGATCGGCATGGATTTGAATGAGCAAAACGAGTTCGAGGTTTCCATTTCCAGTCCGGTCTTCAATAAGGAAGCGAAGGATAAGGAAGAAGAGTTTCAGGTAACATCAACGACGTTGCGCAAATCGAGGGACGAATTCGATAAGGTGGTACTTGGATCGACGGCCGGAGGCAAGGCAGAACTCATATTGGTAGGCAAAAAGCTGATGCGGCATCCCGGCTGGGCTACGATTCTCGATGCTCTATACAGGGATCCGAAAAATACGGTTACGCCCCGCCTTGTCATGGTGGATGGGCCTGTATACGATATTATCCGTTTATCGCCGAAAGACAAGCCGCGCTTGCCTTTGTATTTGATGAAAGTGATCGACATGGCCTATGTCAGGAACGTGACCGTCAGAACGACGTTGCAGCAATTTTACCGGCATCACAAGGAAAAGGGAATGACTTCGGCGATCACCGAGATCGGCCTAAAGGGAAGGGACATTCAAATTTTGGGGACGGCGCTGCTGGACGATCGGGAGAAATACAAGCTTACGATTTCCTCGACGGAAACCAAGCTGCTGAATATGATGAAACAGCCGGGAAAGGGGGCGTTCCCGTTGACGCTGCAGCTTCCGGAATTCAAAAGCTCCTTGCGCTTCCTGCCGACCAATCAGTTAAGTTTTAACACCTTTTCCGTAAAAACGCGAAAAAAAGCGAGATACGACCGCGGCAAGTTTCGGTTCGACGTCAATATCAAAATGGCCATTTTCTTAACGGAACGGTTGTTTCCGATCGATATGAGAAAGGAAACGCGTGCTCTCGAGCGTTGCATCGAATCGGAGCTGGAACGCCAGTTTGCCGATTTTATTCGTAAAATACAGGCCGCGAAAATCGATCCCGTCGGATTCGGCATGTATGCGAGAGCGTATGCCTATCCCCAATGGAAAAAAGTCGAAGACGATTGGGGAGAGGAATTCGCCGATGCGGAGGTAAATGTGAAGGTTGACGTGGAGATACAGGGCATGGGCGCGATGAAATGACAAGCGGCTACAGCACTTGGGGCTAAAAGCAATGCGGAAGGAAACATGCTATACTGGCAGTATAAGGTTCAACAACGGATTGGGGAGACCAGGGTGAAACCATTTACCGCCAAAGTCATTGACATGATACAACGCATCCCGGAAGGCCGCGTCATGACGTACGGGCAAATTGCTAAGCTGGCCGGCAGTCCCAGAGGGGCGAGACAGGTGGTCAGAATATTGCATTCCTCGAGCGCGAAGCATCAATTGCCGTGGCATCGCATCGTCAATGCGAAAGGGGAGATTGCGATCAAAGACGAAGTATCGAACCAGTTGCAGAAGCTGTTCCTGCAAGGGGAAGGAGTTCGGCTGGACGAGGACGAACGCGTCAATTTGCCCGAATATCAATTTTGGCCGGAGGCACGGTAGGGTGTTGATCGATTTAAGAAAATTTCTCCTTGTCTCTCTCTATACAATATTGTATAATTCTTTATATTGACGGCAGCATAGTAAATCATTGTCAATCTATTCAAGTTTGTATACAAATTCAGGTACTGGTGAGGGAACGAAAATTTATGTCATCCACCCGTTTGTTAATTCTTGGGCTTCTATTGAAGCACCAACCTATTCACGGATACGACGTTCGTAAGGAATTAGAGGCGTGGCGCGCCGATCAATGGGCGAATATCGCGTACGGGTCCATTTATTTCGCCCTGAATAAAATGGCTGGCGAAGGCTTGCTGCAGCCGGATGGCCACACGGGCAATTTGGAGAGTAAAAAGGGACCGTCGCGCATTCTGTATTCCGTGACCGATAAGGGGAACCTGGAATTCGAACGCTTATTGCATACTGCCTTATGGGACTATAAGCCGGGATCCGATTCGTTTCATATTGCTCTGATGTTTATGAATCGCATTCCGCAGGAACAATTGCTAGGAGCGTTAAAACATCGGATCGGTTTGGTTCAAGCCACTCTCGAAAGCATTAACAGCACAATCAAGTTCGATCTTTTTCCGCCTGGTTCGCCGCGTTTTGTCCGTGAGAACTTAACGTTAATCCGTTCTCGTATGGAAGCCGAACTGCAATGGATCGAAAGAATGATCGCGAAAATTAACGAAGGTTTGCTGCCATAGTATCCGTTTCACGGCTTTGCGGAGAAACGGATACTCCCGCTGTGTTACTATACAAACTTGTATATAAAATTGTAAAATTGGAGTGATCATATGTCTGTCTCAAAAAAATCAAACACTCGTTGGACAGTACTCGGTTTGCTTTTGGCATTATTGCTTGTTTCGTTGGATTCGACGGTGCTTGCTACCGCCGTGCCGACCATCGTCTCGAAATTGGGCGGGTTGGAGCAGATGGCATGGGTGTTCTCCGCTTATCTCATTGCCGGCGTGGCCGGGATGCCCGTGTTCGGTAAATTATCCGATATGTACGGGCGCAAACTTTTTTTTATTGCAGGATTGGTTCTCTTTTTAATCGGATCGGCATTATGCGGAAGCTCCCAGACGATGACGCAACTGATATTGTACCGCGCGCTGCAAGGAATCGGCGGCGGAGCGTTGATGCCGGTCATCTTCACGATTCTTTACGACATGTTTCCACCGGAGAAACGCGGGCAAATGCAAGGGCTCTTCGGAGCCGTTTTCGGTATTTCCAGCGTGTTAGGACCGCTTGTTGGCGCATTTTTTACGGATGTTGTGGATTGGAGATGGATTTTCTTTATTAATTTGCCTTTCGGACTGATTGCTTTTATCCTGATCGTTTCTTGTTATCATGAATCGCTGTCATTGCGCAAGCAACAAATCGATTGGGCGGGTACGCTGACGTTAGTGGGAGCGATCCTATGCTCGATGTTCGCGTTGGAGATGGCGGGGAAGGATTATGGCTGGAACTCGCCGGCAATTATCGGTTTATTTGCGGCAGCGGCTGTGCTGCTAGCGCTTTTTATTGGGATCGAGGGAAAAGTTCGGGATCCGCTCGTTCCGCTGCCGTTGTTTCGCAACCGCTTATTTACGTCCAGCATTGCTATCGGTTTTTTTTACGGCATGATTTTGATGGCGGGGGCCTCCTATATTCCGCTCTTTATTCAGGGCGTCTTCGGGGGGACTGCTACAAACGCCGGCATGATGATCGCTCCGATGATGATCGCTTTAGTGATCAGCAGTACGCTTGGCGGAGTTCTTGTGAAACGAATGTCATACCGCAGTATTATGATTTGTTCCGTCGTTTTTCTGCTTGCTTCGATTTTTTTGTTGAGTACGGTTTCAGCCGAAACAGAGCGTTGGGTGCTGACTTGCAGCATGATCGTTATGGGCCTCGGCATTGGCGCTTCTTACCCGATCGCGTCTATGGCGGCTCAACATCATATGGAAATTGATCAACGCGGCACCGTCAACTCGCTTGTCCGATTTTTCCAATCCGTCGGCAATACGCTCGGGATTGCCTTGCTTGGCGGCATACAGGCTAACCATTTAAAACAACAATATAAGACTTTGTTGTCCGATCAGGCGCTGGCCGAGAAATTCGGCAATCCGCAGATACTATTGCAGAATAACGCCCGTGAAATGATCCCTCCCGACCTTCTGGGCAAGTTGATCGGCGTATTGGGCGATTCGATTGCAGTAATGTTTCAATGGGCGATTCCGATCGGTTTGCTTGCAGCCGTATTCGTGTTTTTGCTGGGGAACGCAAGGGTGACCGTATCAAGGCCTGCGCCTGGCGTGGAAGAAAGCGGAGAAACTCTTTAAAAGATTCAGTCTTATGTTCTGGCGTGGAAAATGAGAAATTCTCCCCTGAGAATGAGAACCTTAGCGTAAAGTATGTTATGATAACGGGGAAATCGTTTCGTTATTTCATAATGAACGGAGTGCGAATGGAAAAAGTACGAGTTAGCACGATGATGATTAATGGATGCAAAGGAATGATGGCGTTGTCCAGCGAAAGTTACGATGAGAGCAGACATAGCCGGGAAGTATACGCTTATTTCGGGCTGGCGGTCTATTATTCGCAAGTGCTTGAGCACCAGCTTTCCCATATGATCGTCCTGTTGCGGCATTCGCAAGGGACGGTACCGACAGAGCGCGATTTGGAATTGCTGTTCGAGCGGACGCGAAACAACACGCTCGGCCAATTAATATTGGAACTCAAGCATTCTTACCGGTTGAAAGACAACGATTTGCAAGAGTTGTTCGAAGTATTGCGAACAAGAAACTATATCGTGCACGATTACTTTAAAGTCCGGATTAACGATTCTTTTACGAGAGCGGGAAGGGACCGGATGATCCGGGAATTGATCGAATTCAAAAATATGGCAGCAAGCGCGAACGAAAAAATGCAGCATTACACCAAAGCGTTGTACGGCAAGTTAGGCTATGCGCAAAGTGATGTGGAAGAAGAGGTTCGTCGGCTGAGAGAATCCTTGTTATTAGAATAATTTCCATTATTTTTAAAATGAATCCTGCGGCGATACATGTTACAATTTTGTCATCAGTTGATGTCGAAAGTGACATGACAGCGAAGTTCGCTTCGCAATAATGCCAAGGAGGATGAATCAACATGAAAAAACATCTGACGAAAACTGTATTTGCTGCTACATTGGCTCTGGGACTTATTATACCTACAGCGGCATCGGCGGCGCCGGCCGGCGATTGCAGTTCCTTTTTGCAAGATATCCTTAATAAGTTGCCTCGGGACACGAAGGTTATTCAAAAACCTGATTTCGGCAAAATTACGTGGCCTGGATTCGGCAACGAGCAAGGTAAGCAGGGCAACCAAGAACAAGGCAATAAAGATCAAGGCAAGCAAAATCAAGGAAATCAAAATCAAGGCAAGCAACAAAATAATCAAGGAAATGTGCCTGCGGATGCAGCCGCATTCGCTTCCCAAGTCGTTGACTTGGTAAACCAAGAGCGCGCCAAAGAAGGCCTGAAGCCGCTTGCGGTTGACCAACAACTCGCCAAAATGGCGATGGATAAAGCGATCGATATGAGAACGAACGGTTATTTCGACCATAACTCTCCGACTTACGGTTCTCCGTTCGATATGATGACACAATACGGTATCGATTACCGGTACGCGGGCGAGAACATCGCCAGAGGACAGCGCACGCCGCAAGAAGTGATGAACGCTTGGATGAACAGTCCGGGTCATCGTCAAAACATTATGAGCCCGAACTTCACCCTGATCGGCGTTGCATACTACCAAGGCGACTGGGTGCAAGAATTTATTAGCAAATAAGGCGGATCGCAGCCTGCAGCATCCCGTTTCACTCGTTTGAGTGGGGCGGGATGTTTTTATACGTATGGCCTCTTGTTTCCCGTTCGTCGAAATCCCCTTCGTTCAGTGAAGGCAAGTTCCTCCCCGAAACTTGTGAAAATGCAGTTTTTTTAACCGGAATCGGTCGAAAGGCAGCGTATGCCTGCAAAAATTGTTAACTTCAAAATTTCAAAATACCGCTGCGCGGCTGACGATCCGTTGAGCGGCTAAACGAAACGGAAGCAGGCTAATCGCCTGGAAATCACCTTGTTGCTCGTGTAACGAAACAGAAACACGCTAATGAGCACAAAAGGAGTCAATTTCATTACTCGCCACCGATGATGTAACTGGTTTTTTTGCGGATTTGTATGATTTTTCGTACAAAAGGCGGTCTTTTCAGGGCAATCATAGATGTTTTGTACGAAAATAAACTATTTAACATTAAAGCGCTAAAGTCCCTTGGACCGAAAAGGTTTCCTAAGCAACATTAATATCCATAAAGTTACAGTTATGCTGGGACTATCTCACGTAGCTCTACTTCATAACCCATTTG
>NZ_JAHLPR010000053.1 GCF_018918005.1 Paenibacillus sp. MSJ-34 | reverse complement strand
GTAGACTTCACCTAAAAGGTGCTCCTCTCTTTGGGTGTAGTGTTCTCGACAAACACCATTCTACCAAAGATTTGGGCACTTTTTTATGTTTTCAATGAACGGTACTTTCGAAATTTAGGATTATTTCATTTTCCGAGAGATTGTCCGAAGGTAATTTTTTTTTTAACCATTGTGGAATATAGATCTTTGTTTACCGCCGTTTACTTTACCTCACTAAGCATCTTTTCAATTTTTTCGATGCGGGTTCGAATTTGTGATAATTCCTCAGATGATTTGTCTTGTCTGTCCTTTACAACTGGAGGCTTAACCCTCTGCATTAAGCGATAATTACGCGTTCCCAAATAGTGCTTGCCTTCATACATTGAAATAACCGTTAAAACCTGCGGCTCGTCTCATGGGTGAGCCACAGATCAATACAAGGAGGTCTGAAAATGACTAATAAAAAGTTTTCTTTTAAAGCCCTCTCGCTTATGGTAGTTTTAGCAGTATTTATATCCACATTTTGCGCAGTCTTACCGGTAGGCGCAGCCGCTAGAGGAGCATGGGCTCCAAATACTGCATATGCAGTAAATGATACAGTAACATATAGTGGAAGTACGTATACCTGTCTTCAGGCACATACTTCTCTCGTAGGTTGGGAACCATCCAATGTTCCTGCTTTATGGCAGAAAGGCGGTAGCGGCGGAACCACACCACCGACAACAAACGGAGTAACATTCTATGCAGATATAAACTATGGTGGGAAAGCAGTAACGCTCGGAATAGGCAATTATACACTGTCTCAGTTGAACGCAAACGGAATTCCGAATGACTGGATGTCCTCTCTCAAGGTTCCTAGCGGCTGGACCGTTGAAGTATATGAGCATGATCATTTTGGAGGAACAAAATGGACCTATACTTCAAATTCTTCCTGGGTCGGCAACACTGTCAATGACAAAATGTCATCGGTAAAGATTTATACGGGATCACCGTCTCCTTCCGTAACAAAGCCTTCCGAAGTTCCAAGCCACATATGGACATATGTAATGAATGTGGACAATAGATTTGGCAAAGGCGGGGATTTTGCTTTATTGCTGAGTGCTGTGATCAAAAAGGAAAGCAGCTTTGGAGCAGGCTTGCCAGGCAGTCCATCAGCTGGCGACGGATTGATGCAGGTAGAACCAAACACACGTAATGCTTATTTATCTCAATTCAGCTCAAAATTTGGCCGTACTTATAATCACAGCAGTGAACAAGATCAGGTAAGCATGGGCGCAATGATTTTAGATGAAAAGATTGTTAAATTCGGCAACATATATAACGGCTTATTACACTATAACGGAGGAGATTACTGGTATCCGGGAGCTACAGATTCTTATGGCCGTCCTATTCTGGCAAATCTATATGCAGATGAAGTTTATGCAACATATAAGGGTTATGGCGGTAAGAAATGGAATGAATGAAAGAAAGTTACACCTTGGACACGGAGATTCCCCGTGGATCAAGGAATGAAAAGTAAAAACATTCATTCTATATAGATGTAAAATTAAAAATTGTAAGTGTCAAACAAAAACGGGGCGTCAGCAGTCAGTTTTCACTGGCTTTCTGGACAGCCCCTTCGTTTTTTTTGAATAAACGAATGATGAATATGTCCGGAGGTTCGAATCAAGGGTCGTTTGATTTCGATTCCATGGATTTACCTGCCTTAATGCTTGTTTCGCAATTTAGCGACTTCGGGTTCAATTTCTGATACAAGTTTTTCAAGGATTCGATTGAATTGTTGTTTTTCCTCGATCGTTAAAACATTTAAAAATACAGGCTGAAAATCTCCGTTTTGATTTAATACCACTTTGCCGGCTTTAGTTAGCGTAATCATCATCACGCGTTGATCTTCTTCAGATTTATACCGTTCGATAAATCCCTTTTTTTCCAGCTTTTTAATCATTTCAGAAGCCGATTGCGGGCGCATATCTAATTGACGGACTAATTCTTTTTGAGAAATATGTGGTGTTTGGCGAAGGATATTCAATATTTTTCCTTGCCCTCGATTTTGAACGGTAAACACGCTGCCTTTAAGCATGCTTTCTTTTAAGAACACGGTAAGTAAATCATTATATTTCATAAAATTCGTAGTTATATCGATATTCAATTGTTTTTCATCCATGACAATTTCCCCTTATCTTTTCTCAGTACACCTCTATTTTATCAGGTCACCGAAATAACTCAAATTATGTTGTTGACATATTAGTAAGGGTACCTTATATTATTTGTAAGGGTACCTGATAAAATGAGTGGAGGGGAAAAGAGATGACAGAGCTAGCCGTTTCAACGAAAGGGCTCGTGAAAGAGTTTCCTAACAAACGGGCCGTTGATGGAATTTCTTTGGATATAAAAAAGGGAGAGATCTTCGGCATTCTAGGTCCGAATGGTGCAGGAAAGACAACTTTCTTACGAATGCTTGCAACGATTACTAAAGTTTCGGAAGGCAGTGCAAAGATTTTTGGCAAAGACGTCACAAAAGACGCTCGAAAAGTTCGGGGCTTAATTGGCTTAACGGGGCAATATGCAACCGTTGATGAGGAATTGACCGCGATGGAAAACTTGAAGCTTTTTGGACAATTGAATGGTTTATCGGCGAGGCAATCCAAAGCGAGGGCGCTTGAACTTCTCAATCAGTTTTCACTAACGGAGGCAAAGGATCGGCCCATTCGTGAATTTTCGGGCGGGATGCGTAGACGATTGGATTTATCAGTGAGTTTAATTGTGAAGCCGCCCTTAATTTTTCTCGATGAACCAACAACCGGCTTAGATCCGCGCACAAGAGGAGAAATGTGGGAAGCTATTCGCAACCTAGCAAGCGACGGGGCAACGATCTTACTGACAACGCAATATTTGGAGGAAGCGGATCAACTGGCTGACCGGCTAGCCATTATCAATCATGGAAAAATCATTTCACTGGGAACGCCAAATGAATTGAAGTCTCTTTTAAGTGAGACTCAATTTGAAATTACTCTGGAGCATATGAAGGATACCGAAAGAACCAAGCAACTTATCAAGACAGAAATCGCGCAAGAAGCCATGATTTCACCCGAAGGAACCAAATTAACCGTTAAGCTGGCTGACACAAAAGTCATGACGAAATTACTTTTATGTTTTACTCAGCAAAATATAGAGATCAAAGAATTTTCGGTTAGAAAACCAACGCTTGATGAAGTGTTTCTGGAATTAACGAAATCATAAAGGGGAAATGAACATGGAATCCGTGGTAAGCAAACAAAACAACGTAAAGAGTACCTTGGTTGACATTTTAGTCATGGCCAAAAGAAATATCCTGAAAATCAAACATAATCCCGATAAATTGATTGATGTAACGGTGATCCCCATTTTTTTCATGATTGTCTTTTCTTATTTGTTCGGAGGCGCAATTGCTGGCGGCGTACAAGAATATTTGCCAATCATCGTGCCGGGAATTCTCATTCAAACCCTGGTCATGTCGTCATCGGCAACAGGTACACAATTACGAGAAGATTTGGATACGGGCGTTTTTGATCGGTTTAAATCACTGCCCATTGTACGGATTGCTCCACTAGCCGGTTTAGTGGTATCGGATATTTTGCGATATATTATGGCAGCATTATTCTCCATTGGTACGGGCTTCATTCTTGGGTGGCGTCCGGAAGCCGGGATGGGTTGGCTAATCGTCGCTTCACTTCTGGCCATTTTTGGAGCATGCGCAATCAGTTGGGTGTTTGCATTAATTGGTTTGGTATCCAAATCCTCAGCAACGATCTCCAGTGTTTCGACAATGGTCACGATGATGATGTCGTTTTTATCCAATGCCTTCGTGCCTACGAACACTTTGCCAATTTTTTTACAAAGAGTAGCCGAATATAATCCTGTTACTTATTTGGTCACTGCTTTTAAAGATTTAGCAAACCATGGACAGTTCACTTCAAGTGCATCAATGACCATCTTTATCGGCATACTGCTTGTTTTGATTATCGCTCCAATTACAGTTAAAATTTATAACAGAAAAATTTAGAAAATGTACGGTTAGATTCAGGAGTTAGGACATCCCAGGTGTTACGCACGGCAGCATCACACCGGCAGGAAAACCGCAATTTGCATGCAATACGAAGAAGACACATGCGAATTGTTTGGAAGGAATTGGCGATTTTTGATAGAATAAATATGAAGATGATCAGGTAATAAATTTGTACACATAAGGGGATGAAAAATATGGAAAAAAACAAATTACTAAGAATGGACAATGTTGGCATCGTTGTAGAATCCCTTGATGACGCCATCTCTTTCTTCGAGGAGATTGGCTTGAAGCTCGAAGGGCGAGCTACTGTCGAAGGTGAATGGGCCGGTCGCGTAACCGGGCTGGGTTCGCAGTGTGTAGAGATTGCTATGATGGTTACCCCAGATGGCCACAGCCGGCTTGAACTTTCGCGATTTCTCACCCCACCCACTATATCAGATCACCGAACTGCTCCTGTAAATGCCCTCGGTTATCTACGCGTCATGTTCACCGTTGAAGATATCGACGAAATGGTATCCAGACTCATTAAGCATGGCGCTCAACTCGTTGGCGAAGTGGTTCAGTACGAGGACTCGTATCGGCTCTGCTACATTCGTGGAAAAGAAGGGATTCTAATCGGTTTGGCGGAACAACTCGGTAATAAATAAGCGCATGAACTCGATTTGCTGATCATGGATGAACCGACATCGGGGCTGGATGCGAAATATGATGATGTCAAGCAAGTTCCTCAAGCCAACGATTGCTCATACGAATTTGATAAGCCTCCCGATGATCGGGGGCTTTTTCATATTAATCAAACGGGCAATAGAACGCAAAATGTTGTATGATAAATTCAGATTAGATGTGCTAAGAAGAGTACAGATGAGCCGAGAAAGGATGAGTTGAGATGACTATGAAAATTGAAAGAGCCTCCATATCCGACGCTGGAGAAATCCTGTTATTACAAAAGATTGCTTACCGGAGCGAAGCGGAAATATACAATGATTTTGGTATTGAACCGCTCGTTCAGACGCTTGAACAGTTACAAGAACAGTTTGAAGATCACATGATACTTGAAAAGAAAAATGTTTGAACTTTACTGTTGAACGAATGGATTGCGATCAGTTCAATGAACCGCCTTCTTGGGAAGGCGGTCCCTTCGGTCTTAAACAGTTATCACTTGGCGATACAATTGCGCGGCCTCTTACAAGTCTTTTTTAGTAAACAGCTTTAAAGTGAGGTAGTAGGAAGCAACGAATAACAATATGATACCGGTCAGGATAAGCAATAACGCTTGGCGACTGCTAAAGCCGCTCTCATTCACCATATTCATAAGCATGCCTATCGGCTGCGCCAGAACAATCATGATGATAAGGAATACGGCCAAGATAACAGAGTTTCCTTTTTTGCTAAATGCATAAAAAAGCGGCAAATAGATGGAAGCGAGAAGAAGCACTATGCCTGCCGGAACCAGAATGTCCAAGACCGAATAGTCCGGCATATGAAGCTCTAAGATTGCTTGTTTAACAAGCCAGTGAATCCCGTAAGAAGCAAGGACGCTAAAAAGGGTATAGATGATGGCAGCTATGTATTTGGCTTGAACAATATGTTTGCGCTTAATAGGCAGCGTGACCAGAAAATGATGGTTATTGTTTTTGATATCGATCGTGACACCCAGATTAAGTAAGCCAAATGCCGTATAGATCCCCACAAGGTAAATCGACAATGATGAATTTTTTGGTATAAAAAAGGCGCTGAATACAGCCAGATACAGGATAACCATCCATAGTGAGCTTTTTAAGGCGATGAAGTCTTTGCGCAGTAAATTAAGCATGAATGCGTCCTCCCTTGGCAGTGAAATACATGATGTCTTCTAAGGACGGTTTGTCAAACACAACATAATTTCCAAACAACCGTTCGGCCTCCTGCCTATGATCGACCAAGCCCTCAAAACCAACAGACGTTTCGCGAATCCCGACAAATTTGCTTCGAGTATCGGAATCGAGCAGTTGTGCGTCGCCTTTTACGATTGCGTATCGCTCGAGCACTTCATCTTTTGTTTCATTGAATACGAGTTTTCCGCGATTAATGAAAGCGATATAGTCAGCAATGCGATCCAAGTCCGTTGTGATATGGGTCGAGAAAATAATCGAGTTGCTCTCGTCCTGCATCATATCCGCAAGCAGATCAAGCATTTCCCTTCGAAAAACAGGATCAAGTCCGGAGGTAGGCTCATCCATGATTAAGAGCTCAGCCTCATGCGATAAGGCAACGGCAAGGGAAAACTTGACTTTCATCCCCTTGGATAACTCTTGAATCTTCTTGTTGGGGGACAATTCAAATTGTTCAAGATAGCTGTTAAACTTCTTTTCGTTCCACTTCTTGTAGAAAGGCGCGATCATCTTCTTCGAGTCGCGAATCGTAAGATGCTCATAATAGAAGCAGTCATCCGACACAATGCCGATGCGCTGCTTCGCGTCAACTTCTTCTCTAGGCATATCGGAGCCTAGTATTTTCACGCTCCCGGAGTCAGGACGAATGATGCCGAGCATCATCTTGATCAAGGTGCTTTTGCCAACGCCATTCGGGCCAATAAGTCCGGTAATGTAGCCTTGTTTCACATCCAAAGAGACATGATCGACAGTAAATTGAGGGTATGTTTTCGTTAGATTACGTAATTCTATAGCATTCATGGCATCTCTTCCTCCTCGTACAATAAAGTCAGATGGTCGATTAAATCTTGTCGGCTCATATGTAATTCCTTGATCTCTCGAATGATTTCTATCATCTTCTCTTCGAGTCGTTTCATGCGCTGCTCCCGTATGAACTCTTTATTCGCTCCTGATACGAAACAACCCTTGCCTACGACAGAGTCGATTAGCTTCTCTTTCTCCAACTCTTCGTAAGCGCGCTTGGTTGTAATGACGCTCACTTGCAAATCCTTGGCCAACTGCCTAATGGAGGGGAGGCTGTCGCCTGCACGCAACTCGCCGCTCAAGATGCTCTGTCTAATCTGGTTCATAATCTGTATGTAAATCGGATCGCTCGATGCGTTGGATATGATAATGTTCATGGTTCACCTCGCAGCCGCCAATAGTGTAACTACCGTATATATATAATATATACACTATTCACTTGTGCGTCAACGAATCATTTCGGGCGCTTTGCAAATAGCAGGACTTTGGTCCAGCTTTTTCTCTGGTCTCAAGCCCGGTCATTTCGGTGCTTCTATGGTGTAATCTACCAGTATTCGAAAGTTGATTGTTGATTTCCACGAAATCCGATACAAGGAGATGTAATCATGTTTCATTTGGGGAATGAGATGGATAAGACAAAGCAAATTCGATTGTTCGATAGGCAAGCCGCTCAATACAGCAGCAGGAAGGAAGGCCAGACACTGCGGAGATGGCGCCGGAACCTTCTTAGCCATGCAAACGGTGAGGTGCTTGAACTCGCCGTGGGGGCGGGAGCGAACTTCCCGTATTATCCACCGGGAGTGAAGGTGACTGCGACCGATTTTAGCCGCGAGATGCTCAAGAAAGCGCGGGAAGCTGCGGTCAGGTGTCGGCTTGATGCGGACTTTATATTGACAGACATCGAAGAACTGGAATTCCCGGACCATTCCTTCGATACGATTGTCTCACATTATCCTTCTGCAGTTATGGGAATCCGCTGCGTGTCCTGAATAAGCTTCGACGTTGGTGCAAGCCGGAAGGGATTATTCTGTTGCTGGAACATGGGATCAGCTCGAATGCAGTCGTTGCCACTGTTCAGAGAATGCTCGACCCGTTGTTGTTTCGAGCCATCGGGTGCCACCATACGAGGAATATGCCCGATTTGGTCCGCCAATCCGGCATGTTGATTACCCGTGCGGAGAGCCACCTGTTGAAGTCGGTTCATCTTCTATGGGCGAAGCCGGGGAGACAATGAGAATACGAACCACTTGATCGTATAGGCAACTCAGATTGCCTTTCTTAGGCATTAATCCGTTTCCCCCCTGTATCTGTGCACATACCATAAACAAAAAACAGGGGAGGAAAAGAGGCATGCCCAATAACGGTTCGCTGTGTGAGCAGTTCGCTAGGATTATCGGGGGGCAGCCCGGCTTTGCCGGCGGAAAATGCGTTGCGACAATAAACCGAAAGCAGATAAGAGCAACAATTTTGGGGAAAAGATTTAGAGTAACCTCTTCTTTTTCGTTCGAATCGTTGAATGAAAAAACCGGCAGAGCGCTTTGTTTAGGCAGAGCGGCATTCTTGGAGAAGGAAGTCAATAAATTCATCAGGGCCATTCGTAACGAAGGAATAAAAGTGACTTCCGTCCGTAACGAATGGCTATTCGATCGGCCGCGCTTAATTTATATCAATATTGAAGCAGTGGACAGACCGCTTGTCTTCGCAAGAAAAGTTAGGCGAGCGTTGGATGCTGCTCGTTAAATAGAGACCTTTCATTGCTTTCCAATTTTATACACACACCCCTGTTGTTTGCATCAATAGACGTTTCCCAATATGCCCGAAGCAACGCGCCATTCCATGGGCGCACGGGCGTATTTGTTTTTGTCCAAGAGCAAGCCCCCCTTCCCGGCAGAACGGCGCGTCCTTGAATTCAACGGTTCGTTATTATAGAATATACCGAAACGACAAACAGACATAAGAACCGACACCAACGTATCATAAGGAGGAATTGTGACACGTCTTAGAATCATCATCATCGTTATGCTTTCCTGCGTTTTGATCGCGACTGTTCTTATTCTGAAATGGGGTTTCGAAGATCCGCCTGTCAAAGCGACCTGGGTATGGAGCGTGCCGACGGCGTCGAACGATAGAAATGAGATGCTCGGCTTTGCGCAAGAGCAAGGCGTGACCGTCATCTATTTGCAAGTCAACCGAAAATCGACCGACCTCGAGCCTTATCGAGAGTTTATTGAAGAAGCGCATCGGCAAGGAATGGAAGTGGAGGCGCTTGGAGGAGATCCGCGCTGGGGCTTGTCCGGTTATCAACAAGATATTCAATCCTTCGTAGGTTGGATTGAAGATTATCAGCGTTCGGCTGGAGAACAGGCCGCATTCGACGGAATTCACGTCGATATTGAACCGTATTTGCTGGAAGATTGGAAGAAGGATCAGGAGCATGTCGTCCGCCAATGGACGGACAATATGGAGTATCTGGTTCAAGAAGCGAAGCGGAATACGTCCTTGCGAATATCGGCCGATCTTCCGTTCTGGATTCATAAAATTTCCGCACCCAACAGCGATACGAACTTAGGCGCTTGGATGATCGAGCGTTTCGACAGCATCGTGCTGATGAATTACCGGAATTTCGCCGTCGGGTCGAACGGGATTATTGCTACCGCGCTGCCGATGGTCCAAGAAGGAACCCGCATCGGGAAGCCTGTTATTATCGGTCTGGAGACGGCCCCGACGAATGAAGGGGAGCATACGACTTTTTTTAAAGAAGGGACATCCAGTTTGAATTGGCAAATGCGGTTAAGCCATAATTTCCTGAGGAGATATTCCGGATATGGCGGATTTTCCATCCATGACTACGAACGCTGGAGAGAAACTGCAAATTCGTAGAGCTTTTTATCGGCGAATGGCTCGTCTTCTGCCATGACACGACAGCCTCACGGCTTGCCGCGATCATGCGGATGGGGGAGGGGCCTCGCTTTTACATAACATACTACATTATAAAAGGAAATACATACGAGATGAACAAATGGCCGCTATACTTTGTCGCTATCCTATTAAGTTTCATTATTTTGATCCCCGCTGCCTACGCTTCCCAAGTTCAAGTTACCGTGGACGGACAGCTTGTCTCTTTCCCGGACGAACCGCCGTATATCGATAGGACATCGGGCCGTACGATGGTACCGGTAAAATTCATATCGGATAAACTTGGCGCGACCATGAAATGGAATAAGGCGTTGCAACAAGTCGTTTTTTCGTATAAAAAAGACAGTATTATGCTGACGATCGGCCAAAATTATGCGCTAGTGAATGGAAAGAAAGTACCGTTCGATGTGCCGGCCGAAATCAGAAATAACCGCACGATGGTACCGCTTCGCTTTATTAGCGAAGTGTTCCATGCTGAGGTCGATTGGAATCCGGATCGCAATCTGGTCTCTGTCGTTACTGCGAAAGCGAAAGGAACGTGGATCTGGAACAGCAGCTTGATCGAGACGGAGCCGGACAACGTATTGCGTTTTGCGGCCGATAACGGCGTGACGAATCTATACCTTCAGATCGATACCGACATGGCTTCCAAGACGTACGCTGAATTTATTCGACGGGCACAAGAGAGACAAATCCAGGTCGAAGCGCTGGCGGGCCGCCCCGATTGGGCTTATCGTTCGAAGCGGGAACAAATGCGGAAATTGATCGGATGGGTCGGAAAATACAACGCGTCCGTTGCAGCGAATGAGCGATTTGAGGGGCTGCATTTTGATATTGAACCTTATCTGTTGCCGGAATGGAAGACGGATCGGAACGCGCTGCTGGAACAGTGGATGGACAATGCAAGATGGATCGAGCAGGAAACGAAAGGAAGCGGCTTGACCGTTACGTTCGACGTTCCTTTTTGGCTGCATACCGTTAAGATCCCCGAGACCGATTACAGCTTCAGCGCATGGTTGTTGGAAAAGTTCGATCGCCTTGTCATTATGGATTATCGCAATGTAGCGTTAGGGAAGGACGGGATCGTCGAGAATGCCGATGCAATCATGAGAGAAGCGTCTACGCTGCGTAAGCAAGTGATCGTTGCGGTGGAAACCGCGCAAAATTCCGAGAGCGATCGGGCGTCGTTCTATTCCATGAGCGTGGAGGCGATGGAAAAAGAACTGCAAACGGCTCACCGGAAGCTTGCTCGGTATTCAAGCTATGCCGGCTTGGCGATTCATGATTACCCAGGCTGGGTCGCAATGCATAGGAAATGAGAAGGTGGAGTCTCCCATTCGGGACTACTCCACCTCTCTTCATTAGTACGCTTCCGCTTGAATCAGGAAACGATGCTGAGTGACTTCGAAATAGCCTATCGTTTGAATGATACCGTAGATTTCATACAAGGAATCCAGATAACGTTCCGGATCGAATTCCGGCACCTGCCAAGGGATGGCATGTAAATAATAAACCAACGCGCCAATATCGTAAAAACGTTGTACAGCAAGCTCCTCTTTGCGCTCCGTCACGTTGAAACCATGTTCCTTGAGCTCATCCGCCGCTACTTTCAAATTCCAATGGGCGAACTCTTCATTTAAAGGAACCCCGAATTTTTCGTTCATTTGCCAGGCGTCCGTGCCGCCGCTTTGTTGGGTAATAAAGATACCTTGATCGGAAATGATCCTTCTCAGTTCCCGGGGCGAATAAGACTCGTGCCGATTGATGATGAGATCGAAAGACGCATCGCCAAAAGGAAGATTGTCCTCATCTTCTACATACACGACGTTGACGCCCAAAGGTCCAAGCCTTTCCGCGGCGACGGGCACATTCGGCTTGTATCCCTCGGTTGCATGAACGGATGCGGGAAGAAACGGTTGTAAACCCGACAGAAATTCTCCCCCGCCCGTACCCATATCGAGCATGGAGTCGGCGCGTTGGACAAAGGGGATGACTATGCTCCCATAAGACCAGGGCAGCAGTTGATACTGCATCCGCCCGGTGTCCGTAATGAGTGAAAAATCCCAACCGGTAAAAGATTGATTCGCATCTCTAATAGCATCCAAAAACGTTTGATCGTATAACATCGCGTATCCTCCTAAAACAGTATAGTCATTATTAAAAACAAACCACGCTGTTTCCCAGGGAGGACCTCGGATCCAATGGCCAAGTTACTTTTCATGTTCGAAAACGTTCAACGCAATCATACCTCCTGAATTTGATCTCCGCCGATAGCAGTTTAACCTAAGCTTATCATAAAGAGCGGTCCGCCGCATCTTTCGCAGATGTCTCTTTGATTAAAAGAACATCGACCAATGGGATATCAGGATTTTATCCCTTGATGGCGGGGGCTTGCCGTAAGGTATAATCAGGGTATCAACTAAGATTGCGATCCGTTTATATTAGTTTATGGAAGGTGTGTGATAGCGTTGTACCAACAGCCTCCGGCCTCCCCAAAGCCTGATATTGCAGCATGGTTCCGGACCTATTCCGATCGGTTGCACAATGATCCGTATCCGTTTTATGCTTATTTGCTCGAGCATGAACCGCTTTATTACATAGAGGAGAACGGCTACTGGGTAGCCTCCCGGTATGAAGACGTCAACCGGATCATGAAGGATCCGTTGTTCGTGCGCGAATATCGGAACGCTCTTCCGCAGCATCAGCAGCAGCAAGCGCCTCCGCCGCCGGCCGAATGGAGGCCGGTCAACGAATTGCTCGGCAATTGGATGCTGTTTCGCGACGCGCCGGCTCATACGAGACTGAGAGGCCTGGTAAGCCATGCCTTTACGCCGCGCACGACAGAACGGCTCAAGCCGAAAATCCGCGCCATCGCGGAACATCTTGCCGACGGGATGGCCGAACAACAGCAGCCCGATTTGATCGGGTCGTTCGCTTATCCGTTGCCGGTCATCGTTATTGCGGAACTGCTCGGGGTGCCGCAGGAAGACCGCGATCGGTTCAAGGATTGGTCGTCTATGATCGGCAGAGTGCTTGAAGGCAGCGACCAGCCGCTCGAATTTGCGCAACAAGCCGGAAGAGTCGCCGAAGAGATTGCCGGATACTTCCGCCAATTGGTTGCCGAGCGCAAGTCTGCTCCGCGCGAAGACATGATTAGCGAACTGCTCGCCGCTCATGAGCAAGGGGATAAGCTAACCGAGCAGGAACTGATCGCGACGTGCGTGCTGCTGCTCGTAGCGGGTCATGAAACGACCGTCAATCTGATCGGCAACGGCGTTCTAACGCTGCAGCGCCATCCGGAGCAATACGCCCGGCTGCTCGCACAGCCGGAGTTGGCCGCTTCCGCCATCGAAGAAGTGCTCCGGTTCGAAAGCCCGGTGCAGATGACATCGCGGCTAGCATCCGTCGATTACGAAATCGGCGGCCGGATCATCCGCCAGGGGCAGTCCGTCACGGTGATGCTCGGAGCGGCCAACCGCGACCCGGCCCAGTTCGAACGGCCGAACCGGTTCGATATCGGGCGCTCGCCGAACCGCCACTTGGCATTCGCTTCCGGCCCTCATTTCTGTCTTGGCGCGCCGCTCGCACGGCTGGAAGGCGAAATCGCCTTGACCGTGCTGTTGGAACGGTTCCCGCAAATGCGTCTCGCAGACGACAAGCCGAATTGGCGCCCGAACATTTTGTTCCGGGGATTGGGTTCTCTGCCTTTGCGGTTATGTTGACCCATTCGCGAGAATGGCTTGCGGAGAGCCGTAGAGCCGCAAGGCTCTTTTTTAGACCGGATAGGGGGATCCCATATCCTCCACGAAGCATCGCTAACGGTCAAAGGCCGAAATGAAAGTGTTTGATGGCAGGATCTAGCAACTGCGAAAATCCACTTATTTTGGTGCAAAAACGGTTTTTGGCAGGCAGTAGCTGCAAATATCCAGCTAATCGGGCTCGTTTTTCTGATTTTACGTCCATATGGGAGGAAATTAATGGATATTTGCAGTTGCTCAGGTGAAATTCGTCCGAATTTGGTTTTGTAAATGGATCATTGCAGTTACATAGCGGGGGGCTCGCAGAAAGGAGCAGTTATATATGAATTTTCATATGAATGAAGCGATTGAGGTTCTGGAACGCACGCCGCAAACTTTGGAGTATTTTCTAACCGGGTTGTCCGATGGGTGGCTTCAATGTAATGAAGGCGAAGGAACCTGGAATGTTACGGAAGTGATCGAGCATCTTATTGAGGGAGAAAAAAACAATTGGATCCCCCGGCTGGAATGGATTCTGAAGGTGGGCGAAGATCAACCGTTTCCTCCATTCGATCGTTACGCTCACTTGCAAGAAAGCTCCGACAGATCGACGGCACAAAGTTTGCTTGAATTTAAGACGATTCGAGCGCAGAATATAGCGAAACTGAAGGAGCTTGTCGACCCTGAGTCGCATCTGGAGTTAACGGGCTCGCACCCTGCGTTTGGTGTAGTGAAGGTAAGAGAATTGCTTTCCACATGGGTTGCTCACGATCTGACGCATATCGCCCAAATCGTACGAGTCATGGCCAAGCGATACAAGGCGGATGTCGGACCTTGGATAGAATATTTGGGTATATTGAAGAAGTAGCTTCCCGGCCATGAATAGGATATTGAGTAGATTTTTTGGATAGCAACAATCGAGAAGGAAGAGGAACTTTTTCATGGTGTTTAAACTAAACTTTATACTTCTGGCATGCGCCGCGATTGCGGCATGGTTCCTGTTCCGATGGAAAGCTCGCAGGAAACGGCCCGTTACACGATATCGCGAATGGATATTGTTTATATTTTTTCTATATTTGCTGGGTGTTTCTTACTTTACCCTCAAGCCGTTTCATTTTGTTATTCCGATTCCCGGATTGTATCCCAGACAGGTCTCGATTGACTTCATTATTTTTCAGAGCTTGGAGGGATCTCGGGCATAAAACAGCAATGGTACTATTCGCTTGCGAACATCGTAATGACGGTCCCATTCGGTTTGTTTATGCCGATGCTGTATCCATTTGCCAGAAAAATCTATATAACCGCCTTGCTGGGCTTGGGGTTCTCCGCGACGATCGAATTGACCCAAGTCCTGTTTACAACGACACGCTCGGCTACCGTAGATGATCTGTTTTTTAATACGGTAGGCGCGGTGATCGGATTCTGCTGCTTCTATATTGGGAATTGGAAAGGGAAATTGGAGCAGATCGGGTATAAAGTTGAGAGGGAAAAGAGTACTGGGTAAGAACATTCTTCCGCCGATTACGGGATCGGCGGCCGGACGATTGTCAGGAAAGTGCGAATGTGAAGCGAACATGAATTTGCAGGGACATTCGCACCAGGATTTTAACTTTTATTAGTTTATAATCCAAAAAATACATTGCGATAAGTAGCGATTTTCTGGGTTTGAGTGTATATTTGATAATAAATAGCGATTTTTTAAGTCATTTTGATGAAAAATCGGAGTCGCATCCTACGTGGATGCGTGGATTGAAATAAGCATGGAAAGAGGAAGCAGAACGCCAAAAAGAACGTCGCATCCTACGTGGATGCGTGGATTGAAATTTCATCGCACATCATCTCCTCGGAGGCAGTTTCAGTCGCATCCTACGTGGATGCGTGGATTGAAATCCGGAGTACAGAGTTTTCGATGGTTGTGACTTCATCCGTCGCATCCTACGTGGATGCGTGGATTGAAATAGGTATATAGGCAGTATCCAAAAGGAGTGGTACTTGGTCGCATCCTACGTGGATGCGTGGATTGAAATAATCATATGGCGCTTTGCTGGAAGAGAAAAAGCGTCGCATCCTACGTGGATGCGTGGATTGAAATGTTTTGTCCAGTAATCCTGCTACGATGTCGGGGTCGGTCGCATCCTACGTGGATGCGTGGATTGAAATTACCATTGAAATCATCCGAGGAGCGTCCGAAAGGTCGCATCCTACGTGGATGCGTGGATTGAAATACGTTAAACCCAAAGAACGCATGCTCATGAATCGGAGTCGCATCCTACGTGGATGCGTGGATTGAAATACGTTAAACCCAAAGAACGCATGCTCATGAATCGGAGTCGCATCCTACGTGGATGCGTGGATTGAAATTCATCCGACCAGTTCCGCCGGGCTAACTCGACGACGTCGCATCCTACGTGGATGCGTGGATTGAAATGCGAATCTTTGAAGCGTGCCCAAACATTGCTTCTGGTCGCATCCTACGTGGATGCGTGGATTGAAATGTCGAGAACATCCAGCAGCACATCGAGTTAGGAACGTCGCATCCTACGTGGATGCGTGGATTGAAATCTCCATTATGTATATTTTATATTATTAGTTGCAGTCGCATCCTACGTGGATGCGTGGATTGAAATGAACACTTTATTGCCCATCATGTCCGTGCTGCCTGTGTCGCATCCTACGTGGATGCGTGGATTGAAATCTTGCACAATACCACAGCGAGACAGCTAATCATGTCGCATCCTACGTGGATGCGTGGATTGAAATTACAAGATCATTCCAATCACTATCATCCGCATCAGTCGCATCCTACGTGGATGCGTGGATTGAAATTTCGGGATACCTTGAGTAAATTATCCCCCGGCTGTAGTCGCATCCTACGTGGATGCGTGGATTGAAATGTTTGTAACGATACAGGCACAATCAACGTTTTCGGTCGCATCCTACGTGGATGCGTGGATTGAAATGGATAGAAGGAAACGTATCCAATCATTTGAAACATCGTCGCATCCTACGTGGATGCGTGGATTGAAATAAAAATATAAAGTACTTGCCCAGCGCGTCCCGGAAACCGTCGCATCCTACGTGGATGCGTGGATTGAAATGAAGGAACTACGCATAGCAACATTTCTCTTTTTAGTCGCATCCTACGTGGATGCGTGGATTGAAATGAGTACGCATGCCATTGGACTTGGTCGGCTTGGTGTCGCATCCTACGTGGATGCGTGGATTGAAATCATCTCGGAGCGTAAGTAAAGTCTGGTTTTACGCGGTCGCATCCTACGTGGATGCGTGGATTGAAATCCTGTAAATAAAGGAGAAGATAATAAATGGAGCTAAGTCGCATCCTACGTGGATGCGTGGATTGAAATTTTTGGTAGATGGCATTATGACAAGACGCGGCGGCGGTCGCATCCTACGTGGATGCGTGGATTGAAATGATCCGCAGCAGGATGTCATTGTCTTACCAGGAGTGTCGCATCCTACGTGGATGCGTGGATTGAAATAGCCCAAGCTTGACGCAACGCCTCGGCCAAATAGTCGCATCCTACGTGGATGCGTGGATTGAAATTGCGGAAGGTTTTGAACTTGAATGAGCCGGCCTGCCGTCGCATCCTACGTGGATGCGTGGATTGAAATTGCTCAGGTTCATCAGCCCAAATTTTAGATTGTGTGTCGCATCCTACGTGGATGCGTGGATTGAAATGCGGGGATCTGTCCGCTGCAGGCGGGACGTTTACGTCGCATCCTACGTGGATGCGTGGATTGAAATCTTGAAGATGTCGACAGGAACAACAGATCCGAAACGTCGCATCCTTCGTGGATGCGTGGATTGAAATATCAAAGGTAGGAACGCTATGCGTTCCCGCTTGTCGAATCCTTCGCGGATGCTGGATTCCTATAGTCACACGCGGAACCCGGAGCGCTAATCGAACAAACTAACACTCTCAAAGAACCGAGGGTGTTTTTTTGTTTTGCAAGCATAAGGTGACGAATTGTCGAAAATTATGGGTAATTTGGAAGGGGATTGAAGAATTCTGTCGAATTACTAATAAGCAAGATCAAATAGGTATTTTGAACTGATTATGGGTGAGGGGGGCAGAAATGACTTATATTGCTCACATCCGTGAAATTGACCATCAACAACAAACCGTGAAGGAGCATCTACTAGGGGTCAAAGAGTTAGCGGAATTGTTCGGAGAAAAAATCGGTGTCAAACATATCGCCGGATTAGCGGGCATGCTTCACGATTTGGGAAAATACACGAATGAGTTTAGACAATACATATTAGAAGCGGTTCATAATCCCGATTCTCCGCCGAAGCGAGGAAGCGTCGATCATTCAACCGCAGGCGGGAAATTATTATACAAGCTGTATCATCCCGGGATTGGCCAACCGTATAAAGGGTTGTTAGCCGAAATTGTAGGCAATGCAATTATATCTCATCATTCCTATCTTCACGATTTCCTGAATCAACAATTAGAATCCGACTATCTGCATCGCGTTCGCGATAAAGTGTTGGTTGAATTTGAACGGACGGAACAATTATTTTTTGAACACGTTATGAGCGAAGAAGAATTCCATAGTTACGCGGATAAGGCAGCAGCCGAATTAGAAGCCTTTATAGCGAAAGAATGTTCCGCGAGCACAGAAGAGAAGGCCATGTTTTTAACCAAATTTATTTTCAGCGCATTAATTGATGCGGACCGAACGAACACCCGGTTGTTTGAGGAGAACAAGACAGAAGAATCTATCAGAGATCATAACGAACTCTTCGCTGCCTACTATAAAAGTCTGATGGATAAGTTAAACTCTTTCGCGAATCGGGCCGACGGTTCACCGATTCATCAATTAAGAAGCGAGATGTCGGAACAATGCGACCGTTTTGCCGAGAGGCCGTCGGGGATTTACACGCTATCCATTCCAACCGGCGGCGGAAAGACGTTGGCCAGCTTGAGATATGCATTAAAGCACGCTATGAAATACAGCAAGAAACATATTATTTACGTCGTTCCATATACGACAATCATAGAACAGAACGCGGCGGAAGTTCGCAAAATTCTCATGGATGATGTCAACATTTTGGAGCATCATTCCAATGTGGTTGATGATCTCGACGAAGACGATGAGAACTTCGACGGTTTCATGAATGTGCGGCAAAAATTGAAACTTGCCAAAGACAACTGGGATTCTCCCATTATTTTTACAACCATGGTGCAGTTTTTAAATGTGTTCTACGCCAAGGGCAGCAGGAATATTCGACGGCTTCATAATTTATGCGAATCGGTCATTGTATTCGACGAAGTACAGAAAGTTCCCGTTTCCTGCGTCTCTTTATTTAATCAAGCATTGAACTTTTTGCAAACTTACGGTCGAACCGGTATCGTACTGTGTACGGCTACGCAGCCTGCGCTAGACTTTGTTGAAAGCAGACTGGAGATCAGCCCGGATGCGGAAATGATCGATAATTTGGATCATGTCATTGCATCGTTCAAACGGGTGGAAGTCATCGATCGAGCAACCAGCGAAGAATTTGATAATGAAAAGCTATGTGAATTTATTACCGGGAAGATGGATGAAGTTCAAAGCGTTCTTGTCGTATTGAACACAAAAACCGTTGTGAAGAAACTATACGAACAATTGAAAACGACAATGAGCAGCGTTCCCATCTATCATCTAAGCACTTCAATGTGCGCTGCGCATCGAAACGATCTTTTAGATGAAGTGCGTGAACATTTGAAGAAGGGCGATAAAATCGTATGCGTTAGTACGCAGTTGATCGAAGCGGGGGTTGACGTAAGCTTCGAATGTGTCGTTCGTTCTCTGGCAGGGCTCGATTCCATTGCGCAAGCGGCAGGGCGTTGCAATCGGCACGGTGAGCGGGAAATCCGACAAGTCTATGTCATCGACCATGCTGAGGAAAATCTGAATCGGTTAAAAGAAATTAAAATTGGCAAGGAAATTTCGAAGAGAATTCTTATTGATTTGAAGCGCGATCGGACATACCATGGCGGACACATCCTGTCGGTTCAAGCAATGGATAAGTATTTTAAAGAATTCTATACGAAGTTTACATCGGACTTGAATTATTTCATACCGAAACTAAGGAAAGACATGACAACATTGTTGTCGGCGAAAATAGCAGACAACCCGTACTTTCAAGAATATCGCAGCAAATATAAGGAGCGTCCTCCTTTATTTTTGGCGAACAGTTACCGCACCGCGGCGGAACATTTCCGTGTTATCGACGACCTTACGACATCGGTTATCGTGCCATATGGGGAAGAAGGAAAAGACATCATCGCTGAACTGAGCGGCCATAGCAGAATTGAAGACCTTACCCGATTATTGCGGAGAGCGCAGCAGTATACTATCAATTTGTTCGATCATGAATTGAGGATATTATCGCAAAACGGAGGACTGGCAAGTTGCCTTGATGGAAAGGTGCTGGTGTTGAAAGAAAGCGCATATAGCGATGAGTTTGGTCTCGATGTCGAGAACGACAGTCAATTCGATTTAAGTATCTATTGAAATCGCGAAAGGAGGTGAAATCCATGAGAAACTCGATAGAATTTGAAGTCTCCGGAGATTACGCCCTATTTACCGATCCATTAACCAAGTTGGGCGGGGAGAAGTTATCTTACCAGGTGCCGACTTATCAGTCTCTAAAGGGGATAGTGGAATCAATCTATTGGAAACCCACCATCATGATGATCATCGACTCTGTGCGCGTGATGAACCCCATTCGAATGGAATCCAAAGGGGTGCGCCCGATCGAGTACGGCGGAGGGAATACGCTTGCCAATTACACCTATTTGAGAGACGTTCGTTATCGGGTGAGGGCTTATTTTGAATTCAATGTGAATCGGCCGGACTTGGCTCATGACCGCAACGAATTCAAGCACCATAACATTTTCAAGCGATCGCTTCAGGCCGGAGGTCGTAGAGATATTTTCCTTGGCGCGCGCGAATGCCAAGGGTATGTGGAGCCTTGCGCCTTCGATGAAGGGGAGGGATTTTACGATAACTACGGCGATATCCATCTAGGCAATATGGTGCATGGCATCAATTATCCGGATGAAACGGGTAGAGATCAATTGGAAGTGCGCCTTTGGAATCCGGTGATGAAAAATGGCGTCATTCAATTTATCAGGCCTGAACAGTGCACGCAAATCCGCAAAATCGCGGACATGAAGCCGAAGCATTTTGACCAAACCAATGTGGAATCGGCGGACGAATTGTATGCCCAGATGGAAGAGGGGGTGAATCCATGAGCTGGTTATTAAACTTATTTGAGACCTATCAATCCAATCTCGATCGTGTCGGCGAGATTGAAAAAAAGTATAACGGTCAAGAGTACACGCTCTTGCCTATCTCCCATACGACGCAAAATGCTCATATCGAAGTGGCGATTACCGAGGACGGAAATTTTCATTCGGCTATCGTAATTGATAAAGAAGACGCGAGCACTTTAATCCCGTGTACCGAAAAATCCGCAAGTCGGGCCGGTTCAGTCATCGCCCCCTATCCGCTGCATGATAAATTAAGCTATGTTGCCGGCGATTTTGCAACCTATGGCGGCGAGATTAAGGAAGAGGAACCTTTTTCGCATTATATTGAAGCATTGAAGAATTGGGCCGAATCGCCGTATGCGCATTCCAAAGTGAAAAGTATCTACCGGTATTTAAGCAAGAGACGGTTAATTCAAGATTTAATCGTTCAGCGTATTCTGTACGTCGACGGGAATAATCGGTTCATGGAGAAATGGGAAGGGCAAGGAGAGCGGCCTCCCATCTTTTCCGTCGTTGCCGGGGGGCAGGAAAGCGCGTTTGTAAGGTTCAACGTTTATTCTCCGGGTGAAGAAGTATTATCCCCAGTTTGGAAGGATTCGGGGATGTATGATTCTTTCATCAAGTATTATGAAAATCTGTTAGGCGGCGAGGATATTTGTTACGTAACGGGAAGAAAGCTCCCAAGCACCGACAGGCACGCGAATAAGATCAGAAACGCGGCGGATAAGGCCAAGTTAATCTCTGCAAACGATACAAGCGGCTTTACATTTCGCGGCCGATTTACGACAAGCAATGAAGCGGCCAGTATCAGTTACGAAGTTTCACAGAAGGCCCATAATGCTTTGAAATGGTTGATTCATCGCCAGGGGAAAACGATCGATCAAAGGGTATTCCTGGTTTGGGGGAACGATTCTCTCGATATACCCGATCCAAGTGAAGACACATACTCCATTAGCCCTGCGTCGGCACCCGTTGCAGTCAAAAAATCGAATACGAATCAAGAGTATGCAAGCCAAGTGTCCAAAGCGTTGGACGGCTATAGAAATGATTTGTCCGGTAAGTCCGATGTCAATATTATGGTTCTAGATTCGGCGACCACAGGCAGAATGGCTGTCCTATATTATCGAAACATGGATAAAGAACTTTATTTGGACCGATTGAAAAAGTGGCATACCGCTTGTGCATGGCTTCATCGCTACCGTAAAAACGAACAGGGAGAATTTATCGAGTTTTACGGAGCGCCGGCCACGAAAGACATCGCCTTTGCCGCATACGGGCCAAGGGCGGGCGATAAGCTTGTTAAAGGGTTAATGGAACGAATGCTGCCATGTATTGTGGATGGCGTTAAAATACCTCAAGACATTCTAACAAGCGCATTCCGCAGAGCATCCAATCCCGTATCGATGGAAAAGTGGGAATGGGAGAAGACGTTAAGCATTGCGTGTGCTTTGATCAATAAAGAGGAGGGATTAAAGTTGGCGCTGGATAAAGAAAACGACGATCGCAGTTATTTATTCGGCCGGCTGTTGGCTGTAGCGGATGTATTGGAAAGACGGGCATTAGGGGATGAGACGCGTTCCAGCAACGCAATTCGATATATGAATTCTTTCTCGATGCATCCCGAACGAACATGGATGACCATTCAGAAGAGTCTGCAACCGTATCAAGCACGATTAGGCACAAAAGCGACGTACTTGACCAAAATTATCGATGAAATCGCATCCAAATTTAAAACGGAGGATTTCAACAATAAACCGTTGTCGGGTAAATATTTGTTAGGCTTCTACAGCCAGCGGCATGAACTTTATCAGAAAAAAGAAAACAATGAGGATGCCATGGTTGCATCTAACGACGAGGAGTGATTATGATGTCAGTTTTGGATCATAAAATCGATTTTGCGGTTGTGCTATCGGTGAAAAATGCGAACCCTAATGGGGACCCGTTAAATGGAAATCGTCCGAGACAAAACTATGACGGCCATGGCGAAATTTCGGATGTCGCTATTAAGCGGAAAATTCGAAACCGTTTGCAGGATATGGGAGAACCTATTTTTGTTCAGTCCAACGATCGCAAGGCGGATTCGTTCAACAGCTTAAGGGAGCGTGCCGAGGCGAATGAGGAGTTGGGAAAACTTCTGAAGTCCAAAGATGTTTCTACTGATGAATTCGCTCAGGCTGCCTGTAGAGAGTGGCTTGATGTTCGCAGTTTCGGCCAAGTATTCGCGTTCAAAGGTTCCGGTGCCAAAGGCGGAGGCGTCTCAGTAGGGATAAGGGGCCCTGTGTCGATCCATACGGCAACCAGCGTGGTTCCGATTGACATTACCAGCATGCAGATTACGAAGAGCGTCAATTCCGAACCGGGGAAAGACAGAGGATCGGATACGATGGGCATGAAGCATCGGGTAGATTACGGGTTATATGTTTTTTATGGCAGCATTAATACTCAATTGGCCGAGAAAACCGGGTTTACAAACGAAGATGCCGATAAAATCAAGCAAGCGCTTGTCACATTGTTTGAAAACGACGCCTCTTCCGCCAGACCGGACGGAAGTATGGAAGTCCATCAAGTGTATTGGTGGGAGCATTCCTCCAAGCTGGGGCAATATTCTTCCGCAAAGGTGCATCGATCATTGACGATAAAACCGAAGGCTGAAGAGCCGAAATCATTCGATGATTATTCTATTGAATTAAACGAATTGGACGGATTGAAAGTTGAGATCGTAAATGGCCTTTAATGAAGACGACGACTACCTGATGTTGTCCGGGATTCAACATTTTCAATTTTGCAAGCGGCAGTGGGCGTTGATTCATATCGAACAGCAATGGGAAGAAAACGTTAAAACTGTGGAGGGACAGTATCTTCACCGTAAGGCGGATCAACCGTTTGTGAAAGAAAAACGCGGTAATAAACTCACCGTTCGGGCGATGCCAGTGAAATCCGACAATCTTAAAATTACCGGCGTTTGCGATGTGGTTGAGTTCATCAGGGATGATCGCGGTGTTGAAATCCATGGGGCCGATGGGAAATATATCGCCTATCCGGTGGAATATAAACGAGGAAAACCGAAGATGGACGATGCGGACCTATTACAACTAACCGCGCAAGCGATGTGTCTTGAAGAAATGCTGCTATGTGATATTCACGTTGGCTATATGTTTTATCATGAGATTAGACATAGGATCGAAGTACCAATGACAACGGATTTGAAAAATAAGGTGAAGTTGCTTGTCGCCGAGATGCATGATTACTTTAAACGCAGATATACGCCTAAAGTGAAGACAGGCCCCTTTTGCCGGAGTTGCTCTCTTCAATCGATCTGTCTGCCGGAAGTGCTGAATAAACGAAGTGTACGCAGTTATATCGAAGGGAAAATGAAAGAATGAAGAAACTTTTGAATACGCTGTTTATTACACAACCGGATGTATACTTATCTTTAGACGGGGATAATATTGTTCTTCTTAAGGACCAAGAGAAGCTGGGGAGACTCCCGCTCCACAATTTGGAATCGGTAGTGGCTTTCGGTTATACGGGAGCCAGTCCGGCATTCATGGGATATTGCGCGGAGAGGAACATCTCCATCGTCTTTTTAACGATGAACGGACGATACCTCGCAAGGGTTATAGGAGCCAGCAAGGGGAATGTTATTTTAAGAAAAAAGCAATGCCTTATCTCCGAAGATGAAGTCCTAGCGGCGAGAATTGCCCGAAATTTTATTATAGGTAAAATATATAATCAAAAGTGGATGCTGGAAAGAATGACCCGAGATTATCCTTTACGTATAGATGTCACCCGATTTAAGGAGGCATCCCAACATTTAACATCTATTATGGAAGCGGTTCGGGAATGTAAAGATTTGGAGCGGATCAGGGGATTAGAAGGCCAGGCTGCTTTAGCCTATAACAAACTATTTGATCAAATGATATTGCAGCAAAAAGAGGACTTCTATTTTCTGACTCGTTCACGAAGACCCCCACAGGATAATGTTAACGCCATGTTGTCTTTAGCCTATACGCTGCTTGCCAATGATATGACGTCTGCCTTGGAAGGGGTTGGACTCGATGCGTATATTGGATTTATGCATCGAGACCGCCCCGGGCGTGCCTCCTTAGCCTTAGATGTGATGGAGGAATTACGCGGCGTTTTTGCAGATCGGTTTGTCTTGTCGTTAATTAATAAAAAAGTGGTCAACGCGGAGGATTTTATTCAAAAGGAGAACGGCGCAGTGATCATGACGGATGAGGCTAGAAAAAAGTTTCTCACGGCATGGCAGAACAAAAAACAAGAGAAGATCACACATCCATATTTGGGAGAAAAAATCCCGTGGGGTTTGGTGCCGCATGTACAAGCTCTATTATTGGCCCGTCATTTGCGCAATGACCTTGACGAGTACCCTCCATTTCTGTGGAAGTAGGTGTAATCTGTGCTCATATTAATTACCTATGATGTAAGCACGATGAATAGCGAAGGTCAGAGGAGGTTGCGCAAAGTATCGAAAATATGCCAGGATTACGGCCAGCGCGTCCAAAATTCGGTATTTGAATGCGTTGTAGATGCAACCCAATTCGCTGTTCTGAAGATGAAACTGATGGATGTTATCGATGTGGATCGGGATAGTCTGCGATTCTATCAACTCGGGAACAACTATAAGAACAAGGTCGAACATATTGGTATCAAAGAATCGATCGATATCGAAGGCCCCTTAATCTTGTAGTGCGAATGTGAAGCGAACATGAATTACTAGGGAGATTCGCACCGGAATTTTTACTTATATTATTGTAATATCCAAAAATAACCTGTAATTAAAAGGAAAATTTGTGGACTCGAGTGTGTTTTTTAATGAGTAACAACGATTTTTCAAGTCGTTTTGATTGAAAATCGGAGTCGCATCCCTCGCGGATGCGTGGATTGAAATTGTTGTATCCCGTCTCCACGCGTCTCCGCCCTCGTCGCATCCCTCGCGGATGCGTGGATTGAAATGATCGGCGGATGGGACTTTCAATGGCGCGTTATCGTCGCATCCCTCGCGGATGCGTGGATTGAAATAAAAGGGCGATGATCGCATAAAGGAGGGCTTTGTCGCATCCCTCGCGGATGCGTGGATTGAAATTTATCAAGCAGCGAACGAAGCCGCGGTATTTGAGTCGCATCCCTCGCGGATGCGTGGATTGAAATAACTTCTAAATAAAGATTTATCATGGTTTAAACGTCGCATCCCTCGCGGATGCGTGGATTGAAATAAGACAAATACATAAAGGAAAAAGATGAGAATAAGTCGCATCCCTCGCGGATGCGTGGATTGAAATCTAACCGTCGATGGCCGCTATATCCCCGGTTATGCGTCGCATCCCTCGCGGATGCGTGGATTGAAATAAGGCCGGTTAAAGAGAGCACACCGGAACAGTTGCGTCGCATCCCTCGCGGATGCGTGGATTGAAATCAGCCGTCTGCAAATATAGTAGGCTCGGCTGCTGGTCGCATCCCTCGCGGATGCGTGGATTGAAATCAGCCGTCTGCAAATATAGTAGGCTCGGCTGCTGGTCGCATCCCTCGCGGATGCGTGGATTGAAATCAGAGGAAAGCTGGAATGAAGTGTTTGATGTCATAAGTCGCATCCCTCGCGGATGCGTGGATTGAAATCGGTACCGCGACGAGAAGTCGAGGCACGTTCGCGCGTCGCATCCCTCGCGGATGCGTGGATTGAAATGATATCTGACATGATTACCGAGATGGAAGGAAAGTCGCATCCCTCGCGGATGCGTGGATTGAAATGCTCTCGGTTGTCGCTAGGTTATTTCCTAAATCAACGTCGCATCCCTCGCGGATGCGTGGATTGAAATGGGATAAAGCTGCTTTATAAAATCCGTATCCTGGTCGCATCCCTCGCGGATGCGTGGATTGAAATGCCAATCCTACATCCGCCCCAAATCCGCTCGTAGTCGCATCCCTCGCGGATGCGTGGATTGAAATGATGATGTTCCCGGCCACTCCGAATATATCCTTACGTCGCATCCCTCGCGGATGCGTGGATTGAAATCTTTACCGCCAAACCATATAAGCGGGCTTCGTATTGGTCGCATCCCTCGCGGATGCGTGGATTGAAATAGCAATGCGATTTACTACAGTACGGTGTTCGGATGTCGCATCCCTCGCGGATGCGTGGATTGAAATGTCACGTAACCGCCTACCATCGGATCGGGATAGTAGTCGCATCCCTCGCGGATGCGTGGATTGAAATATTTCGTCAAGTGAGATACTCGGTAGCTTCCTGTACCGTCGCATCCCTCGCGGATGCGTGGATTGAAATTTTAGTGTTTGGGAGCATGCGAAGCTGAACATTCGGTCGCATCCCTCGCGGATGCGTGGATTGAAATTTCCACCCGATAAGTGGAATAATTATCGAATCCAGTCGCATCCCTCGCGGATGCGTGGATTGAAACGAAGGCGAAGTAAGAAGCGGCCGTTTGCGGCGCAAGCTTGATCAAATCCGGAATTCGCTTTAGATCTGACGGATGGTAATAAGAACGGTTGATAGACATGCTTGATTCCCTCCCATATCGTTTAAGATATCTGCATTGTAAGGGAAGCGAGCGGGAAATTCCGTGACAAAGTCACCGAAGAACCATTAGCGTTGCTTTGAATTTTGCTAGCTGGGATGGTGTCGATAAATATAACGGATTTCGGAGGTCTTATTTTTCAAATTTTAGTCGATTTTTCGGAATTAGCGGATTTTCGAACCGTTAACATGCCGCGGTCAGCCCGGAAATAGTTTGTTTTGTGAAGTTGCGACGAAATAGGGCCCTCAAAATCCGTTAACTCTGCCCAAACAGCGTTTTGGGGCAAAGTAAGGCCTTCATAATCCGTTAACCTATCGTCCCTTTGCTGCCATTGGCTTGAAACACGATAACATTCGATGCAACGCTAGTCACCGAAGAAGACAGCGGGATCATCGTTCTTTCCCTGTAAAGCCTCGCAATAACGTTTTGTCCAACAGGTCGATTCGCCCCCTTTTCGCGGCGAGAGCCCCTTTGACCGCAAAATCTTTCAACGTGCGGGAAACAACCTCCCTTGCCGTTCCCAGTTCGACAGCCAATTGCTCATGCGTCATGCGCAGCGAGTCGGATTCGCGCCGCGCCGCTTCGGTAAGCAAATATTCCGCAAGCCGGCAGGGGATGGACTGGAACGCAATCTTTTCAAGCAGCAGCGTTACATTCGTCATACGCGCTACGAATTGCTTGTAAATGAATTGGCGTACCGGCAGATAAGCGTCCATCCAGTTCCGGAAGTCCGTTGCCGGAACGAGCAGCACCTCGGTGTCGGTTTCAACGGCAGCCGACGCTTCGTATTCGGTTTCGCCCAGAATGCTGGCCATCATCAGCACGCAGCATTCGCTGCTTCCGACGCGGTATAGCGTAATTTCTCTGCCTTCCGGGCTGATCTTGTAGATGCGGATCGAGCCGTTAAGGATAAACATAGCATGCCGCAGCCGATGGCCTTCGCGAATCGTGTGAGGCGTCTCGGGCGTGACCGCGATAATCTCCGCAGCCTTCCATCCATCCGAAGCAACGTCGCCGAAGCAAGGGAATGCTTGCCTGATCCGGTGAATTTGTCGTATATCCATCGCCATCTCCTCAGGAATGAAGTGAATTCGAATCGGAACTCTCGATCGTTTTCTATTAATTCTCCTGGCATCAGAGAAATCCTTCCAATAGGGCTTTCTCGCATTGACATAATTGTTATTGATGTTTATACTGTGTATGTAATTGATACACAGTTGTCGATCCACGGAGGTTACATGAAAATCATTATTTCCAATGTGTCCGATCCGCCGTTATATCAGCAAATCAAAGATCAAATCAAAGATGCGATTATCCATGGCGAATTACAAGAAGGTGAAATGCTTCCTTCCATACGCGCGCTGGCAAACGATCTGAAAGTGAGCGTGCTTACAACCCGAAGGGTATATGACGAGTTGGAAGCGGAAGGGTTTATTACAACCAAAGCGGGCAAAGGATCTTTCGTAGCCCAGGGGAATTTCGAACTGCTGCTGGAGTCCAAACGGCGTATGGTCGAAGAGAAACTTGTCGAAGCCTGGAAAACCGCCCGTTCGCTAGGCATTAGCAAAAGCGAGTTGTACGCCATGATGGATTTATTGTTTGAGGAGGATGAGGAGGAGTGAAACCGATTTTAGAGGTCAAAGGATTAAGCAAAAGCCTGGGCTCTTTCAGATTGCAGGATGTTAGCTTTTTCTTAACCGAAGGCTGCATTACAGGTTTTATCGGCGTCAACGGGGCAGGAAAAACGACAACAATCAAACTGATTCTAGGGCTCATCGCGAAGGATGCGGGGGACATTGCATTTCGCGGGAAGGATATTCTCAGCAATGAACGGGAATTCAAAAACCGTATCGGCATTGTGCTTGACGAAGGGTATTTTTACGACGAGCTGACTTTGCTGGAAATGAAGAGCGTGATCGCGCCGGCCTATTCCGACTGGGATGACGCCGTCTTTCGCCGCCATATCGAACGTTTCGGGCTGCCGTTACACCAACCAATAGGCACGCTATCCAAAGGGATGCGCATGAAGTATGCGATTGCTTTGGCCATGTCCCATCATGCGGATTTGTTGATTATGGACGAGCCGACAAGCGGTTTGGATCCTCAAGTCAGATTGGAGTTAATGGATATTTTGCTTGAGTATGTCAATGAAGACGGGAAAAGCGTGTTTCTATCCTCCCACATCACTTCCGACTTGGACAAGGTGGCCGACGGAATCATTCTAATCGATAACGGTCGAATCGTATTCAGCGAAGAAAAAGATGCCCTGTTAGACATGCATGGCTATGTGAAAGGGGATACGAAGGAATTGAACGAACGTACGAGAGGATTGTTTGTAACGTTGAATGAAACCGGGTACGGTTTTTCCGGGTTAACGAATGATAAAGCGGCCGTCCGTCAGCACATGAAGAATGCGCTTATCGAAAGGCCGACCATCGAAGATGTGATGTTAGGCTATATTAGGAGGTAAAGCCGATGCTATTTCATCTTGTCAAAAAGGATTTTCTGCTGACCAAAAAATATTGGATCGTCATGCTGATTGCCGCCGTCGTTCTGCCGCTCTTTCTTCATTCGAGAATCGACTTTATTGCCGGCGGATTTCTGCCTTTTTTCCTTAGCACGCTCTACATTGTATATTTGCTGTTCAGTACCGTTTTAATGATGGAATATAAATATAGAGGCTCGGCGCTCCTATGCGCAACTCCTTACACGAGAAAATATATTGTAAGGGCCAAATATTTATTTGTCTTGACCGTTTTTACCGGATGCTATGTCCTTTACACCCTTACGGCTTTGATCCCTCCGCTCGGCATCGATCTGCTTGACCTGTCCGCCTTCGGTTGGGCGTTTTTCATAAATGCCGTTATTTTCGGGGTTCTGATCCCGGTTCAATACCGTTTCGATTACGAGAAATTAAAATATATTTTCTTTTTTCTCATCTTTCTCATGCCGTTCGTACTGCCTGCCGTGATGAAGGTGCTGCAGCATGAAGGAACGGGATTTCGATTTTCGCTTCCTTTTACGCCGTTCGTTCAAGATTTGTTCCTTATTGTCCTCGGCCTAGTCATTGGAGGAATATCGATGCGAGTATCCGTTCGCATTTATTCCAAGAAAAATTTGTAGCGTAATAAGATTGCAGCTATTGGTGAGGAGGTAGAACCACCCATGAAAAATATCTATGTCGTTCGCCATGCCAAGGCCGAGGGGCAAGCTCCTGAAGCGCCGTTAACGGAGACCGGAATTGAGCAAGCGAATCGTCTTGCCGAATTTCTCGCAATCCATCGTATCGATTACATCGTATCCAGTCCTTATGAAAGGGCATATCGCACGATTGCGCCGTTAGCCGATCAACTCGGCATAGACATTGTAATGGACGAGAGATTGGTTGAGAGAGTCTTATCGGGGAACGACCATCCCGAATGGCGCGATATGCTCCGCAGGACATACGATGATTTGGAACTGTGCTATGAGGGCGGAGAATCGGGCAACTCGGCGATGATTCGCGCCGTGAGCGTCGTAGCGGAAGTGTTGCAACGCGGATGCAACAACGCTGTCATCGTTTCGCATGGCAACCTGATCTCGCTTCTTCTCAAGCATTTCGACAACCGGATTGGGTTCGAAGAGTGGGAAGCCATGTCCAATCCCGATGTGTACCGCCTTTCCTTCGCCGACGATGCCGCTCCAACCATACAGCGAATATGGGCATGATAAAATTCAATAAGGCATGGCCCTATTCTTTTACCCGATACCAATACTTATATATTTCGGAGTATCCGACTTTGGAATACAACCTTAGCGCTGGGGCGTTATTCGCGACAACCGCTAAATAACTGTGCTTCGCCCCGTTTTCTTTTCCCCATTGCAACAAATGCAAGATTACTTGCTCGCCGAACCCTTGATTCCGATAAGCGGGATCCGTAACGATATCGTATAATCCGATATGCTCTCTTTCAATCACGCCAAGGCCGAACGCGACTGGTTGTTCTTGATCATAGAGCGTGATAAATCCTTTTTTCGTTCTAATGTTGGATAACATTCGCCGCATGATCTCCTTATTTTTATGTTCGACATGATTGGCTCTGCCAAACTGTTCCACCCACCGAACGGTAACATTCTCCTCAATGGTGACGGAATGCGGATCAGGTTTCTTTAGGCTAGTTAACGTTAATGTCTGAACGCTGGTCATATCGATGCATGCATAGCCCTTCTCCTCTAAACTCCGGTCCAAATTATCGGGCTGGATAAAAGGTGTCATTTTATATGTGGGGCGCAAATGTTGACTCGAATAGAGTTGTTCGCATTCTTCGATTTTACGATGCAAATCCAGGGTCGAGCGATATAGCGGACTGATCGAATTGGCGCGTTTCGTATAACCGTCCGCAAAGCGCAGCACCCATCCGTCGTAAAGCAATGAGGACAAGGCCGGCCAGTTGTTCAAAGACAATTCTTCATGCCGAAAAAGCTAGATTTGCCGTCCGTCGAACCGGGTATGAAAAAGGCGGCCGTGAACTCGGTCGCCATACGTTGCGAGTTGAAGAATATGCGGTTATTGGATGATCGTTGATCGGACGATATTGCTGCTGGTGACGCGATCGCCCGACCCGGCGGGCAAAATGACGGAAACAGATAGATGTACCGAATGATCTCTTACGGCAAAATCTTTTTTTGGAATAATGAAGGCGTCAAGCCGCTTCCCTGTATTGCTCCCCTTGTAATGGAGAAGTTGAGGGCTGTCCACCCTGTCTAATCGTTTCGTAAAATCGGTTTCTATGTAAGTGTTGCCGTCCGTTTCCCGGATCCACTCCCTCATCGAGGCGAATCCTGATATATTCAACGAGATTCCCCAACGGTATTTATCGGGCTTCGTGTTTTTCAGGTCGCTCGATTGCAGCAGGATGATATAGTTGTCGCTAACGGCGTCGATATTGTTCGAGATGGTCTCATATTCCAAATCCGATTTTTTGAGCCGGTATGTCCAATGCAGGTTTTGAAGTGGCGGCAAATATTTGCGATTCGGATCCTTCGGATCGGCCATATCGACGACGATCAACCGATCTACTTGAGCTTGATAATGACCGTCCGGCGTTTCGAGCATCAATTTATCCAATGTCCAAGAGTTCATCCCTGTGTTCGCGTTATTCTCAGGGCGATTGAAAATATCGGCAGCGGTCGTAAATAGATTCGTGCGATGCCATGCGATTTCCGCCGCTGCGAGCGCATACCGGTCAACGGGCAAATCTTTGCCGGCATTGTAATCCAGCACGCGTTCGATCACGGCAACCGCTTGAGCGCGGGTCGTCGTCGAATCGGCGGATAATTGTCCCGGGCCCGTCCCGGTCATCAGTCCGCGCCGCACCGCTTCGAACAGCATTTGCTTCGGTTCCATATCGGAATATAGCCGATCCAATTGAGCTCTTACATGATTGGGCTGTGCGGCAATTCGGGCGGCAAAATCGCTAAACCGTTTAAACGGTTGATATATCGATTGTTCGCCCCGATTCAGGCAGTCGTATTCTTTGATATACCATTCCTCGGCTTCGGGACTGCAATAGGTTCTGCCTTCCGATTCATTTTCCGCTTCGAAATCGTTTTGCTTCCCGCGATACCATTCCCGCAAGTCTGCGACAAGCTGTTCCGGACGGTTGAAATCATCGATTCGGACATCAAAATCCTCCAAAGAGGCCAGAAAGGCGTAATCGTCATCAAATTCCTTATACGATGGTTTCAACGGTTCAATCCCAGACTTCTTCTTGGCCATATCATGATCGTAGCTTTGTTGGCGGGTAGCTCTCTCCAACGTTACAGCCATTTCGGCGCGGGTAAGCGGTTCGGACCATCCTTTGTGAAAATCATTGTCATAAAGCCGGTGTTTAACGGCTGCGGCCAGGACGGGTGCGAACCAAGATTCCCCCTCCTTCTGCGGGTCGACCGGCAATTGGAGTGCGCGTACCATCATCGCGATAAATTGTTCGCCGGTAACGGGGGCGTCGGGCTTGAACGTACCGTCCGAATAACCGGTCACGAAACCGGAGGCGATCGCCTTATCGATTTGAGCTTCGGCCCAATGTCCTGATACGTCGGTGAACGTACGACCGCTTCCTCGGGATTCGGCGTTGGCAACGCCAACGGTCGGACCGAGAAGTAATGCGGCCATGAATAATGAGCAAATCAATTTTTTCAATAATCTCCCGCCTTTATCAATGTATCGCCTCTTGAATCGCGCTATGGCGTGAAGCGTCTATCTTATTATCGACGGGAACGAGGTCACTTGTTAGGAGCGCAGCATAACTCCCCCGTGCCGGATTCTAGCGCAGACTTCAAACTTCCCAATACTTGATTCCATGCCATGCGATGCCAAGCGATCGCTTTCTCCCATCCGCCGCCTTCCCCCCATCCCGCATGCTCGACAACGACTTTGGTGAATCCGTTATTTTCCGCGAAAGTGACAAGAACGGTAGTGAGCGACCCCTCTTTGTTCATGATCTGGGCCAAATCGTCCGGCCCTTTCCATGTAAAGCCAAGACGATCCATCGGTTCAAGCAGCGTTATTTTGCATCCTTTGGTACTCATTTGGTCCCGGTTTGCGGGGTCAAAATACAGCTCGAAAGAACCGCCGACGCGGGCCTCGATCTGTGCGCCGGGTGCGAACCATTGCACGATTCGTTCCGTTTGCGTCCATGCCAGCCACACGAGTTCCTTACTGGATGCAATCTCGACTTGAAATTGTAAAGTTTCCATGCCATTTCCTCCTGAATTATGATGTAAACGTAGTTAAATTCTACGATTCTCCGTATAAATCCTGCTCCTTCCCCAGTGCTCCCGGTTGCCGCTATATCCAGGATGAATCTTGAGTAAAATCAACCAATTATTAGATTTTATCCCATCATTGTGGAAATGTCTCCCTTCCCATCGGGGCCTCTTTATTTCATGATGAATATAGCTACATTTCTTTTTTATCAATGTATAGAGGGGGTATGGGGGGCAGAAAGCGAAAGGAACGACATCATTTTGAATCGCGAAGTTGTCGTCTGCACAATTTAGTAATCGTTTACATCCTTGTTTTACCTTAACCTCAAAGCCTTACATATGAGGCAATCAAGAATCTTTCGTGTCGAGAAGCATCAGCGTTCGAAAATTAGATTAAAAGAGGTGACAAAGGTGCGTTCATTAATTCGAAGGAAATTGTTTAAAAGAATGTCGGTCATGTTTCTAAGTTTTGTTTTAGCATTTGGCACTTTATTGGCCGCCCCTGCATTATACGCGGAAGAGACGAATGTCTCCGGATATACATCGGAAACAGAAGTCTCCGATCAAGTATCGGAAATTGATATCACTGAACAGCCGGCGGAAACCGATCCGTCTGCTCAAACTGCAGAATTAGCCGCCCCCGAAAATTTACGTCTAATCTCCAAAACGCATAACTCAATAACGATTCATTGGGACCCTGTCGAAGGGGTTGATCCGTACGATACGGGATATTGGGTCACTCCCGGGGGTTGGGCTTCAGGAGACGATCCATTCGAAATAAAAAATCTAAAGCCAAGTACGGAATATACGATTAGCGTAGGGGTAAACGTTATAGACTCCCCTAAAAGCACAATCGTAGTTACAACGGATGAAGATGATGGAAGCGGTGGGCCGGAGCCTCCCAAGGCAGGTCCGAAAAATCTAAGAGTAGTGGAAGTAACGCATAACTCTGTCTCTTTGGAATGGGATCCTGCCCCGGGAATAAAGCATTACTGGATTTGGGATATAAATGATAGATATGTTCTCTGGGCAAATGATGGGGCTCAAACCGTGGGAGGTTTAAAGCCCGAAACAACATACTCCTATTATGTTGGGCCGGATGGAATCCAGGCACCTGATCTCACCCCGGAACAAAAAAGCAATGTGGTGACATTCACGACATTGGAAGATACTACCCAATACGAGGATGCACCGTTACAGGCGCCAAGCTATTTGAAAGTGAGCGATGTAACGAAAGACTCGATTACATTTCATTGGGGAGCAAGCCCCGAGGCGACGGGTTACGATTTCTATGTGGATGGCGAACGGGCTGACGGTACATTGGGGAATTCAGCTACCTCGGTTACTTACGCTCCTGCTGGGGGACTAGAAATAGGCAAATCGTATACCTTTGAAGTCGGAGCGCAAAAGGAAGTTGATGGGGATCCTCTGACTTCTGCCAAGAGCAATGCAGTATCAATCACTTGGGGCGAATTGGCATCGCCGCAAGATTTGCAAGTTGTAACGGCAACAAGATCGGCGGCGACATTCGGCTGGGCCCCTGTGCCTGGAGCCACGGGTTACGATATTTATCGGGACGGCGATTTGATAGCTAGCAGCGATTCGAATCAATATTTGGCAACCGGACTTACCGAAGGTCAATCCTATTCCTATAAGGTAGTCGCTAAGAACACCCTTTGGGAATCGAAGCCAAGCGAGGAAGTGAAAGTCGTTCCGGGCAGCAATTATAACATTGTTACGTATTATATGTCTTGGGCCGGCAACGAGGAGGCGCGAAATTTTAAACCTTCGGATCTCGACGTCTCTCAGATAACCCATATTAATTACGCTTTTGCCGATTTGTGTTGGAAGAAGAACGGTTCTGATGCCAAGGAATGTCAGAACGAAAGTATTCCTTTGCAAAAAGATTACGTCTATGACGGGGAAATGATCATTGGCGATCCGGAAGTCGATTTGGATTATTTCAAAACTTTTGCGGAAATAAAACAACAGAATCCTCATTTGAAGATCATGATCTCCGTTGGCGGCTGGTCTTGGTCCAACCACTTCTCGAACATGGCTGCGACCGAAATTACCCGTCGGACGTTCGCTAATTCCGTCGTAAAATTTTTGCGCACATACGATCTTGACGGTGTCGATATCGACTGGGAGTACCCGGTTGAAGGCGGCGAGGACGACAACTCTAGAAGTCCAGCGGACAAGGAAAACTTTACGCTAATGGCGAAAACCGTCCGAGAAGCTCTAGATGCGGCCGGTTCGGAGGACGGCAAATATTATCTGCAAACGATCGCATCGGGTCAAGGCGATAATTTCGTCGTCAATGCCGATTTGGCGAATTCCGTGAAATACTTGGATTTTATCAACATTATGGCGTACGATTACAGCGGAAGCTGGGAGAACCTCGCCCACCATAATGCGCCGTTATACTATGACAAGAACCATCCTTTAGAAACAGCGTCGAGAACGAATGTAGAAGGCGGAGCATTAGGCCACTTGAACGGAGGCGTGCCTAAACATAAATTAGTGCTGGGCGTTCCGTTCTATGGAAAGGGTTGGCAAGGTTGTCCGGCGGACGGACAATATCAGACTTGCACCGGACCTACTCCACCGGGCTCATGGGAAGCCGGAATTTTCGATTTTTGGCACTTGGAAAATAATTACGTAAATAAGAATGGGTATGTCCGATACTGGAACGAAGCGGCTAAGGTAGCTTATCTCTACAACGACGAGAAGAAAATCTTTATTACCTATAACGACAAATCGTCCATGACCTATGCCGCCTCTCTTGTGAAGTCGCTGGATATTGCCGGAGTGATGAGCTGGGATAGCAGCGGCGACCGCAATAAAACGCTGTCTACGCGATTGGTTCGCGATTTGCCGATTGACGGCAAGGTGAATGCAGAGGCATTAGCCGCTCCGCAACAAGTTTCGGCAGCCTCCAGAAACGCCAATTCCATTCAACTGAAATGGAACGCGTCGGAAGGAGCTACCGGTTATGAAGTATACGTGAATAAACAATTGGCAGGTACAACGAACGGAACGGAATACACGATAAGTTCTCTTACGCCGAGTACGAACTACAACATTTATGTGTTGGCCGTCGATCGGGATGGAGACGATATTCGGCGAGTTTCTCTTGCCAGCAATGAGGTGAAAACCGCGACAATATCGCCGCCGTCATCCGGCGGAGGATCGTCGGGAGGATGGTCGTCGGGAGGATCGACAACAACGCCGCCTGCAAAGGAACCGTCACCGGCCGATCCGGCAAAAGATCAATTAGAAACGAAAATCACGAAAGACGGCGACAAATTGATCGTCACTTTGCCGACGGAAGCGGCGTTGAAGACGATTGACGGATCGAAGGCGACGACGTTCCGAGTGGTCGTAAGCGATGAAGCCGGCCAAGTGGAAGTCATCGTAACGAAGGAGATTCTTGCAGCCATCGCGGAAAAAGGCGAACAAGCGGCCTTGACCGTTATCGCGAACGGCGTGGAGTATACGATTCCGGTTCATGCGATTCCACGTTCGACGGATATTAAAATTACGATCGGTTCCCCACGTCAAAGCATCATCGATCTCATCTACGAACTGGCGAAAAAGAAAGGATTAAAGCTGCTCGTGCCGCCGCTCGAATTCAAGATCGAGCAATTGTATCCGGACCAGACAACGACGGAAATAAGCAATTTTGGAAAATACGATTTGAGCCGTGTCTTCACAATGAATGCGAAAGGTTTGAACAGAAACCGGACGACCGGAGCGATCTATCTTCCGGGTATGAACGATTTCCGTTCCGTGCCTACTCTATTCGGCAAAAATTCGGACGGCACGGTACCGGTCGACTTGAAGCATAAGGGCAACGGTATTTATATTATTGCCGAATCCGGCTTCAACTTCCAAGACGTCACGATGGAATGGGCGCGCAAGGATGTCGAGGGCGCTGTGGCGAAGTTGATCGTATCCGGAGACAGCGCGAGCGAATTCGGGGTTAAACGCAGCAGTACGCGCGCCGAAGTCGCTTCCATGATCGTGAGAGCGCTGGGCATCATCCCGGATGAGACAGATTCGACGTTTACGGATGTAGACGCTCAATCCGAGTATGCGAGGGATATTGAGGCCGCGAAGAAGATCGGATTAATCAAGGGAAGAACCGAAACTACGTTCGATCCGAACGGATTGGTAACGCGGCAAGAAATGGCGGTCATGCTGGCGAATGCGATGAGTTATGCGGGCAAAGCCAATGATGCCAATCCGGCAGCGCTGGATCGTTTTGAGGATCGGTCGGCAATCTCTTCTTATGCTGCAGCTTCGCTGGCATTGATGGTCGAGCAGCAAATCGTACTCGGCGTTTCCGACACGAAGCTCGATCCCCGGTCGAATATTACGAAAGCTCAAGCGGCGGTTACCGTGATGAGAACGTTGCGCGCCTTGGGATTGACAAATTAGTTAGTAAAATGCGAATGAACCCTTGCGGTCTATACTGCAAGGGTTTTTCGCATGATCCTGCGTGGCAGGCAATGAGGGACCTTTCATTGAGAAATCTGCAATAGGAGTCAATTTCAAAATTCGCCACCGTTACCGAAACTGGCTTATTACTAACACCCCGCCTAACAGCAATCCGAGCGACAACCCTACACCGCCCACTGCCGACCATACGGCTATTGCTCGATTGCGCATAAAAGTGGTGCCTCCCTACATTTCGAAGGCGATTTCGCGCGGCGGCGCTCTTGTTTGGGCGTTAGCGAAACTGGTAATCCTTATTGGGCTCAAAATGAGGACCTTCCCATACTAACGAAAGTACGTATCGCTATTCATTGGAAATCGGCCGTTTTATCGCCGATTTCCCGTCATTAGCGTGTTCCAGTTTCGTTACGCCAGCGACAAGAGTCATTTACAGGCTATTAGCGTGTATGCGTTTCGTTAGCCCGCCCGATGGCCCGACGGGTCGTCAGCCGCTGCGGTACTATGGAAATTGACGCTTGCATCAATCAATATGCCGGAAAATTCCGGCGGATGAGGCCCGTTTCGCTTTCCGACGCGTCTGTTCGATGTTTGCTCGACCGGCGATTCCATCCCTCATTTCCTGTTTCGATAGGGAAATACCGGAGCCCCATAACTGCCGCCCATCGCCCCAGCGTTAACGGTACCCGGTAACGTCTGCCGGCTTGCCGGCATCTCGCACTTCGACGAGATACCTCCAGCAATCCGGACGGGAGCCGTCCAGATCGTCAAAGCCGTATACATTGGCAAGCCCTCCGCTAGACAGCGACTGGCCGTTCCACCGTGAAACATGAGGGTCTGCCGCCAGAGACGCCACGGCGCGTCCCACATAACGCGTCGTTTCCGAAATCGCAAAATGGGGTTCCTTGGCAATGGCGTCGCTCCAATTGGCTTCGGTGACGCCAAAGTGCTCCAGCATAATCTCGGAGCGCATCCAGCCCGGGGTCAACGCCACGGCGGTACAGCGATACGGAAGCAGCTCATGAGCCAGCGATTTCGCCATCCGAATGGCAGATGATTTGGCCAGATCGTAGAACATGGATAACCGGTAGTTCGAGTCGTTATATTCCGCCGTACCGTCCGTCATTTCGACGACCAGCCCGCCTTCGTTCCGGATGAATAAAGGAAGCGCGTAATGGCTTGTAATGAGATGGGTGTCTATCGCAAGCCGCAGCATGCGAAATCCTCTCTCCAGGGAGTGCTCCCAAACGGGGGTATTCCATTGCGTCAAATATTCCCCTCCCCATATATCATAAGCTTCTCGGAATTCACATTCCGTTGCAGACTCTAGCTTCCTAGCTAGGGTCTTCTATTGTTTCACCCCCAAACATGGGGTGCGAACAAACATTCCTCTTGACTTTTCAAAATCACCCCAATAATCGCCGAGAAGGCTTTTTTTATTTCTAATGAATTGGGTGATTTTCATGAA
>NZ_JAHLPR010000052.1 GCF_018918005.1 Paenibacillus sp. MSJ-34 | reverse complement strand
GAACAGGCTCACGCTATATGGAGGCATCCTTTTCCTTTTCTGTGATACGGACATTATATTCGTCAATCCCTGGACAGGCAATACCGTCAGCTTTCGGGCATTATGCTTCAGCGTAAACACCGTACCGTTTCATGAGAATTTACATATTATACGAAATATAAAAATAAATTATTCCGATCTGCACATCATAGCATACGTCGACAAGGAAGATGTTCACCTCTATAACGATTTGCTGGCAGCTGGCGTTAGCGGAGTTTTCGTTAAAAGTGCCGATCCGCAGCAAATAAGAAGATTACTGTATAGTATTCTCGATGGCGATACGGTCATCCCCCTTTGGCTAGTGGACGCATATCGCTCCAGAAAATCGGAAGATCCGGTCATAGGGATGGAACATTTGTCGGATCGGGATAAGCAAATATTACAATGTGTATCGAATGGATACACGAATTCGGAAATTGCTGCGGAGTTGCACTTAAGCGTTAGATCGATTGAAACTAATTTATCGAAAATATATAGGAAATTGAATGTTAAATCCCGCCTGGAAGCGGTGAAGCAAGGTTATGCTATTGGATTCATAAAATAAATTTCATGCAATGAAACACTGGAGCCAAACTGATTGCAGAGGTGAAAGTTTTGAAAAAATAATCATCGTCGTGCTATGCTTTATTTTCATCATAGGCTGTTCAAAGGTAGCAGATTATTCGGTGCCTACGGAGCAACATTGGCTGATTCTTTAAGTTAAATTCAGGATAGCACTGGAACTGAATATTTCCATTTCTTTGATTGTTTGATTCTTTTTACAACCAGGTTATGTCCTGCTTATATAAAGGTGGTGAAACAAAGTTACGAAAGTATAAAAAAACTTTAATTATAACGCTCTTGTTATTTATTTTTATAATAGGAGGATACTTGTATTATTTTGCTTCTAAATTATATAAAAAATCTAAACCAGTTTGATATACAAATCGGAACTCAACAAAATCAAGAGTTTGGATATTTTAACGATGCTGGCAAAAGATTTAAAAACGACACAACACTAATTGCAGTTGCAATATATCCTCAAATTGGGCCACTTGATTCCTATAAAAAAGCCTCTCTTAAGGTATCACCTAAAGGATTAGATAAAGTTCTCCAAAGAGATGAGTGGAGGGAACATGAAAATTTAAGGATTTCAGCTCCGCTTTACCTAGACAATTTAAAATGGCCTAGAGGAACGTATACGATTACTTTTACTCGTGGTAATGAACTTGTAAAGTCAATTGATTTTGAACTGTATTAAAAAGAGATGGTTTATAATGCGGACATTGAAACATCATGCTCTTAAAGGGCTTAAGGATAATTAGGTTTTGGTAAGCTCGTAAACATTATTCCCTCTTATACACTAACTACATGTCACCCAAAATAATTGGAATTTAACAATTCGTAAATAAAAATTTGGTAAAATATCGTATAATACCATTATATCCCCTAATTGGAAGAGGTTCTGTATATGGCAGATAATTCATTGATCTACAAAAGTATTTCAGCATTAAAACAAAGATTAATAAACAACGGAGGATTCATTGAAATTCAACTAGAAAACGGTCAATTGGATAAATATGGTTGTTCGTTTAAATTGCCTGCGGTAGACGAAGAATGGAATGAACTTATCGAAAAAATAGGTCCGCTTCCCGTTGACTATTTAGCCTTATTTAAATTATGTAATGGTTGTAGTCTCTTTGATCATCCATTATATGGAGGAGAAAACCACATTTTTAGTCTAAGTGAGATACTTGAATACAATCGAAAAGACGAAGTCCATAATTGGTTGAAAATAGCTTATATCTATGATGATTACATAGTAATTAATATGGATAGGGTTCGAAATAATCAATCACATTATCTATTTGTTACCGAAAGTACCGATCCATTTGAATACAGTAGGGATCTTTACTGCAATTTCGAAACATGGTTGGAACGTTTTATCATCACTAACGGGAATAAATTTTGGAACTGGGGGGCGGAACCATACAAGTACTAAGATATGGTGGGATATTTCAATGAGTCTATTAATTTTGTGTTCGGTTTACGATTTTTGTGTCTCTTATAAATAGATGAACTGTTGAAATGGGAAATAATAAAATCAGCGTTAAATTTTAGATTGAGGTAAAGGCAATGAACTGGTTAAGAAAAATTGACAGGAGTTATTTAAGTCGCTACGAGAAAAGCACATTTTTTGAAGAGGAATTTAACATTAGAAGACTTCATAATATCGGCGGATACGATCATATTAGTGTAACGGCCCAATTTTTCCTAACGCCAGAATTATTGGGGAAAGAACGAGTCGTTTCCCATATTCCCACTCCGTCAACCGAGGTATATTTGCAAACCATCGAGGAGATAGCTGTACATTTCCAACATGTTAAGATTGTTGAAAAAAGTGGAATTCCTTGCGAGGTGATTTTGCAAGATATCAATCCAATGTCAAAAAAACAAATGGAAAAAATATTGAACCATGATGCGCTTAATCCCATTGTTAAAGATATCTATTATTCAAGCAGCCTAAGATTAGAAGAAAGTATCAATAATATTGGATATTATTCCGTGATTAAAACGAATATAGACCGAATAGAAATGAAGTCGTTCGATCCTGCTTGGCAGTTTATTTTCGATAGCTATATAATGCAGGATGGTTCGGTTTCCATTGTTCCAAGTAACTGGATATTTGATGATCATCTTAAAGAAAAGGTCAGTTTACAATATTTCGCTTTTAAATGCAAAGAAATAATTTTTACTGTAGATTTAACTGCAAGTAAAGTTCTTGCGCTTTCACTTTTCAATGAATTAGATTAAAGTTTGATTGAACTACTCCAAGAAAATTCAACTAAGCGGCCCTTACGATTATTAGGGAGCTGTTTTTTGTTGTCTCTAGGAAACAGAATCTCTGTCTTTTCTTGAGGGGACTCGATTTTTGCAATTCTTTTTAATAGATTTTTTAATACGGTCATCCCCCTTTGGCTAGTGGACGCATATCGCTCCAGAAAATCGGAAGATTCGGTCATAGGGATGGAAGATTTGTCGGATCGGGATAAACAAATATTACAATTTCTATCGAATGGATATACGAATTCTGAAATTGCCGCGGAATTGCACTTAAGCGTTAGATCGATTGAGACGAATTTATCAAAAATATATAAGAAATTACAAGTCAAATCGCGCCTTGAAGCGGTGAAGCAAGGTTATGCCATTGGATTCATAAAATAAATTTCATGCAATGAAACACTGGGGCCAAACTGATTGCAGAGGTGAAGTTTCATGAAAAAATTAATCATCGTCGCGCTTTGCGTTATTTTCATCATAGGTTGCTCAAAGGTAGCGGATTATTCAGTGCCTACGGAGCAACAATTGATTGATTTTTTGGGATCGAAGGATATTACTCCGTTAGACATGCATTTTTTTAAGGATACGGCGGTTGTACTGCACGGGGCGGAGTATAGTAATGCCATTTCATTTATATCCTATGAAGATATTGAAAAGAGACATGTTATCAATGCTAGCAGTACGAGTGCCGCTGGTCCGCTCACGATCATTCCGTATAAAGGCAGCGATCGAGATCCCTCATTTGTTGCCATTTTCCTGAACGATTCGCAACTCGTGGCCGATGCGACGAAGATCATCGTTGATTTCGATGGAACGCCAACAGAGACAGCGATTGAAAACAGGAGAGGCATTATTGTCAGCAGTCCCAACTCCAAACCAACGAAAAAAATGAATGTCTTAATATACGGTAATGAAAATCGTCTTTTATATAGCAATGAATTTTAGAGATTAACGCGAAATCAAAAGTGTCGATCTTGGGGGGTTAGCAAAAAACGATTTTGAAGGTTCAAGAAAGGAACCTGATGAAAAAGGTATTTACATGGAAATTTATTGGATATTCATTGCTGTTTTTGCTAAATATCATTTCATGGCTAGAGCAATCAACTTAATAATCTCTATAATTTTATTCTTAGTAATAGCGTTATACTTCGTCCTCCATTTCTCATCAAATCAAAAGAGTAAGGATAAGGGACCTAATTAGAGCAAGAAACCTTGGAAACAGAAATCGAGATCATAGTACATGGATAAGGAATGGGCTTTTTCCAATCAGTTAAATATGTGTGTTTTCCGTCAACTTTGCGATTCTCCTTCCGTCGATTTATTAAAGGGTGGAATGAATCTAATGAACAAGTACGAGATATTCGTCAATTTTACTTGGACGACATTATTACTCAAATTTTCAGATGAAATTGAACAGTTATTTAACAATTTGATTCTAAGCAATACCATACAATTTATTATCTCTTTTTTGTTTTTTACATTAGTTGCTCCTAGAATATCCCCGTACGTCAAAGCATTTTCCGAAAAATATGCAGTACGCGTGGGAATATTTTATTTGGTGCACTTCATTCTCTACTTATCTTTGTGAGTTGAAGGAGAGGCCAATGAAAAAAGTGTTTCTTATACTATGTATTGCAACGATGATGCTTACGGGTTGTCACAATCAATCTCCCAAAATACAAACTCCAACGAAAATCAAAATTCTTGCTTGGGATGAGCAAGGTTTTTATGATCGATACGGCAATATATTTCTGGCGGCACACCCACATATTGAATTAGAGGTCGTTTCCGTTCTGGACTCTGCAAAACCAGGCGAAGACTTCGGTAAAACGATTGAAAAAATCGTCAAGGAACAAAAACCGGATGTGCTTACTTTATCTATGGATTTTTATACGATATATCGGGAGAGGAATGAACTAAGTCCGCTTTCTGCTTTTATGAAAGAGGATGATTTTGATCTTTCCGGCTTCACGCCGGCAATAATCAATTATATAAAAGATGAGTTGGGAGAGTTGTACGGGCTTACGCCATCATTTACAGGCAAAGCGTTGTACTATAATAAAAAACTTTTTCATACTTATGGTGTTCCGCAACCGGCTGATACCATGACATGGGACGATGTTTTTGCTTTGGCTCAACGTTTTCTCAAATCAATGGATAATGAAGCGCCCTTGTTCGGATTTTATGATCGAGATTTATCCAATCCCTTCGTAATGGCACTTAAAATCGGGGAAGGCGGCGGGTTGTCTCTATATAACAATAACGAAATCATGTTGAATACAAAAGGATGGAACACTATTTTTCAAAGCGTGATCGATTGTTTGATAGCGGAGACCTGTTGGGATTACAACAAACAACAAGCAACCGATAGCGCAGTTTTAAAAAGACACCCTTTTCTAAAAGGTAATATTGCGATGGCGATTGATGATTCGGACTTGTATAAGATGATGACCCTGAACAAAAATGATTATAAAGATTTGGATTGGGGTGTTGTATCTTTTCCAGTTCGTGCCGAACAACCCGATACCGGGAATGGAATGCATATGGAGGAAATATTTTCAATACACTCTACTTCCACTCAAAAAAATGCGGCATGGGAATTTATTAAATATGTTTGTGGTGAAGATTATGCCAAGCTGCTCCCAAAGACGAATCCTTACGCCCTGCCGGCTCGAAAGCCTGCGGACGATCCGACCATCCCTGATATACAGGCATTTTATAAATTGGATCATGTGACGAACACGATGATGAATACATTGAGACGACTTCCAAAACCGGTTATTACAAAAATGGATGAAGTGTCTGTCACTTATATAAATGACGTCTTTGAAGGCAAGTTAACTGTTTCGGAGGCATTGCAATTAATAGAAGATGATTTGCAAGTAGAATTAAACGAGAAAAAGTAGGAGGAATGGGAGGAAAAAGAACTCATTGGTTACGATATAGATGAAAATGGCGGCTGGTCGTTTACATGGGCCTTCGGCGACAGGAAGCATACAGATACGGAATGAAAGCAGGGATGAACCTCCCGTTAAATGAAAGTCCTGGATAACGATGTGTACCTCACAAATTTTTTCACGTTACTCAAGCCAATCATTTTATTTTATCGTTATTTTTCTCCTCTTCCCTTCGTTAAATAAATAAACCTGAACAACAAAGGAAACGAAAGGGACGATCAAAAATGAGATGGTTGATAATAGCGATTGTATTTATCGGCTTGATCGGCTGCACACCCGTCAAAACGGATGTAAAGGATTTGAACGAAGAAATCAGGCAATACGGCATCGATGCCGAGATCCCGGAGATTGACGGGCTGGTTCCCGTATATGTTCATGTTAATTCCCCGCCTGTCGATGGATACGGCAACTCGATTGGGGACCATTCCGCTTTAGTTATAACCTATTCGGAAAAGAAAGGGCCAAACGTCGATATTCCGGACGAAGAGAAGGAGACTGCCGACCGAAAAATATTATACGGTCCCTACGACGGCGAGAAGGTCATGGATATGACGATAAGCAATGCGGAAAATCATCTGGATGGCGCAGAAGACTTGTCCATGAGCGACGGGGAGAAGATCCAGTATAAACAAATGAACGATCGGGTTCTGTTTGTTTTCAATCGGGAGGATTTGTCTTATTTCATCGAGGGCCGCTTTACGGACCGGTATAATCTGAAAAAATACATGGACATTGTGGAACATTTGGCGATGTCGCTCCGGGAAGAAACGACTTCCGATTCGGCGTTCGTCTAGGCGTGAAGTTATTTCTGCACAATCTGAATAAGGTTGCCGCATGTATCGTCGAAGACAGCTATTGTGAGTTCGCCCATTTTTGTCGGCTCCATAGTAAACTTCACGCCTTTTTCCAATAATCGTTTATACTCTTTATTAATATCTGCAACGCCAAACATGGTTGCTGGGATGCCATCGGCAAATATCTTCTTCTGATACTCTTTGGCGGCAGGATGGTCATTCGGTTCGAGCAAAAGCTCGGTACCGTCTTGTTCATCGGGGGAAACAAGCGTTATCCACCTAAATTCTCCGACGGGAACATCCTCCTTTTTTATAAACCCCAGCTTTTCTGAATAAAACTCCAGTGCCTTGTCTTGATCTTGTACGAATATACTGGTAACAACGATTTTCATACTGTTTTTTGCCTCCTTTGATAGTTGCGACGTTGGTGCTCTGCTAACAATCTAGCTCCAATCGGAAAAAACGTACTTTCGTCTGAAGTTTTTAATTAAAATTACTCTACCCATCCTTTCAGCAAATTTTTAAGTGGTTCGTTGTTGAAGATAATCACGCGGTATTTTCCCCTTTTTTCTGATTTTACGAGCCCTGCATCTTCCAATGCAGAAAGATGTTTAGCAATCGCCTGTCGCGAAATGGAGAGGTCGTGCTTCATAATAAGACGTGCCGTAAGTTCATACAACGTGAGCTCGTTGCGTTCGGATAGTTCGTCTAACATAAGCCGTCGAGTCGAGTCGCCTAGAGCTTTGAATATAGCGTCTTTGTCCCAATTCATAGATCTAGTATAAGCAACCCCGGGGTTGCTTGTCAAGAGTAAGCAACTATAAAGTTGCATGATAAAGAAACCGTATCATTGCTCGGGAAATAATACGATCCACTGCAACAATATCAATCATTGGCAAATGAACGGCAACCAGGAAGGAAAAGCATCAAAGACCCCGCCCATACTGGTTCGGGAGCTAAATTGGCGGGCTTGTTGCTAATATTTGCTTCAAAACTTGACAAAGGTTAGTCAATGCGATTGATGATCGATGATTTTTTCGGCTTGGAAAGAGGGGGTCGGGTGGATTGCTGCAATAAGAAGACGATTAACGCATGTCCGGCGATTGGGCTATGGATGGCAAAACCCACCGCAACGTAGGTTAGATGCCTACGCGGTGGGTTTCTCATATCATCGTGAATAACTATACCGATTGCACCGAGTCGCCGGGAACCAGTGTAACATAAATGCGTTCATGTTCGACTTCCTCGCCGGCGATGAGCTTCAGCAATTGTTCGGAGGCGATGGCTCCCCATTTGCGCTTGGAGTAGTCGATCGTTGCGATGCGGGGATGCGTGTATTGGGTAAGCTCGATATTATCGAAGCCGATGATGTGGATTTGTTCGCCTACCCGAAGCCCGGCATGAACGACCGTATCGTAGACGCCGATAGCCATTTCGTCGTTCAAGCAGAATATGGCCGCCGGTTCCGTAAATTCTTCAATCACTCGCCGGGCCGCTTCCTCGCCTGTCGATTTTGTGAAATCGCCTTGGATGGAAGTGAAGCGAATCGGTTGGTTCCGCTCAATCGTTTGCCTCGCCGCTTGCATGCGCTGCATCGAATCGAAAGAATCTTTCGGGCCGGATACGACGTAAATGTTTCGATGGCCTTTCTCGATTAAATATTCTACAGCGAGGCCCGCCCCCGCTTTGTTGTCGAGCAGCACTTGATTTACATTCGGGTGGTTCAATTCCCGGTCGAGCACGACTAATTTATGGCCGCGATCGGCATATTGAAGCAGTTCTTCGCTGGAGAAGAACCCGTCCAAAATGATAGCGCCATCAATCATCTTCTCCGGTAAAAGCCGATGGGATTGCGAGCCGCTGCATACGATGAGATCGTAGCCGTTCCTGTTCAACACTTCCTTCATGCCTTGCAATAAATCGCCGTAAAAAGCGCCGCTGAAATCGGTCAAGAACGCGCCGATGATTTTCGTTTCTTGCTTTTTCAACGTTCTGGCAGCCGCATTCGGCACATAGTTCAGTTCTTTTGCAATCGCCAAAATTTTGGCTTTCGTTTCTTCCGTTACTTTCGGGTTCCCGTTCAACGCGTAAGATACGGTTGAGATCGACACCCCGGCCTTTTTAGCGATATCTTTAATACTGACCACAACACCCGCTCCAATCGTTCATTTCCACCATTTTCTTTACTATAGCAAATTTGACGGCGATCTCGAAAGATCGCCGACGAATTCCATCCATTTTCACCGCGCTAACATGTGAAAGTTTCCTTGTATTCTACATCCGTCTATTGGATTTTATCCAGTAGAATATTTCTTTCTGACTTCGTAAAACGGCCTTTCATTGGAATTTATCCAATGAAATCTTCGCAAACGCGGCCGAAAATGATAAATAAGGTTGAGTTCATTGGAAGTTTTCCAATGGGTCTGCAAATTTTACATAAAAATTGCCAATATGATTGGATATTATCCAATGGGCAACGGAAGGGAGGCGCCAAAAGCGGGCTTTCTTCGCCTTTTGTACACCCACCGCCGTCCGCCAAACCCGTAATCCCGCAAGCCCCCCCCCCCCCCCCCGGGGCGACGCCCCGGCGAAGGCCTACATCTCGATGACGATCTCGTTCGCATCGGCGCTCAGCGTGCGGGCCAATTCCTGGCCGCGAATGCGTAGACCGCCCTGACGATAACGATTGGCTGTTCGAATCGATTCCATTTGCTGCCCGTTTATCGTCACGCTGCGAACCGGCTGGCCGCTGACGCGGTATACGAATCGTACCGGAACGTCGTTCAGCTTGAAATCGAATTGCAAACCGTCGCAGTCCTGCGGCAATACCGGGTCAACGATCAGATCATCGCCTTCGTGGCGGATGCCCAGGCAGTTCGAGATCAACTGGTTCATATAAATTCCCGGACCGCTGGAATAGATGCGCCATCCGCCTTTGACGGCCACCTTGCCTTGGCGCAGTTCGCCGAACCGTTCCTGCGCTTCGTAACGGTTGTTGAATTTGCCGTCCGAGCTGCTGAAGTAAGCGTTGCTCTGTCTGAGTTCGGCGTTCGGCACCGCATCCCGCAATCCGATCGGGTTGATCGTCTCCAGCCCTTTCCAAGCCTCTTCGGCTTTCCCCAGCTTCGCCATCGCTTCGACGAAACGGATATGCGCATGCACGTATTGCAAGCCGACTTCGCGGCCGAAGTTCGCCGCTTGTTCCGCCCGCTTGAAATGCGTGCTCACGCCACCGGCATACTGGGCCGGACGGTTCATTAACCGGACGCCGTCCGGACAATACAGTTCCCGCTTGATCAGATCGTAGTGAGCCGCGGCTTGCTTCTCGTCCAGCAATTCGCTAATGATGCTGCGCGTCATCGGAAGCAAGCGGTACTGTATACCTGTCTCGGCGTCGGTCGGGTGAAGCATCAATTTCGCTTGCCCCGGCTCTTCCATATAGACGAAGCCCGGGATGACGTCGGTTTGCAGCATGTACCGCTGGAAATCGGCTTGAATGCCGGAGGCGAGTTCCCGCAACTGAGCCGTTAACGCTTGATCCGCTTGCGCGAGCGCATCCGATAATTGCCGGAATACTTGGTACGTCAGCGCGACGGTCCAACTGCTGATCAAATACTGCTTCAGCTGCGGGTTCGCGGGCTGGAGCGTGTCGTCCCAATCGCCGTCGCCATACGAGGACAGGAACGTATCGTGCAGGAAGTTTCGCTTCATATAGTCGATTTCTTTGGCGACATGATCGGAGATCGCCGCCCGTTCTTCCGTAAACTCGAAGCTATGGCGGTCCGTATAAGGAACCCGTTCCGTCAAAATACTGTAATCCCGCGTTGCGATTAAATAATCGCCCAACACTTTTAACGGCCAGACGATAATATCGCCGTGACTTTCTTCCTGCTGAATCCGATAATACCGGTCGAACATAAACCACTGCGGCCAATTGCCTTCATCCGCATATTGATGGCTGTATACCGCAAGCAAAATTTCGCGCACTGCGTCGTATTTTTGCGTCGCCAGAAAATATTCCGTCGGTCCTTGGCATACGTCGCGCGTTCCCCATGCCGCCCCGCCGTATTGCTCCAATCCGTGCGGCACGGAATAATGCACGAGCATGTTATGCGTATACCACCAGGCGAGCGCGTTGATTTTGCCGAATTCCTCCCCAGTCCCGTTCCGGCGGGAAAGCCGGAAGCCGTTCATCACCTTCTCGTAAAATGCCCGGTAGCGGGCGGCCTCCGCGTCGGCGTCGACGGGAACGAACGGTCTTGCCTCGCCATGGATCGATCCTTGCACGGTCATCGTCCATGCGCTGCTCTCGCTGAGTTCAAGCACAACAAGGGAAGCATCCCCGGAACGGACTCCGGCCGCCAAGGCGCTCTCGTCCTTCACCGACACGTTGGAACCTTCTACCTGCATGCGATAGCAGAGACTAGGGAGCGTCTTCGCGCTGTCCGACGCCGCATCGGCCGTAAATGTCAGGATGGGCCCTGCCTGCTCCATATGAAACGGCGCATCGTATTCGTTGTTATTCATAATCACCTGTTTCGTGACGAGCCAACGATACGATTTGCCGCTCTCGGAGCGTACTTGCAAATGAATTTCCGGCGTATCCACTGTCGTGAAATTCGTAATGACGAGCGTATCGTCGGCCGTTTTATAATACCATCGCGAGTAGTTGAAGCCCATTTCGAACATGGAAGGCATCGTCAACAGACGATATTGGCCGTCCCTTTCAACATAGATGCGCTGTCCCGACGTTTTCATTACATTGAGAGCGTTCCGGGCGTTGGTGATCATTTTATTATTTGACGTATTCCCGACAACCAACTGCGAATTGAAGATGCCGTACATATAGGATGTCGAAGTCAACACTTGGTCGTTCAGCCGCGCATTGTTCCCTGTCATGATAATATGGCCGTGCGGGCGCTCGACGAGCATTTCCTTCGCCTTCAGCACGACATGCTCATGCGTCCCGGTAAAGAAAGCGAGCAATTCCCCGTCCTGGCGTTCCTCCTGACGGCGGTCCGGAAACAAACGGTCGATCTCGTCGATCGTCATGGCCTCCGTTTGCAGCGGGGCTCCGATCTTCGCGTTAAGATGTACCGGTTCAACCGGAGTGAAAGCCTGCTCGCTCACGCCATTCGCTTGGTTCCACGCTTCCGCCACATCCGCCGCGAATTCCAAAGAGGCAATCGCTTGCGGATGGTCGGGACGGAACAAGCCGTAGAACACGAATTGCGCTTTCCCGTCCAGCGTAACGCGCTCGGATTGCAGCGCCGTATAAGCAAATTCGTATTGGTATACCTCGTTGTCCAAACGCTCTTTGCCGAACGCGGCCGGTTCATTCGACTCTTTGTACGACAGGCCGAAAAACTGGAATCCGTCCGTCGAATACCCGATCGCTTTCGTTAGAGCGCCTTGCTGCATATAAGGGAATATGCCTTGCTGAGGCTGATTTTGGCGGGAGCATACGACGTACCCTTTGGTTTCGTCCTCAAATACGGCATGATCGATATATTGCGACAAATACGCTTCATTGGAACGAACGGCTCCTTTATGGGCAAGCCCGAGGTCTTGTCCGTATAAAATATCCACTTCCGCACCGCTGCCCTCGATTTGAACGTCCCAGAACCAAATGCTTTGCGGCGTCAAGGTGAACGTAACCCGATAAGACAGCGATTCGGCCGTTCCTTCCCAAATCACTTGCGTATCGGTATAACGCACTTCGCTCCCGGAGTGAACGCCCAGCAAAGGAACGACCTTGATTCCCGTGTCGCGATGCAAGCGAAGGTAAATATTGTTGAGCGATCCGTCGATCGGATTCGCGATCCATTGATTGATCATCGTGTCGTTATGCCTGATTTCGCGGATATCGCCGCTGTTCAGAAACGTAAACTCTAAATCTCCCGCCTTAACGTGGAAATTCGGGTGTAACAACGTTGTCATAGCTTCCACTCGCTTTCATTGCTTCGTTAGTGTAAATGTCAGTTCCGCCGTGTCGCGGCTGTTCGGACCGACCATGGCGACAAAATCGCCCGGATCGCTGATCCACTCCAAATTCGTATGATGATAGCGCAATTGCCGCTCCGATAAAATGAATTCCACTTCTTTACTTTCTCCCGGCTGCAGCGAGATTTTGCGAAAATCTTTCAATTCTTTGACCGGACGGACCGTTTCGCCCGCCACATCGCGCACATATAATTGCACAACCTCGTCTCCCGCAACGTCCCCGGTGTTGGTGACGCGAACGCGAATCCGCACCGGTTGTTCGGGGGTCATCGTCCCGGACGAGATAGCCGGTTCGCTATATTCGAACGACGTATAGCTCAGGCCGTAGCCGAACGGCAGCAAAGGTTCGTTCGGAATGTCCAAATATTGCGACACATAACGCTCCTGCGCGTCCGGAGCCCCTTGCGGGCGGCCGGTATTGAAATGATTGTAATAGACCGGAATTTGACCGGCGGCATAAGGGAAAGACATCGTTAAACGACCGGATGGATTATGCTTGCCGTACAATAGTTCGGCGATCGCCGCTCCGCCTTCCGTGCCGGGATACCAGGCTTCCACCACCGCGTCCGCTTGATCGAATACGCCGTGCAGGTCGAGCGGGCGGCCGTTGAACAAGACGGCAACGATCGGCTTGTTCAGCGGCTTCAGCTTCGCGATCAGCTCCAACTGCACTTGCGGCAGCCGGATATTCGCCCGCGACCCCGCCTCGCCGCTCATCTCGGAATGTTCGCCCAACGCAAGCACGATGACATCGGCGTTCCGCGCCGCCCGCAACGCTTCGTCCCATTCCGCATCCGTCCCCGTCTCGATGCCGCAGCCCCGAGCCGCAACGACGCGGTTCGCGCCGGATATCGCTCGAAGCCCGTCGTACAACCGGACGGCTTCCTCTTGTTCGCCGAGCCACGACCAAGGGCCGAGAATGTCTCCGCTCTGCGCGAACGGTCCGATCAACGCTATGTTGCGATCCTCTTGCAGCGGCAGCACCCCTTCGTTCTTCAACAGAACGATAGATTTCAATGCGGCTTCCCGCGCCGCTTGCCGATGCTCCGCGCACATCACAATTTCGCGTTCCCGCTCGGGATCCGCCCCGCGGTACGGATTGTCGAACAAGCCGAGCTTCCGCTTCAGCTTCAGGATGCGCAGCACCGCCTCGTCGATGAGCGCCTCCTCGACTTGCCCGGTTTCGACAAGATCGCGCAAATGGCGAACATAGCACGGCGTCATCATCTCGATATCGACCCCGGCTTGAATCGCTTTGCGGGCCGCTTCGGCTTCGTTCGCCGCCACGCCGTGCGGAATCAACTCTTTCACCGCGCCCCAGTCGGAGATAAGCACCCCGTCAAAGCCCCATTCGTCGCGAAGCAAGTCTCTCATCAGGCGCCGATTGCCGGTTGCCGGAATGCCGTCTACCGTATTGAACGACGTCATCACCATTTCGCAGCCTTCGTCAAGCGCCGCTTGGTACGCCGGCAAATAATATTCGCGCAATTGCCGCTCCGACATATCGACCGTATTATAGTCCCGGCCGCCTTCCGCCGCGCCGTACGCCGCGAAATGCTTGACGCAGGCGGCGACCCGCGACGGGTCCCCGGTCAAGTCGCGCCCTTGGAAGCCGCGGACGAACGCCCGCGCGAATTCGCCGTTCAAGAACGGATCTTCTCCCGTCGACTCCATGACTCGACCCCAACGCGGGTCTCTTACGAGATCGACCATCGGCGCGAAGGTGACATGAACGCCGGCCGCGGCCGCTTCCGCGGCGGCGATTTCGGCGGTTCGCTCCGCCAGCTGCATGTCCCAGGAGCATCCTAGCGCGAGCGGAACGGGAAAGATCGTCTTATACCCGTGCACGATATCGGCCATCATTAATAGGGGAATCCCTAGGCGATTGTTGTTCATATGGGCTTTCTGCACTTGAATGACTTGCTGCGCTCCGGTCAAGCCAAGCACGGAACCGGTATTGGCGACGACTTCCTTCGAGATGCCCATGGCCGCCATCGGGCCCGTAATTTGCCCCTCGCCTTCCGCTCCTTCGTAGAACGGCGCTGCGAGCTGCAGCAGTTGAGCAATTTTCTCATCTATCGTCATTTGGTTCAGGATCGAGACCAATTGTTGTTCTGTCATCTGTACAACTTCCTCTCTATCGCATGGATCGATTTTCATAGCCTTTCTGTGCACTGCATCGCACTCGCAGTATCCATCGACAATTTAATAGAAACGTTTCGATTTACTATAAAATTCATTATAATAACGTTTTCCAACGGAGTCAACCAAGCATTTGTCCTCACGGCTTGAAATTCGAAACGTTTCAAATTTGACAAAAAAACCACTTGTATACGATTTCACTCTGTTATATAATGAGTATCGAAACGTTTAGATATAGATATTACACTCGTTTTGAAAAAAATTTACGCTTTAGAGAAACGTTTCACCAATTTTCATTTCCACCCGTCTCTATGGTTGTTTCTTATTCGGGAGGGGGACGATTCGATGTCACGGGAGGTGTTCGCAGCCTGTATTGATCTGTAAATATTTTTCGTTTGAAAAACCAATATTAAAAGGAATGTTATACCAAGTTAGCGGAAGGAAGTTGAAAAATGCGAAAAACATTATCTATCGTATTAGCTGCAACGTTGCTCGTTATGGGGGTTCTCGCGGGATGTTCGTCTAGCTCGAATAACGAATCTGCCGGCGGCCAAGATAAAGAAGGGAAAGTCACGCTCAACGTATGGGGGATGGGAGAAGAAGCGAAGTCGCTTCCGAAGATCGCCGAACAGTTCGAGCAAGACAATCCGAACATTAAGGTGAACGTACAGGCATTGCCTTGGGACACCGCGCATGACAAGTTGTTGACGGCGGTCGCTTCCAAGAAAGGTCCGGATGTCGTGCAAATGGGGACGACCTGGATTCCGGAATTCGCGTCCGCGAAAGCATTGATGGATTTGGCGCCGTATGTGGAGCAATACCCGGAATTGGGCGAGGACCACTTCTATCCCGGCTCCATTATGACTGGAAAATATGAGAATGCGTATGTAGGCGTGCCGTGGTATATCGATACCCGCGTTCTGTACTACCGTTCCGACCTGTTGAAGGAAGTCGGATACGACGAAGCGCCGAAAACATGGGAAGAATTGCAAGATGCCGCCAAAAAGCTGGCCGATCGCGGCGACAATAAATACGGCATCAGCTTGGACACGAAGGAACAATCGTTAGGCTTCATGTTCGCCCGTCAGAACGGCTCGGAATTGTTCGATGCCGACGGCAAACCGTTGTTTAACCAACCGGAATTCGTCGAGGCGGTTCAATTCATGAACAGCTTCTTCGAGAACGGCTCGGCTCCGAAAGATCTCGGATTGGATGCCGTGCAAGGCTTCCGCGGCGATGGCGTCGCGCCGATGTTCATCAGCGGACCGTGGATGGTGAATCTGATTAAAGAACAAGCGCCTGATTTGGAAGGCAAATGGGGCACTGCCGTACTGCCGGCCAAAAATAACAATAAATCTACGCTTGGCGGATCCAACTTGTCCGTATTCCAATATACGCAAAATGCCGATGCGGCGGTAAAATTCGTCGCTTACATGAGCAAGCCGGAAACGCAATTGAAATGGATGGAATTGACGAAATCGCTGCCTGCCGCGAAAGAAGCTTGGGAGGATCCTATGCTGAAGGAAGACCCGAACTTCAAAGTGTTCGGCGAGCAGTTAGAGACGGCCGAGCCGATGCCGATTATCAAGCAATTCGAAGAGATCGCGCAAAACTTCTTGAGCAGCTTCGAGAACGTTTATCGCGGCGGAACGGACGTACAAAAAGAAATGGACGCTTTCAACAAGAAAGCCGAGCAAATTTTGAATAAATAATGCGTTGGAACGATGCTAACCGGCCGGCCGAACCCGCCGGTTAGCCTTCTTGTTCGCGTATCGGACGCAAGAGTAAAGGAAGTGATGCGGCATGAAAGGATTGACCCGGAGCAAAGCGCCTTATTTTTTCATTGCGCCTGCGCTTATATTGCTGTTCGTATTTTCGCTGCTGCCAATATTGGTCGCGCTTTTCATTAGTTTTACCAACATGGATTTGGCAGGATTGGCCGATTATTCCAACTTGAAGTTTGTAAGTTTCGACAATTACAAGAGCGTTCTAACCGACCCCGTTTTTCTCAAAGCGATCTATAATACATTGTTTTATGTCATTATCGGCGTTCCTTTCGTTATTCTCTGCTCCTTGACGATTGCGATTTTAATTAATTTGGGAACGTCGCGAATTTTCAAAGCCTTTCGTGTCGTCTATTACTTGCCTTCCGTTACGAATGTCGTCGCCGTCGCCGTCGTCTGGACGATCTTGTACAATCCGACCTTCGGCTTGTTCAATTATTTGCTGAAAGCGATCCACTTGCCTGCGGTTCCTTGGTTGACCGAACCGACCGTAGCGAAGGTATCTCTGATTCTTCTGGCGTTATGGCGGGCGATCGGTTTGAATATGATCATCTTTATCGCCGCTCTGCAAGGCATTCCGAAGTCTTACTACGAAGCGGCCCAGTTGGACGGGGCGACCACATGGCAGCAAGTGAGACATATTACGTTGCCGATGCTGCGCTTTGCGATCTTCTTCGTCTCGATTACGACGATGATCGGATGGCTGCAGTTCTTCGAAGAGCCGTTCATTATGACCGACGGCGGACCGCTGAACGGCACGATGTCGGTGGCGCTGTTCATTTACCGCAACGGTTTCCAACTGAGCAATTTCGGATATGCGGCGGCCGGATCGTTCGTTCTGTTCATCGCGATTATTGCGGTAACGTTAGTGCAATTCAAATTGCAAAATAAAGAATCGGACTACTAAGGAGCGGAGGTGAACCGATGAGTACAGCGAGCGCAGCAAGCAAACCGGCCAAAGCCCGCGGGAAGAGCCGGGCGTTTCAATGGGCGGTTGGAATGATATTAACGTTGGGCGGCATTATGTTCCTGCTTCCGTTTATTTGGATGATTCTATCTTCGGTGAAGCATGAGAGCGAAGTGCTGCAAATCCCGCCGACTTTGTGGCCGCATGAGTTTACAATGGAGAATTTTCGAAATTTATTTACGAATATGAATTTTGGCGTTTATTTGAAAAATACGATTCTCATCGTCTTGTTCCAGTTTGTCGGCATGTTCTTGAACGCGATGGCGGGCTTCGGATTTGCCAAATATAAATTCAGAGGAAGAGAAAGCTTATTCCTTGCGGTGCTTGCCACGATGATGATTCCCGGCCAAGTGACGATGATCCCGATCTATCTTATCTTGAACAAGATGGAATTGACGAACACGCTGATCGGTATCGTGCTGCCCGGACTTGTGGGGGCGTTCAACATTTTCTTGTTCCGCCAGTTTATGTCGACCATTCCCGACGAAGTGCTGGAAGCGACGCGGATGGACGGCGCCAGCGAATTCAGAACGTTTCTGCAAATCGCGCTGCCGATGTCCAAGCCGATTCTCGCCGTGCAGGCGATCTTGACGTTTATCGCGGGGTGGAACAGCTTCCTTTGGCCCTTAATTATCGCGAACGACGAGAAGCTGTATACATTGTCCGTCGGCCTTGCCCTGTTGAAAGGGCAATACGGCGGAAATTACGCGCTCCAGATGGCCGGCTCGACCTTGATGGTGCTGCCGATCATTATCATATTTATCAAATTCCAAAAAAATATTATCGAAAACTACACCACTTCCGGTTTGAAATAGGATGGTATAACGACAGGCAGAAGCCCGATCGATGTCCGCATCGTTTGGGCTTTTCTTTTGCTCGAACATCCTGTTAAAGGGGCTCGTTTCGCCTGAAGCGACTCAATAAACGAGACTGTCGATAAATTGCGGCCGCTCGAATTCGACGTTCCCAATTTCTAACGGATGCAGAAGACCTTAATGTGGGAAAAAGCAGCCTTTTCGGATTCTAACGGATGTGAGCGCTCTTATTCGTTGTTTACCTAGCGGGAAATGAACGAATGACTGCAAATAAGGTTTCTTAGTTCCGTTACATTTTGAAATGTCTCGATTTTGCTCAAATAACGTCTCCTACATCCGTTAGCCGTGAAATCGTTGCTGAGCGTTCATCGACATTTTTCGCAAATGCAAAAATCCATTAATTTCGGAGCAAAAACCGTTTTTTGCCTATAGCAACTGCGAAAATCCAGTTAATCGGGCTCGTTTTGCCGATTTTGCGGTTGTGGGGGCAGTAGCAACTGGATCATTGCAGCTATTTCGTTCAAAATCGCCGAAAGTGGCTTATGTAAATGGATTTTTGCAGTTACCTTAGGCGGGATCGCCTGTTTTAGCAAAACGGCAAACGAAATACTCACCTTCCCATAAACAATGATGAGCTTGAAACGGCGCTCCCGGCGGAACATATGGATGCATTTGTAAAAATTTGATGCTATAATGGATAGAGTAGCGCGTGACGCATGGCAAGGGGTCATGAAGTTGGCCAATTTGTTAATTATCATTTTAGCGCTTGGATTTTTCTTCGTTATCGCTTACCTTCGTGCGATTGGATCGCACTGAAAGAAATACAATTCGACTCAGAAGGATCGGGGAGGACGGAAAATATGAATAAAAAAATGATAGCCGTCACAGCGGCGGGCATCGTTGCTCTCATCGCGGCGGTAGGATCGTCGATATACGCGTCTCAATCTGCAAAACCGCCATTGACGGAGCGGGACAAGCGGATCATCGGGCAGACGTTTGACGAAATCCAGTCCTATGCTGCGCAGCAAGGGACATCGCCATCGGAGAGGGCTCCGCTCGTGAATAGCGAACATTTTCAAATTTCCGCGGAACGGTTCTTTTTTTACAAGAAAAATATTGAGATGGCCGCCGAACTGAACCTTGGCGAAGGCGCCAAGGCTGCAACATTCTCCGACGCCGAATTGCTCGATCTGATGATCAAAAAAGAGCTGACGGTTCAATACGCGAAAGAGGCGGGCATCACGGCGACCGACGAGGAGATCGGGCAAATGATCGACCGGGAAAAGAACATGCTGTACGATCCGTCCGTTTCCGGAGCGAATAAGGAGACGGTGCAAGAGCTGATGGCGCATCGAATCCGGATGACCGGCATGTCCGAGGACGAGTTCTGGCAAAGCGAGGATACCCGCGCCGAATACGCCAAAACGATCTATATCGGCAAGCTGATGCAACAGCTGAGCCAGGACGGGACGTTTACCGACACGTTCGGCATGGACGAATTCCAGGATCGATTGCTCGCCGATGCCCGGGATCGATATACGGTCGATTGGTCCGTGCTGGAAGCGGCCGGCAACTGACCGCTAACGGCAAACCATCGGCGCACACTTTACACAATTTTGTTTCTCTCGTAATATTCCGCTAACATACATTCCGTACAATGTCCCTATCACCAACCGATTACATCGATGGAGGGACATGACAGAATGAAGAACAAATTCAAGAAACTGCTCGCGCTGCTGTTGCCGGCGACGATGCTTGCGGGGCTGTTGTCGGGCTTCGGCGCGTCCGCAAGTCCGGCCGCTTCGCCGGGCAGCGACGACAGCTTCAAGATGGCCATCCTGCCGGATACGCAAAAGTATGCGCGTTACAAAAACGAACTTTGGCTGTCGCAAACGAACTGGATCGCGAAGAACGCGAAAAAAGAAAATATCGTTTTCACGGCACATTTGGGCGATTTGGTCGATCGGGCCGATGAGGATTACGAATGGCGCAACGCCGACGAAGCGATGAAAGTGCTCGATCGAGCCAAGCTTCCATACGGTTTTTTGGCAGGAAACCATGACGTGCTGAACTCGCGGCAATACGACAACGAACGGGATGTGGCCAAGGAACCGTTTTTGAACTATTTTTCGACAGACCGAATGAAGAACATCCCGGGCTTTGACGGCCATTCCGAGAACGGATTTAATTCCTACTATATTTTTGAAGGGGCCGGGAAAAAATATATGGCGCTCTTCCTGGATTGGAGAGCGTCCGAAGAGACGCTGAAGTGGGCGCAAAAAGCGATCGACGAGCATCCGACGTACCCGGTCATGCTGTTCACCCATCAACTGCTGAACATTTCCAACGACAAAAAATCGGCCGTCATGACCGATCACGGGCAATTTCTATGGGACAAGCTGATCGCGAAGAACGATCAAATCTTCCTGACCGTTAACGGCCACCACCACGGCTATGCCCATACGGTCAAGAAAAACGACAAAGGCCGCGACGTCGTCATGATGGTCGTCGATTATCAAAGCGCCTTTCACGGCGGCAACGGGTTGATGCGAACGCTCGAATTCGACATGGCGAAGAACCGCATTCATATTTCTTCCTTCTCCCCATGGGTGATGGGCATGCCGGAGAAACAAAGAACCGCGTTCGATGAGGAGCGATTGGTCGACGATTTTAACGATTTTACCGTCGCGATGGATTTCGAGGAACGATTCTCCGGATTTCAACCGGTTATTTCCGTCAATAAGGAAGTGCCGAAGGTAGAAGGTACGGTCGCTTACTGGCGAATGGACAACCGTTCGGCCGCCGAAGGGCAAGCCGTTGCAGGCAAGGGAACGGCGGCGGTCCAAGATCTTTCCGGCAACGGCAACGATTTGTACCGCATTGACGAAGGCGACGCCAAGCCGGGCGATATGATCTGGTACAAAGGAAATGCGCAAAATCCGCAAAGCAAGTCGGGCATTCGTTTCTTCGGCGACAAATCGCAAGAGAAGGGCTCGTATTTGCAAACGTCCGATCAGGCGCCTCTCAATGCATTGACGTTCCCGAACGGATATACGATCGAAGCGGTCGTGAAGCTCGGGCCTGAGTTCGACGCGGATAAGCATTCCTGGATGGGCATTCTGGGCCGGTACGGCACCGGGCAAGACGCCGGCAAGAAGGACGGCGACGCCGACGCGCCGCTAGCGACGTTGGCCGTGTCGAACTTGCGGGAAATTCAATGGGCGTCCTTCCCGCTCAATTACGGAAGCGAGCAGACGAGTTGGTCGTGGGAAATGGACGACAGCTGGCGCCATATTGCGCTGGTCAACGACGGGCAATCGACGATGATGTATATCGACGGCGTGGAAGTGCTGCGCAATCCCGACACGAAGCCGCGCGGCATCGCCTCGACCGGCAAACCGTGGATTGTCGGCGCGAGCCAATACGCCAACGAACTGGACGGCGTGTTTAACGGATGGATCAGCGAAGTTCGCATCGTCGATCATGCGCTGGACAAGAAAGATTTCTTGCAATAGATAGAGGTGCGCGCAAGCGCCGGGACAATTCCTGGCGCTTGAAGTTTTTTATATGATCCCTTCTTCCACACATTTCCGAATCGCTTGTTCGCGATTATTGACCTGAAGCTTCGCGTACATTTCGGAAGCATAGTTTCTTACCGTCCCTTCGGACAAATAAAGCCTGGCGGCAATCGACTTATAACGCATTCCTTTCGACAAGTAGGTGATGATCTCAATCTCCCTCGGCGTGAGTCCGTAACGATTTCCATTCGGAACATTTCGGTTTTGCAACTCTTCGAACACTTGATTGGCAATTTCATGGGAGATAATCGTATCTCCGCGGTGAATGAAGGACAGCGTCTCAATCAGTTCATTCGTTTGAATGGATTTGAGCAAATACCCGTTCGCTCCGTGTTGAAGCGCCGAAACGGCTTGGTTGACGTCCTCGGACGAAGAAAGGATGACGACTTTGATGCTTTTGGCGATTTCTTTCATGGCCGCCATGGCTTCCATTCCGTTGATGGCCGGCGTGTTTACATCCATCAGTACGATATCGGGATGCGTGCTGGCACACATAGCAATACCCTCTTCCCCCGAGGCAGCCATCCCTACAATTTGCAAATGATCATGTCTTTCCAGTGTTGTCTTCAAACTATCCAAAATGACGCCTTGTTCGCCGACCAGTACGACCTTCATGGTCTGTTGGTTATTTTCCAACGTTCTTGGCACGTTGCAGAGAATGACCGTTCCTTCGGTGCCTTCCGTATAAATGGACAATTTCCCCTGTACGGCTTCCACTCTCTGCTTCAGGGCGGATAGACCGAAGCCGAGCTCATCGCGGCCCGTTTCCCCGTTATCCTCGACTTGCAAACGCAACTCCGAGCGATCGAAGTAAAGGTAGACCTTGATCTCGCTGGCATGTCCGTTCCTGACGGCGCCCGTTAAAGCTTCTTGCATGCAGCGGATGATCGTTAATTTTGCCTCCTTTGCCACGTGGTACTCGTTTCCGAAAAAGCGAAATTTTACGGACGCATTCGTGCTTTTCACGAAATCGCGAATGACATTTTTGGCATATTGAACTAGGGTTAGATCGATTTCGGACGCTTCCTGCTCATGTACGAGCCTTTTCATCTCTTGCAAGCCGGCATGAGCCGATTCCATGACGGACTTTAGCTTGTCTTTCGCCGATTCATCGGCCAACGACGACCCGATGGACTCTAACGCTCTTATGATCGCGATCAAAGAATTCCCGACCGCATGATGCAGTTCTTGGGACAAGCGGTGTCGTTCCTCCAGTGCGGTTAGCTGCTCCACTTGATATACATACTGCTCAAGAGCGTTGTTCTGTTCGCGGATCATCAAGCCTTGCTTATGATTGGTTACGAGCAATTGAAAAGCGTAACCGAGCGCATACGCTACGCCATGATGAAACATTAATTTCATAACGATGAATCCCAAAGTCTGGTCGGTCACCAATCCGATCAAAAGAGGAATGACGACGATCGTGAAAGGGCAAGTCCAGATGTAAGATTTCTTGATGCTATAAAAACCGATCACAAAGGCGATGGGCAGAAATTGCCATTGAGCCTCGTGAAGCAAGAAAGCTAAAAAAATCGAATAGCCTCCCGCAATGAAGATTTCGGCGAACATGTAATATGGCTTGAAAAACTGCTGGAACAGAAACGGAACGGAAAAAACGATTAAAGGCATGCCGATCATCATCCAAAGCGGAAACGATAAATCATGGTGGAAATGCCACACGCCGATAAGAACAGAAATGAACCAAATGGAGCGAATCACAAAGACCATCCAGTCAAACCAATACCATTTTTTTATAATGTCATACATATTACAACCTCGCCTTAAGCTCTATATCGTCCACGTCATTTTATCACATGCCATAGTTGAATTCAGTCATGAAAAAGAAGTGACAAATTGAAACTATCCGTCATGACACTAAATCAAGATAATAAACTCAAAAAAGAAAGGCGGTTTTGCTGAATGAATCGAATCATCTTATCCAACATTAGAAATTTTTCGTACATGCTTCTTTGGTTTTTGATCGGCTTTTTATATTTTGCTTTCTACTTAATAAGCATTATATTTTCCGTGGCGGTAAGCTTTACCGTTGTCGGCGTGCCAATGCTGGCCGGAGTTTTCCGGACCATCCCCGCTTTATTGAATATCGACCGCAATGCGGCGATCAAATATGCAGGGATCGATATGCCGATTGTGCGCTGGAATCCGCAGCTGAAAGTGACGAGGGAAATATCGGACAAGAGCAATTGGTTTACGGTAGCACTCATGATGTTTCCCCGGTTCATTCTCGGCTTTGTCAGCTTTATAGGCGTTTTTGTATGCTACTTGATTCCAATCATTATGATTTTTTCTCCGTTCTTGTACCAATCATTTGACATGTCGATCATGGCGATTCCGATTGATACGTTATGGCGCGCTATTCTAGCCAGTATAGCCGGGATCGTTTTGCTGGCGGTGCTTTCCCGGTTGGCGGGATTCATTGTAAGCTGCATCGGGGGATTTACAAAAATCATGATAAAAACCGTCCGCAGCTGGCGTTAATCCGATCTGTTCGGGAATCCGGCAGACAGGCCTGGCCGCATCCGCACAACATTCGCATACCTTCCTTACAGCCGGGGATAATACAGGAATAGAGGCATAATCATCCATGAAAGGCAGGAATGCAGGATGCAACAATCATTGGAAAGGCTTGAAGGATTGGCCCGGGGCTGCATGAAAATCGTGAATCATATGCATGACGGCAATGGCGGTGCGAGCAACCCGGAACTGGCGCGGTTGAAACAGGCCGTGGACGAAGTCGACAAGCAGTTGTCCGGCTTAAGGGCGGGCAACGGGGAGCTCGACAGCCAATCGATCGCTTCATTAAAGGAGCAAATCGATCAGATCGAATCGCCGAGCCGCTGAATCGGCAGATGGAGAATTCCTACCGGCAGGAGGTCGGCTCGGATACGCAAGCGTACCAATCGCTGCCGATCGACGAACAGCGGGAATATGAGGAAGCGTACCACGGAAAGATCGACACGATGAGCATGGACAAATTGAAAGATAACTTATCGGAAATGCGATCCGTCCTGAACGGCGCATCATAAAGCGCGAAAGCCAATATTCCTTGACGGGGTGTTGGCTTTCGCGTTCTCATGTTCCATGCCGGAACGCCCCGCCAATGGCATATGCAGTGGAATTGTTTTATATGGTAAAATATTATAGTGTAAAAGGGTGATGATCGAGAAAAGGGGCGGTTCGCGTTGCTGAGCAAGTTTTTTATTTTTTCCATTTTATTATATATAACGAGAAACCCGCTGCTTGCGATTTTGCTGTTGCTGGTCATTTTATATTTCTTGGACCGGAGATATGTCGGGCTGTCGCCCAGTCTTATGAAACCGTTCAAATTGGCAAACCGCATTTCCAAGCTGAGGACCGAATTGCGCAATAACCCCCATCATGCTTCGTCCAAGTTCGAACTGGCTCGTTGCTTGATCGAACGCAAAAATTACCGCGAAGCGCTCGAATGGATGAAGCAGCTCGAGGGGCCGATGGAGGATTCGGCCGATTTGCACGCCGAAATGGGACTATGTTATTTAAAACTGGGCGATTTGGAGCAGGGAGAGCGTTATATGGAGAAGGCACTGACGCTCAATCCGCGCGTTCGTTACGGCGAGCCTTACTTAAGGTTGGGAGAAGCCTATGCGCCGGCAGACCCGGAGAAAGCGATCCGTATGCTGGAATCGTTCCGCCAAATGCAGTCTTCCTCCTGTGAGGCGTATTACCGGCTCGGCTTGCTTTACGCCGGCATGGGGCGGCAAGAAGAAGCGAAGGCGGCGTTCCGCGAGACGCTGGAAATCTATCGCTCCCTGCCTAAATATAACAAGCGGAAAGAGCGCCGCTGGGCGCTGCTCGCGCGTTTCAAAGCCTAGTTATGCGGATTAAATCTCTCAATTTAGGGCATGCTGTTACTAGATAACAGAGACTGGCCAGAATAGGGAGGTTTTTTTGCGATGAAACAAATTATGTTAATTACGGACGGCTGTTCGAATGTCGGGGTAAGCCCGGTCGTGGCGGCGGCGCATGCGCGGGAGGAAGGCATTACGGTAAACGTTGTCGGCGTCGTCGATCACGGAACGATCGGCGAGCTCGGGGCGGCGGAAATCGAGCAAATCGCGCGCGCGGGCGGAGGGATGAGCCGAATTGTGCAACCGCATCAGCTTTCGCAAACGATCCAAATGATGACGCGCAAAACGGTTGTCCAGACGATCCAGCACGCGGTGAACCGCGAATTGCAGCAGATTTTGGGCTCCCGCGGTTCGGACGGCGAGCGCGGCGTAAGCGGTTCGGCGGCAAGCGGGACCGTTGAGAAGGCGGCGGAGAACCCGTATGCGAAGGAATCGGGGGCTTATCCGGGCGGCGCTGCGAGCGTGGAAGAATTGCCGCCGGAGCAGCGCGCGCAGGTCGTGCGGGTCATGGACGAATTGAGCGAAACGACTCCCTTGAAGGTGGCCCTGATCATCGATGCAAGCGCAAGCATGAAGCCGAAGCTGGCGGCGGTCGAGGAAGCGATCCGCGACTTGATGCTCAGTTTGCAGGCTCGCGAAGGCCGCAGCGAAATGGCGGTATTTCATTTTCCCGGCCCGCGTTCGTCGGACGAGACGGTGCTTGATTTGGACTGGACGAGCGATTTGTCCGGCGTCCGCTCTATTTTTCACCGTATTCAGATGAAGGGAGCGACGCCGACCGGTCCGGCCATATTCAAAGTGATTGATTTCTATCAATATGATAAACTAAATGGAAATCGCCATGGAACTTCGAATGGAACGGAAACGGATGGGATATTCGGTGACTACGTCGTCTAAAGCCGTCTTGCCGCCTGGCTCGTTAATTACGGGCAAGTGGAAGAAGGGAAGGTACCGGGTGGAGCGGCTGCTCGGGCAGGGGGCCAACGGTATCGTCTACTTGGTGCGCCGCGAGTGGGGGCGGGAACGGTATGCTCTAAAGATCGGATACGATGCCGTCGATCTTCAATCGGAGATCAACGTGCTTCAGTCGCTCCTTACGAAGCGGCAACAGGGAGGCCGCGGGCTGCGCTCTCCGGAGTTTGCGCATCCCTTCCTGGTGGAAGTGGACGATTTTCCGGCACAGGGCCGCGACATCCCGTTCTACGTGATGCGGTACGTGCAAGGAAGCACGCTGCAGCAGTTTATCGCCAAAAACGGGCCGGAATGGTTCGGGTTGATCGGCTATCGCTTGCTTGGCAAATTGGCCGCGCTGCATGAGATGGGATTTGCGTTCGGGGATTTGAAGGCGGAGAATATTCTCGTCTCCGATTACGGGCGCGTAGAACTTGTCGATTACGGCGGGGTGAGCGCGATCGGGCGCAGCGTCAAGCAGTTCACGGAATCGTACGACCGCGGGTTCTGGAACGCGGGCACGCGTACGGCCGATCCGGGATACGACTTATTCTCTTACACGGCGCTTTGGCTGCATGTGCTGGACCAAGCGAGATTGCGGCGGATGATGGCGGAGCAGCTCCCGATTACGAGGCAAGCTTCGGATTTAATGCAGCTGATTCGTACGAATGCGCATCTAAAGCCGTTCGAGCGATGGTTCGGGAAGGCGGCGTCCGGGCAATTCGCCACCTCGCGCGAAGCGTGCGCCGCGTGGAAAGAAACGATGCTGGCGCTGGGCGGGCAATCCGGCGATTTGCAACGGAATCGGGCAAAGACCCCTTATTGGTTGACAGGCGCGCTGATCGCGGCCGTGCTGTTGCTTTGCTCGACGATTTATTGGGTGCTGCAAAGTTAGTTGGCTGCAGAGGAAGGATTCATGCTATGTACGATTCGAAAGGGTACCATATTTTGCAACAAGTTCAGCGCACGGCTGCCGAGCATCGCCTATGGAGCCGAGGAGATACGATTGTCGTCGCCGTTTCCGGAGGGCCGGATTCGGTGGCGCTTTTGCATGTTCTTTACGATTTGTCGAACGCGGAAGGCATGCGGTTCCGGCTCGTCGTCGCGCATGTGAACCATCAGTTTCGCGGGGAGGAGTCGGACGCGGAAGCGCGCACGGTGGAGCAATTGGCGCTGCGCCTCGGTCTTCCCTGCGAAATGGCGCGCATCGATGTGCCCGCATATATTGAGGAAAGCGGCATGAACGCGCAGGCGGCCGCGCGCGAGAAGCGTTACGCTTTCCTGCACGAAACGGCGGGGCGCCACGGCGCGGGCAAAATCGCTCTCGCCCATCATGCCGACGATCAGGCGGAGACGATGATGATGCGTATTTTGCGCGGGGCGGGACCGGCTGGGCTGTCCGGCATGCCGATTCGAAGAATTGAAAAAAATGTGGAACTTATTCGCCCTTTCCTGCGTATATACAAGACAGATTTGATTCGATATTGCGAGATGAACGGCATTTCATACGTAACGGACAGCAGCAACGCATCGCGCAAATATGCAAGAAACCAGATTCGAATGGATGTCCTGCCATTTTTGGGGCAATATAATCAACAGATTTCGCTCGTATTAAATCGAATGGCCGAAGTCATCGGGCCGGAAAACGAATACTTGGAACAGGAGACGCAGAAATTATTCGAGGACCAGGTCGTTCCCGCGGGAAACGGATATTCCTTCCATCGTCCCGGGTTCGCAAAGGTCCATGTCGCTTTACAACGGCGGCTGATTAAACTAATATTAAATTATCTCGCTATATCGGCGGACGGTAAGGATGAAATTGCCGAATTTTCCAAAATAGAGAATCTGCGTTTTCGTATTTTGCAACCAAGCCCTACGACTTGGAGCATCGATTTGGCGGATCGGATTCGATGCGTTCGAGAATACGACCGTATCGTATTTGTGCGCGAGGAGCGCATGAAGGACGGTCGCGGCGAGTATGATTATACGATGCCGTTATGCGGCGAAGAGTCAACGGTTTCGATCCCGGAACACGGCAGTTCGATCCATTCCCGCATTTATCGGGCAGGCCTGCAGGATCGCGATTCGTTGCCAAGACCGGCCAATCGGTACGAAGCGGTTTTCGACGCCGATCGCGTCGCATTTCCGCTAACCGTGCGCAATCGCCGTCCCGGCGACCGGATGAAGATCATCGGATTAAACGGTTCCAAAAAAGTGCAAGATATTTTCATCGATGATAAAATCGCTCCTTCGGTACGGGACTCGATGCCGATCGTTACCGATGCGAACGGCACGATTCTATGGATTCCGGGCGTTCGGCGTTCCGGGGAAGCGACGGTAGAAGCCGGAACTTCCCGTATCTTATATATGAAGCTTCAAGGGCGAAGCGCTGACCGCTAATGTAGAATGTAAGACCATTCGCTTTCATAGTATAACGTAGGAGGGGCCATCATTGCATAATGACATTCAGGAAGTGTTGTACACGGAAGAACAAATCCAACAGAAGATTAAGGAACTGGGCGAAGCACTAAGCCGCGATTATGAGGGACGCAACCCCCTTGTTATTTGCGTGCTGAAAGGTGCGTTTATTTTTATGGCCGATTTAGTCAAAAATATGACTGTACCGTTGGAACTCGACTTTATGGCGGTATCCAGCTACGGCGCATCGACGAAATCGTCCGGGGTCGTGAAGATCATTAAAGACCTGGACCTGCCTGTAGAAGGCCGCGATGTCATCATCGTCGAAGATATTATTGACAGCGGACTGACGCTTAGTTATTTAATCGATGTGTTGGAGCGAAGAAACGCCAATTCCATCCGCGTCGTCGCTCTTTTCGACAAGCCGGCGCGTCGAACGGTTGGTTTGGAGGCAGACTATAAAGGCTATGTGTTGCCGGATGCATTTGTTGTAGGCTACGGTCTGGATTATGCCGAGAAATACCGCAACCTTCCATACATCGGGATCTTGAAGCCGGAGGTCTATTCGAACTAACGATTGCAGATGATGCTTGCCTCGCCGCTCTATTGTGGTGGCAAGACATGCTATGGTAAAATAACTAAAGTGTCTTGAGAGGAGGTTGGGGATGAATCGGTTCATCCGGAATTCTGGTTTTTATTTGATACTTTTTCTAGTCGTGGTGGGCATTGTTCAATTTCTGGGAAATCGGACCGAATCCGCCGTCGAAATTCGTTACGACCAATTGCGAGTAGCGTTGGAAGACAATAACGTTACGGAATTAACCGTGCAATACGAAGGCAAAACCAACTTGGTAACGGGTAAATATAAAGCGGCGCCCGAGGGTGCCAAGACGGATAATTTCTATACCCATATTCCTGATCTGGAATCGTCTTATAACGAATTAATCGATGCCAGCAAGGCCAACGGCTTCGACCTGAAGGTCAAGCCGATGGAGGGCGACAGCATTTGGCTGACATTCCTTACATCGTTAATACCGTTCGTCATTATGTTCGTGTTGTTCTTCTTCCTGTTCAATCAAGCGCAGGGCGGCAACGGCAAAGTGATGAACTTCGGCAAGAGCAGGGCGCGCTTATATAATGAAGAGAAGAAGAAAGTCACCTTCGAAGACGTCGCGGGTGCGGACGAAGAGAAGCAAGAGCTGGTGGAAGTGGTCGACTTCTTGAAAGATCCGCGCAAATTCGCAGCCGTCGGCGCGCGTATTCCGAAAGGGGTGCTGCTTGTCGGGCCTCCGGGTACCGGTAAAACGTTGCTGGCGCGTGCGGTGGCAGGCGAAGCGGGCGTTCCGTTCTTCAGCATTTCCGGTTCGGATTTCGTGGAAATGTTCGTCGGGGTCGGTGCATCCCGCGTGCGCGACTTGTTCGAGAACGCGAAGAAAAATGCGCCATGTATTATTTTCATTGACGAGATCGACGCGGTCGGCCGTCAACGGGGCGCAGGTCTCGGCGGCGGACATGACGAGCGCGAGCAGACGCTCAACCAATTGCTCGTTGAGATGGACGGCTTCGGCGCGAACGAAGGCATTATTATCGTCGCGGCGACGAACCGCCCGGACATTTTGGACCCGGCGTTGCTTCGTCCGGGACGTTTCGACCGGCAAATTACGGTTGACCGTCCGGATGTGAAAGGGCGCGAAGCGGTATTGAAGGTGCATGCGCGCAACAAACCGCTGACCAAAGACGTGAAGCTGGATATTATCGCCAAACGGACGACCGGATTTACCGGCGCCGATTTGGAAAACTTATTGAACGAAGCGGCGCTGCTTGCGGCCCGCAAAAACCGGAAGGACATCTCGATGCTCGAGGTGGACGAAGCGATCGACCGCGTTATCGTCGGTACGGAGAAGCGCAGCCGCGTTATTAGCGACCGGGAGAAGCGCATCGTCGCTTATCACGAAGCGGGACATACCATCATCGGCTACTTCCTGGAGCATGCCGATCAGGTGCATAAGGTGACGATCATCCCGCGCGGACGCGCCGGCGGATATGTCATTATGATGCCGAAGGAAGACCGGATGCTTGTCACGAAGCAGGAATTGCTCGATAAAGTGACCGGGTTGCTCGGCGGCCGCGTGGCCGAGGAGATTTTCATCGGCGAAATCGGTACGGGCGCTTACAGCGACTTCAAACAAGCGACCGGCATCGTACGCAGCATGATCGTGGAATACGGAATGAGCGAGAAGCTCGGTCCGATGCAGTTCGGCACATCGCAAGGCCAAGTGTTCTTGGGCCGCGATATCGGACATGAGCAGAACTACAGCGACTCGATCGCTTACGAAATCGATCAGGAAATGCAGCGTTTCATTAACGAATGTTATACGCGCGCGCATGAGCTGTTGAATAAATACTCGAAAGAAGTCCATTTGATCGCGAATACGTTGCTTGAGAAAGAAACGTTGGAGCTTGAGCAAATCAAGCAATTGATCGAAAATGGAAGCATTTCGGAAGACGGCGGCAGCGATGCGGGGCCGACTTCGATCGAATCCGGCTCGACGGTAGAGTCGATCGGCGATGTGAAGGTCAACATCCATAGACAATCCGATCAGAACGGCGCGAACAAGCTCGACTTCAAAGAGAAGGACGAGAGCGGCGCACCGGAAGATCCGTCGGTTCAACGTCCGAAGGACGGCGATGCCGAACGGAACGAGGAAGACGCTCCGAAAGATCCGCAGGATCCGCAAAATCCGCAGGATGGAGTTCCTCCGACCGGCAATAACGGGCCGAAGGGCGATTCCGGCAACAATGCCGGCGACGACGGCACGAATAAAGCGTAAAGAAGAGCTTCCCCGGCTTGAGCTGGGGGAGCTTTTTTGCTATTGCAAGGCACGGTGCTCGCTTCGTCGAGTGTACGCTATGCGCTCCGGTAGAAGTTTTGCTCGTTCGTCAGTTGGTGTGCGGTGCTACGAAATTCGATATGTATGGACGCCACCCCTGAACGAAATGTGATACGCATGTACCGCAATAAAGGTAAAATGTGGAGCTAAAATGGGTTGCTTCGGCTAATAAGTAAATTTAACGGTAATTACTGGTGCTAATTTCAACATTTCGGTCGTTTCATCGAATTCACGTGGAATTAGCGCCGGTTTTTCCATCTAAGGTAGCTAAAGAGGGGCATGCGGTAAATTTAACGCCAGCTTTCGGCGTTAGTTTGTTTTTGCTAGCTTTAATGCCAACTCCGCGGGGACGTCTACCATCCCTATGATGTAAAATGTACAACATGCTACCCCGTTTCATGAGGCGATTGCCACCTATGCTGCATAATATGCAACATTTTAGGTCATTTCGAGCGATGCAGGCGAATAATTCACCGAAATTGTTGTATTTTCTGCAACATAGTGACCCATTCTGCGCTATTTCCCCGCAAAATGTTGTACTCCGTACAACCTAAGGCTACTCCTACTAATATTTTGGGTAATTCCCGTGCCACCCGTCTCGCCAAGCACTAATTGAACATCCTGTTCGCTTCAGTCTCACCTTATGCTACTCCACATCCTCCCGCGCCATCACGCCGGCCTCGTACCATCTTACATCCTCCCTGTGCCCTAGGGCGTCCCGCCTGTGTCTTCTCACACGTTCGCGACACGCCCTGCATATCGCTACACCTCTTCACAAACTATCCCTCTAACTTACTTTTATACTCGTCTGTTGCCCGCTATTCCGCACTGCCTATCAAAATCTTCACAGTACTCCCCTGCCACGATCCATCCCTGCATGTCCCCCTTTCCGCCCCGTCCGAGCTGCCTAAATTTTCAGCGGTTTGTTTTCATACTTTCATTGACACTTACTTCTGCGTTGTGTAAATTAATTGATAAAGATTCGAACGATTTATAGAGTGGTGCCACATATCATAAAGAGAAAAGCTTTTGGTTAAGGGGGAGCATCAATGGAAGCTTTAGCTTTGCAGCATAAAGCCGAACAAAACCGCGAATTGCGCGAACGGCTGATGCAATTGAAAAAAGAGAGAAACGCAATCATACTGGCTCATTATTATCAACGCGACGAAATTCAAGAGGTTGCCGATTTCCGCGGCGATTCGTTCCTGCTTGCGCAGAAAGCGGCGGAGACGGACGCGGATACGATCGTATTTTGCGGGGTTCATTTTATGGGGGAGAGCGCCAAAATATTGGCCCCGAACAAAACGGTCATCATTCCCGACGAGCGCGCAGGCTGCCCGATGGCGGATATGGTCAACGTCGACGGATTGCGCAAATTGAAAGCACAGCATCCGAATGCGAAGGTCGTCACGTATATTAACTCCTCCGCGGAAATTAAAGCTGAAACCGATATATGCTGTACCTCGTCCAACGCGGTCAAAGTCATTCAATCGCTGGACGCGGAAGAAATCATATGGGTACCCGACAAAAATCTGGGCCATTACGTACAAGAGAAAACCGGCAGAGAACTTATTATTTGGGAAGGTTATTGCAATACGCACGACATGCTGACGGTGAAAGACGTCGTGGAGATGAAGAAGCAATATCCGAACGCGCAATTCGTCGTGCATCCCGAATGCCGTCCCGAAGTGGTCGCTATGGGGGATTTTGTTGGAAGTACGACCGCGATCCTCGAATACTGCAAAAGCTCGGATTGCCAAGAGTTTATTATAGGAACGGAAGACGGTACCGGCTATCAATTGCGCAAAGACAGCCCGAACAAAACGTTCCACTTCGCATCCAAATTTCTCGTTTGCCCGAATATGAAAGTAAATAACCTCAAGAAGCTGGTCAAATGTTTGGAGACGATGCAGCCGCAAATTTACGTTCCGCCGCATATCGCCGATCAAGCACGGCTTTCCTTAGAGCGCATGTTACAAGTCAAGTAGCATGCGCTACTCTCTTGCCCAAGATAGGTGAATGACAATGATTCCGCCATATTTAGTCGATTTTTCACTGCAGGATGTACCGCATATTCAAACCGATGTCGTCGTGATCGGCGTCGGAATCGCCGGGCTGTTCACGTCTATCAAAGCAAGCGAACATAACCGGGTCATTATGATTACGAAAAAATCGCTCCTCGACAGCAACACCCGCTACGCGCAAGGCGGCATCGCAGCCGTCATATCCGACGAAGATTCCCCGGCCTATCATCGGGAGGATACCCTGATCGCCGGAGCCGGGCTTTGCTCGGACGAGGCGGTCGATGCGCTCGTTCACGAAGGCCCGGCAGGCGTGCAGGATTTGGTCTCCATGGGAACCTCCTTCGATACCGAGAACGGAGAATTCGCGTTGACGAAGGAGGGGGCGCACAGCCATCGCCGCATTTTGCACGCCAATGGGGACGCTACCGGCTTTGAAATCGTAAGAGCGTTATCCGACCAGGCGAGAAGCAATCCGAACATCGACATTTGGGAGGAGCATTTTGCGATCGACCTGATTACCGATGGCGGGGAATGCGTCGGCGTTCTTGTGCAGCGTCCCGACGGGCGGCGCGTGTTCGTGCAAGGGAAGGCGACTGTCCTTTGTTCGGGCGGAGCGGGCCAATTGTACCGGTATACGACGAATCCCGATGTTGCGACAGGGGACGGGATTGCGATGGCTTACCGTGCCGGGGCGACGGTACGGGATATGGAATTTATCCAATTCCATCCTACCTCGCTATGTTATCCCGGTGCGCCGCGTTTTCTCATTTCCGAAGCGGTGCGCGGAGAAGGAGCCGTATTGCGCAACATCAAAGGCGAGCGGTTTATGGACAAATATCATCATCAACTTGAGCTGGCGCCGCGGGATGTCGTGGCGCGGGCTATCGTCAGCGAGATGGAAGAAACGAAATCGACGTTCGTTTATTTGGATATTACGCATGAATCGGAAAGTCTGATCAAGCACCGGTTCCCTACGATATATGAATATTGCTTGAGGTATGGTCTCGACTTGACGTCGGATTGGATTCCGGTCGCGCCTGCCGCGCATTACACGATGGGGGGCGTTCGGACCGATCTGAACGGAGAGACGAATATACGCCGTCTGTTCGCATGCGGCGAAGTTTCGTCCACAGGCGTCCACGGCGCGAATCGGCTGGCAAGCAATTCGCTTTCGGAAGCGATCGTGTTCGGGCGGCGCATCGTCGAACGAATCAATGCACTGCAGCCGATCGAGCGCGATCTGACCGGGATCGCATATTCCGCCGGCCGAAGCGACAGCCCGATGCAGGCGGTGATCGAGAAAAAGTTAAAATTGCAAAAAACGATGGTACGCTGCGCCGGTCTTCGCCGCAATGACGAAGGTTTGCATAAAGGGTTGGAAGAATTGAACCGGCAGTTGCCGATATACGATACATGTCTGGCGAAGAAGGAAGAATTCGAATTCGCCAATATGCTGACGTGCGCCCTATTGCTTACGCAGGCGGCCATTTGGCGGCAGGAAAGCCGCGGGGCGCACTACCGCGAGGATTTTCCGGAACGAGACGATATGGTGTGGCGCAAACATTCGCTGATCCACCGCAAACAAGGATTGACAGAGGAGCGTGTTGACATTGTGGAACGGGTATAATGAACAATTAAAAGAGCAAATTCGCGCCTGGCTGCAAGAGGATATCGGTACGGGCGACGTAACGACGCAATATACGATCGCGGCAAACCATCAGTCGAAGGGGATTATTCACGCGAAAGAATCGGGCATTGTCGCGGGACTTCCTGTTGCCCGGCTTGTATTTGCCGTCGTAGATCCTGAGTTGCATTTTTCGGCGGACGTGCAGGAAGGCGCGCATGTCGAACGCGGCACGGTGCTTGCGGTCGTGGAAGGACGTACTCGCAGCATTTTGACGGGGGAACGGCTGGCTTTGAATTTGATGCAGCGCTTGTCCGGCATCGCGACCAAAACAAGATCGTTCGTAGACGCCGTAGCCGGTTTGAACGTCCGGCTGGCCGATACGAGAAAAACGACGCCGGGGCATCGGCAATTGGAGAAATATGCGGTCCGCGTCGGCGGAGGGGCGAATCATCGGTTCGGATTGTACGATGCCGTCATGATCAAGGACAATCACATCAAAGGCGCCGGCAGCATTGCGCAGGCCGTGAACCGGGTACGCGCGGGCGTTCCGCATACGATGAAGATCGAAATCGAAGTGGAAAATATGGATCAGTTGCAGGAAGCGATCGAGGCGCGCGCCGACATCATTATGCTGGACAATATGAAGCCTGAGCATATGAAGGAAGCGGTACAAGCAATTAAGGCGCAGGCGCCGCATGCGATTGTAGAGGCGTCCGGCAACGTATCGCTGGAGACGGTGCGGGACATTGCGGCAAGCGGCGTCGACGTTATCTCGGTAGGGGGACTCACCTACTCCGTCAAAGCGCTTGATATTAGCTTGGATTTGAACGCGAAGAAAGAGGGGTAACGGCAAGCATGATATTGGTGATCGATGTAGGAAATACAAATATCGTGCTGGGCGTATACAAAGGGCGCGAACTGCTTCATCATTGGCGCCTGAGTACGAACCGGTCGGCTACGGTAGACGAATACGGCATCATGATTCATAATTTGTTCCGTATGGGAAAACTGCAAGTAAAGGATATCGACGGCGTCATTATTTCCAGCGTCGTGCCTCCATTGATGCATATGCTTGAGGTTCTATCCAAAACATATCTCTATAAAGAACCGCTCATTATCGGACCTGGAATCAAAACAGGCCTCAATATACGGTACGAGTATCCCCGCGAAGTCGGAGCCGACCGGATCGTCAATTCGGTGTCGGCGATCGAACAATACGGGGCGCCGATTATCGTAGTTGATTTCGGAACGGCGACGACATTCGATTATATCGATGGAAAAAGCAATTATTTAGGCGGGGCGATCGTTCCCGGCATTCAAATTTCGACGGAGGCGTTATATCAGCGCGCGTCCATGCTTCCCCGGATCGAGTTAACCAAACCGAAGAGCGTCATCGGCCGCAATACGGTCCATGCGATGCAATCCGGCATCATATTCGGTTATGCGGGACAAGTGGACGGGATCGTCGAGCGAATGAAGGCGGAATATGGGGAAAACCCTAAGGTGGTCGCCACCGGCGGTTTAGCCGAACTGATCGCAAGCGAATCGCGCACGATTGAGAAGATCAACCCGATGTTGACGCTGGAAGGATTGCGTCTCATTTATGAACGGAATCAATAGAATCGCAACGCTCACAAAACAAAGCGGATGCTTACGAAGCAAGTTTTGTTCGAAGCCCAATCGTAGAAGCAACGCTCACAAAACAAAGCGTATGCTTCCGAGGCGAGTTTTGTTCGAAGCTCAGTCTAGAAGCAACGCTCACAAAACTTTTAGGAGGATTGCATCATGGCGAACAACCAAGAACAAGATTATTTAATCCGCGGGACGGCATTCGGCGGCAAAGTACGCGTGTTTGCCGTTCGCACGACTCATTTGGTGGATGAACTGCAGCGCAGGCACGGCACCTATCCTACGGCCACGGCGGCGCTGGGCCGGACGGTAACGGCGGCGGCCATGATGGGCGCCATGCTGAAAGGCAATGAGAAGCTGACGATCCAAGTGAAAGGAGACGGTCCCATCGGCCAAATCGTGGCCGACGCCAACGCCAATGGCGAGGTGCGCGGTTATGTCACGCATCCGCAGGTGCATCTGGCCAGCAATGCGCAAGGCAAATTGGACGTGGCGGGCGCGGTGGGAAGAGAAGGCTTCATCCATGTCATTAAAGATCTCGGCCTGAAAGAGCCCTACCATGGGAGCGTTCCGATCATCTCGGGCGAATTGGGCGAAGATTTCACGTATTATTTTGCCAAGTCGGAACAAACTCCTTCCGCCGTCGGTCTCGGCGTACTTGTCGATACCGATTCTTCCGTCATTACGGCCGGCGGATTTATTGTTCAATTATTGCCCGGATTAGCCGATGAAGATATTACGAAGATTGAAAATGCCGTCGGCATGCTCCCGCCTGTTACCGCGTTGCTCGATCAAGGATTGGAATTGGACGAACTTCTCGGTTGGATTGTCGAGGACGTCAATGTGCTCGATCGAATGGACATTCGTTTTCAATGCAAATGTTCCTACGAACGGGTAGAGCAAACGTTAATCAGTTTGGGCAAGCAGGAAATCGAGGAAATGATCAAGGAAGACGGCAAGGCCGAGGTCGTATGCCATTTCTGCAACGAAGCGTACCAATTCGATCGAGAGCAATTGCAAAATGTACTGGAACGGGCAGCAAGCAAATAAAGCGGGCGGCAGAAGTATAAAGTAAAGGGTTTAATGTGTATGACGAGGATTGAGAAAGGATTATGGGCCGCGGTCGCCCTGTTGTTCGGGTGTGTAGTTGTTTTGTCGTGCATGATTTTAATGTGGGGTTTGAATATGCCGGGGACGGAGAAATCCGGCGCAACCGCGACGCCCTCCGAAATCGACGAAACGGACGGCACACCGGTGGCGGAGATCGGTGGCGAGACGGTAACCGCCGGCGATTTGCGGGAAGAGCTGGTGCGGCAATACGGCGCGGTTACGCTGCAGCTTCTGCTGACGCGCAAGGCGTTTGCCAAAGAAGCCGTCTCGCTCGGCCTTGACGTCACCGACCGGGAAGTGGAGGAAGAGCTGCGAAGAATGATGTCCGGCTACCCAAGCGAGCGGGCCTATTACGATGCGATGTTCGAGCAGTTTGGCTTAAGCCCGGAACAGTTGCGGCAAGATACGTACGACCGTTTGCTGGCCGAGAAGGTGGCCGTTTCCGGCGTCAAAGTGAGCGATCGGGAAGTCGACGAATATATTGCGGCTCATGCGGATCAATACCGCGTCGCCGCACAATACAACATCGCGCAGATCGTTGTGAAAACCAAACCCGACGCCCTGGATGCATTGAAGCTTCTGGGCGAAGGGCAGCCGTTCCCGCAAGTGGCGCGGCAGGTTTCGCTTGATTACGGAACCGCGGACAACGGCGGGGCGTTGGGCTGGATCGGCGATGACGATCCTTTCGTCGATGCGAATATATTGTCCGCTGCCAGGGGGATGCAGGTCGGAGACATTAGCGAACCGATCCTATTGGACGACGGCCGATACGCGGTCATCCAATTAACCGGCAAGGAGGAGCCGCGGTCGCTGCAAGGCGACGAATTGCGCAAGACGGCGCGGAAAGACGCCGCATTGCAAAAAGGAAAATCTGTATACGAATTGGAACAAGAGTTAAGGGAAAAGTATAATGCGGTAATTCTCGATCCTCGTTTCATCGTGCAATAACACGAATTTTTGAATCGTTTGGAAATGCTTTGCGGGCGGTCGGCTTGCGAAGTATTTTTTTGCATTAATATGGGGGTTTCAAGGCGATTTCTTGTTGACAATCCGTGGAAAGGTTGTTACTATGAAAGTAATAAAACCTACCTAATTACTCGGAAATTAAAAATGACATCGAACATAACTGCAAAAACGTTTAGGAGGAGTTACCATGGCTAAAATTGTACAAAGTATCACGGATTTGATCGGCGATACGCCGCTTGTACGCTTGAACCGCATCGTACCGGAAGACAGTGCGGAAATTTATGTGAAGCTCGAATATCAAAATCCGGGTTCCAGCGTCAAAGACCGGATCGCCATAAGCATGGTTGAAGTTGCGGAGAGCGAAGGAAAGTTGAAGCCGGGCGATACGATCGTGGAGCCGACGAGCGGCAACACGGGAATCGGCCTCGCAATGGTCGCCGCCGCCAAAGGATATAAAGCGATTCTGGTCATGCCGGAAACGATGAGCATCGAGCGCCGCAATTTGCTCCGCGCGTACGGCGCCGAGTTGGTGCTGACGCCGGGATCCGAAGGGATGAACGGGGCGGTGCGCAAAGCGGAGGAACTGGTAGCCGAGAATCCGGGCTATTTTATGCCGCAGCAATTTAAGAACCAAGCCAATGTGAAAATCCACCGCGAAACGACCGGACCGGAAATTGTCGAGGCGATCCATTCGCTTGACGGCAAGCTGGATGCGTTCGTAGCGGGAATCGGTACGGGCGGCACGATTTCCGGCGCGGGAGAAGTGTTGAAGGAAAGCTTCCCGAATATCAAGATCGTAGCGGTCGAGCCTGCGGCATCGCCGATTTTGTCCGGCGGAAAGCCAGGACCGCATAAAATTCAAGGCATCGGCGCGAATTTCATCCCTGATATTTTAAACCGTGAAATTTATGACGTGGTGCAAACGGTCGATAACGACGAAGCTTTCGAAACGGCTCGCCGCGTGGCGAAAGAAGAGGGCATTCTGTGCGGAATTTCCTCCGGCGCCGCCATCTTCGCCGCTTTGAAGGTCGCGAAGGAACTCGGCAAAGGCAAACGAGTCGTAGCCGTCGTTCCGAGCAACGGCGAACGTTACTTGAGCACGCCTCTATTCCAATTTGAATAATCAATTTGTCCAGATTGAAGTTGTCGACTTCGAACCCGGTACCGGTATGGTGCCGGGTTTGCCGTATTATCGGGAACGATTCCGGGGCTTCTTCCAATAGGCGACTCCGTTTCGGATGTTTCGCCATTAAACGGCATCTTTCTTATGCATCGCATTTATATTACACTATTCATAAATCTTTACTCGGATCATATTGGAGGATCAACAGTGACGGTTGGCACGGTTCTAACATCATACGATCAATGGCGGAAATGGGCGGAGCAACAATATACCGTTTTGCCTTATGTTGTCAAATATAAACTCGACTCGCCCGAAAGGCTGCGGTCATGGAATCAGGCTTGGCATACGGCGGGGGATTACGCATTTGTTCTCGAAAGCGGGAAAGACGGGCGCTATACATTTCTCGGATTGCGTCCCGAAGCTGTGATACGCGGGAAAGGCGATCGGGCGCAGGCCGACGAATTGTCTGCGAATGCCGAAGGGCAATCGCTTACCGGCAAGCCTCTAGAGCTCGTTAAGGGCTGGATGGCGCCGTATCGCTCTCCCTTCGTCGATGGAGCGCCGAAGTTTATCGGGGGCTGCGTCGGGTACTTGAGCTACGATACGGTTCGTTCGCTGGAGGAACTGCCCGAGCGGGCGGCTGACGATCTCGGTTTGCCGGACTATCTGTTTATGCGCATCAACGAGTTGTGGATTATCGATCATGAACGGGCCGAGCTCTATTGCGCGGTACATACGCCGGTCTTGACTACGTTAGCGGACGAAGAGGCGTTGCCGCGGCTGTACCAAGCCGCCCTTCAGAGCGAACGGCGCATGAAGGGGCAGTGGGATGCGATCCGGTCGTCCGCCGACGATGAGAGAACGGCGGCGGAATATGATGCCCGTCTTCGCATGGTGCAGGAAGACAAGCTGCATATGGATATCGAGTCGCTTACGGGAATCGAGACGTTATTTCCGAAATCCGATTTCGAGGAGGCCGTACGCCGAATTCAGCAATATATACGGCAAGGGGACGTATTTCAAGTCAACTTGTCGCTGCGTCAGAGCAGGGCGATCCGTTCGGTTCCGGAAGAGTTGTACGAATGGCTGCGCTTATTCAACCCTTCCCCGTATATGGGATTTCTGCGCTGCCCCGATTTTCAGCTTGTGTCGGCTTCGCCGGAGCTGCTTGTGAAGTTGGAGCGGGGACGAGTCAGCACGCGGCCGATCGCGGGAACGAGAAGAAGAGGGCGGACGGAACGCGAAGACCGCGAGATGGCGGCGGAATTACTGGCAAGCGAGAAGGAGCGGGCGGAGCATATTATGCTCGTCGATTTGGAGCGCAATGATCTTGGCCGCATTTCCAAGTACGGAACGGTGCGCGTCAGCGAGTTGATGGCTGTTGAATATTATTCGCATGTCATGCATCTCGTGTCCGAAGTGGTCGGCGAACTGGCCGAAGGGAAGGATGCATACGACGTGCTTGCCGCTACCTTCCCGGGCGGGACGATTACCGGCGCGCCGAAAATTCGCACGATGGAAATTATCGAGGAGCTCGAGCCTACGCGGCGGGGACCGTATACCGGGTCGCTCGGTTTTATTGACTATAACGGGAATATGGAATTTAATATTATTATACGAACGTTGACGGTCCGGGAAGGCGTCGGCCATATTCAAGCCGGAGCCGGAATTGTGATCGATTCCGATCCGGAGCGGGAATATTACGAATCGATGAATAAAGCGAAGGCTTTATGGAAGGCCATTCAATACAGCGAGCGGGAACTTGGCGATTACCGTTTCAAGCGGAGTCAAAAGAAGTCCAGCGGTAAGATGTCAAGCCCCTGATTCATGAGAATTGGAAATTTACTTTAAGGAACAGGTCAATGAGTCAGGAAAAAAGACAACACCAAACTAAACCCAGTTCAAAAATCGAGT
>NZ_JAHLPR010000051.1 GCF_018918005.1 Paenibacillus sp. MSJ-34 | reverse complement strand
TTCATGAAAATCACCCAATTCATTAGAAATAAAAAAAGCCTTCTCGGCGATTATTGGGGTGATTTTGAAAAGTCAAGAGGAATGTTTGTTCGCACCCCATGTTTGGGGGTGAAACAATAGAAGACCCTAGCTAGGAAGCTAGAGTCTGCAACGGAATGTGAATTCCGAGAAGCTTAATACTATATGAGGAGGTATCTTGGATGACAAATCAAATAGGAGTCAAGCCCCCCTTCTTCTCCGTTCCCGAAAGGGTAAGGATCGATCAATCCTTCCATATTCAATTGTCCGGGCTCCAACGAGAGCAAGGAGTAACCATTTGTGCTGCAACGGCGGATGGAGAGCTGAATAAGTTTGAATCGTATGCCGTATTTATGGCGGATTCGGAAGGAAGAGTAGATACTGGAACTCACAACCCCTCCGAGGTTCTTACAATGAGACGGATGCAATGGGATTGTTATGGTCGATGAAGGATGCGAGCAAACATAAGCAATCATTTTTCATCAAAACGAAATCAACACCGCTTATCGTCTCGCTCACTGCTGAAATCGAGGGTGAGACAGTCGCCGAAACGAAGGTCGTACGGTACTATGTATCGCCTGACGTCGTCAGAATGCAAGTGGAAGAGCATAATTGGATCGGTTCGTTATATTATCCGCAAGATTCATCTCCGGTTCCCGGCATTCTGATTTTATCCGGCTCGGATGGAAGTTCGCGCGAGGATGCGGTCGCTTTGCTAGCCGCACATGGATATGCCGCTTTGGCTTTGCCTTATTTCGGTACGGAGGATGTTCCCAAGGATCTCAAGCGATCGGCTGGCTGCAAAACCAGTCTTCGATTTGCAGCGGACAGATTGGTGTCATCGGGTTATCCCGAGGAGGGGAATTAGCCTTGCAATTAGGAGCAACCTATCTGAAAATATCGGCCGTTATTGCCGCCTCCCCGAGCGCATACCGTTACGCGGGCGTCCGCAATAATATGCCCCTCCCACTTCCTGCATGGACGTTGAACAATGAGGCTTTGCCTTATTTGAAACCAAAGTTTGACGCAAGCGGTACATTTCAATTCTTCTGGAACTGGATCACACGCCGACCAAACGGTAATAAGGCCGGCTTTATCAAGACGTTAAAAGACTCAGCCAAAACCGCGGCTGTCCGTATTCCTGTTGAGCGAATACAAGAACCGATCATGCTCGTTTCGGGTGGCGACGACCAGTTATTGCCTTCATTCAGGTTTGCTGAGATCGTGATGAAACGGTTAACCTGTCATCACCATCCCTATAACATCCATCTTCATTACAAGGATGCAGGCCACTTCCCCTGTTTCCCTTACACGCTGCCTTATATGCCGCCGAATGTGATGCTGTCTCCCGGCGGAGGCATGACAATTACATTCGGCGGCAACGATAAGGCCAATACCCGCGCCGCTCTCGACTCCTGGCCCAAAATGCTTGACTTTTTGAAATAAAATCTAGGTTGATAATGTTCGATAATATCGTTTACAGGAAATTCCGGTTGAACTTTTTGGGAATTTCCTACCATTTCAACTCATAACCGTTTCTGCATTTCGAATCCCAGCATACGAGAGAAAATTGCTCATTTCGGTATTGCAGCCTCAGCGAGCCTTTGCATTTCGGACACTTACACTTCGAAGCAGGCCATCCCATTAGCTGAAGGTATTCGAAAATCGCCTGCCCCAGTTTGGAATAAAATCCTTTCATCGCCTCTCTAGGCGACACATTTAGCTGATTGACACTAAAGTGATGGTCAATAACTCTCTCTTGAAGGGAATGATCTGCCGGAAGCCAAGCCTGATCATGTGCCGTGTAAAGTTGCATAATCGCTGTGATGATACCCTTGGATTCATCTTCAACGTTACAATGGAATCCGAGAAACAAATCCCATCGAGGGTGCCTTAGAGGAATACGGAAGAGAAATGGATCAAATGCAGCTAATGTTCTCTTGAGTTTTGTTTCTTTAACAGCTCCTCGATCTGCTCTCTCGATGTCTTGTTTTCGCTTATCCAATGACTGCTTCCATTTATCCCACTGAAGTTTCTTCTCGTTATTTAGTCGAAGTGTTCCTTCTTTTGCTTTTAGTCCCTGATCGATTTCCTGAATTTGTTGTTGGATGCGATCTCGTTCATCTTCAAGTGCTCCCAAAGTTTTTCTGTTAAAACCGAGTCTGGATGATAACTTCGCACCTTCACTCCGAAGCGCCGCGGCGGCTTGCTGCAGCTTCAATTGCAATTGTTCAACCTGTTTTTTATCGTTTGAAATTTGCGAATGCAACTTGTTCCAGCTCGTCATAAACTTATCAAAGCCGGGGTGCTTTGCTTCTTCTTTCGCCAAATTTGCCTTGTGTTGTGCCGCTATTGCTTGTCCATGTATGGTTAATAAATCTTTGATCGTTTGATCGGCGAGCCGCTCCGCTCCCCAGAATTTTGATGTGAAACCTGAGCATTCTTGTAGCGCGTAATCAATCGGGTCGTCAGGCTCTTCAATCGAGCCGACTCTTTTCCGATCCGGAGGATTTTCGAAAAAATAGATTTGATGCTCTATGGAATACAGCTCCATTTGATAAACCGTGCCATGTGCGAGTATTTTCTTTTCCGCAAAACCATAGCAAGCAATCTTCTGATTTTCCAGAAGCGCAACGTCGCCAACTTTCGTTGCATAATCATGATGCACATAGAGTCGAAAAGTTTTGAATTTCGTCTTTTTTCCTCTCGACTGGTGGAAAAATCAATTATAATGTAACCTTTATGAGTAACATTCCTTACGGTACCTACGACGACAGCCAAGCAACTCGAACCGAGTTTGTCGATTCTGTTGATGATATCGTCCTGCATTCCGAATATATCGGCAAATTTAACTTTTTCCCCGCTTTCTGTTAGGACACCAAACGCAGAAACGTTATTCTTGAAGGTATTAATCTCATAATCTTTCAGCAGACTGGATAAGAAAAAATAAAACTTCTGGTGAGCCGGCTGGGTAAAGAATTTGGCATACGCTCGTCTTGAATACCCCAATGGATCCCCAATTTTTCTGACCAACTTGGCGCTCGTTAATATTCTGATCACCTTTGCTCGTTCATCGACAGACATTCCGTTTGATTCTGCCAGCGAAATGACTTTTGAATCTGAACTCCGGAAACGGCACCCTTCGTAATGTTGCTGCAACTTGCCTTTTCGAAAAAAGGGATATTCATCGTCAGCGACATGTTCAAGAACCGTTGGTTCTTTGTCCTTTTCGTTCGCTGCTATGAGGTGTTTGGGAAGTTCGTTACATCCTAAACAGACATAACGATTTGGCTCTTTCAAGTGCTGTTGATTATGAACCTCCCTTGCCGATCTTATTTTATTTGTCTTCCGGTCAATCGCCCAGTTCATGCTTAAATCTGAAGATTTAGGATGAGACATGCTTCCATCATTCCTTTATCGTTTCCACTCGTTTTTGTTAGGGGGAACCACCGATATAAATCAAGTGCCCCCAAGCAACCTGGATGTCATGATAAGAGACACCCCTGATCTCAGATTGTTTAGCATAATCCATGATCACTTCAGGATGTTTCTGCATCATCAGGATCAATTTTAGTGCGAATCCAATCGGTGTTTTTTCGACGACATTGGTAGTTTTGACACAGTAAGCTCCTGCATGACCTATTCTCTCAACTGCACCGAATCTGATTAATGTTCTCAGTTTTTTTGATACATTACTTTGAGATACTTGTAGAATTTCGGCCATTTTTGTTTGTGGTATCCGACTTATTCCTTCCTTATCTCGATACTCCAGAAGAAGATCGATTACTTTCTGGGAAGACTCGATAGATACTTCAAATTTTCGAGCTCCTGTCTTTCTGTAAGCATATTTCTTCTGTCCTGTTATCAATGCCTTTTTGCATGTGCTATCTCTGCGCCAAAATCACGCTTTATCATTTGGGTGAAGCTCTGGAATTCTTCCGAACTGGTCAAAACCTCTGTCATGTACCGATTAAAAACCGTTTCAATATTGTCGGCCAGTTGCCGAGGATTAACAATCATAAATTGATTCTCAGCGGTAATCATTCCACCAAAAATATAGGAGAACTGCCCCCCATCTTTAATACCTCCTTCGTGTACCAAACCGTTTCTGAAATGTTTGTAAAATACATCGGCCAATATCTGTTTTTTACCTGGCAGACGCTGAGCGAACTCCGGGATTTCCGTGGCTAACCAATGAACATACCTTTTGCGTACTTCTTCGCTATTTGATTTCAGTCTTGATAGCACATCCATTGTTGTTATACAGAGCAAACCAGCCGCAAATGTGTCATTATCATTATTCAGTTTCTTTATTGGCCCTAGGTAGAAAACATTTATTCTATCTCTGAATGCTTGGATAAGCATTCCTGGATCATCCAAATCGACATCACGAATATTTTAGAGCGGGTGAAAAGTAAATCCCGTCTTCGATTCGCGCGTAATCAACTTCCTCAAAGGTTTTTGGAAATAAAACATTTCCTTGAACAATTCGACAAATGCCTATAATTCCCCTTTCAAATCAGTCATAGACCCTCACATCGTTGAAAATATCAATTTTGTACAGTAACATGAAAGTAGTATTTGGATTGAATCCAATCAAAGAAGGTGTAATCGACCGTGCCTACTCTACAATCCATGGATTTTCCCAAACCTCAGGACTGGCAAGAATTTGAGCGCATGGTACATGGCTTTAGCATGCTCAAATGGCCAGATCATTCGATATCTCCAAATGGCAATAACGGAGACGCTCAACATGGGGTAGATCTCTATATTAAAAATAAAAACGGAGAGTATATCGGTATTCAATGTAAACTTGCCCTTAAAGATTCCCCTCTCCCGTTTAAAATTATAGAAAAGGAACTTGAAAGAGCTGCTCATTTCAAGCCTTCTTTAAAACGATTTATCATTGCAACTACTGCAAAAAGAAATGCTCAACTTCAAGAAAAAGTCAACCTTTTAAGCCATCGCCGATCAACGAATGGATTGTTTGATATAGGTCTTTTATTTTGGGAAGATATTATTGATATGCTAAAAAGCGATCCAAAGGTCTTAAGAAAATATTATCCCGAACTTCCGATAGGACCGATTTGTGAAGACCGTGTTACCCTCAACGTGAGTCAGAACTCCCGAACGGTCGTTTGCCATTTGCATATTTACCAACAAGGCAGTAGAACCAGGAAGGGATCCGCAAAAAGAATCATTGAAGGTACAATCGGAAGCAATACATACCAGCTTAATTATATTCGCCACCTCATTGATCGTTACCTGGAATATAAAGCAAAAGACTTTCAGGATGACAAAAAGTCAATGAATTACGCTATTATATACAAATCAATTCAACGAGAGATGGGATTCAAATGGGATGAAATGCCCGTTGAGAAATTCGATGGTTTTTGTCTTTATCTTCAAAAGAAAATCGATCATACGAAATTTGGAAGGTTAAACAAAGCTAAAGGAACAAAAAACTATAGCAGTTATTCAGAATACATAAAAAAACATCTGAAAGAAGAATGAAAGTAATTACGATTAAACAGTTCTTCGTGGTCGATCATTCTATCGGAACACATTGAAAATAAAAAACGAATCATGTTTCCAAGGTGTTAGCATTGTATTTTGATTGAATACTGATTTCAACTGCAACAACAGTGAAAACAAGGATATCGATGCTCCTCGCCTCTAAGTAAACGTAAACAGTCCACAACATCCCGTTGAAATGATCCAAAACTAAATAAAATTGATGCGGCTACGACCCGAGAGGGAGAAGACCCACTTACAAGTTTCTGACAAAACCAAGTGTTTAAGTGGAACTGAGGTGATCTGTTTCCATCCCACATTTTATCCTAACTATCCTAACTAAAAAACTATCTCTCTACCTGTAAGATCCACAAAAATAACAAGTGCGATAGGCCCGGATGAACTGCCCTCGCACTTGTTGGATTGCTTATTTACCTCTTTCGATCATACGCAGTAATATCACCGCCGCTTCGGCACGAGTTGCCTTTTCGTTCGGCACGAAGCGATTCCCGCCACGACCATCGACGATGCCAATCCCACGAATCGCTTCCACAGCGCCTTTCGCCCACTGGGGGATCGCTTCGTCATCAGCAAAACCAGTTGCGGTTTCGGCCTTAAGCTGCAGTTTGAGTGCTCGGGCAATCATGACCGCTATTTCTACTCGGGTAATCTGCGCATTTGGACGGAAGCTTCCGTCTTCATATCCATTGATTAACCCCGCTTGTACCGCCTGGGCGACCGCTTGTTTCGCCCATGTGCCGATTTGATCTTGATCGATGAATGTTTGTGTTGCGCCTTCTTCCTCCAACTGCAAGGCACTAGTCAACATCACCGTAAACTCTGCCCGGGTGACGAAATGGTTCGGTTTGAACGTTCCATCCGGGTAACCACTTATCATGTCTTTCGCCGCGGCACGTTTGATGTTGGTCTCTGCCCAGTGCCCGGCAATGTCGATAAAATGGACTTCTGGTTCGTATGGCTTAGGTGTTTCTCGGTAAATGGTCAGCGTGTATTTCTTCTTCGTTCCATTCTCCGCCTGTACCGTTAACACAAAAGTATTGTCGCCTTCCTCCAGATGTTCTTTCGTTCTGTCCCTGATCTCTTTTTCTTTCAGCATCACCTTCGCCGCAAAGTGCGCCGGTTTTACCATAATTTCGACTTGTTCGGCTTGTGTTCGGGCTGTATAGCTTGTCGTACCGGCAGCAAACGATGGGCTTGGCTCCAATTTTTTATCCTTATCCCATACCTGCAATTCTTGCAAATCGGCGTTACTGGATAACACCCTGTCTCCTCTGGAACCGCTACCCCCGGTACCGCCGCCTCCACTCGAAGATCGGGCTGTCGTTGCTTGCTTGCTGAGCGACGCACTCTCGTTACCCACAGTGTCATAAGCAGTAACTTTGAACATATAACTCGTTTCTGCCATCAGACCAGTAAAGATGATTGCATTTTCGTTCCCGCCTACCGTTTTGTACTCTACTTCATCCACATAAATCCGGTAGCCCGTCACTCCTACGTTATCCGTCGCACTTGGCCATGTGAGTTTCAAGCTCGTCTGCATGACTTCCGACACAGTAAGTTCACTTCCATCCGGCCATCTCGGCGCTTCAGTGTCCGGCTCCGTTGGCTGTGGCAACGTCTTAGCCGATGCGGTCAGCGTCGGGCTTTCGTTCCCTGCTTCGTCGTAAGCTGTAACTTTGAACGCATAGCTCGTCCCTGCTGTCAGACCAGTGACGATGATTGCACTTTCGCTGACTCCTACCGTTTTGTACTCGACGTTATCCACATAAATCCGGTAGCCCGCCACTCCCACGTTATCTGTCGCTGACGACCAGGACAGCTTCACGCTCGTTTGCGTCACATCCGAAACCGTCAGTTCACTGTCATCCGGCCATTGCGGCGCTTCAGTATCTGTCCCGGACTGCTGCGGTAATGTCTTGGCCGATGCGGTCAGCGCTGGGCCTTCGTTCCCTGCTTCGTCGTAAGCCGTAACTTTGAACGCATAGCTCGTCCCTGCTGTCAGACCAGTGACGATGATTGCACTTTCGCTGACTCCTACCGTTTTGTACTCGACGTTATCCACATAAATCCGGTAGCCCGCCACTCCTACGTTATCTGTCGCTGACGACCAGGACAGCTTCACGCTCGTTTGCGTCACATCCGAAACCGTCAGTTCACTGTCATCCGGCCATTGCGGCGCTTCAGTATCTGTCCCGGACTGCTGCGGTAATGTCTTGGCCGATGCGGTCAGCGCTGGGCCTTCGTTCCCTGCTTCGTCGTAAGCCGTAACTTTGAACGCATAGCTCGTCCCTGCTGTCAGACCAGTGACGATGATTGCACTTTCGCTGACTCCTACCGTTTTGTACTCGACGTTATCCACATAAATCCGGTAGCCCGCCACTCCCACGTTATCCGTCGCGCTCGGCCAGGACAGCCTTACGCTCGTCTGCGTAATGTCCGAAACGATCATCTCGCTTTCATCCGGCCATTTCGGCACTTCGGTGTCCAGGTCAGGCGACTGCGGCGACGTCTTGGTCGATGCAATTAGTGCCGCGCTTTCGTTACCCTCTGCATCGAACGCTGTGACTTGGAACGTGTAATTCGTATCTGCCGTCAAACCGGCAATTGGGGCCGCATAGACGTTCCCGCTGACCGTTGTGCGTTCCCTTCCATCCACGTAAATCCGGTAGCCCGCCACTCCCACGTTATCCGTCGCGTTTGGCCAGGAGAGTTTCACACTCGTCTGCGTAATGTCCGATACAGTCAGCTCACTGCCATCCGGCCATTGCGGCGCTTCGGTGTCCGGGTCGGGTGGCTGCGCTAATGTCTTGGCCGATGCAGCCAATGCCTCGCTTTCGTTCCCTGCCTCGTCGAAAGCCGTAACTTTGAACGTGTATGTCGTATCTACCGCGAGTCCGCCGATGGTGGTTCCATTTACACCGCCGCCTACCGTTCCATGTTCGGTTCCGTTAACATAGATGCGGTAGCCGGTCACTCTCACATTATCCGTCGCGCTTGGCCATGACAGCTTCACGCTCGTCTGCGTGATGTCCGAAACCGCCAGCTCGCTTCCATCCGGCCATTGGGGCGCTTCGGTGTCCCGATGCTGATCGCTTATCGCATACAACTTCCCGTTATTGCCGCCAATATATACCGTTCCATCCTTCGCAATAGCCGGTGAGGATGAAGACCTTCCAACCGAAAAAGTCCATTTTACGGTCCCCTCCCGATTAAAGGCATACAGTTTGCCGCTATTGCTTCCGACGTAGATCGTGCCGTCTGCCGCGATGATTGGTGTAGATACGACTGGGAAATTATCCGTTGCATGCTCCCATATGATTGAGCCATCCGGATCAAAAGCATAAAATTTATTTTCTGACGATGTGTTTGAAAAGCTGCCAACATAGAGAGTCCCGTCCGACGCGATAGCCGGGGAGGCGAAAAAGGCAAAACCGCTGTCCGGGCTCGTATACTTCCAATTCAATGCCCCATCCGGTTTAATGGCGAAAAATGTTTTGCATATGTCGCACCCGACGTAAACCGTTCCATCTGCTCCAATAATCGGATTGCCTATTATCCATCCTTGAGTTGCATACTCCCACTTTTTCTCTCCATCCGGCTTTATTGCATAGAGATTTCCGTCGGTGCTTCCTACATAAATCGTACCGTCTTCGGCAATTGCCGGCGACGAGAAAATTTCTCCCCTGGTTGAGAAGATCCATTTGATTTTACCATCTGTCGGATCGATCGCATATAAGTTTTTGTTCGTGCTTCCAATATAAATTGTACCGTCGGCGGCAATTGCAGGTGAGGAGACAAGTGCTTCACCAATAGGGCTCGCCCATTTTAAAACTCCGTTCGGGGCAACCGCATACAGCTTGCCATCATCGCTTCCCGCGTATACCGTTCCATCCGCTGCGATGACAGGAGATGATTCTACCCAGTCATCCGTTTCCACAAACCATTTGGTTGTTCCGTCCGGACGAACGGCATATAATCTGTTGTCATTGCTTCCTACATATATTGTTCCATCCTCCGCTATTGCCGGAGAAGATACGATTTTACTTCCCGTAGTGAACTGCCATAGTTGGACGGGGGTTCTTATTCCGGGATAAGCGGATTGTCTGGTCCAGTTAAATGCTGTCGGCTGCTGGGCATTGACATCGTATAACCCTCGCTGATAACCGCCTTTGCCTTGGTTTTGATCGAAGCCTTGCTTTGTCGGCACCGCTGCCGTCGCTGCCGAAAAGTCGCTGGCGCCTCCTGCATTAATGGCTTTTACCGCAAACACATAACTCGTGCCGTTCGTCAAATCGCTGACGGTGTAGGCGGTTGCCGTGACATTCCCTTCTACGAGAATCCATTCGTCTGCATTCGTCGGAGCGGATGGCCCTTCGTATTTGTACACTGCGTAGCTATCCGCAGCAGCCACTTTGCTCCAGTTTAGCGTTACCTGTCTATTCCCCGCGGAGCTTGTCACGTTTTCCGGTGCGGAAGGTGCCGTCAACTGAACCGTATAATGCTCCTCCATCACGTCGCTTTCGATCATACCTGCCTTTACCGCAATCGCCCTAATGGTCATATTTTTCGTTACAAAAACCGGCTCGCCATACAGCGTGCCGCTGCTTGGTGTTGGCGTACTGCCATCCGACGTATAATAAATCGTCGCGCCTTCGGTCGCCGTACTTAATGTCACTTTTGTACCCGACGGAACGATTCCGCCAGAAGGATCGGCAACCGGCTTGACGACTTGCTCAGGCTGCTCTGCTTTCGGCGTTACCGGATTCGATGGTGCTGATGGAATCGAGTCTCCTTTCGCATTCGTCGCCACAATCGTAAACGTATATGTCGTATCGTTCGTCAAGCCGGTGATGATAATCGGACTAGAATCGCTGCTCTTTGTAATCCCGGTTGCTGTTCCGTTTACCCAGGCAGTGACAGTGTAGCTTAGGATAGGGCTGCCTCCGTCATTCTCCGGCGCGTGAAAGCTGACCTTCGCTTGACCGTCTCCCGCCTCCGCCACTACGTTGAGGGGGGCACCAGGCACTGAAGAAGCGGGTTCTGGAGCAGGACTTGCGAATACTGCATCTGAGAAATCACTTGCCCCTTTAGAATTGAAGGCTTTCACCGCTAAGGCATACCTCATGTAATTCATCAAACCTGTAACGGTGTATGTATTCCCTGTTATATTCTCTTGCACCAATACCCAATCACCCGAATTTGCCGGCGATAAACCTCCTTCGTATTTGTACACCGCATAGCTGTCAGCATTTGCTACGGCGCTCCAACTCAGGGTGATTTTCCGATCACCAGCGGTGCTCGTCAGCCTTTCCGGCACGGAAGGAACGGAAGGTGCTGCGGTCGGAATCGTATACGTTGCCATCATGACGTCACTATCCGCTATGCCTGCCTTTACGGCGATCGCTTTCACCGTCATATTTCGCGTTACAGGGATCGGTCCGTAATACAGCAAGCCGCTGCCTGGAGTTGGCATACTGCCATCCGTCGTGTAATAAATCGACGCTCCAGCCGTTGTCGTAGCCAACACAACTGTCGTTCCTGACTCCACCTCTCCGCTTGGCTTGCTGGCAGTCGGTGCGGCAGCTTGCGAAGAGACATAAAAAGAATATGCGCCTCCAACTCCCGATCCTATTTTCGTTTCTTGCCCATCTGTTGCCATTGCGAACAGCACATGCATGCCTGGAGTCAAACCATCAAGCGAGCCTTCCCAGTCCTCCCGGTCTCGAGGTGTCGCCTTCTTCCATGCGCCTTGCATAGAATCAAGCTGGTAGTAGACGTCTAGTATCTTTCCTTGAATTGGAGCGTAGTTGTTTTTCGGAGTGAAACGAACGGAAGCTGTCCAATCGGTTAATCTGTTGTTCGGGAAAGCATGAATCTGCACAGGCAACGGGTTGGCAGTCTGCCTTTGATGAATGGTCATCAATTGATCGGTCGTCGCCGTAGCGTAAACCTGATTGGTCGCAGGATTGACCGCTATATCCGTGGCATTGACGGCACTCGCCAGTTGTGTCAAGGTGTTCCTCACACCATCTATGACTATAATCGAATTCAATGTAGCAACATAAATTTTATTGTTCCCCTCGTCCACTGCCAACTTCAAAGGATAGTCATCATATGTTGTAGGCAAATGTGTGAGCGATAAGGATGCGCCGTCTATAACAGTAACGGACCTGCCCAAAAAGTTGGAGACATACACTTTATTCGTTTTTTTGTTTACGGCAATCGCATAGGGCTGGCCTTCGGCAGGAACGGTACTCGTGGCGTTCGACGCCCCATCAATAATCGTAACGTTATTGCTTCCGCTATTGGCTACATAGATTTGGTTCGTTTTCTCGTTAACAGCCGCCATTTTCGGGTTTTTCCCTACCTGTACGGTAGCGGTAACCTTTTTCGTCGCGCCATCGATCACTGAGACAGTGCCATCCTGGGAATTGGTAACATACACTTTGTTGGTCAACGGATGGACAGCCACATGAACCGGACCCGAGCCGACTGGCACGGTGCCTTTGTTGTTCGATGCCCCGTCAATCACAGTCACACTGCCGCTTTGATTGTTAGCGACATAAATTTGGTTCGTAATCGGATTGACAGCAATGGCGGAAGGGGAGCCACCCACAGGAACCGTTGCGACGATCGTATCGTTATCTCCATCGATCACCGTAACAAAGCTGGGAGCCGAATCATGCACGACATAAATTCGGTTCGTCAGCGGGTTTGCGGCTGCCGCGATTGGTCTTTCTCCCACAAGCAATGTCTTTACTACCTTTAATTCTTTCGATTTCAAATCGATAATGGTCATGTCACGACTACCCGCATTGGCCACATACGCCTTATGGGTAAAGGGATTGATCGCCACGGACCTAGGATTGTTCCCCGTCCCAATCCTGCTTATATCCGTACTCGTTCCGTCAATTACGAATACTTTCTCTTTACTCATAGATCCGGCGTAAATTTTGTTGGTGACCGGATTGACGACCAGTGGCACATCTCCTTCTCCAATATTTACTGCCAATGTACCCAACGAATTGTTCGTATCGCCGTCAATCACCGTGACGCCGTCAATGGAGGTTACATAAATTTTATTTGTGACAGGGTTTACGACTACGTTTTTTGGTTTTGACTGCACCGACACCGTATTTACAATTGCTTCCCTCTCGCCGTCTATAATCAATACAAGTCGGCTTGACAAACCGGTTGCATAAATTTTGTGTGTAATCGGATTCACCGCAATTCCCGCAAAGTAGTCATTATATGGGATCGTAGACTTGATAGCATCGGAATCGCCGTTGATTACCAAAACGCCTTCAGAAGTAGCGATATAAACCCGGTTCGCGGCATGATCGATGGCGATCGCTTCCGAATAATTCCCAACCGAAACCGACTTACGTAGATTTCCCGTTTCTCCATTTATAATCTTTACAACATTTCCCGAGCAGGTTACATAGACTTTGTTCGTCTGCAGGTTGACGGCGAGCGCACGAGGTATGCATCCCAAATCAACGGTACTCGTCACTTCATTCGTTTCACCGTCAATGACGGACAGACTATTGCCTTCTTTACTGGTTACGTAGATTTTATTCAAAACTGGATTTACGGCAACCGCTGCGGGGTATTTTTCCGTCCAAATGCTGCTCGTCTGTTGATTATTTCGATCAATGACCATGACGATGTCTTGATTTGAAATACTGCCAAGAGAACTGGTGACATAGATTTTATTCGTTTTCGGATTTACGGCGACATCCAAAGGCCAGCCGGATAGTTGCGTAATGAATGTAGCTTGATTCGTCACACCATCAATAATCTTGAAGGTTTCATTCCCCGTATTACTAATGACATAGATTTCGTTCGTAATTGGATTCACGGCTGCTGCGCGTGGCTCACGCTTGTCTATTTCCGCCACCACGGAATCTGCTGACACTATCTGCGGCGCATGAACAAGCCCAGCGACAAGCATAACCGCAATTAACCCGATCTTGGCTAATGCAGCAAACCATTGTCTGTCGAACATATTTTTTCGCGTTACTTTCAACCATACTAGTTTAAGCGATCCTTTTCCCATTCCTATTATCCTCTCCAACTTTTCATTCTTTAGCTTCGCAATTCCGCTACGCTATATAGGTCCTTCGATAGAACTCACTGCAATATAAGACATTCATCTCTATTGTATTTTTAAAAGCGGTGCACATCTATTCCCCTCGGGGGCAGATAGGGGGTATTCGGGAGGGTAAAATTTTGGATTGATGGATTGACAGCGTTTTACTGCAATCAATTTAAGAATAATTCGAAAAAGGAAAAGGACTTACTCCATGTACCCATGATCCGAATTTCCGCCGCTTTCACACCTTCTGCAAACCAAACTGCATCCCCCTGGCACCGGGTCGCTAATTGTGGAACGACCATCTTTACGACGTCTTCTCGATCAGGGACTTACCGCCAAGTTGACGTTGGTTATGGCTCCGGCAGGCTTCGGCAAATCGACGCTGATTGCGGAGTGGATTCATAAGCAGCCGCATTCATACGGATGGATTTCGTTAGACGAGCGGGATAACGATCTGGTCCGCTTTATGGAATATTTGATCGCCGCCTTACGTACGATACAGCCCGGTCTCTGTGATTCCGTTTTGCAGTACATTCAAGAAACGAGGGACTTCTCCGCCGAGACCGCTATGACCCTCTTAATGAACGAGGTTCAGGCGCAGAGCCGAGAAATCGTTGTCGTTCTTGACGATTATCATGCGATTTGTGAACCGTCCATTCATCATGGGCTGGCTTTTTTATTGGCGTACCTGCCTCGGAATATGCATGTGGTCATTGCGAGCCGTTCTGAACCTCCGCTGCCTTTGTCGGCAATGCTTGCCAGACGGCAGCTTATTCGCATCTCAGCGAATGATTTGCGGTTTACGATTCAAGAAATTCGTGAGCTATTTAGGTTAACGATTGACGAACCTTTAACGGAGGAAGAACTGAGCCGTTTAGGGCACAGAACGGAAGGCTGGATTGCGGGGTTTTCATGCAGAAAGAAAAACGTTCGTGCGAAGGAAAACGATATCGTAGCCTATCCGTTTACACAGCAAAGGCCGGAGCAGTTGGAAGGCGATATCGTCGATTATTTAACCGAAGAAGTGCTGTCCCGACCAACGCCCGACGTGCAACAATTTTTACTCAAGACAGCTGTGCTAGAACGGATGAACGAATCTTTATGCAACCATATCATTCAAAAGGAAAGTGGCAAAACGCTTCATGAAGCAGTACAGTCTGGTTTGTTCCTGATCCCGTTGGACCGGGACCGCATGTGATATAGATATCACCATATGTTTGGGCGTTTGCTGTACCATCGGTTAATCCATCAATATGCCGAACTCGTTCCTGAACTGCACAGACGAGCAAGCGAATGGTTCCGGATCAATGGCTATACCGTAGAAGCGGTCGAACATGCGTTGGCCGCAGCCGATTTTGACGCAGCTTCCGCGCTGATTCAGCAAGATGCTTCGGAATTGTTGCGCAGTGAAATGCATATGCTGTTGCACTGGTTCGGAAAATTTCCCGAAAGCCTGCTCACACATACCCCCGCACTCGCCGTTCTGCATGCTTGGACGCTAGCCACGTTCGAGCGTCTTGAGGAAGCGGAGGACGTTCTCGATCGCACGGAACCGTATCTCGATACGGAGCAAGATACGCGGCAATCGCTTAACGGCGAGGACATGCGTGGATATTTCTCGGGCATGCGTTGCCTGATTTGTCTAATCCGTGGAGAGACGGAAAAAGGGCTGATTTATTCCAAAGAACATGCAGAAAGGCTTGGAGGAGTCGGCAAAATTTCCGCTAGATATATTGTCAACTATAACCATAACGGAGAATCGCTCTTAAGAGGACGGTTTGGATTTTTCGGAGGACTGAAACAAACGTTAGCGATCTATCCCCCCCTTACCGCGGGTTGGCAATCGCCACTTGATCATTTTTACGGCTACTTGCTTACGGCTGTTGGAGAGTGCTATTGCGAACGGGATGACTTGGAACAAGCGGAGAAATACATAAACATTGGTGCTTCTGTCGGATTGCAATGCGAGAATGCCGGTATCTTTGTACCCGCCCTGCTCACAAAGGCTCGCATTAGTCTGGCCCAGGGCGAACAGGAAGCAGCCTTTGCCCTTGTGCAGGAGGCACGCAACCTGGCATTGCAGACCAAGGCTCTTTCGTTTATTCCGGTTATCGAAGCTTTTGAGGCCAGAGTTTTCATCCGAATGGGTCAATACGAGTATGCCGCAAAATGGGCCGAAAACTGTCGTCTTCAAACAGACGGATGGATCGATCCTTCCCGCGAGTTTGAGCAAATTACATGGTTGCGTGTGCAAGTCGCCTTGGACGATATAGAAAGTGCATACCGTTATGCGGAACGTCTCGCGCAAGGATACGCGCTGAAAAACCGAAAAGCGGCTGTAACCGAGATTCGAATTATTCAGGCACTCTTGTTGGATCGGCAAAAAAATATGTCCGCCGCGGTTAAAAAGCTGGATCAAGCCTTAAAAATTGCTTACTCCGAAGGCTTTATCCGATTGTTTGCGGATGAGGGAGCAAAGCTTTATCGTCTCTTAATCATATGAGTAAGGCAAAGAAACAGTGTGTTAAAAAGAGCGAAAGACCCATCTTTTCAACGTTACACCAATACGCTGTTTTCCGCTTTTCAAAATGAGGATGATGCCTCTCCGCAGCATCTGCTTTCCAGGCTTACGAGACAGGAAATGAACGTATTGAAGTTGTTGTCACAAGGACTCGCAAACAAAGAGATCGCCGAAACACTAAACACATCTACGGAAACAGTGAAACGTCACTGTAAAAATATCTACAAGAAGCTTGCCGTGTCAGGTCGCAATGAAGCTGTTTCATTAATGAGCGATCACCTAACCATCTAAAACATTGTCACCAAAAACAGATACAACCTAGCAACCATCGTTTCTATCGTTGTATCTGTTCAATTTCAGATTACTCGCACCTGAAGCTACATGACCGCCCGGCTACTGGCAATGCCCAACATGCTACCAGCACTACCGTTTCTGCATTCTGGGCAAACCTTCATTATATAGAGAAATTGGACTTTTCGTTACTCTATAAACAATCCTTCTATTATTGAATATGTAAGTTACTTTGGGATAACAGGGACCCAGAGTTCGTGTCTTGGGTTATGCTTCGGACCGTAATAACATTCTATACACGGTAAATTTGCAAGTTCATACTCGGAGGTAGGGACCCACTCGGAATATAAACGTTTCCACGCATCTACTATGTTCGGAAAAACTGCCCATGTACTTGCGGGAATAATAAGCGTCTCCATATTTGCCGGGGATTCCCCATCGTATCTTACGCCCATGAAATAGGAAAACTCTTCATCTGTTATGGCAGCTTCTTTTCCACAAACCCCCAGAAGACCTTCTAACGTGCATTTTGGATTTTCCCATGACATCTCTTTTAGTTTTTGCATAAATCCATCTTTTTTGGCGGTGTTCCAAAGTGTAGGAATTATTTTAAATGCTCTACTTGTTTTTACTGGCTTACTTTTTCCTACAATTCTTAATTTAAAATCAAGGTTTTCAATTCTGTAATCCATCACGGTATCTCCTCGTATAGTATTTCTTGAAAGCAGTTTTGAGTTAATTTCCAGCCCCGGTGGGGCTGGAGGCCCGCCTTCGGAAATTCCAGCTTGTTCTTTGAAAATTGAATTTGGGACTGGACTTTCCGGCATGTCTCTGGACAATGGATCTTAGGGTCCATTCGGGGAAATTCTTTCATCTCCTGTAGTCCGTCTACATTTAAAGTCTGTTTCTCCGGTACTCGTCTGAGCTTCTTACCCGCTGGCTGTTCCCTTCGGCACCCCATGCCCGACTGTAGCAGTGTCGGGGCAGCTCATGGCCCGAAGTGTGTCCTCATATGCGAGGGTGATTGATCTGCGAGTGCGCCGGAGGCATCCCGGAGAGTCTTATTCCCTGAATCCCTTATAGAAAGGAGGAATCTCAATTGAAGCTTTTTGTCGGTATTGACGTCAGTTCACAAGAACTGGAAGCGTGTTTCATGAATTCGGACGGCGACAAGGTTGAGGCGCTGAAGGTGAAGAACGATTTGCATGGCGCTTCCCACCTGCGCGACCGCATTGTTGCCGTGGCGGACAAGCTATCATCTTCCGAAATCCATATCGGGCTTGAAGCGACCTCGGTCTACAGCTGGCATCCTGCGATGTATATGCACGAGGACGCGGCGCTCAAGGGCCAAAGTGTTTACCATCAACGCGAAGCTGGTCAGCAAGTTCAGAGAAGCATATCCGGATATGGACAAGACCGATCGCCTCGACGCCTGGATCATTGCAGACCGTCTGCGCTTCGGCAGACTGACGACGACCATCGTGATGCAGGAACAATACGTTGCCTTGCAGCGACTTACCCGTATGCGATTTCATATGGTCCACAGCCTGACACGTGAGAAGCAGTACTTCCTGCAGAACCTGTTCTACAAGTGCAATGCCTTTACGTCCGAAGTCGAAAGTTCCGTATTCGGGCATGCCATTCTGGAGATGCTCTCAGACCAATATAGCCTGGACGACATTGCGACCATGGATGTCGCGGAGTTGGCTGACTATCTCAGAGACAAGGGGCGCAATCGCTTCCCTGACGCTGAGAACGTCGCTCGCTGCATTCAGAAGGCCGCCAGAGCCTCTTATCGGCTGTCCAAGGTTGTTGAGGATTCCATTGACCTTGTGCTGGGCACATCCATTCAGACCATTCGAAGCATTCAGTCTCAGCTCAAGGATCTGGACAAGGCAATCGCGCGGATTCTGGAAGGTATTCCAGGTGCTCAATGCCTGAAATCCATACCCGGCATCGGCAAGGTCTACGCCGCCGGCATTCTCGCTGAACTAGGCGACATTGAACGCTTCAGCGACCAAGCCGCCGTGGCCAAGTACGCTGGCCTGGTGTGGCGCAAGCATCAGTCCGGCCCATTCGAAGCCGAGGATACCAAACGCATTCGATCCGGCAACTGATTCCTTCGCTACTACCTAGTTGAAGCTGCCAACTCGGTGAAAAACCGCGATGAAGAATTCGGCGATTACTACCGGAAGAAATATAAGGAAGTTCCCAAGCACCAACACAAACGCGCCCTCGTCTTAACGGCAAGAAAACTTGTGCGTCTGGTCGATGTGCTGCTACGCAACGGCCAACTCTACACGCCTCGAAGAAAGGTGATGACTGCGAAGGATTAACGCCTCCTTTGCCAAAGTCCTTCACGGATTCCCAGTAATAATCTGGTAATTACCTGGATTTTTCACTGGGCTTGGTTTGATGTGCCCATTTTTCCTGGCACATGTGCTTACCGCCAAGAAAATTTCCAATTCTTACGAATTAGGGGCTTGACATCATACCGCTGGACTTTAATAGAAATTTGGAAGGAAATCCTAGGAAAGGCTTTTAACTGTACCCCTCTATTACGAGCATTGGATGGGGATACTCCATGCATTTTTTGAAAAGCACGCGAGAAAGTATCAGAAGAAACATAACCATATTTGATTGCCAGATCTATGATCCGAATATCGCTCTTTTGAATTTCAAATGCTGCAAGCGTTAATCGTCTTCGTCTAATATATTCTGATAGCGATACACCTGAGATTGAAGAGAACATTCTTGAAAAATGAAACTCAGAACAGTTAGCTGCTTTTGCAATCTCTTTGTAGTCTATTTCTTCATCCAGACTATTTTCAATGTAGTTTAACGCATTGTTCATTCTTTCTAGCCAATCCATAGGTTTACTCCCTTTCAATACTTACTTTAAAACAAAATAGATAATAATTGCCGACATTCCATGCCTAAAAATGTTGGTACAAAAACTATACCTTTTGATTGAATATGGAAAAACTTCATAATAACCTCCATTCTTCATTTACTTTTCATCGCACGAAGCAATTGGCTTACACGACCTTGTGTAATGCCGAGTGTTCGCACACACTCGCTTTGAGACGCCTTCGGGTTGGTGCACATCACCTCGACCAACCTATTTAACGACTCTCCGTGCTGTCTTTTTTTGTTTTGGGGGATAATTCGAAGAAGCTTCCCTTGCATCCCTATTTCCTCCTTATATGCCGCGACGCTTTCCAAATCTCCGATTTGCCGGTCGGGAACCAGTTCTCCCAAACAGGAAGGACAAATAAACCACTCTCGGAAGTAGGACAACCTCTCCGTTGAATTACAAAATAAGCACTCCTGCGTTCGATACTTGCGTAGGATAATCTGCTGGGCCACATCGTCTACAAAAACCTCAACCGGGTCTTTTTTCTTCCAACCCCATCAAGCGCCTCAACTCTATAGGCAATACGATTCGACCAAGTTCATCGACCTGCCGGACGATACCGGTATTTTTCATAGGCTTTTCTTCCCCTTTGTTGCGACTTGAAAAACCGAACAGTTGATATTCCAGAGTCTAAAAACGTTCAGCTTTTTATTCTAAATCCTCCTACAGCCGCGGCGATAAAAGGTCGTTCTGGTCATTCCGACGGATTTCATGGCTGCTGTTGCCGTCAAATGCCATTCCTTCCAAGCATGATAGGCGCTCACGAACTTTTCATCGATTTCGCGCTTCGGCCAGCCGAAGGAAACACCTTCAGCCTATGGTAACTCAAAGAAAAGCGAGGTGATTAGTATGGCCCGCTTAAGAACAGATGTAGTAAGATTCGAGTTTAGACGCAGAACAGGAACTAGAATCAGAATTATCACAGCCGTCCGTATAACGGGTAGTGCTAGACCGTGTAACCGATTCTTTTTGATTGGTAGACGCGTGTTGCCTGCTGAACGCTGTCTTCTTGCCAATGGTTTCCGTCTTGTTCCTTCCAGACGAAATGTTCTCATTTTTGAACGTAGGGTCTAATGGCACGGCTCTAATGTTTAATCCCCTCCGCGCCGCACTTCCACGCTCGTCCCCAAGGAAATTATGTATTTATTCAGGTATCAAGTATGAGGATGAGTACCGGTATCCAGATTCTACGGTAGTGCCTTTCTTTGCCCAATGATAGGATTTGGTCCGGTAGTAGTAACCGGACCAAACCGATATATCTCGAATCGAAGAATACGCATAGGCCGTATTGCTATCTTCGACGCTCGCTCCAAAATAGACATTGATCCATTCCGAGCCTGTCCAACGCTGCAAGGTGAGCTGAACGCCAATTTTATCCACACGGAAAGTTCCATAATTCTCGCCCCATATGTTGATTTTTTGTTTCCCTTGATCAGTTGCAGAAATTCGGCCAGTGGAAACCAGTGGTGTCCGGTTTGCTCGATGCCCAAGATAAAGTCTGTCTTGGCGTATTGCCGCTGAAGCTCCTTCATCCACGAAACGAGTTTCGTCAGACCAGAATGGTCATTGCTGAACACGCAGTCCTTGCCAAGCTCGATTCCGCGGAAATCGACAGCTCTGACAACATGCGATTTTTCTCAATATGCGGTTATTTGTTGAATCCGTTGATTCTGTTTTTTCGATTGCTTATACTTCATAGTGGAGAACCTCCTGTACGGGTAATTGTTCTTTGGGTGGAACGTTTCCCAGAATACTAGAGGCGCTTTTTTCATTCAAAGTTTAAATTACTTCATTACAGTAATGGCTCCTTTTTGTTCTCAAATAAAAATCCCACAGTTCGTGGGAATGAATCAAGATTCAATATTGAGGGGTAATGAAATTCTCCCTCACATAAATATTTGGAATCGTCAACTTATTATCCGCTTCATTTTTTGGAGAGGTCGACTTCTATTTTTGATAAAAGATGAATCACCTTATCTGAAGCTTGTTCAAGTAGTTCTAATGATTGTTCTGCACCAAGCAGATTTCCTTTCTCATAGTGTTCTACTGCTATTTTTGCGTAGTAGTGTACTTCCTTGTGAGGCTCCTCTAGTTCTTTATAAGCATCGCTATTCTTTACAAAGAGAGGCAAATCACCATAATACCATTTGCCTAATCTGCAAGACTCATGGGATGTTACTTGATTCGAATCTATTTTTGATATTCCTAATACCATGTTATAAATCTTCCATTTCCAAAGAAGATGATCCGTTTTGGCTACTCGAACTAAATCATTGGAATTGAGCTTCACATTAATTCCAAAGAATGAATTTCGATATTCGTCCATTTTAATACTTAAATCATAGATAATTCTTGCAGTTTCTTCCGCAACCTTTTGAGTAGATGAACTATGATCATGGATAATGGAATTGCGTTCCGTAATTTCTGTAACCACAGCGGACTGTTCTTCGGTCATTGCGGCAATATGCGAAGTGGAATTGCTTGTATCTTTCATCATCGACACGATTTGTGTAATCACTTCCCGGGCATATTGCGCCCCGGTCACAGTCTTTTCAACAAGATCACCTGTTTGCTTAATCTGTCGAATAACCTGGGCTGACACTTTGCTCAAAGAGTCCATATTTGATGTAATCCGTGCGATTTCTTCTTTTGTATGTTCAGCTAATTTCCGTACCTCCGAGGCAACAACAGAAAAACCTTTTCCCTGTTCACCGGCACGAGCCGCTTCGATGCTTGCATTCAAAGCAAGCAAATTGGTTTGATCTGCGATTTCTCGTATGATCTTGACAACTGCTTGGGTTTGTCCAATTTCGCGGTCGAGCTGATTGACTTGTTCGATGACCTGATGATAGACATGGCCAATCTTACTAATATCATCCAATGCATCATTGATCACTACTTTACTTTGATCTGCCGATTGCACTGCTTGATCGGTTCCTTCAGCCACTCTTACTGCATGGTTGGCAACTTCATGAATGGATGCGCTCATCTCTTCCGTTGCCGCCGTTACACTATAACTTTCCTCTATCTGCCTATCCATCGATACAATCAATTGTTTTGTTGTGTCTAATTGTGTTGTGTGATTGAGTAAATCCGAAACACCAAACAAAAAAGACTTGAATGTTTCTTCCATATACACTTCAACAATAAGTTGTTGATCATAGGCGGCTAACTTTTGTACGGCAAGAACCATCTGTATCATTTGATGTGGCTTATCATGAACCTTTTCCATCAAAATTGATGTCATTAATTGGGTTAACAAATGATGAGCCGAGATAAAGTGTTCTGCTGTCAAGTGTATGCGGCTATGGACTTGACCAATGAGAATTCTTGACATAATATAATCATTATTAATTTCTCCATGAAGAAACTGGTCTAAGTACCGCTCCATCGTTTGTCGCAGTCGATCTATTGTGGAATGTTCAAGGATAATTTTCTTTAAATGATCGATGGATTGAAGATTTTCATAAAAATGATTAACGAGTTTAGCTTTATATGGTAACAGAATATGGGCAGCTTCTCTTACATGATTTAGTGTATCTTGATTAATACCTAGAAACACCAGTCTTTCTTTGGCTCGGTCACCTACCTGAGATATATCTGTCGAACGTGAAAAATTAATATAGTCATTCCAGGATTTTGTTTTTTGCGTGAAGATCCTCATGTGATCCCCCTATGTTCATGCCGTGTTTGATTTAGTATTTTTTTATTTTCTGTGTATTTTTCGGTGGATAAAAACTTACTTTTGAAATTGTAAAGTCGAAGTAGGCAATATTGCCCAAAATTATATAGACTTTACTTGTTAAGTCAATATACTAAAATTCTTTTTCAGTGTCAAGCTAGCGGGGGCAGTAGTCAGTGTCAAGTCTGTGTGGGCAATTCATTAAGGGAACAAAACGAACTTTATAAAGAATCTTTGCCCCTGTAAGCGCTTTTCCTTGATCGTTCTCCAAAGAGATATTTACCTAAATTTGCAAGCTTGCCATTGAAGCCCTTTAAGAGCCATTCCCGTTGTGCTGCTTTGCTTCGGTCCTTGCAATATGCGAATCATTCCAGCGATACAACCCTTGACCAGTTGCGTCACGTTCTTGAGCAATTGCCGCATGTTTATCGGCTGCTGCGACGTTGCCTGCTTACTCGCTTGTCCTACAAACGTTCTTACCACCCTGCCGTCTTCTTGAATCCTCATCATCGTCCTCAGCATCGCCCTGACGCCTTGATCACTCCAACTGTACCCGCCACTCTTCGTACGCTTGGCGAATATACGCATTTGCGATTCTGCGCTTCCCATCGGGCGCATACCGCTTGTGTCGGTCCCCTTCGCCTGGATTGATTTTCGGTAGTCGTCCAAATGCTTCCATGCCGCTTTAGAAAGCTTTTATAAGGTTTCCAATCCTTCCGGTTCTCTTCCCGCTATCTCTTGCTCCGACACGCCTTCCAGAACCGCCATAAGCGTGGCTGCATCCTTTTTGGCCAAAACTGTCTCACGGCCTCCTACACCTGCGGCAAATGACCGACAAAGCGTTTCAAATCACGCGCCACATGAAAGCGGTCCAGCATATACAGACATTGTTGAAAGCAGGATGTACATTCCCCGATCCACGCCGCCCCGTCTCCGGTCACCACAAGCCACGTGTTCGCGTCAATTTCGTAACGCTCCGCCAGAAAGTCCCCGAATCCTTCCCAGAAGTCGCCGCCGCTCTTATGCAGGTATTGCTGTTTGTTCTTCAGCTGTACCCGCTTGCCGCTCTCCCAGCCTTCGTGTACGACTGCGATTGCGTTCTCCATCCCGCGCTTTTTGCTTCGCTGCAGCTTCGTGTTATAGCCCATCCACTTCCACGAACAGTACACGGGCAGCGCGTCGTTTCACCGCTGGCATCGGCTGTTGCGCACGACTTTTGAACAGTTATAACTTGCATAAATGGTCTGTTGGTGCTTCAAACGGTAGCTATCACCACTTAATTAAATGACCTCACTCTTATGCAGAATACGATTCAGGATGGCAGCCGTTCGCCTGATCACTCAGTAATTCACCCAAATCCCCTGGTCCTTTATTCGAAGTAAGTATGATTGAGGTTTGGCCATTTACAGCTTATTCACACCGAAAGTATAAATTTGCTTCATTACGGTCCATAGCCATAAACATCAGATCATCCAGAATCACTAGGATCAGAGGTATAAATCCGCCGGAGTTTGTACTGTGAGAATCGAGAAATCTCTTTTGTCTTCAATAGCTGGATTAAATTATCCATAGCCACAAAGCTCACTTTGTAGCCGTTTTTTAACGCCTCCGTGCCTAATCCGATGGCTATGTGCGTTTTTCCAACTCCGGGAGCCCGAGCATTGTAATTCTGCTCAAGCCATAAGAGCTCCCGAAGCTGTTGAAATTGGCGTTAGCATAAGGACGGCAGTTCCTCAAGCCGAAACTCATCATGCGTCTTAATCTCAGGGAACGACGCCCATTTATACCGCCTAGCAAGTTGTTTCTCTTCTCGGCGAACCAAAATGAGGCTACGACCCGAGAGGGAGAAGACCCACTTACAAGTTTCTGACAAAACCAAGTGTTTAAGTGGAACTGGATGAACTGCCCTCGCACTTGTTGGATTGCTTATTTACCTCTTTCGATCATACGCAGTAATATCACCGCCGCTTCGGCACGAGTTGCCTTTTCGTTCGGCACGAAGCGATTCCCGCCACGACCATCGACGATGCCAATCCCACGAATCGCTTCCACAGCGCCTTTCGCCCACTGGGGGATCGCTTCGTCATCAGCAAAACCAGTTGCGGTTTCGGCCTTAAGCTGCAGTTTGAGCGCTCGGGCAATCATGACCGCCATTTCTGCTCGGGTGATCTGCGCATTCGGTCGGAAGCTACCATCTCCATATCCGCTAACAATGCCCGTTTTTTCTGCTTTGGCGACCGATTGCTTCGCCCATATTCCGATTTGATCTTGATCAATGAACGTTAGTGTTGCGCCTTCTTCCTCCAACTGCAAGGCACTAGTCAACATCACCGTAAACTCTGCCCGGGTGACGAAATGGTTCGGTTTGAACGTTCCATCCGGGTAACCACTTACCATGCCTTTCGCCGCGGCACGTTTGATGTTGGTCTCTGCCCAGTGCCCGGCAATGTCGATAAAATGGACTTCCGGTTCGGATGGCTTTGGCGTTTTGCGGTGAATGTGCAGCGTGTATTCCTTCTTAATTCCATTCTCCGCCTGTACCGTCAACACAAACGTATTGTCGCCTTCATCCAGATTTACCTTGGTTCCATCAGTAATGACTTTACCCTTCAGTATCACTTTGGCTGAAGAGTGCGCCTCTTTTGCTACAATCTCGACTTGCTCAGCTTCTGTACGGGCTTTATAATCTGTCGTTCCCGAAGCAAATGATGGACTGAGCTTTAGCTTCTTGCCACCCACCCATACTTGCAGATCAACAAGATCAGCATTGCCCGATAACGTGTGGCCGCCTCCGAACCCCCCACCTGAACCGCCTCCTCCGCCACTCGATGATCGGGCGGTTGTTTCTTGCTTGCTGAGCGGCGCACTCTCATTACCCGCCGCATCATAAGCCGTGACTTTGAACGTGTAGGATGAATTAGCAGTCAAACCATTGATCATGGTTCCATTTACATTACCGCCTACCGTACCATGCTCGGTTCCGTTGACATAGATTCGGTAGCCCGCTACTCCTACGTAATCTGTTGCACTTGGCCATGTGAGTTTCAAGCTCGTCTGTGTAATATCCGACACGGTCAGTTCGCTACCATCTGGCCATCTCGGAGCTTCGGTGTCCGGGTCGTGCTGCTCTGTTTTTGGTGTTACTGGGTTTGATGGCACCGACGGAACCGAGTTTCCTTTCGCATTTGTCGCCACTATCGTAAACGTATATGTCGTACCGTTCGTCAAGCCAGTGACGATAATCGGGCTTGAGTCGCCGCTCTGTGTGATTGGCGTTGCTGTTCCGTTCACCCAGGCAGTGACGCTGTAACTTAGGATAGGGCTGCCTCCATCATTCTCTGGCCCATGGAAGCTGACCTTCGCTTGACCGTCTCCCGCCTCCGCAGTTACATTTAGGGGTGCGCTGGGTACTGAAACAATAGGTACGGCAACAATAAAACTCGTACTTGTTGCATCAAGCGTGTTATTTCTTGCGTTCATTACCTTGTTTCCAGCCACATTAATCTTATATTCGCCATCAGTTAACGTACTGTGAAACTTGAATGTATATGTAAAACTGGCTTCATCATAGCTGGCTGCATAGTCTGAAAAAATCACACCGTCTTTTTCCATGCTCAGGAGTGCAAGCGCATTGGAAGACGTCAAAGGGGATCCATCCGTTACCCAATACACAGCTTCACTCACTGACATATGAACAGTGGTTGGAGGCGCAGAGAAGATCTGATGATCCATAAAGTCGAAGATTACGACGGGCTTAGTTGTGTCGTACATAACGCTTAATACAGAGGAAGTTACGTTTCCGTTTCCTGCTGCATCAATTGCCGCATTCGCTACAATACGCGCGGTCACCTCCTGGCCGCTTGTAAAAGGTACGATAGTGGCCATATAGGTGGCCTCATTAACTTTTACAAGATTGGAAACCATGCCGTTCGTAACTTCAATACCGTTCTCTGAGAAACCGATTACGGGTTCACTAAAAGTGATCGTAATAGAAAAAGCAGCGTTAACCGTTCCACTTGCTGTAGTAGACAAAACAACTGTCGGCAATGCGTCCCACTTCGCATGTAATGTGATATCCGATGTCACTCTATCCACCGCAAAGTTCCACTTGGTCATGAAGTCTTCGTCCAAATACCATCCCTCAAATGCATAACCTGGCTTGGTTGGCGCGTTTGGTTCACTTGCTAGCGTATTGTGAGCAAGCACTTGTGACGGTATTACACTGCCTTCTTTCGTGTCAAAAGTGACAGTATGACAAGCTTGCTCCCATTTGGCATATAAGATAACATCTTCTTCTTCGATTCTGACTCTACTATTTACGGCATAATCTGCGCCGCTGCCATCAGGAGCCGTATTCCATCCATCAAAACGATAACCCGGTCGTTCCAGCAATCCTGTATTACCTAACACCGTTGCCTCGTCCCATCTTACATACGATTTGTCGTCAACAGGAACGTCTCCGCCCGTGTGGCCATTTCCGTCATAAGCTACCTTCATCTTTAACGGCTCAAAAAGATAACCATTGGTTAAAGCAAATTTTTGCGCCGGCGACTCGCTGTGCCCATAAACCGTTAATTGGGATCCAACTTCTAAAATAGAATCTCGCCTCAACTGGGTTGCAGCTGAAAGAATCGTTACCTCTGTTAGCGGATTCGCTGAAAATGCGTGAGACCCTATTTCGGTTATATGTTTCGGAATCGTTATCGAAGTCAATTTATTGTCAACAAAAGTATGATTAGGGATTTTAGTCATACTTTCCGGAAAGGACACCGAAGTAATTTCGTTATGCCAGAAGGCAAACTGATCCATGGTCTTAATTCCGCTTGGAAATGACACACTTGTCAGTTTATTATAGCTGAATGCCGAAAAACCAATATGTTCCAGGCTGTCAGGCAGAGTAATATGGCTAATCTGATTGTAATTAAAAGCATGATTGCCAATTGAAACTAATCCGCTTGGCAATTTTACATTTTTAAGAACACGACACAGTTCAAATGCTTCAGTTCCAATACTCGTGACCGTGTCTGGAAGCGTTACTCCAACAATATAAGCGTAACGAAAAGCTCTATCCCCAATAGCGGTTACAGTTTTACCGCCTAGCCGCTCTGGAACTACCACATGATTATCAGGTTTAACTGGGTCATGATAATAGGTAATCGTGACCGTGCCATCCGCATTTTCAATCCATTCAAAATCACTTTCTGCCGCATGGACATGAAGTCCAGCTAAAAGGAGAACACAAAAAAGTAACGCACTAAAAAAAACGAATCGAATAAGCCTCATCATACAAAGTTCAGCCCACCTATTCATAAAATATTTAAAATTGAAATGAGGTTCACTCACTCCTTAATCATTCCTTTTAATAATAGATCGACGACTTGGGTTGCTAAACGTTCCGCACTGCTTAAACCAGGCAATAAACGTGTTTCCGTTAGCTGTTCGATCATACTTACTAAACATTCAGCCACAAATTCCATATCCAAGTTGCTGCGAAAATAACCTGCCTGCTGTTCCTTGACCAAATTCTCCTGGACCATGCGAACCATTTCCGCTCGAACTTGCGCTCTATTCGGATCGACGAATAGTCCAATTCTTGTTAAATCGGGTTCTGCCGACAAAAACTCAAAAAACATTTCCAACTTTGTTTTGATGTGTTCGTAAACATTCTGCTTTTCCGTTGCGGAATCTAGTAAGCTGTTTTCAATTAACGTCCTCACCCGGTTATGAAAAGCTTGGACCAATTCTTCAAATATCGCTTCTTTACTAGGGTAATAAATATAAAATGCAGGTTGGGTTAACCCCGCAGCGGCCACAATATCGCTGATTTTGGCATTATAGCCTCTTTTAGCAAATTCAGAAGCAGCTATTGTAAGCAACCGAGTTTTGCTGGCTTTTCCTTTCTCCCTACTTGGTTTAGCCATCCAATCCTTCCTTTCCTGGATAAGTCACCATTACTACAGAGTAACGTTACTACAGAATAATATTACTATAAAGTAATATCATTGAAAAGCATCTTTTTATTGCTTCGTGATGAATCACAAACACCACGAGAAATCCGTTCGTCATCGTCTCATTATCCAGTGGAACCTAAATAAAATGGCGCGGAAAAGACAATCGTCAATTGGAGTATAGATTTCCCGTATATCGAAAAGTTCCCCTACAGTTGAGGAGTTCGCGACTCTTTCATCCATAAGGGAAAACATTTTTTATTTACGATGATTTTGCCCTTGTAGTTTCAAAGAAACTCTTTTTGAAGGTACCGAAGCTCACACCGTCATTTTCAATTTCTCTTTCCTCAACACGTTTGTTGAATAAATTATTGCCGATTCGAAGGTGAAAAGAAATTTATATCTCAACCGGTCATCCACCTTTGTGGCCGGCACAAGGAGAATTGTCAACGTAAATAGGCTGTAGTCGGCTTGACATGGAGCCTGCTGGCATGATTTCTTGTGATTGTGCCATGCCAGTAAATCACATGGCATGCCCGTTTACAGGAATATTTCAAGGCTCAACTTTGAACTTGTGAATAGAGTTATTCAATTCCTGGGCCATGCGGCTTAATGTTTGCACGGATACAGAAATCCCTTCTATCGAGGCCAACTGTTCTTTTGAAAGCGAATCCGCATTTTTACTCCTTTGATATGAAGCTTTGGCAATGTTGTTCAGTTCAACAATGGAAGCGCTAATTTGTTCCGAACCGGCTGGCATTTGTTCCGTCGCAGCCGAAACTTCCTCGGCTTGCACTGCAATCTTACCAGAATCCGCAACAATATCTTGGAAGACTTCCCCTGCCCATTGTATAATTTGGTTCCCTTCATTCGCCTCTTTTGTACCAATTTCGATAGAACGGATTACTTTGATAATATCATCCTGAACTTTTTCGATCATATCGGAGATCATGTCCGCCGACTGTTTGGATTGTTCCGCAAGTTTCCTGACTTCCCCTGCGACAACCGCGAATCCTTTTCCTTGTTCTCCGGCTCTCGAAGCTTCGATAGCGGCGTTTAAGGCCAACAATTCCGCCTGGCTGATAATTCCCGCAAGAACCTCGGGTTCGATCGTTCCCCGAGTTCTTTTACAAGGGCGGCTGATTCATGAACCGTTTTGCTAACCGTCACCATTTTCCGTATCGCTTCTTGAATCGATTCATTACCCGTGTTAGCCGCTTTTGCCGTTACATGGGAGAGTTCCGCCACGTCTCCCGAAATTTCAGCAATGCGCTGTACACCAATCGCCATTGGATCGCCTGGAATAACGGGGGTAGCCCCCAATGTCATTAAGTTAATAAGGCGTAGTGCCAAAATCGAGCACAAGAGCAGGTTATCGAAAAGATAGCCCGCTCTTTTTTTGCGCAAAAAAGTGAAAAAAGGACTTGACAAGCAGTTGGAAATGTGTGGCGAAGCCCCTTGAAAAACGAGGAGGTTACGCCAATGAATGAGTACGCGAATTCGCTAAAACAAACGCTGACATCTCTCATACGAGAAATGTCAGCCGCACCAGCATCTTATGTCAAAAACCCTGAAAAGGATTTTACCCGAAAGAAAAAGCTGCCCTTTGAAACGGTGATGCAACTCCTGATCTCTATGGGCGGCTACAGCATTTATAAGGAACTCTTAGAATCGCAGGGCTATGACGTAAACACAGCAACCACGTCTGCTTTCGTCCAGCAGAGGAATAAAATCCTGCCGTCTGCTGTGGAATTCTTATTTCACGAATTTACACAATCGTATACGGATATCAAGGATTACCGAGGGTATCGATTACTTGCCATTGACGGTTCGGATTTGCATATCGCCACTGAGTCTGCGGATACGGATACCTATTTTCAAAGTCAACCGAACACGAAAGGCTATAATCTTCTGCATTTGAACGCAGCCTATGACTTGTGCAACAGAATTTACGTTGACGCCATCGTTCAACCTCGAAGGCTGTGGAACGAGGGAAGGGCGCTGGCAGATATGGTTGACCGTTCCTCCATCACAGGTAAAACTATTGTGATCAGCGATCGAGGTTACGAAAGTTACAACAATTTCGCGCATATTGAACGCAAAGGATGGAATTACGTCATACGGGTAAAGGATTTGGATTCCAATGGTATTCTTTCGGGTTTGCGTTTGCCCTCTAGCGGAGCGTTCGATCTTGACTTTCATCTGACACTCACAAAAAAACAAACCAAAGAGGTCAAGGCGCATCCCGAGATGTACAAGTTCGTTCCTTCCAATTCTACCTTTGATTTTTTGGACTTGCATGAGAACTTGTTTTACCCGATTTCCTTTCGGGTTGTTCGTTTCGTCCTGCCGAGTGGCGATTATGAAAGCGTCATTACGAATCTTTCCGCCGCTGGTTTCCCGCCCGATGAAATCAAGTCCATTTATAACATGAGATGGGGTATTGAAACTTCTTTCAGAGCATTAAAATACACCGTCGGTCTGACGAATTTTCACGCAAAGAGACAAGAGTCCATCACCCAGGAGATTTTCGCAAGAATGATCATGTACAATTTCGCCGAAATGATTACCTCGCACGTAGTCATTTCTCAAATGGATAAACGGCACCAATACCAAGTCAATTTCACGGTCGCCGTTCACGTTTGTAGACATTTCCTGCCGATTCGACCCATTCGCCAAGGGCAAAAGAATACGCGCAAAATCCGCAATAAATCAGCTGTTAACTTCGTATACAGAGTAGCATAATTTCTTTCATATGAACATTTTTTAAGCGGGTATTCCATCCGTTTTGTTTGCTGTGCGCTTTTTTCCTTGATTGCAATAAAAAAAACAAACGACACAGGGCTTTTCCTATGCCGTTTGGATTCCATTTTTATGACTGATTTTGTCTGTGAGCTTAACTTAATGACATTGGGGTAGCCCCCTCATTTTTTCTTACTTAGTTTACTTTAGAATAACAGAGAAACCCTGATCCTTTAAAAAGAACAGGGTTTCTCGACAATCTGGAAATGAAACTTTTCATTTTGATACTCATAATCTATTGGTTCTCCCCCTTTGTTTTTTCTCTTTAGAATAATTATAATTAAAAGATGAAATTAAACAATGAACACGGGCACTGATCATATACAATAGATGTCAAGTTGACATTTATACAATACCGGTAATATAACCCCTGAATATCATTCGATCTAGTTTGACAAGGATATCGAATGTGCAATCAATTTTTTATTGTTTCCCTTGCAAAAAAATTACGCGAAGAATCCCTTTTTCAGGACGCTTCGCGTTGTTTAAAGATTTATTTTAGAATGTCTACCATCCGGAGCAAAATAGTAGCCGCTTCCGCTCTCGTCATCGTATCATTTGGCGCGAACTTGTTCTCTACGCGGCCGTTGACGATGCTAAGCCCATGAATCGCTTCTACAGAGCCTTTCGCCCACTGAGGAATCGCATGATCATCAACAAAACCTGTTGTGGTACTGGCCCCGAGCGGCAGTTTGATCGCTCGTGCGAGCATGACCGCCATTTCTGCGCGGGTAACCGACGCATTCGGACGGAAGCTGCCGTCTTCATATCCGTCGATAATTCCCGCCTGTACCGCTTGGGCAACCGCTTGCTTCGCCCATGCCACGATTTGATCGTTATCATTAAATGTAAGAGCAACGCCCTTCTCTTCCAACCGCAAGGCACCTGTCAACATCACAGCAAATTCCGCTCGAGTAATGGGATGGTTCGGTTGGAACGTTCCGTCAGGATAACCTCTGACGATTCCTTTGGCCGCGGCATGCTTAATGTGATTTTCTGCCCAGTGTCCGGCAATGTCGGTAAATTCAATAACTGGTTCGTATGGCTTAGGTGTTTCTCGGTAAATGGTCAGCGTGTATTTCTTCTTCGTGCCATTCTCCGCCTGTACCGTTAACACAAAAGTATTGTCGCCTTCTTTCAGATCGACTTTGATTCTGCCCGAAATGACTTTATCGTTTAGAATCACCTTAGCTGCGGAATGCACCTCTTTTACTACAATCTCGATCTGCACGGCTTCTGTACGGGCCGTATACTCGGTCGTTCCCGAAGCAAATAATGGGCTAAGCCTCAGCTTTTTGTCTTTTGCCCGTATTTGCAAGTCCGCAAGATCGGCATTGTTAGATAACTCGTAGCTGCCTCCGCCGCCACCCGAACCGCCTGATCCACCGCCTCCTCCAGATGAACGGGCTGTGGTCGCTTGCTTGCTAAGCGACGCACTCTCGTTACCCACAGCGTCATAAGCGGTAACTTTGAACACGTACGTCGTATTGGCCGTCAGTCTGTCAACAGTGGCTACGTATACGTTTCCGCTTACCGTCGTATGCTCTTTGTTATCGATGTAAATCCGGTAGCCTGTTACTCCTATGTTATCCGTCGCGCTCGGCCAAGTCAGTTTCACGCTCGTTTGTATCACATCCGAAACCGTCAGTTTACTGTCATCCGGCCATTGCGGCGCTTCGTTATCCGGGTCGGACGGCCGCGGCAATGTCTTGGCCGATGCGGTCAGTCCTGCGCTTTCATTCCCTGCTTCGTCGTAAACCTTAACTTTGAACGCATAGCTCATCCCTGCTGTCAGACCAGTGACGATGATTGTATTTTCGCTGCTGCCTGCCGTTTTGTGCCCGATATCATCCACGTAGATCCGGTAGCCCGCCACTCCCACGTTATCCGTCGCGCTTGGCCATGAAAGTTTCACGCTCGTCTGCGTGACATCCGAAACCGTCAGTTCACTGTCATCCGGCCATTGCGGCGCTTCGGTGTCCGGCTCCGTTGGCTGCGGCAGCGTCTTGGCCGATACCGTCAGTGCCTCGCTTTTATTCTCCGCCGCATCATAAGCCGTGACTTTGAACATGTAGGATGTATTAGCAGTCAAACCGTTGATCATGGTTCTATTTACATTACCGCCTACCGTTCCATGTTCGGTTCCGTTGACATAGATTCGGTAGCCCGTCACTCCTACGTTATCCGTCGCACTTGGCCATGTGAGTTTCACACTCGTTTGAGTGACATCCGAAACCGTCAGTTCACTGTCATCCGGCCATTGCGGCGCTTCGGTGTCCGGGTCGGACGACCGCGGCAATGTCTTGGCCGATGCGGTCAGTCCTGCGCTTACATTCCCTGCCTCGTCGTGAGCCGTAACTTTGAACATATAATTCGTTTCTGCCATCAGACCATTTACGGTGATTGTATTCTCGCTGCCGCCTGCCATTTTATACTCTACTTCATCCACGTAGATCCGGTAGCCGGTCACCCCCACATTATCCGTTGCGCTCGGCCATGAAAGTTTCACGCTCGTCTGTGTCACATCCGAAACCGTCAGTTCACTGTCATCCGGCCATTGCGGCGCTTCGGTGTCCGGCTCTGACGGTTCCGGCAATGTCTTGGCCGAAGTAGTCAATGCCGCACTTTCGTTCCCCGCCGCATCATAAGCTATCACTTTAAACATATAGGTCGTATCTGCTGCCAGACTGGTCACAGTGGTTCCATTGACGCCGCCTACCGTTTCGTGCTCGGTTCCGTTGACATAGATTCGGTAGCCGGTCACCCCCACATTATCCGTCGCACTTGGCCATGACAGTTTTACGCTCGTTTGCTTGATATCCGACACGGTCACCCCGCTGCCAATCGGCCATTTCGGGGCTTCGGTATCCGACCCAGGCTGCTGATCTGTCGGCGTTACTGGATTCGATTGTGCCGACGGAATCGAGTCTCCCACCCCATTTGTCGCCACTACCGTGAACGTATACGTCATTCCGTTCGTCAATCCTGTCATAATGATCGGGCTTGAATCACCGCTCTTTGTATCCGGGGTTGCGATTCCATTCACCCAGGCCGTGACCGTATACTGCAGGATATTGCTTCCTCCGTCATCACCCGGGGCTTCGAAGCTAACCTTCGCTTGACTGTCTCCCGCTTCCGCTAGGACATTGACAGGTTGCCCAGGTACGGTAGGAGTTGAAGATCCAACAGGTGTCGCGATCACCGCGTTTGAAAAGTCGCTTGCTCCATTTGGATTAAGAGCTTTCACCGCGAATGCATAGTTCGTGCCGTTCGCCAAATCGGTGACAGTGTATGTGGTCGCAGTTACATCCTGTTGTATGAGAATCCAGTCGTTTGCATTCGCTGGCGCTGATGCTCCCTCGTATTTATACACGTTGTAGCTTTGTGCATTTGCTACAGTGCTCCAGTTCAGGGTGACCTGTTTGTCCCCCGCAACACCTGTCACGTTTTCCGGCGCAGACGGTGCAGGTAGCTGAACCGTATACTGTTCCATTATTGCTTCGCTATCGATCATGCCGTCCTTTATGGCAATGGCCTTGATCGTCATCGCTGCGGTGACTTTGATCGGTTCCGTATATTTGGTGCTGCTGTTTGATGGGGTACTGCCATCCAGCGTATAATAGATCACTGCGCCATCCGTCGTTGTCGTCAATGTCACCAACGTACCCGGCTCCACTTCCCCGCCCGGCGGACTCGCCACCGGCGGGGCTGTACGCCCGGCGCCGTCAATGACCGTCACGTTGTGGCTGCCATTATTGGCGACATAGATTTTGTTTGTCACCGGATTCACCGCGATGGCCAAAGGATATGATCCTACCTCCACCGTTGTCGTCGTGTTGCTCGCGCCGTCAATGACCGTCACGTTGTTGCTGTTAAGATTGGCGACATAGATTTTGTTCGTCACCGGATTCACCACGACGGCCGAAGGAGCGGTTCCCGCCTCTACCGTTGTCGGTGTGTTGCTCGTGCCGTCAATAACCGTCACGTTGTTGCTGCCATTATTGGCGACATAGATTTTGTTCGTTACCGGATTCACCGCGATGGCTCGAGGAAGGATTCCCGCCTCTACCGTTGTCGTGGTATTGCTCGCGCCGTCAATGACCGTCACGTCGTTGCTGCCACTATTGGCGACATAGATTTTGTCCGTTACTGGATTCACCGCGATGGCCTGAGGAGAGGTACCCACCCCTACCGTCTTCCTTGTGTCGTTCGCGCCGTCAATGACCATCACGTTGTGGCTGTTAAGATTGGCGACATAGATTTTGTTCGTCACCGGATTCACCGCGATGCTCTGAGGACCGGAAAATCCGGTGAACCAATCCGTCGTGTCGTTCGCACCGTCAATGACCGTCACGGCGTTGCTGCTAGAATTGACGACATAGATTTTGTTCGTCACCGGATTCACTGCGATGGCTCGAGAAGAACTACGAACATCTACCACCTTCGTGGTGTCGTTCGTGCCGTCAATAACCGTCACGTTGTTGCTGTAAGAATTGGTGACATAGATTTTGTTCGTTACCGGATTCACCGCGATGTCCGAAGGAAAGGTACCCACTCCTACAGTCTTCGTTGTGCCGTTCGCGCCGTCAATGACCGTCACATTGTGGCTGCGAAAATTGACGACATAGATTTTGTTCGTCACCGGATTCACCGCGACGGCCTGAGGATTGGTTCCCGCCTCTATGGGATTCAAACTCGTATCTGCAAAAGACGATTGCTGCGCCGAAAAAAACGCTGAAATCAGCAGAACGAATACGAAAATCTTTTGAAGCACTTCAACAGACCTGCTTCTGCGTGACTTCTCCATTAATCTGCTCCGTTTCATTTTTGTTTCCCCCTGTTCCTTGTCGCGACTTTTCCCCATTCCAGCCATTCATCCTGGTAACGCTTACCGTCGCTTCTTTGTCTTCGGCTACCGTCACGGGATCGGTAGAGAGGACCGACCCGCCGACACATAGGCTGTGGCACGATGGCCATAGTCCGGCAAACCGCGCCAGATTCATCTATTCGCAGTTCTGCTTCCGAACAGGGAAAACGCTGCCGTAATGATTATGGCGCATAAAACTATTTTATTTTTAATATAAGTGCATATCTATTCCCCCTGGGGGCAATTCAAGGGGTATTTTCGGGAGTAATATTCCATTGATGCACCGTCAGTGTTTTACTATAATCAATTTATGGAAAACTTTGAAAATGAAAAAAGGACTCTACCATGTACCCACAATCTGAATCTCGACCGCTTTCTCATCTTCTGCAAACCAAATTGCATATCCCCGGCACCGGGTCAACGCTTGTGAAACGGCCTTCTTTACGACGTCTTCTCGATCAGGGACTTGGCACCAAGCTGACGTTGGTGACCGCACCGGCGGGCTTCGGCAAATCGACGCTGATCGCGAAGTGGATTCATCAGCAGCCATATTCATACGGATGGATTTCTCTCGACGAGCGCGACAATGATCTGGTCCGCTTCATAGAATATCTGATCGCCGCCTTACGTACGATACAGCCCGGTCTCTGTGATTCCGTTTTGCAGTACATTCAAGAAACGAGGGACTTCTCCGCTGAAACGGCCATGACCCTCTTGATGAACGAGATCCAGGAACTGAATCAGGAAATCATCATCATTCTTGACGACTATCATGCGATTTGCGAGCCGTCCATCCATCAGGGGCTGACTTTTTTACTCACGTATCTTCCTCGAAATATGCATATGGTCATAGCAAGCCGTTCCGAACCTCCGCTACCTTTGTCGGCAATGCTTGCCAGACGGCAGCTTGTCCGCATTACAGCGAACGATCTGCGTTTTACAGCTAACGAAATTCGCGAGCTGTTCGAGCTAACAGTTGAGAAACATTTGACGAAGGAAGAACTGGCCTGCCTGGAGCGTAGAACGGAAGGATGGATAGCGGGGTTGCAAATGATCCTTCTTTCGGGTGTGGAGTACGGTGTAAGCACGATGGAAACTGACCTCTTCATAGACTTATTCAAACAGCATCCGCCGGAAGAGGTGGAAGGAGATATTGCCGATTATTTGACGGAAGAAGTGTTGGCCCGACAGTCGCCTGACGTGCAGCAATTTTTAATCAAGACGGCTGTGCTTGAACGGATGAACGAGTCTTTATGCCGACACATCATCCAGAAGGAAAGCGGCCAGTCGTTGTATGAAGCGGTTCAAGCCGGATTGTTCCTGATCCCGCTGGACCGGGACCGCGTATGGTACAGATATCACCATATGTTTGGCCGTTTGCTATATAATCGCTTAACCCGTCAGTATGCCGAAATCGTTCCCGAACTGCACCGGCGTGCAAGTGAATGGTTCAGGATCAACGGCTATACTGTGGAGGCGGTCGAACATGCCGTAGCCGCGGCCGATTTCAATACGGCTTGCGAGCTAATTGTGCAAGAAGCTTCGGAATTGCTCCGTAATGAAATGCATATGCTGTTGCGCTGGTTCGAACAATTTCCCGAGAACTTGCTAACACATAACCCCGCACTCGCTGTTCTGTATGCCTGGACGCTGGCCACGTTCGATCGACTTGACGAAGCGGAGGACGTCCTTGTTCGAGCGGAACCGTATCTCAATTCGGGGCAAACTGAACTCCAATCACTTAACGGCGAAGATATACTCGGCTATTTCTCGGCTATGCGATGCTTGATTTGCTTGGGCCGGAACGAGACAGAGAAAGCGGTTGTTTACAACGAAGAAATCATGAAAAGGCTCGGAGGAGTCGGCAACATTTCCGCTGCGTATATCGTGGGCTATAACCATAACGGAGAATCGCTCCTAAGAGGAAGATTCGGATTTTTCGGGGGACTGAAACAAACGTTAGCGATCTATCCTCCCCTGATCGCAGGTTGGCAATCGGCACATGACCATTTTTACGGCTACTTGCATACGGCTATTGGAGAGTGTTACTACGAACGAGATGACTTGGCTCAAGCGGAGAAATACGTCAACATAGGAGCATCGATCGGTTTGAAATGCGAAAATGCCGGTATTTTCGTACCGGCCCTGCTCACAAAAGCCCGTATCTGCCTTGCCCGAGGTGAGCAAGAAGCGGCCCATGCCCTTGTACAAGAGGTTCGCAATCAGGCGTTGAGGATACATGCTCTTTCGTTTATGCCGGTTATCGACGCTTTTGAGGCCAGACTGTTCATTCGGGCGGGTCAACCCCAGCATGCCGCAAGATGGGCCGAAAACTGCCGTCTGCAAGCGGATGGATGGATCGATCCTTCCCGTGAGTTTGAGCAAATTACATGGCTGCGCTTACTCGTCGCTTTGGATGATGGAGAAACGGCATACCGTTATGCGGAGCGTTTGGCGCAAGTATACGAGCTGAAAAACCGTAAAGCGGCGGTAGTTGAGATCAGAATCGTTCAGGCTCTCCTTTTGGATAGGCAAAAAAATCTTTCCGCTGCGGTTAAAAAGCTTGATCAATCCTTGGTCCTAGCTTTCTCCGAAGGCTATATTCGTTTATTTGCAGATGAGGGAGCAAAACTTTATCGTCTCTTGACCTTATGGGGAAGGCAACGTTGCAGTGTGTCAAAAAGAGCGCAAGACCCTTTATTTCAAGATTACACCGATACGCTTTTTTCTGTGTTTCAAAATGAAGATAACTCTTTTCCGCAACATCTGCTTTCCAAGCTCACGAGACAGGAAATGAACGTTTTGAAGCTGTTGTCGCAAGGATTCGCAAACAGAGACATCGCCGAAACGCTAAGCACCTCTACGGAAACGGTGAAACGTCACTGCAAAAATATTTACAAGAAACTTGCCGTGTCAGGTCGCCATGAAGCTGTTTCCTTAATGAGCGATCACCTAATCGTATAATGCAATTTTATACGATTAGCCTTGAACCAATCTCGATTTAGGGTTTTCGACATACTCAATAAGGTCGGGAATGTAAATTTTTTTGTATAAATGGTTTTTTAACAGTTGGATCATTGGAACAGGCTTTACTTGGAGAGGCGGGCATGATAGGCTCGTTTGCCATGCGATACAGGCCTTATCAGCATCGCCCCATCGCAAGAAATCATGCCCACTCCATGTCAAACACTGGCCCGAAATATCCTCGGACTTCGAAACAACATCACTCGTTTGAATCGTTACTGCAGGCGCATCCTTTGTCAAGGCAAATGCGTTCATGGGCAACACGGCAAGCTATAAGACAGCCGTTATTAAAAACCGTTTCATTCTCATCACCTCATTTTTTCTTATCCCCGACTGCTGTCCTTCGGCCATTGCGGCGCTTATATTCATCGCCGTCAACATAGACCCGATCGCCACTGCCCATCCCTCCGTCTTTTTTTGTACGGCAGCCACGTCTTCGATGGATAATTCCATACCGCCGCAATTCGCAAAAAATTCAGTTGTTTCGTCTGGAGCAAAACGGAGATGGCTTGCATCCAACCGGTTCAGCCAATTTTCTGCTCGTAGTCTGGAAAGGGGAAGCGATGGAGCATTTCGGCCTGCAAGATAGAGATGGACATGTGACGGCAAGCGTTCCAGCAGATAATTGACGCCCTTCAAGATTGACGCTTCTTCGATATGGTGAAAGTCATCCCATACGAGCACCATCGTTTGCGATATACGATGAAGCCCGTTGACGAGCGCAGCAATCAGTGAGACTCCCGATGGATCTTCCGTGGCATGACGAAGCACGACCTGTTCGTCAAAAGACGGATAAGCTTGTTTTAACGCCGCAATGGTATGTACCCAGAAGCGCATGCGATCGTTATCCCCTTGATCAAGCGAGACCCAGGCAACGGGATTTTCCAGCGTCATCACCCACTCGCCGAGCAATGTGGTTTTGCCATACCCGGCTGGCGCTGTGATCAAGGTAAGCGTGAGATCCAACCCTTCATGCAAACGACGGGTGAGGCGGGAACGCGCAACAAGCACGCTTCGTGATCGGGGAATATGAAGTTTCGTGGCTATGATCACGGTTTGACCCCCTCCCTTTGACAATAATCATTAGCAATGAACATTTTCTCTACCATTTTACCAAAAATCTTTCATTCAGGTGGGCCTATCGGAGCATGTCTTTCTTATTTATTTGGCAATGGCCGTGTTTTCCAAGAGCATTTGTTCGTAGACTGTTGTTACGTGGTGAAAACATCACCAAAATCAAAGTATTGGAGGAATGACATGAATACGTATACCTATTACGCTATGCCAACTTACACCCCCAATCATGATGATTCGGCAGATGTATGAGTGGCATATGAAAATGCAACATTATCGCGGGCAGCAAAGGGCTTACCAGAACAAGCGAAGCATTTTTAGGCACTTATGGGCCAAAAAGCAACCGTATCCAATGACAATGTTGCCTACATGGAATAGTATCCCCTACACCAGAACTAGCGATTTCCATATCGGCACTTCAAAAATTTGTGACTTATCGAAGATCATTGTGAACTTTTTCCCTTTAAGTAACCATAAATTCCGAAACACTCCTGTTGGATGCTTACCAGCATCTGTATATGATCTACACAAGCTTCTGCCTCCACTATCTCTACTTCTTATCGTTCACATAATTCACGAATAGTCAGGCGGACAGTTCCCCTTGCAAACGATCTCTTATATCCTATCTTAGCAGTGACATCCTATAATAGTAATTGTCAGGTAAATTAATATCTTTTACTCGTTGGCTGTTATCCCTGTGAGTCTTCCACTCCCGGAAGAAGGCCTGGTATTTTATCCTTTCCCATTTTTATAATAAAGTCATTCAATTCCTTTACACTATCATCAATTGCTTCGTAGGTCTTCCCGTCAAACGTTAAACTGCTATCGAATCGATACGTTTTGTCCCCTTCTTTCAAATCTAAAAAATACAAGTATCCGACGCCTTTGCTATTTGTTTCTCGCAACCTAATACTCTTTATCCGTAAGATAATATCTTGAATTGTTTTGGAATCAGTAATTGACATCTTGTTACCATCAGCAAACTGTACATCGATCCCATCCACATGTAACAGATCACTTTTTATCACTTCGATTAAAGGCATAATATACTCCTCTCCCTCATCATTTTTTGCACTGTCACAAGCGGCAGTAATTGAAGTGAATAGTACAAACAATAGCATATAAATAGGCATAATTTTAATTTTAAACATTCCTTCTCCCCCCTAACCTTTAGACGGTACTTTTCACCAAATGGTTCCATATCAAAATAAAGGAAGTAGCCTTTCGGCTACTCCGCTTTTTATTTGGGTACGACCTTAACAGTTTCATTCCAAGAAAGCTGTGGCAAGTAAATGTAAACGTCTTTAGGAGTATTGTCCCATGTGTCATGTACAATCACCCATCTAAACCATTTAAGATTTTGCTCTGTATCTTGATATTCTTCGTAACCAACACCTGTCATATCATGATTACCATATGTTGCGTCATCTACAACATTGATAATATCCGGTCTATCATTATTCATTTCTGTTTTATGTGTACTAAAGCTTGCGCTTACCCTTGATACACTTACTTTATAGTTTTTATCACTCCAATAATTCACCATTCCTGTCACTCTATCATCCCAACCAGTCGTACCATCACGATTAGTATTCATAAAATCCGCCATTTCTTCGATTAATTCATTTGTCGTAGTACCGCGCTGAACCAAGTTAGGATACCCGTTATTGGCCCAATATTTTACAATGTTTGAGAAGGAAGTCGGGCTACAACCAAGGTGCCAGCTAAAATCTGGAACGCCAGAAATTATTTTTTTCGAATAACTAATAATTGTTTGAGGTTCTATAGATAACGGTGAAAATTCTAGATCTGAATGCTTACTTAGATCCATATTTTCATTGAAAGATTTACCTTGCAACGTTCCTTTGCTTTTGAAATCGCTGCTCGTTACTATTTTACCTTGTCGAATGTCAATATATTCCGACGTATTTTGCTTAATATAATACATGGTTGCGCCAACGTAAATTGGTTGACCTTCGTTTGAAAACTTAAAATACGGATGGCTCCCTTCTCTTGCTGATTCTAAAACAACAGGATCATTTTCCGCACTAACGATCAAGTAGCCGCTATCTGTACCTCCAACTGTAACCGAGAATAAGTAAGCAGTAACGTTACCGTCAAAATCAAAAAGGGGAAATTCAAAGTTCACCTTGGAATCATGCCAATCATCCGTGTTGGCTTCTACAATACCAACGTAGTGGGCAGCCACATACCTGGCTTTATCGTATTGACTTGCTTGAGTTTCTGAGTCCGATTTTCCATTTGCAAAAACTGATGCCGGCATAAGAGCAAGAATCACCGCTAAAAGCAATGACAAGCAAATTCTTCTCATAATAACGTTCCTCCTTGTAATTTTTTACATAGTGGCAATTGTAAATGTTAATGCTAACGCATAATGCCCTGAGATTGACGGTGTAAGTTGTCCTGCTATTGACGGTCAATCTGACCAGTTTCGGATATACGAGAGGGAGAATTATGATAATTCTCCCTGAATCA
>NZ_JAHLPR010000050.1 GCF_018918005.1 Paenibacillus sp. MSJ-34 | reverse complement strand
GTCCATGTTCATCAAAGAAGATTCGTTTTAGCACGTTCGTCTCCATATCCTAACCTTACCAAAAACAAAAACGAGGCGGAAGCCCTGCCCACCCCAAAATTTTATAAATTCTATAATGTTAAAAAAAGAGCCGTTCTACCGGCTCTTTGCTTTATTCGCCATACATTTGTGCGCGCAATTGCTTGATTTCTTCGCTTTCCAAATATTCGTCGTACGACATTACCCGGTCGATCAGGCCTTTCGGCGTAATCTCGATAATGCGGTTCGCGATCGTTTGAATGAACTGGTGGTCATGCGACACGAACAGAATGGTGCCGTCGAAGTCGATCAAACCGTTGTTGAGCGCGGTGATCGATTCCAAATCCAAGTGGTTCGTCGGCTCGTCGAATACGAGGACGTTCGCGCCGTTCAGCATCATTTTCGCCAGCATGCAGCGCACTTTCTCTCCTCCGGACAGCACGCTCGCCTTCTTCAGCGCCTCTTCGCCGGAGAACAGCATCCGTCCGAGAAAACCGCGCAAGAACGTCTCGTCCTGATCTTTCGAGTACTGGCGCAGCCAATCGACCAGATTAAGGTCAACCCCGTCGAAATAAGCGGAGTTGTCTTTCGGGAAATAGGCCTGCGTCGTCGTTACGCCCCAAGTATACTCCCCGCTGTCCGCTTCAAGCTCGCCCATGACGATTTGGAACAATGTCGTTTTTGGCAATCCGTTCGGACCGACGAACGCGATTTTGTCTCCTTTGTTTACGACGAAACTGATGTTATCCAGCACTTTCTCGCCTTCCAGCGTTTTGCCGATGCCATCCACGGTCAACAACTGCTTGCCCGCTTCGCGTTCCGGCTTGAAATGCAGAAACGGATATTTGCGGTTGGACGGACGTATGTCTTCGAGCGTAATTTTCTCGAGCTGTTTTTTCCGCGATGTCGCCTGCTTCGACTTGGACGCATTCGCGCTGAAACGTTGAATAAACGCTTGCAGTTCCTTGATTTTCTCTTCTTTTTTCTTATTTTGCTCGCGCACCAGCTTGAGCGCCAGTTGGCTCGATTCGTACCAGAAATCGTAGTTGCCGACGTAAAGCTGGATTTTGCCAAAGTCGATATCGGCGATGTGCGTGCACACTTTGTTTAAGAAGTGGCGGTCATGGGATACGACGATAACGGTTCCTTCGTAATCCATCAGGAAGTTTTCCAGCCAACTGATCGACTCGATGTCCAAATGGTTAGTCGGCTCGTCAAGCAGCAAAATGTTCGGTCGTCCGAACAGCGCCTGGGCGAGCAATACGCGCACCTTCTCGTTTCCGCTCAGCTCCGCCATCTTCTTGTCGTGCAATTCGCGCGGAATGCCAAGCCCGATCAGGAGCGCCGCCGCATCGGGTTCCGCATCCCAACCGTTCAATTCCGCGAATTCGCCCTCCAGCTCGCCGGCGCGAATGCCGTCTTCCTCGCTGAAATCGGGTTTCGCGTAAAGCGCGTCTTTTTCTTTCATAATATCGTACAGCTTCGCATGCCCCATAATAACCGTTTCCAGTACCGGAAACTCGTCGTATTCGAAATGGTTCTGCTTCAATACCGACAGACGGTCTCCCGGCGTAATATGCACCTCGCCCGTATTCGGCTCGATTTCGCCGGACAATATTTTCAGAAAAGTCGATTTCCCCGCTCCGTTCGCGCCGATTAAGCCGTAACAGTTGCCGGGCGTAAATTTTATATTAACGTCTTCGAAGAGTGCGCGTTTTCCGTACCGGAGCGTCACACCGCTTGTAGTAATCATGGCAGTCCCGTCCTTTGCTACATAATAATAAAACACTCAAATTATTATTATAGCATATAAAATCAGTTTCGTCCTGTCTCCATTGTAAAAATTTGTATTGTAAAATGAAACCGTCTCCTTGTATACTAAATCGAGGAAAACGTTTCCTAAGCCAAAATTTACAAGGAGAGTGTTTTTATTTTGGAAACCAATGTTAATGTGCAAGCCCCGCATGCAAGCTATTCGACCGGGGTAGAAACCGCGCCGGTCGTCTCGACCAAAGATTGGATAGTCACCATGCTGCTTCTGATTATCCCGATCGTGAACATTATTATGTTGTTCGTATGGGCATTCGGCGGCAATACGAATCCGAACAAAAGAAATTACAGCAGAGCCGCTCTGATCTGGGCATTAATCGGGGTAGCGATTTATGTCATCTTCTTCGTCCTTATCTTCGGAGCGGTGCTGTCCTCGTTTGCGTAGTGCATGACATTATACATTCATTGAAATCCAATGACAATGACGGCTCGGGCTCGAGCCGTCATTCGTCGTTGCGGGCGAATTACAACCGCAGCGTCTCCCCATGCGCCAGCACCCGAATCGATTCGCTCCCGATGCCGAGCCGCCGCCGCTCCGCTTCCAGGCGATCCAACGCTTCGCGCGGCGTATCGTCGGCCAGCTTAAACGCTCCGTAATGCATCGGAATCATGAGGCCGGCTTTCGTCTCGAGAAACCCTTGCAGCGCTTCTTCCGGCGTGACATGCTGGGACGTCATAAACCATTCCGGCTCGTACGCGCCGATCGGCATGAGCGACACATCGATGTCGAATCGTTCGCCGATCTCGCGAAAGCCGCGGAAATAGCCGGTATCGCCGACAAAATGAATCGTCGGCAGCTTATCTTCCTTGCCTCCGCCATCCCCCGATTCGTCCGGACCGCCCGTCTTCTTCGAATTGAAGGACGCGATTCGAAGCTGTTGCCGCTCGGAGACCGGCCGCCGGCCGGCATATTCCAACACAAAGCCGCCCCAATGGGAACGGTTCGTATCGGTAAGGGTACGCCGCGTCCAATGCTGTGCGGGTACGAAGGCGATTTTCACGCCGCGGACTTGCAATTGCTCCCACCATTGAAGCTCGACGACGCGAGTGAAGCCTTTGCGCATCATTTTACGGCGCAGACCGGCCGGAACGACGATCAACGTATCGGCGCCGTAGAGGCGGCGTACGGAAGATATATGCAAATGATCGTAATGGGAATGCGATATAAGAATGACGTCGATCGGAGGCATGTCCCGAAGCGGTATGCCGGGCGGGGACAATCTGCGGTTCATTGCCATCCGCATCGCCCAAACCGGGTCGGTCACGATATTCAATCCGGCGTATTGAATGAAAAACGTGGAATGGCCGATCCAAGTCACAGTCGAATCGGTCCGGTTATGACGCAAGTACTCGAGTTCCGGCTGAACGTTCGGTACACGGAACGAATAATCTTTTTTCTTTATGATCCGTTCCTGGCGCCATTGTCTGAAATCTTTCATCGTTTTATCCGTGGGGACGTTGTCAATATTTTGAAATCGAGGTTTGGGCATTCGGCGACTTCTCCTTTCGTTAATTACAATATAGCAAATTATGACCGAAAGAAAAAAGTTGTGCCTGTCGATCGGACCGCCCGGCCCGCGAATCGTTTCCTTTATAAATGCTCGTGTTTATTCTTCATGAAGCGCAACAATATGTAAATGCCTATCAGTAAAAAAGAAAAGCTCGCTCGCACCGCTCCTTCAAACCATTGCGGCATTTCCATCCGGGGAATCAGAATAGCCGATAGGTTGAACTGAAGGAAAAACAGCAGCAAGACGATCCATATTCCCGCGTTGAACGGATTCCATTGCAATTTCCCGCCGCTATGCTTGCGTATGACGGCCAAGTTCCATATTACACCAATGACTTCGAAGACGATCATGCCGATCGCGATGCCTTGGTATCCGAATCCCGGAATCGCCACCAGCACGATATTCAGAACGTTGCTGGCAACAAGCGCGATGATGAGGCCGGTCAGTATTTCCCTCCTGCGCCCCATCGCGAGCAATGCCGTCGACGTCAACTCCCGCAATCCGGCGAATAACGGCGCAACCGCCAAATAACGAATGCCTATGGCGGCCGATTCGTCGCCGAAGACGAGAACGGACAACTCCCGGTTGTAAAAGAAAAGCGTCAGCGAAGCTCCGATCCCCCACAACATCGCGATATCGAACGAGAAGCGAACGCGCCTGTAGAATCGTTCTCCCTCTCCTTGATGCCAGTCGGCAATAAATTTGGCGGACAGCGTATGAATGAGCGCGGCCGTCACAATAAGCGGCATATACGTTATCGTCGAAGCCATGCCGAACATTTCGCCGAAGATAGCGCTCGCTTGCGGGAAGGACAATCCCGAATCTTGCAGTCTTCGCGGAATGATCAGCGCGTCCAGAAACTCGGAGACAGGAATAATATAACGGCTAAGGGAAATAACGGCTCCCGCCTGAAATAATTGCCGCATCCCGGAACCGTTTTCCCAAACGGACCATTTTCCTTTACGGCGGCGTACGGCCGGATAAGGGATAAACAACAGAACGAGAATTAAAAAGAGAATGGCGGCGGTTGCGCCGGCAAACGCTCCCAGCAGCGTCCCGCTAACGGCAATAGCCGTCCCTTTGCCGATCAGGAGCGAAACGAGCAGCAGCATCAGGACGACCCGTACGGCTTGTTCGATCAATTCGGAAACCGCAATATATCCATACGCTTCAATCCCTTGCAGCAGGCCGCGAATCAGGCTTAAGACGGGGACGATCAACAATGCGGGGGCCAGGCAGCGAATTGCAAATGCGAGCCCCGGGTCGCCGAGCATCGACGCCAACTGCGGGGCAAAGACGAAGCAGCCGAAACTCGCGACGCCGCCGAGCCCGACCAATATCAAGGATAGAAATGTAAAGTACCTCCAACCTTTCGCCGGATCGTCCGCCGTCGTCAAGGCGAGCGAGGTTGGAAACCCGCCCGTGACAAACGTAAGCAATACGACGTATAACGAATATACCATTTGGTAACGCCCGATCCCTTCCGCACCGAGCATGCGAAACAGCGGGATGCGCGCGAAAAAGCCGATCAATTTGACGAGAAAAATGGCACTCGTCCGAAGTGCCATTTGTTTCATGAGTTTGGATGACGCCAAGCCTCACCCCTCCTTCCCGCAAAGACGCTTTGTCCTATTTAAGGATTATGTCAAAGCATCGGCGGATATGTTAAGGGGTTGTCAAATGTTGTTCGCGCGGCTTAGTCGTTAATATGAATCAGCAAATATTTCGTGGATTTGTCCCATCCGAGATCGAAGGGCATTTTATACCGGTCCGCCGTATGGGAATTGACAAGCGGGTAACCGTTGACGTCGTGGCCGACGACGACGGAGAAGTGGTCGACGTCTCCATTCATCTCATAGGCGATCAAATCGCCCGGCTCCAGCTTGGCGACGGCTCCTTGAGGATGTTTATCGCTCGGCTGCACGACTTGGGTGAATGTTCCTTTGGCAATTAAACGGCCGTATCCGCTATACAGCAAAAAGTTTTTCAATCGGTCCGTCTGCACCCAAGTATGGCTTCCCCCGGATCTATACCAATATTGCCAGTCGCCCGTCATGGGCAACCCCCCGCCTTCCTCGGAATCCCCGATGACTTGGGACGCGAAATTGGTGCAATCGCCGCCTACATACGTATAATCGCGATACTTGGGATTGTATCGGCCTTTATTGCCCGCGCCCCATGCCGCCCCGGCATATTTATTGGCATAAGCGACCGCTTTCTCGCGATTGTATCTGCGCGGCCGGGCCGATTGCGCGTCCGACTGCATCATGGCCGACGCCTGCACGGTTAACGTTTTCTTCGGAAACCCTTTGACGCTGTCGGCAGGAATCAAATTCGGGTTCTCGTCCATCGGATCCAAATACCATTCTTTGACGACGTACCAGCGGTTGTCCAATTTTCTGAGCGTCAGCGCGTGGCGCGTCCCAACGCCGAACGATTGCGTCGGCAAATGATGCTCCTGATTATATTGATAGGCTATTTTCACGCTTTGGATTAACGAGACTCGGGCCTTATCGCCTTCAAGCTTGAACCGCGTCACGCGAATATCGCCTTCCGCTTCCGTCAGACGCATATCCCTCTTCTCGGCCCATGCCTGCAAATATTGGCTGCGCCGCATTTCTTGACGCATCGCCAGGCGGCTCAACTTATCGGCCTTATTGTAATATTGGGCGATCGTGTCCGGATTCCCGTTCAGAATAAGCTGATTGCGGTCATGATAAAGGGTTCTTAAAAAAGAGAGCGCCTGTTCCTTTTCGTCATCCGCCGCCACAACCGCCGAAGCGCCGCTTGTGATCGCACAGATCAGCACCGTTATACACAGCAAAATACGTCTCATGTTGTCCTATCCCTCACAAAATATTTTTTTACGCACTCCGATCATAGTTTCTCCCCTTCTTCATTATCTCCCCGTTTTCGTTTCTTATGAATCGTTCGTACCGAAAAACAATTGGAGCTTGCTGAAAAGTGGGCCGCTAAATATGCTTCGTAAGCAAATAACTTTGTACGTTGCCAAATAAAGCAGTACAATATAAGGAGAGCTAAATATAAAAACGGCCGGCCGGTCCGGTCTTGCAAGGAAAGGAAGGATAGCATGAAAATCGTTTCCATCGAGCCGACGCCGAGTCCGAATACGATGAAGCTTCATTTGGACGAGTCGCTGGCTCCCGGCGTACGGAGAACATATACGGCGGACAATTACCGCTCGGCGCCGCCGTTTATTCAGCGAATGCTGGATATCGAGGGCGTAAAAAGCGTGTTTCATACTCTTGATTTCGTCGCGCTCGACAGGCGAGCGAGCGCCGATTGGGCCGCGATTTTGGCAGTGGTGAAAGAAGCGTTCGGAGACGAGGGAGCGCCGCTCTCGATCCCGGGCGCGGAAGACGGCGAAAGCGGCGGATTCGGCGAGGCACAAGTGTTCGTGCAAACGTTCCGCAACATTCCGATGCAAATTCGCGTCAAAGCCGAAGGCAAGGAGGAACGGGTTGCGCTGTCGGAACGGTTTACAAAAGCGGTAACGGCCGTCGCCAGCGCGACGTTGATCAAGGAGCGGCGTCTGGCGGAATACGGCGTACGTTACGGCGAACTTGCCGAAATCGCCAAGGAAGTCGAACAAGAGATTGAGGCGGCTTATCCGGAAGAACGGCTGGAAGCGCTCGTACGCCAGGCGATTGCGCTTGGTGCGAGCGAGGAGCCGTTCGTGGAGGCGCGGCGCGAGCTGTCCGACGAGGAAGTCGCGGCGAAGCTCGACGATCCGGATTGGCGCGTGCGGTACGCGGCGCTTGAAGCGATGCAGCCGACGCTGGAGCGGCTGCCGCTGATCGAGAAGGCTTTGCGCGATTCGCAAAGCCAGATCCGCCGCCTCGCCGTGGTGTACCTCGGCGACCTGCGCGCGCCCGAAGCAATGCCGCCGTTGTTCGCGGCATTGAAAGACTCGTCCGCCGCCGTGCGCCGCACGGCCGGCGATACGCTGTCCGATCTCGGCGATCCCGCCGCGATCGGACCGATGATTGCCGCGCTGCGCGACGCGAGCAAGCTCGTGCGCTGGCGCGCAGCCCGCTTCTTATATGAAGCGGGCGACGAAACCGCGCTCGACGCGCTGCGGGAAGCGGCGGCCGACCCCGAGTTCGAGGTCGGCCTGCAAGCGAGAATGGCGCTTGAGCGCATCGAAGAAGGCGTTGCCGCCGCAGGCAGCGTCTGGCAGCAGATGGCGCGCCGCAACGACGAATAGCGGCCATTCGCCGCATGGACAATAAAGGGCTGCTCCCCAAACGGTTTATCCGCGTTTGGGGAGCAGCCCTTCGTCATGCTATCCCGTATAGTACACGCCGCCTTCGTATACGATCGTTCCGTCGACGACGGTATGTGTAACCCATGGATGCCCTTCGAAACGGTCGACGACGATCAAGTCGGCCGCTTTGCCCGGCTCGAGCGAACCGACCGTTTCGGCCGTCCCGAGCGCGCGCGCCGGGTTCAGCGTCGCCATGCGGACCGCGGCGGGCAAATCCGTCTCCCCGTCGGCGAACAGTTTAAACACCGCCGTAAGCAGCGAAGCCGGATGATAATCCGAGCATAATATATCGGCGGCTCCCGCGCGGATCGCATCGACGGCGCGCATGTTTTTGTCATGGGAGACGCCCCTGACCACATTCGGCGCGCCTACGCATACATGCAGGCCTTTCTCTTTCGCGAAGACGGCCGTTTCCACATTGAGCGGAAATTCGGAGACGTTCACGCCGAATCCGGACGATTCCTCCACCCGCTGCGGAGAGTCGTCGTCATGGGAAGCGACCGAAATGCCGTTCTCCGCCGCAATCCCCGCCAAGCGCCGCAGCCCGTCCCAATCTACCTGCCGCTCGCGCGCGATCAATTCTTCCGTAATCCGGCGAACTTCTTCCGTATCGACGCCCTGATTTTTCATGACATAGCGCTCGAACGAGCCCGGTTCCCGATATTGGCCCTGTCCCGGAACATGATTCATAAACGATAAATAGTCCACCTGGCGTTCGCGCACGTAACGTTCGACGACCGGCAAGCCGTCCAAATGGGAAACTTCGTAACGCAAATGAATCCGATGGCGGATCATCGCCCGTTTGCAGCGATATTCGCGGATCAATTCCACCAACTGGGTGAGCAAATGGTCGCCGCGCAAACTCAATCCCACGCCGAGCGACAGCGAATGATACATCGTCGTTATGCCATGCAAAGGCAGCTTCCGCTCGAATTCCATCAATGACATATCCAGCGGAAACAGCGTATTCGGCCGCGGCTGAATTTCCTTCTCGATCGCATCGCAATGCGTATCGATCAGCCCAGGGAGCACGTATCGCCCCTCGGCATCGATAATGACCGTTTCGCCGGACGCATCGCCTTCCCTCGCTTCCGCCAGCCATGCTTCGCTTCGCGCGCGCTCTTCCTTCGTCCATATTCCTTCGATCCGCCCGTTCCGCACGGCCACATCGGCATCGGCGACGGCGTCCGGCAATACCGCCCGCCCGCCTCGAATTAGCAGTTTTGACATCTCTGTCGCCTCCTTCGTCCATCCGGCATTCCTATACGGGATGCGGATTTCTTCGTTCATCGCCTTGACTGCGCGCATCGTCCCGGCTTGCTTCCTGAAATTGCGTATCATACAGCGTTGCATACAACCCATCCCGCTCCAGCAATTCGCTATGCGTCCCGCGTTCCGCAATTCGGCCATCGTGTATGACAAGAATTTGATCCGCGGCAAGAATCGTCGACAACCGATGCGCGATGACGAGCGTCGTCCTGCCCTTCATCAACTGCTGCAGCGCCGCCTGCACATACGCTTCCGACTCGGAGTCAAGATGGGACGTCGCCTCGTCCAATAACAAAATAACGGGATCCTTCAAAATCGCCCGCGCAATCGACAAGCGCTGGCGTTCTCCCCCGGACAAACGATGTCCCCGTTCGCCGACAACCGTGTCGTAGCCTTGCGGCAAGCCGACAATAAAATCGTGAATGAACGCTTTGCGGCATGCCGATTCCATCTCCTCCATTGTCGCATTTTCTTTGGCGAACGCCAAGTTTTCGCGTATCGTCGCATGGAACAGAAACGATTCCTGCGTCACATACGCGACTTGGCTGCGCAGCGAATCGATCCGTATGCCGCGCAGATCGCGTCCGTCCAACTTAACGGCGCCGGCGGTCGGATCGTACAGGCGGGCGATCATGCCGATAAGCGTCGTTTTGCCCGCGCCGCTTGGGCCGACCAATGCGACAACTTCCCCCGGCTTCGCCTCAAACGAAATTCCGTGCAGCACCTCAGTCTCGCCGTCGTAGGAATAAGAGACTCCTTCATAAGATATGTTGCCTGCGGCCTGCGGCAAAGAAACGGCGTCTTCCCGCTCGATGACATCCGGCTTCAAATCGAGATATTCGAAGATGCGTTGAAAGACGCCGAGCGCCGTCATCACTTCGACATGCAAATTAAGAAGCGTGCCGAAAGGCTGATACAATCTGCCCAAATAACCTGCAAAGGCGACGATCGCTCCGATCGTCATCGTGCCTTGAATGACGGAATATCCGCCGTACAAATAAATCATCGCCGTACCGAGCGGCCCGAGCAAGCCGACAAACATAAGGAACCAGCGTCCCATCAAGCTTAATTTCAACTCCATGTCCATAACCTGCTTGTTCAAGGCGCCGAATTCCCGTTCCTGGCTTTGTTCGCGGCCGAAAATCCGCGTAAGCATCGCCCCCGACACGCCGAACACCTCGCCAAGCTGTGCCGACATTTGCGCTCGCATCTTTTGTGTTTCGCTGCGCATTTTTTTGCGAAGCGTCGCCACTTTTCGCACCGGCAGCATCGATAGCGGCAAGACGACGACCGAGATGAGCGCAAGCCGCCAATCGAGCGCGAACAAAATTCCGATCGAGGTCGCGAGCACGACCGTCTGCATAATGCTCGAAACGACGACGTTCGTAATGACGCCTTGAATGGCTTGTACGTCGTCCGTCACCCTTTGGATGACTTCGCCCGACCGCGATGCGGTAAAGAAGCCGATCGATTGCCGCTGTAAATTGCCGAACAATCCTTGCCGCAAATCGCGCATCACTCCTTGCGCCACCTTGGTGTTCAAATAATTTTGCCACACGCCGAGCATGCCGCTCGCAACCGGCAGCGCAACCAATAGAACGGCAAGCCATACGAGCATCTTTATGTCTTTATCCGGTATGGCCGTGTCGATCATTTCTTTCATAACAAGCGGCGGGAGCAAGCCGATCACCGCTCCGGCCAGCGCGAGCGCCACAATAAAAAACAGCAATCCCATATATGGCCGGAACATGCCCAGAATCCGTCTCAGCGGCACTTCCTTCAACGACACTTTCGGGGCGTTGCCGCCGATCTTGTGCATCGCGTGAGGGTGTCCCCATCCGTTATTCATCCTCACCCACTCCTTTGGTCTCATCCTATTATAACATCGCGGAAGGCGCCCGACGACGGTGCCCCTTTGGAAATGGGATGGGGCCATTTCCTGTATTTTTCAATTGATTTGCTGCCGATTCGTTCTTTATACTTGTACGGTGTAAAAACATCAAATACAATCCTCGCCGTCCGAAGGTGAGGTAGAGGTTGCGGGAATGATAAGTAATGCGGGCCAGAGCCGGAGAAGCTCGACGAATCCGCATGAAAGGCATTTCCGCCGAAGTTTGCGTTTGTTCTCCGTTTACGCAGGCTGGGGCTGTATCCGAACAGGTGCAGAACTGTCACGCGAAACGAGCCGTTCGCGTGTTGCGCTATCTTCACGAAGGGATGGTACGGTATTCGGATAAAGCCGTCGAATTTGCTTCGACGGTTTTTTGTAATTTTTTCTATATTTTAAAAAAGGAGTAAGTTTTTATGATAAACCATTCTAATACGGAGGAACGGTTGCAGCGGGGATTGAAGGCGCGCCACTTGACGATGATTGCCCTCGGAGGCTCGATCGGCACCGGGTTATTCCTTGCCAGCGGGGGAGCCATTCACGCGGCGGGACCCGGCGGCGCATTAGCGGCGTATATTGCGGTAGGGATCATGGTCTATTTCCTCATGACAAGCTTAGGGGAGCTTGCGGCTTATATGCCCGAGTCGGGCTCGTTCAGCACGTACGCCTCTCGCTTTGTCGATCCGTCCCTTGGGTTCGCGCTTGGCTGGAACTTCTGGTATAACTGGGCGATTACGATCGCCGCCGAATTGTCGGCCGCTACGCTGATCATGAAATACTGGTTCCCGGACAGCCCGTCGTTTCTATGGAGCCTGCTCTTCCTCGGGATCATATACGGATTGAACCGTCTGTCTGTCAAAGGCTACGGCGAATCGGAATACTGGTTTGCATTTATTAAAGTCGCCACCGTCTTGATTTTTCTCGCGGTCGGCCTGCTGATGATACTCGGCATCATCGGCGGGGAGAGAATCGGATTCGAAAACTTCACGATCGGCGACGCTCCGTTTCACGGCGGATTTATGGCCGTTCTCGGCGTTTTTATGGCCGCCGGATTTTCCTTCCAAGGGACGGAGTTGATCGGCGTGGCGGCAGGCGAGAGCGAGAACCCGGCTCACAACGTGCCGCGCGCCATCCGGCAAATTTTTTGGCGCATCCTGTTGTTTTATATATTGGCGATTATCGTGATCGCGATGATCATTCCTTATACGAATCCGAACTTGATTCAGGACGGCGTTGAGAGCATTGCGGTCAGCCCGTTTACGCTCGTGTTCGAGAAGGCCGGATTCGCCTTCGCCGCAGCGGTCATGAATGCGATCATTCTCACATCCGTGCTCTCCGCCGGCAACTCGGGCATGTACGCTTCGACGCGGGTGTTGTGGGTGCTCGCCCAAGAAGGCAAGGCGCCGCGTTTCCTTGCCAAAATCAATAAGCGGGGCGTACCCGCCAACGCCTTGCTGGTAACGGCGCTCGTGGGCATGCTGGCGTTTCTCGCTTCCTTCTTCGGCGACGGAGTCGTCTATGTCTGGCTGCTCAACGCCTCCGGCATGTCCGGTTTTATCGCCTGGCTCGGCATCGCCGTCAGCCATTACCGGTTTCGCCGGGCATTCGTCGCGCAAGGCCGCGACTTGAGCGAATTGCCGTATCGGGCGAAATGGTTCCCGTTCGGCCCGATCTTCGCCTTCGCGCTGTGCATGATTGTCATTCTGGGCCAAAACTATACAGCGTTCACGGGCGGACGCATCGACTGGAACGGCGTGCTCGTTTCCTATATCGGCCTGCCGTTGTTCGTGATCGTCTGGCTTGGGTATAAATGGACAAAGCGCACGAAGCTTATCCCGCTTCACGAATGCCGTTTTCACGATACGAGCGGCGAATAGCGCAACGGTGTCTCATGTACCCATTCCGGGGTTTATTCTTTTTCGCGCTTTTGTGGAAATCCCCTTCGTTCAGGTCACGGTCAGCGCCTTTTACCGAAATCCCCCCCGCTCGGGTCACGGCCGGCGCCTTTTGCCGAAATCCCGCTCGCTCAGGTCACGGCCGGCGCCTTTTGCCGAAATCCCGATCGCTCAGGTCACGGTCAGCGCCTTTTGCCGAAATCCCGCTCGCTCAGGTCACGGCCGGCGCCTTTTGCCGAAATCCCGCTCGCTCAGGTCACGGCCGGCGCCTTTTGCCGAAATCCCGATCGCTCAGATGAAGCGATCATTGCAATATAACGGTATCGGCTGCTAGTCCGCAAGCTCAGGACAAACTTCCGCTCGCTCAGATTAAGGCGGTCATGAGCTAGATAAGGTATCGCTCGCTCATCGGCGAGCTCTGGACATGGAGCGGCAACGCTTGGCGTTGGGGACGCATCAAACAATAATACATCGGACTTATTGGGTGGCAGAACTGGTCTCTGAACAAAGGGGATATCGACAGAAGGGGGGAGAAAACAAGATACAGAAGAGGCAATGCAATGGCGTTGCATCGAGAAATGGCGATCCGGACCGTACGGCCGTTATTTGGCGTCAAAACCGCTTATTTGCTGTTTAGGCGGACATTGGTTCCGTTATTCATTCCTCGGAGGGCTTGTTTTTGCGCTTTTGCCGCGGATAAAGGATCGTCTGTCCGCAAACTATCCGAAATCGGGCCGTTTGTCACAATTAACGTATCTGTGTCCGCGAATTTTGGGAGCAGGGCGGTAGAAGGAATATGAAGGATTCGCATGGTAATCCACACAGCTGTTTTAAGATTGCTAAGCAAAGTTAATGCAACGCCAATGGAGGCAATGGAACTTACTCGGCATGAATAGCACTCGAAGACACCCTTTTTCGTCTTGCGCAAAAACCGGAATAACGAACCAAGTTCATGGCTTTTAATTTTTGCAGTTGCTCATCCTCGAACGAAATTTCAAAATTTCTTCAGCTAAAAAAGCCTTGGAAGCATCCCCCAAAATGCCTCCAAGGCTTTGCCACGTCAATCCGCGTTAGAACGCTTTGCGGAAGAGCAGCCCGACTCCCGCAGAGAGGAAGCTGCAAATCGCCGCGGTTACATACATGGCGCCGATGCCCAACGTATCGGCCACGACGCCCATGGCCAGTACGGACAAGCTGAACAGCCCGTACGATAGTGTCGCTTGGGCCGATAAAACCTTCGGCAGCATATCCCGCGATACGCTGCGCTGGATCATCGTCTTGCGGGCGATGTCCCGCGTTTGAAACATCGGGCCCATCAGCACGGTAAGGAGCAATGCCGGAACCAATCCCGCGTTCAGCCCGAATAGCAGCGTACACAGTCCGTATCCGAACGTGCCGGCGACCATGAACAGCGTAAGGCGGCGCTCCAGCTTTTCCACGAGCGCGACGACGAACAGTCTGCCGCCGATTGCGCCGACAAAGTAAGCGGCGTTAATAAAACCCCACCATTCTTCCCCTTGATGCAGCACCTCTTGAACGAATACGAGCAAAAACGCGCCGATCCATACCGATCCGCCGATGCCGTCGATCAAATCCATCAGCGTAATGGCGCGCAGCGAACGGAATCGCCATAGGGCGATCCAGCCTTCCCGCAGCGTCTCCCAGCGGGAAGGCGTGCCGCCCGCCGCGCCCTCGGACGAGGCGCCGCTATCCCGGCGATGACGCCGCTCCGGCGCGATTACGCCCTCCCCGGCAAGGCTTGCCGCCGCTTCCGCCGCATGCCGCCCGCTGGCGGAGGGATCGCGCACCATGGCGGTAAATGCCAATGCTACGGCGTACAACACCGCCGTCAAGCCTAGCGTCAACGGCGAGCCGATCGTAGCGGCGATCACGCCGCCGGCAGCCCAACCGCCGAATTGCACCGTTTGATCCGTTGTAGCCAGAAAGCCGTTCGCTTTCATCAGCTTGTCATCCGGCACTAACCGCGGTACCAAGGCGTTGCGCGTCGGCGTCGTCCATCCGTCAAAAAAGGAAAGGATGACGACAAGCACGAGCAACACCCAGACGTTATGCGGCGCAAGCGCCTTCCAGGCAAACAGCGCGATAACGCAAAACATGCCGAATTGTACCGCCTGCGAACCGAGCAAAAGCGAAGTTAAGCGGTATTTCGCAACCATTAATGGAGCGAGCATGCCGCTGACGCTCATGCTGAGCGTGCGGCATAGCGGAACGAGCGCCGTGTAAGTCGCCGAACCGCTCATCTGATACATCATCGTAATCAAGGCGATCGTATATAAGATATCCGCCGTGTTCGAACAGGTTTGACTGAACCATAAATTGCGAAAAGAACGTTGAAACATCGATGTTTTCCCCTTTGCATTATTTTAGCTGATCGATGATTTCACGTTCCTATCAAATCGGACAAACCATTATGTTACATCCCCAAACTTATGTCATCGTTTCATTTCAATTTCCAACAGAATGTCTCCCTCATTCCCGAACGCGCTCGATTGGTAACGCACGGAAGCTAGTCCTTCCACCCGCGCAAGCATCTGCTTCATATCCTCCTGAACCGTATCGCCGCGCGTATATCGTATTGTGAAGGAGTTCCGGCCGCTTGCCAAGACGTCCTTCGCCTTGGCGACCAGTTGATCCACCGTGGACGCAATATGATCCGGTTTGAGGTAAATATAATTTAAGTCGATCTCGAGCTGTTCGTAAAAGTCGCGTTTCTCCGCATCCTTTGTTTTCAACTGCTCGACTGTTTGATCATACGGCTTCGCGGCCGTTTGACTCCCCATTTTCCATTTATGGTCGGTCTTCATTTGATCGTCCGTACGCAAATAATATTGATAGCTTACTTCGTTCTCCCGATCCGGCACCGGATCGTCCCAAGTCGTATCAAGATGATACCACAGGCCGTCCAGCCGTACAAGATTCCAAACATGCAGTTGCCCGCCGGCTTCGCCTTCCACGATCCGATTGTCGATTCCCGCTTCCTTCAGCATTTTATAAGCGAGGAGCGCGTAGCCTTGACAGACGGTAGATCCTTCCTTCAGCGCAGCATAAGCCGTATCTTTTTTGAGGGTCACGTCGTAAGCGAGGTGGAGCACGATCCAGTCGTGGATCGCCTTTACCTTCTCATGATCGTTCATGCCGGGCTTCAATACCGTGCGCAGGATGCGCTGCACCTCCCGATCCACATAAGCGGTCTGTTCCGCGCTTTCCCGGTATTCCAAATATACCGTAATCGACGTCGAGGCGGACGTCGACTTCCAGTTGTATGAATAGCGTTTAATCACGTACTGCACGCATGGATCAGACGATATCGCCCGCTCCAATGCCGTATCCAATAGCGAAGAAAGCCCTTCGCTGCGCCCGCCGTATGTAAAGGATACTACCGGCTCCCTTTCGGATAATGCCGCAAACAACAGATTCTCGATTTGCGAAGCCGTCTGCACCGCCAGTGTCGATATATTCTTGTTCGACATCGATATATCCGCCTTATCCGCACCGCTCCCATGTACCGTTGCCCCGCCGAGCAGCAAGCTTCCGACGAGTATCCCGTTCAACCACAGCTTCCGTCCGTCGACCATGTCGCACCACCAATTCAGATCAATTTTCCCTATATTACCATATCCGCCCCGTTTGTTCAAAACGGCGCCGCCGATCGCGCAAAGCTTGCCCGCTTCCATCGGAAAACCATTGTAAAGACCGGGTTGACACCGTACAATGAGAAAGTCTGGCAGGACGCTTTGCAGACGGATCATTTGACAGCGGTTTCATATAAAGAGACCGGCGAGCCGAAGGGAGATGGCCATATGAATGCCTGGAAAAAGAAGCTGCACCGGATGTCTTCGCTCAGTTTACGAGCCAAAATGATACTTATTTTCATGTTGTTGATTTTTATCCCGCTATCCGTGCAAGGATTGGTTACGTTTGTCGATTTTTCCGCCACCATTCAGCAGAGAACGGCCGATTATTCCGTCCAGATCGTCGGTCAGATCAATCAAAATCTGGATCGGACGCTTATGGAAATGCAGCGGGTATCGCTTATACCGCTCTACGATACGAAAGTAACGTCTATTTTGAAGAAATACGCCGAGTCCGGCCCCGACTACGCCCGCACCCGCGCGGCGTTCGAGGACGCGGAGAAAATGTTCCTCCATATCTCCGGACTGGCCTACAACAGGCCCGAGGTGAAAGGTATCCAGATCATCGCGGACAACGGCATCGTCTTCAGCAATGTCGATTCCACGTCCATCTATTCCTACATCGACATTTCGGACAGCGATTGGTACCGGCAAGCGAAAAAGGCGGACGGCGCTTGGACGCTCATTCCGCAGCACGAGCCGGCCTATTATATCGACAGCCGTCCGCAGCCGTATTTTTCGGTCGCCCGCCTGCTGAAGGAACCGGGTACGGGCAAACGAATCGGCCTGATCAAGATCGACATCAAGCTTGACCTCTTCCGGCAAATATTGCGGAACGTCCGTTTCGAGGAAAAAGGCGGCCTGTATGTCGTTAACGAAAAAAATGAGCTTGTCTTCGAGGAACGATACGGAGGCTCGGAGCAAATAGCCGCTTCGTTCGACCGTGCCAGACAGGATCTTCCCAACGGGAATTCTACCTTGAATATGGATATCGCGGGCGAGAAATATTTGACGATCGTCGATTTTTCCGACTATTCGGGATTAAAAGCGATCAGCTTCATCCCTGTGAAATCGCTGTTGAAAGAATCGAACCATTTGCGCGATTTTACGATGTTGATCGGCTTGGTCTGTCTGGCCGCCGCCTGTATGCTGGCCGTATTGTTCTCGTACCGGCTGAGCATTCCGCTCGTTCGCCTCAAGAAAAAAATGCTGATGGTCGAACGGGGGCATTTCGATCAGAGCGTGCCTGTCGAGTCCCATGACGAAATCGGGCAATTAAGCCGCGGCTTCAACCGGATGACGGAGGAAATCAACCGGCTCGTCAATGAAGTGTATTTGCTGCGATTGCGGGAACAGGAGGCGGAACTGTCTGCCCTGCAAAGCCAGATCAATCCCCATTTCATATACAATACGCTGGAATCGGTCAATATGATGGCGATCGAGCAGCGCGTGTACAACATATCCGATATGGTGACCGCGCTCGGCCAAATGCTTCGTTACACCGTCGGCAAATACGACCGTTTGGTTTCCGTGGAAATGGAAGTCCAATCCGCCGCCAGTTATGTGCAAATTCAAAAATTGCGGTACGGGGATCGGCTGCGCGTCGTCCTGGATATCGAACCGGCCGCCGCTTCCTGCCTTATGCCGAAACTGCTTCTGCAGCCGCTGGTGGAGAATGCCATTTATCACGGCATCGGCGAACTTGAGCATGGCGGCACGATATGGATTTCCTGTGTCCGGTTCGAGGAGAGCTTGCTGCTGACCGTCCGGGACGACGGCAAAGGGATGACGGAAGAAGAAATCAAACGATTGAAAGCGTCGATCGAGGAACCGTTCGGTCATGGCGAAGAGACGAACAAGCTTGCGCTGCGCAATATCCATCAAAGATTAACGCTTATGTTCGGAGAACGGTATGAACTGGATATAGACGGCATCCCGGGAAGCGGCATGGCGTTTACAATAACAATTCCCGTCATTGGAGGTAAGTCGGATGTACAAAATATTGCTCGTTGAAGATGTGGAAGGCATTCGCCGGGGCATCAAAAGCCTGATCGGCCAAGTAACCGAACATTTTACCGTCGTCAAGGAGGCGGAGAACGGAAAGGAAGCGCTCGAGTATTTATCGGTCGATCTGCCCGACGCGGTCATTACCGATATCCGGATGCGGGAAATGAACGGACTCGTCTTCATTCAAAAATTAAAGGATAAATATCCGCATATGCCTGTCCTCATTATTAGCGGATACGGCGATTTCGAATACGCCCAGCAAGCAATCCGCTACGGCGTTTCCGATTATTTGCTGAAACCGGTCGATCGGAAAGCGTTCGTGACGGCTCTGGAACGGATTTACGTCCGGCTCTCCGGCCGGCCTTCCGCGCCGCTAAGGGACGAGAGCGCGGCGCAGGACGGGACGGCGGATAAATCGGCCGACGGCAAACGATGGATCCGCAAAATTAAAGAGTATGTGCAGGCGAATCCGGAAGGAGATTTAAGCTTGCAGACGCTCTCGGAACTCGTGCATTTGAACCCCGCCTATTTGAGCCGATTGTTCAAACAGGAAACGAAGTCGAACTTGTCAGACTATATTACCGAAGTTCGCATCGAACGGGCGAAGCATCTGCTGCTGCAAACCGAGCTCAAAATTTACGACATCGCCCGTTTATCGGGATACCAGAGTCCAAAGCATTTCATGCTCGTGTTCAAGCAGCAGACCGGGCTCTCTCCAACCGCCTATCGGGAACAAGGGTAAACATAATGGAATGCGGTTAAAAAAATTGTAGTAAAAAAATCGAACCAAATGTAAAAATGACGCAATTTCTCCGAGATAGCGCTTACAATACAATAGTTTCTGTAAGCCATTACATGAACAGGGGGAGTACAGAAATGAAGAAACTTTGGATCTCATTGTTGTCGGTGATCCTGGTTTTGATTGCGGCGGGATGCGGCGGCAACGCCGGCCAAAGCCCGAACGAATCGAAACCGGCGGACAGCGGCAAACAAGTCGAACTGAAATTTTTGACCTGGGGAAATCAGGCGCATCTTGACGTATACAACGGATTGGCCGATGAATTCACGAAGCAGAATCCGAACATTAAAGTGACGATCGATTCGGTGCCTTTCCCGGACTATCAGCAGAAGATTTCGGTGCTTGCGGCCGGCAAAGAGCTGCCTGATGTGGCCTGGATGTCGGAACGGATGGTGCCGCAATTTATGGAAAACGGTATCTTCGCGGACGTATCCGATTTTGCCAATGACGCCGAATTCGGCATGGACGATTTCATTCCTTCCACGCTCGAATTGTTCCGCGAGAACGATAAACTGTACGGCATTCCATTCTCGACGCCGCCGTCCGTTATGTTTTACAACAAAACCGCGTTCCAGAACGCCGGGCTTACGCTGCCGAACGAGCTTGCCAAAGAAGGCAAATGGACTTGGGACCAATTCGTGAAGGATGCCAAAACCTTGACGAGCGGCACGGGCGCAAATAAAACATATGGCGCGAATTTCTTCCGCGATTGGAAAACATGGATCGTACTGTCCTCGTACTCCTGGTCGAACGGAAGCGGACCGTTCAATAAAGAGATGACGGAATTCACCTGGGACGATCAATACGGCCTTGAAACGTTGAAAATGCTGCAGCAAATGATGTTCGTCGACGGCTCCCACCCGAAAGCGGGCGAGCAAATCAGTTTCGAATCCGGCAAAATCGGCATGTTCTTCGACGTATACAGCTATGTGTCCAAGGCGCGCGAAATCAAAGATTTCGAATGGAGCATCGCGCCGATGCCGTCCGGTTCGCAAGGTTCCGTACCGATGCTGGGCCAAGCGGGCTACGTCATATTCAAAGACAGCAAGCATCCGGAAGAAGCGAAGAAGTTCCTGAAGTTCCTGGCGAGCAAAGACGGAATTCAGAAAACCTCCACGTTCTTCGTGCCGCCGCGCCAAAGCGTGCTTGAGTCCGACGAATTTATGAAACAGCCGAACAACCCGGCACCGGAAGACATTAAGCAGGCGGTCATCGACGAGATGCCGAAAGCAAGATTGCAGCCGGGACATATTCAATGGCAAAAAATCGATACGGAAATCTTGTTCGGGTTCGACCAATTGTTCGGACAAATCGCCGAACCGGAGCAAATCGTCAAAACGATGGCCGACAAAGTCGGGCCGCTGTTATCCAAATAATAACAATCGCGACGGTTCGACGTATGCTCGAACCGTTGCTTTCTCAGGAGGAATGACATAATGAATCGTTTGCGCCAGGCGCTGCAATCCGATAAGCTGCAACTGTTCGTCAGCCTCCCCGCGAACGACGCGGCTTTAGCGAGAGCAGCCGTACAAGCGGGGGCCGACGGGCTTAAGGTGCATATTCGCGCCGACCACCGGGCGAGCGGCAATCGTTTCGGCCCGCTGGACCAATACCGGGACAGCTTCCTTGAAATCCGCTCGATGTTCGGCGGCCCGCTCGGCATCGTACCGGGAGATTCGATCGACGGCGTTCAAGCCGACGAAATCGCCGAGCTTGCGGACATCGGCATCGATTTCTATTCCATCTACGCGTTCCACCTCCCGTCTTTCCTGTTGAAAGACCATGGAGTGGCCCGCACGTTCGCCGTGAACGATACGTTCGATTTGAAGCTGACCGCCTCCGCTTCCGCTTTCGGCATGGACGCGCTGGAAGCTTCCGTCGTCCCCGGCGCCGAATACGGAACGAAACTGAGCTTTGCGGATTTGCTCAAATACCGGTGGCTCGTCGACAATGCCGGCGTTCCGGTGATCGTTCCTTCGCAGCGCAGGATCGTCGCCGACGATATACGGCCCTTCATGCAATGCGGCATTAAAGCGCTGCTGATCGGCTCCGTCGTGACCGGGAAAACGGCGGACGAGATCGCGAGAGCCGTTTCGGCGCTGCGGAATGAGATTGACAAGTGAGGATGATTCGATGACAAACCAAATTCGTTCCCGCAGAAGAAGCGCCATACGGCGAGAAATCAACGTTACCGGCTGGCTGTTCGTGTCGCCGATGGTAATCGGATTTCTGCTGCTGCTCATTATTCCTTTAATTATGGCGTTTTATATGAGTTTGACCGATTGGCCCCTGCTCGGCGACGCGTCATTCGTCGGCGCGGACAATTACCGGACGATTGTGGGCGACGCGGAATTTTGGAAAGTGCTCGGAAATACGTTCTATTTCGCCGCAGGCCTTGTGCCGCTGAATATCGCGCTGGCGCTGCTGCTAGCGCTGCCGCTCTCCAAAAATTTGCCCGGCATGGGCATATTCCGTACCGCGATTTTCGTGCCCGTCATGACTTCGCTCGTCGTATGGTCGATCGTCTGGAAATATATGTTTGCCACAGACTCCGGGTTCATCAACCAAATATTGCAATTGATCGGCATTCAAGGCCCCGCGTGGCTGTACGATCCGAAACTGGCCATGCCGGCCGTTATCGTCACTAGCGTGCTGAAGAACGTCGGGCTGAATATGGTGCTCTTCATCGCGGCGCTGCAGCAAGTTCCGGCCCAATTGTACGAAGCGGCGCGGATCGATGGCGCCGGAAAATCGAGAATGTTCTTCAATGTGACGATTCCGATGATTTCGCCGACGATCTTTTTGACCGTCATACTGACCATCATCGGATCGCTGAAAGTGTTCGGGCAAATTTACGTCATGACGCAGGGCGGCCCCGGCGGCAGCACGAAGGTGCTCGTCTATTACATTTGGGAAAGAGCCTTTAAAATGTTCGAGTTCGGCTACGCGTCCGCGGTCGCTTATATTTTGTTCGCTATCATTTTCGCGTTCACGTTGATTCAATGGCAGCTAAGAAAGAGGTGGGTATTCCATGAAAGCTGATGCGGCTCCGATGACCGGGTTCGGCGGCAAACGAAGCAAGCTGGCGCGGATCCGGCCAAGTCATCTCGTCCATTACGGCATACTGTTGCTAATCTCGATCGTGATGCTCATCCCTTTCTTATGGATGATTTCCACATCGTTGAAAGAACCGGCTAAAATTTTCGTATTTCCGCCGGAATTCATACCTTCGCCCGTCCGTTTCGAGAACTATATCGAAGTGCTGCGGACGATACCGTTTCATCTGTTTTATTTCAACAGCGTTTATATCGCCGCCGTCGTGACATGCGGCACCATCTTCTTCTCGTCGCTGGCCGGCTATGCGTTCGCCCGCATTCCGTTTCAAGGGCGCAACCTCGTCTTTCTCGCGTTGCTCAGCACGATGATGATCCCGACCGAGGTAACGGCGATTCCGATGTTTTTGTTCATGCGCGAAATCGGCTGGATCAATACGCATATGCCGCTGATCGTCTTGCCGATCTTCGGCGCGGGCGGCGTGTTCGGCGTCTTCGTGATGCGGCAGTTCTTCCTCGGCATTCCGAAGGAATTGGAGGAAGCCGCCATGATCGACGGTTGTTCACGGCTCCGCATCTATTGGCGCATTATGCTGCCGCTGGCCGCGCCTGCGGTTGCGACGCTGACCATCTTCACGTTCCTGACAAGCTGGAACGACTTCTTCGATCCGCTTATCTTTATTAGCGACCGTAAATTGATGACGCTGCCGCTCGCATTGTCGCTGTTCACCGACGAAGCGGGTACGGCGTGGCATCACTTGATGAGCGCCTCCGTCATGGCGACGGTTCCGCTTTTGATCGTCTTTTTCTTCGCGCAGAAGCAATTTATCGAAGGGGTCGCGATGACCGGATTGAAAGAATAATCATACATGTAGGAGGCTAATCATGAACCAAACGATTGAAGCCGATGTAGTCGTTGTCGGAGGCGGGCCTGCGGGGATTAACGCGGCCATCGCCGCCGGCCGTCAAGGGGTCCGTACGGTGCTGATCGAGAGGCACGGCTTTGTGGGCGGCATGTCTACGGCCGCTTCCGTATATCCTTGGATGACGTTTCATACGGAACAAGGGGAACAAGTCATTCAAGGTATTGCCCAGGAAATTGTCGACCGGTTGATGCAGGCGGGCGGCTCGCCGGGCCATCTTCGCGATACGGTCGGATTTGTCCATACCGTCACGCCGTATCATGCCGATATATTCAAAGTGCTCGTGCTCGACATGTTGAAAGAAGCCGGCGTACAGCTATTGGTCCACAGTTTCGTCGATCGGGTCATTGCGGAAGACGGCCGGATCCGCGCGGTGGAAATAACGGGCAAGTCGGGCCGGATCGCCATTCGCGGCAGCGTATTCGTCGATACGTCGGGCGATGCCGATCTCGCCTATTTGTCCGGCGCGCCGGTCTTCAAAGGCCGCGACGGCGATCACCGTACGCAGCCGATGACGATGAAATTCCGGATGAGAGGCGTCGACTTGGGGCGCGTTCGCCGGTATATGATCGAGAATCCCGACAATTTTTACCGCAAAACGCCGATCGCTGAGCTGGACAAAATTCCGCTTACCGGCGTGCAAGGATTTTACTCGCAATGGAAAGAAGCGAACTTGCCGATCAACCGCGATCAGGTGCTGTTCTTCACCGGACCGGCCGACGACGAAGTGCTGGTCAACTGCACCCGGGTGCAAGGCTTGGACGCGACGAACGTGCTTGACTTGACCCAAGCGGAGGAAGAAGGCCGCAGGCAAGTATTGATGATGGCCGAATTTATGCAGAAGAAGCTGCCCGGATTCGAACGGGCGTCGATCTCTTCTGTCGGGACCCAGATCGGGGTGCGCGAGAGCCGCCGGATCGACGGCTTGTACCATTTGACGATCGAGGATGTCGTGGAAGGCCGGAAATTCGACGATGTCATTGCCCGCAGCGGGTATCCGGTCGACATTCACGATCCGACGGGCAAAGGCGTGAAGGCGGCATGGATCGGCGGCGACGGCGCGTACGATATTCCATACCGCTGTCTCGTGGCCAAAGAAATCGACAACCTGCTGGCAGCGGGCCGCTGCATTTCCACCACCCACGAAGCGCTGGCGACGACCCGCCTGACGCCGAGCTGCATGGCGACAGGCCAGGCCGCGGGCACGGCGGCGGCTCTTGCCCATAAGCGGTCCGTCCGGGCCGCCGATGTGGACGTAGCGGAACTGCAGGCGGAATTGTTGAAGGAAAACGCCTGTTTGCGCTAAGGCAAGATGTACAGTCGTCTGGCTGCGCAACAGAGCATTTTTTCCTGTGCCGGGGCTGAACGGAGTCATCTACCCGTTCTGGAGCTGCACCAGGTCAGTTTCTACATCGGGGCTGCGCAAGTTGTATACAATACAACTTGTCGTGGGGTTCAAAGGCGGGTTAGATCGCTATGTTGCATTTTATGCAGCATAAACGCCGAATATATAGCGAGATCACCCGTTCTGACCCTGTCATGTTGTATATACTGCAACATAGGCATCATAAATCGTGCGGAATGGGCCGCTACGTTGCATTTTATACAGCATAGACGTCGATAAAATGGCAAGACGGCCCGTTCTAGTCCTGTCATGCTATAAATTCTGCAATGTAGACTGTAGATCGGCTAGCCCCCCTAATTCCGGAGTCTTGCCCTACAATAAGTAGAGGCGAGGTACGGATTCGCATAGCGGGGGACGGCAGAGGAGGGACAGCGCTCTCGACGGATGGTTAGTTTCAAAAACCGGCGCTAATATTGCCGATACCTTCTCCTCAACCTGATTACATGGAAAATCTACCGCTAATTTCTCCGAAATGGACATTTTCGCCGAACTGCACGAAATTAGCTCCGGAAAATGCCGATAATTGAAAAGATCTCGATCAACTCAACTAATGAAAGGTATTTTTTCCCGCTAACAAGATGCAGCAGCCGCTCCAAGCAATCCGCATCCGCCCGTGAGCCAGTCCGATTGCCCGTACTTTAGCGCCGTCGAAATCGTTCGCCGGAACAAAAAACAGCTGTCTCCCCGGGACGTTCCTCCCTGGGAGAGACAGCTGTTTACCGTTAGTTTTGACCGTATTTTTCCTGCAGCTCATTCAGCAATTCTTCCACGCTTTTCTTGCCGCCTTTGAAAATAATTTCTTCCACGCCCTTCACCAAATCGGCGTTGAAGCTTTTCGTTTGCTCCGGATAAGCGAACGGCATGCCCGCTTTCTCCATATTGTCGAATACCGGCTTCAAATCCGGATATTGCTCCAAATATTTCGGCAACAGCGAGGATACCGCCGGCGAATACCCTACCGTTTCGATCGCGCTGAGTTGCGCTTCGTCGCGCAGCGCGTAGTCGATGACTTTCATCGCCGCTTCTTTGTTTTTGCTGCTTTGCAAAACGGACAATCCGTGCGAATAGGCGCTTTGGGCGTCAACCGTTCCTTTCGGCATCGGCAGCGCGATCAATTTCAACTCGGGATTGGCTTCTTTCAAATAACCGACATACCAAGGACCGCTTGTGGACATTGCGCCCTTCTCCTTCGCGAACACTTCCCCGTCCCACGGCGCCCCGACTTCGATCGGCGCGATCGCGACATTATGCTTCAGGAACAGGTCGACGAAGAACTGTACGCCTTGAATATTTTCCGGGGAGTTGATCGTTTTGCCGAAGTTCCAGTCCCCGCCGAACGCATGAACGTATTGCGTAATGTGGAACGGATCGATGCTGCCGACGATTCCCTTCATGCCGTCATTCGTCATCGCTTTCGCCAATTCCACCACTTCGTCCATCGTTTCCGGGTATTTGGAAATGCCCGATTTATCGAACAGATCTTTGTTGATCGACATCATGGAAGTGGACGAATCGTACGGAATGCCGTAAAGTTTGCCGTTGTCCGTCCAGCCTTTGTATAGGGATGCCGAGATCCGGCTTTTGTCGAAACCGACTTTATCGATCAATTCGTCGAGCGGTTCCAATACGCCTTTGGCGATATATTCATAGTTTCCTTCATCGGACATAGCGATAATATCCGGACCTACGCCCGCGGCAATCGCTGCAGGCACCGCTTTCCAGAATTCGTCGCTCGTCGGATATTGCTGCAGCTTCACCTTGAGGCCGGGATATTTTTGCTCGATGCCCTTCACCATGAATTCAAAATTTTTCTGCTCGGCTGCGTTCGCCCAATACGCCATCGTCACTTCAGCCGATTCTGCCGGCTGCTCCGGTTCTTTTGCCGGTTCCTGCGCCTCGCCCGACGGTTGGCCCGTTTGCGAGCCGTTTCCGCCGCCGTCCGATTTCGATCCGCATGCTGCCGTAAGCCCGATCAGCAGCATACAGCAGAGCAGAAGAGTTAACGCTTTTTTCATCTGCCTTTTCCCCTTTTTGTTCGAGTATTCGCCGACGAATGTTCGGCGTACTTTCATCATAAAGAGGATCGCTCCCCCGAAAAACAGAAGATCTTTACTTCGCGCCGAATATTTTTACGTCGGCTATAGGGTATGTTTGCGGAATTCGTTCGGAGGATGGCCGTATATTTTTTTGAAAGCGATATAAAAATTGTCCGTGCTTGTAAACCCGACCTTCTCGGCGATTTCATACGTTTTGAGCGTGCTGTTTCTGAGCAATTCAAGCGATTTGTTCACCCGGTACTGATTAATGTACTGGATCAGCATCATTCCTGTCTGCTCTTTAAATAACCGGCTTAGATACGAACTGTTCAGATCGACATAGTGCGACAGCTCTTCCAACGTCAACTCTTCGTTATAATGCCGGTGAATATATTCGAGCACCATCCGCACCTTATAATTTCCGGATTGGGCGGCAGCGCATTTGCGGTTTTGCACAAGCTCGGCTTCCCGCTGCAGCAGATCGAAAATTTGCCGTAACGTATCTGCTTCCGTAAATTGTTCGATTTCGGGAAATTCGGGCGATTCGGAAACCGCCCCGGTCGTATAAACTTCATGCAAGCTATAGTGAAGATGGATCGCCGTACGGATCGTGTCCGTGCGCGAAAGCTCCCGTTTCTCGCGAATCCGTTGATGCAACCGTTCAAGCGACGCGCGCAAGCCGTCCCAGCGCTCCTCTGCGATATCCTGCTTCATCAGCCGGACCATATCGGTTTCAATCTGCGTAGGAGCGTCGTTAACCGCCTCGGTTGCAAGGTTTTGGAAAAACGAAACGCCGGCTGCTCCTTCGTAAAAATTGGCGGCGGCTGCTTGGGAACTTTCCTTGCAGGCGGCCGGAATATCGAGCAGGCTGCCATGCGGAGCGCTGACGCCGAAACTGACGGTAACGTTCAAGAATTGCTTCAATGCGGTTTGAACGGATTTGATTAATTCCCATTGCTCGCCGTATATCTCTTGCGAGCTTCGCAGCTTGGAATACGATTTCAAAATAACGAACCGCTTGTCGTCGGCTTGATAAAATTCGATCTCCTCGTATTTGCGGAATATTTCGTTCAATATGTTCTGTATCGAAAAACCGAGCAAATACTCCATGTTTTTTTTATATCTTTTCTTTACTTTCGCAAATTGATCGACCGTCATCGCCATACAGCACACATTCGGCTGCTTAAGGCCAATGTCGTACAGCCGTGTCTTTTCTTCCACTTCCCACGCATGCCGCACGGCGCCGGCCGCCCATTCCTTAAAAAACAAAGCTTTCATGTTCGGCTTGATCCGTTCGACGTTATGCTTTAAACTTTCCATTTCATGCGTCCGTTTCCGCTCGCGCAAGATCGCCTCGCGCGCCCGCAGCATCGTTTCGAGAAGGCATGCGGCGCTCTGGCTCGGCTTATGGATATAATCGAAGGCTCCAAGCCGCATCGCTTCCCGGACATAATCGAATTCGTTGAAGCTGCTCAAGATGACGATTTTGGGCATTTCCTTCCCTTCGCGCAGCCGCTTCATCACTTCGAGACCGTCCATAATCGGCATTTTAATATCCAGAAATACGATATCGGGCTGCAATTCGGCAATTTTCGCGAGCGCATCTTCGCCGTTGGAGGCTTCTCCCGCCAGTTCAAACGCATGGCCCTCCCAATCGATGGACGTTTTCAAACTCATTCTGACGAAAGCTTCGTCGTCGACAATCAACGTTTTCATCTCGTTAACCCTCCTTCTCCCGCGGGGAATCGGCGTGCGCCAGAACGGGAATGCGTATCGCAACGACCGTGCCTTCGCCGGGCGAACTGTCGATGTTCACGCCGAACGCCGGGCCGAAATGAAGCCCGATGCGCTCCGTCACATTGCGAACGCCGATCGAATTCATGCCTTTCTTGCCCTTGCCGCTTTCCTTCGATAATCGCCGGATTTGCGCTTCGCTCATGCCGGCGCCGTTATCGCGGATCGTGAACTCGACCGCGCCGCCCTTCTGCCGCACGGAGACGATAAGTCGGTATTTGACGGGATTTCCGGCGGCGAAGCCGTGGAATACCGCATTTTCCACGAACGGTTGAACGATAAATTTGAGCGTGCGATAGTTCAATACCTCTTCCGCAATATCATACTCCGCCTCGAACGTATTAAAATAACGCAATTGCAGCAGAGAGACGTAATTTTTAATAAACGAAATTTCTTCTTCGATCGAGACGAATTGCTGCGTATTCTGCGTCGAGAACGTCAGCAGCCGAATGAACGAATCCAGCGTTTCCGTAATGTTGTCCGCCATCTGCGCTTGCGCCATCCATTTTACGACCGACAAGGTATTGTAAATGAAATGGGGATTGATCTGCGTCTGCAGCGCGTTCAATTCGGCGCTCCGTTTCCGCCCTTCTTCCTCCTTGATGCGCCCGATCAAGCTCTTGATCTCGCTTGTCATCGCATTGAAGGAACGGCTAAGACGCCCGACTTCGTCCCCGCTCTTCACGTCGACGGTCACGTTGAAGTTCCCCTGCTCCACCTTTTTCATCATCCGGCTCAATTTCATGATCGGATTGGAAATGCTGCGGGAGACCAGATAAGCAACTATGAACGCAACGACGATTAAAATCACTACGATCATGGCGATAAAATTGCGGATCGAGTATACTTCGTGAAACAGCTTGTCTTTATGGATGACCGTATAAAATTGCCAACCGCTGACTTGGGAAGCATTATGAACGATATAATACTTCTCGCTCCCCTCCAGGCTTGCCGGGTTGAAGGTGCCGGAAGGGTACCGGCTCAATGCGGCCTGAAATTGTTCGTCCACTTCTCCCGTATGCGTGCTGAACAGAATCGCTCCGTTCTCGTCTACAATGATTTGTTCCGCTTCCGGACCGGACTTCAAGCCTTGGTACAGTTTTTGCAGCGCATTCTCGCGAATATGAATGAGAAACACGCCCAACTTCCGGTTTGTCGTCGGGTCGACGATGACCCGGCCGACCGTCAGGACGTATCGCTCCGACGAACTCACTTGCTTCTCCGGGTGAAGCCCGACGACAACGGGAGCGCCTTCTTTGCTTACAATGTATCGAAACCATTCCTCTTCGTCCGGCTTGTATTCGTAATTGTAAATGACCTGATATCCTTTGCGGTAAGCTACGTCGTTATTGTTGGGATAAATGACCAGCGAATCGATATCGTCGTTAAACAGCAAAATATTGCGAAAAAACGAATCGTTCACGAACTTATAGTCTTTCGCTTTTTCATAGACCGGATATTCGTAACTGTCGTAATCCTTGGCCAAAATCGCGAGCAGTTCCTGATCGTAAAACGGCGCGCCGGACGTTCGCAGCATGTTTTGCAGGAAGGCGTCCGTATTCGTAATCATTTGCCGATTCAGTTCCGTAAAGGAATTCACGATCCGTCCTTCCAGAAAAGAAATGGAATAATAGTACGATATGAGGCTGATAAAGATCAGAGGCACGATAATGAGAAGAACATAAGTCAAAAACAATTTTTGATTGATGCTGCGATCCTTCATTGTTATTCGCCGCAACGCGCCCGATCCCCCATTCGATAGCCTTAATAGAAAAGATCATTGGCTAAGGAAAGTGTTTCCTCAACCAATGATAGCACAGGTTTCCCCCGCTTTTGATCAAACTTTAGACTTAATCCGATATAATTCGACAATTTTCTCGAAATTCAGTTCCGCGGTACCGGTAACGATCAGATCCGCTTCCTTCATCGCTTCGGGCGTGCCGACGCCGACGGCGAACATGCCTGCGCCGCGGATCGCCCGAATGCCCGCCTCCGCATCTTCCACGCCGACGCAGCATGCCGGCGTTGCCTTCAGGTCGGCCGCCGCTTTGAGGAATATTTCCGGATCGGGCTTGCCCTTCGCCAGCAGGGCAGGGTCGACGACCGTGTCGAAATAATGCCCGATTTGCAGCTTCGCTAGAATCGTTCCGGCGTTGCGGCTGGCGGATGCAAGTCCGATTCTCATCCCCGCTTCGCGCACGTCGCGCAGCAGTTCCGCGATGCCGGGCAGCAGATGGTCCGGGGTAATGCCTTCGATCAATTGCGTATAATGATCGTTCTTGCGTCCCGCCATCGCTTCTTTCTCGGACCGGGAGAGGCGGTCCCGCATCCCGCCGCGCTCCAGAATGAGCTCCAGCGACTGCATCCTGTCGATTCCTTTCAGACGTTCGTTGAACGTGCGGTCGAACGGAATGCCGAGTTCCCGCGCCAGAAGCCCCCATGCCTGGTAGTGGTGTTCGGCCGTATCGGTAATCACGCCGTCCAGATCGAAAATAAACGCTTTAACGTCCATGCTCAACTCAAACCTCCCCTTGCCCAAGCGCTATCTCAAGCCGGTCCTTCAGCGTGTAAGGCTTGCCGTGCACCGTGAACTCCACGTACGGACGAACGCCTGTCTCCTTGACGATTTCCAGGCGTCCCTGAACGATACGCACTTGCAAACGGTCCCCTTGCCAATATAGCGGAAAGGCTAACGACTCCCACTCTTTCGGCAGGCGCGGATCGATGCGCAGTTTGCCGTCCAGCGAGCGCACGCCGCCGAATCCGAACACGGCCGATTTCCAGATGCCGCCGATCGAAGCGGTATGCATGCCTTGATCGGACGATTTCATGTTCGGCCCCAAGTCGATGCGGGCCGCTTGCTCGAACATGCGGTAAGCGAGCGCCGTATCGTCCATGTCGCAAGCCAATACGCAATGCGTCGACATGCTCAGCGAGGAATCGTGCAGCGTCTTCGGCTCGTAATAGTTCCAGTTGGCCCGCTTCACTTCCCGCGGAAACAGATGCTCCAGCAAATAGAACAGCACCATAATATCCGCCTGCTTGGACACTTGCATATCGCTTACTTGGTCCATGTTGTAATCCTCGAAAATGAGGCCGACTTCCCGCTGATTGCGGTACTTCGTCAGATTGATTATTTTTTTGTGCAAATACGTGTCGTCCTGCGGAATGATCAGATCTTCGGCGCGCGGCTGCGGCAAGTAGATCAAATCCGCCTTGGCCTTCCATTCGCGGCAAGCCTCTTCGAGATGGAGCGCCTCGTTTAACCGCGACCATAGCTCGGGCCGTTCCTGCCTAAGCTTGTCGTGGCACGCGATCGCCGTCCGGATGTTCCAATGCGCCATATAATTCGTAAAGGCGTTATTGTCGACATGTTCCTTATATTCGTCCGGGCCGATCACATCGTTGATATGGTATCGGCCTGCGGCTTCGTCCCATTCCAGGCGGCTCGCCCAGAACGTCGCCGTTTCCATCACGATTTCGTAACCGCATCGTTCCATAAACCGCTCGTCTCCGGTCGTCCGGTAATATTGCCAGACGCCGTAAGCGACATCGCTCGTAATATGCTGCTCGATCGCCCCGGTCCAGATTCGGGTCGGCGTGCCGGTAACGACATCGACAGGACCCCAATCCGGCGTCGCTTCGTCCCCGGTCAACGCCGACTCCCACGGGTACATCGCGCCGCGGAAGCCGTTGGCCTGCGCTTTGCGCCGCGCTCCCGCCAGCGTGTTGTACCGGTATTCCAGCAGCTTGCGCGCCGTCTCCGGTTCGGTAAACAGGAAATACGGCATAATGAAAATTTCCGTATCCCAGAACGAATGGCCTTTATACCCTTCGCCCGACAATCCTTTCGCCCCGACGCCGAACCGGTTATCATGCGCCGGCGTCATAAGAACGAGATGATATTGGGCAAAGCGTACGGCCAACTGGTCGAAATCATGCGCGCTTTCGATCCGGATATCGGCCTTCTCCCATTTGCGCGACCATTCCTCCGCGCTTTCCAGGAGCAGCTGTTCGTAGCCTTTCGCCGCTTCCGTTTGCAAATCTATCAAAGCGCGCTCGCGCAATTCAGCAGCGCCACACGCCGCAAACTCCCGGTCCAAGCTCGTGTAAATGCCGCCTATTTTCTCCAGCGTAATCTTCTCGCCGACCGCAAGCTTATAGCGGTATTCCACCGCGACCTTTCTCCGCCCGATGGACAGGCGCGGTTCGGGTTCCATGTCTCGTTCTCCGATCCGGTGGCGATGCGTGCAAGTGAAAGCGAAATCGATGTTTGACTCGGTCGTCGTCGCCGTCATCTGCAGCAGCTTCTTGTCGAATATCCGCTTGTCTCCTTCGTGAAAATGCTGCGCCCCGGAATTGGTCACCTGCCCATTGATGCCGGAACGGATCGCAATTTCCGCCTCGCCGGTCAGAGGGACGATCTCCGCCCTCATGCCAAACAAGTGTAGATTCCGCAAGGAAACAAACCGGCGGAATACGAATTCGAACGCCTCGCCCTCGTTATTTTCCCATACGAGGCTGCGCGTCAGCTCGCCCGTTCGCAGATTCAATTGGCGTATATAACGATGGATCCTCCCTTTCTCCAGATGAAACGTTTCCCCGTTGATGGTAATATCCAGTTCCGTCATATCGGCGCAATTCGGCAGTTCCGTCACTTCGCGCTCGTCGAACTTGTTGAACGTTCCGGCGACGAAGCAATTCCGGGTCTCGCCCGCATAACGCTCTTCCGTGCACGACCGTACGCCCATATAACCGTTGCCCAGGCACATGATCGTCTCATATTTCGCCAAATGGCGGACGTCGAACCGCATTTCCGCCACAATCCAGTTTTTCCGTTCGCCTTGGCCGGCGTCATAGGTTAACAAACCAATCTCTCCCTCTCATCTTTGTTATATGGCGATGGCTCTTCTGTCGTTTAACGCTTGCTTTTTTCTTTTTGCTTATGCCTTCTGCCGCTTGCAGTCGTCAACCCTTCAGCCCCGTCGTAGCGATGCCCTGCACCAAGTGGCGCTGGAAAATCAGGAAGACGATAATAATCGGCAGCGTCAACAAGATGACCCCGGTCATCGTGACGTTCGGCCATTCGAAATACCGGTTCTTGAGCGTATTCAACCCAACCGTCAGCACGTACCAGCGGCTGTCGTTCACCAGCGTCACCGGCCAGACGAACGAATTCCACGTGCCCGTAAAGCTGAAAATGATTTGCGTGCCGAGCGCGCCTTTGGACAGCGGAAGAATGATGCGGAAGAAGGTGCCGATCTTCGTCAGTCCGTCGACCTCCGCCGCCTCCTCCAATTCCTTCGGAATGGTGATGAAAAATTGCCGCATCAAGAAAACGAGAAAGCCTTGGAACAGGAACGGCACGATCAAGCCTTGATAGCTGTTCAGCCAGCCCAGCTTCACGATCATCGAATAAATCGGTATGATCGTCACTTGGTACGGAACCATCATCATCCCGATGATGATGAAGAAAATGACATTGCGGCCGCGGTACTGCAATCTCGATAAAGAGTAGGCCGCCATCGTATTGATTAACATATTGCCCGCCAAAATGCCGAGCGTCACGATAACGGAATTCAGATACCAAATCGATATGTCCGAGTTCAGCAGCACGTCCCGGTAGTTTTCAAGCGTCATTCTCGTAATCGGCACGATTTTATCGATATCCGCTTTGCCCAGAAACGACGTATATACGGCATAACCGAACGGAACGATGAAAAAGACGGAACATGCCAGCAGAAGAACGTAACGCAGCCACGTAATTTTCCAGTTTGTCATAAGCTATACGTCCTCCTTTACGAAACGTTTTTGAACGATGGTGAAAATAACGATCAGCGCAAAAATGATAAAAGCGGCGGCGCTTCCGTAACCGGCGCGGTTAAAGTTGAACGCCTGGCTGTAAAAATAAATGACGATCGTGCTCGTCGCGCCCGCCGGACTGCCCAGCGACCCGTTGCGCGCCAAAGCGTACGGCTGATCGAACAACTGCATCGCGTAAATCATGCCCGAGGTGAGCACGAGGAACGTCGTCGGTTTCAGCATCGGCACCGTAATGTACCAAAGCCGCTGCCAGGCGTTGGCCCCATCCACCGTGCCGGCTTCGTATACGTCGCCGGGGATCGTCTGCAATCCCGCCAAATAGACGACGACGTAAAAGCCGACATACGTCCATACCGTCAGCACGATCAGAAACGGCAGCGCATATTTGGTGCTGGCGTACCACGATACGTCCTCCATGCCGAACAAAGTGAAGAACTTTGTGGCGATGCCGTCCCGCTGCATGAACAAATACATGAAGACGGTCGTCACCGCGACCGTGGACGTGATGTACGGCAAATAGTAAAGCGTGCGGAACACCGTCTTGAGCCGGGCGATCTTGTTCAAGTTAACGGCGATCAGAAGCGATATGACCGTTTGCAGCGGCACGGCCACCGCCGTTAAAATGACCGAGTTTTGGAGCGCTCCCCAGAAATCGTCGTCCTTCAGCATCTCCGCATAATTGCTCAAGCCGATAAATTGCGCCGCGTCGGGATTCAGAAAGCTGATATCCTGAAAACTGTAAATAAACGAGCGCAGCAAAGGATAATAAAACCAAATTCCCATCAGAATGAGAATCGGCGCGACGAATAAATACCCTACGAATGTCGGCGAAGAGGCGAGTCCCCTCCATCCCCGTTTGGCCGGCCTGCCGGCTTGATTTCGATTCGTTTCCGTGTAAGATGCCATTATGGTCGCATACCTCCGTCCATTTCCCCTCTTGCAAATTCGCTTGCCCGGCAAGCCGGGCGGCGTACTTTCATGATACGGGCCGCAACGCCGCGGCAAAACAGAAGATATTTACATGGCACCGAATATTTTTACATTCGGTATCGAGCTTAGTAAAAAAGGCCTGCGGCCTGCCGTCTTCCTATGGAAGCGGCGAGGCGCAGACCTATTCGTTATCATTTATATTCCAGCAAAGACAAGATTAGCGTGACCGCTTCCGCACGCGATGCGTTGTCGTTCGGTACGAAAAGATTGTTGCCTCTGCCTTTCACAAGTCCCGCGTCGACGGCGGCTGCGATATACGGCCGGGCCCAAGCCGGGATTCGATCCGCGTCGGCAAAGGACAACTCCGCCTTCGGATCGGTTGCGAGTCCCGCCGCCCGGGCGATCATTACGGCAAGTTCCGTACGATTGATCGTTTTGTCCGGACGGAACGTATTGTCTTCGTAACCCTTGACGACGCCGGCGCCGACCGCTTCCGCTACGAACGCTTGCGCCCATGCCGGAATGCGCTCCTTGTCGGCGAAGGCAACGACGGCGTGATCGCCTCGCCACTTCAAGGCGCGTCCCAGCATCGCCGTAAATTCGCCGCGGGTTACATGATGGTTCGGCCGGAACGTGCCGTCCTCATAGCCTGTTACGATGCCGAGTTCCGCCGCCTTGCGGATCGCTTCGGCAGCCCAGTGTCCGGCGATATCCTTCAGCTTCTCGCCGGGAGCGGGTTTATCCCCCGGCTGATGCGGCGTTCCGCCGTCCTTGCCGGGATCTTGACCTTCTTCGGAACCGTTGTCGCCTTCTTCCTTCGTATCGCCAGGCTTCTCTCCCGAGTTGCCGGACGAACCTTGATCCAAGCCTCCCGTTTGGCCTCCGCCGGAATTGCCGCCCCCGCCGCTCGAATTGGTTTTCACGGTAACGCTCGGTCCGTTGTCGCTCCAAAGGCCGTCTTCGTTCAGCGCTTCGACCTTGAAGGTATATTGCGTACCCGCTGTTAATCCCGTAATCCGAACGGTATGGACATCGCCTTTTACGGTCAGATTCCGCTCGCCCCATACGATGCTGTATTGAGCGATCCCCTTCGCGTCCGCTGCCGGGGTCCAGTGCAACGTCAAGCCGCTTGTACCGACGTTCGAGTACGTTACTTTGCTGCCCTGCGGCCACACCGGTTTCGCCGACTGTTCAAGACGGTCGATCGCTTCGCGCAAAGCCGCCAAAGCCGCTTCGATTTCCGCCGCAGTTGCCCCGTCTTTGTCCAAGACGGCCTTCGCATTCGCTCTTGCCCCGACGAATTCCGTCCAGGACGAGTCCGTATACGTACCTTGCTCTAAATCTTTCACCTGATCGTATGCGAGTTGAAGCTCCTGCTTATCGCCAGGTTGCGCCGAGTCGCCCAACGTGATCGTTACTTTGGGCGTATCGATCGGCACGGAGACGATTCCTTTCGCACCGTCGACGGTTCCCGCCGATGCGGCGGCGATATTGTTCACCATGCTCGGCAATTGGATGCTGAATTGCCGTTCCGCCTCGGAACCTACCTTGGCTCCGTTCAAGTCGCTATGGAACGTCACAATAAGTTTGTTTCCGTCTTTTACGATTTTATAGCCGACTCTGCCGCCCTGGAACGCCGGATAGTTGTTCACTTCCGCAACGACGTTCGCATTGTCCGCGGCGTTCTCCACCCATTCCTTCGGGATGCCGCGGCCCACGATAATATCGTAGTTCCGGTTTTGGTTGTAAATCCGTTCGGCGATCAGCGCATCGATCAATACTTTGGAGTTAACCGACTGTCCCCACATATGCGGCGCCGACCCGCCGCCGCCCGGCGTATTATGCACGCTCAGACGATCGTTCGTTTTGGCCCATGGAGTCTTCTGTTTCGGATAATCAATCCCTTCCCACCAACTGAACGGTCCGCTCATGGAGCGCTCAAGCATAAATTCGTACGCTTTAATGCCCATATCTCTGTACTGTTCCCCGCGCAATGCCGCGCTGCCGTAACCCGCGTTGTACGCGCTAGAATAGAAACCGTGCGGGTATCCGCCGAAATTGTAAGGGGAATCGGTCGTTCCCTCGTTGATTCGTCTGTTGATGCCGTACGTATACGTTTGATCCAGCATCGAAATGTTGATATTGTCTTCGGGCTGTTCCGCTCCGTACAAGTAGCCGTCCCATGTCCATCTGCCGAACAGGAACATCGATGCCCAGTTCGCGTCTCTCGAATCTTTGGTTCGGTTCTCGTCATTGCTTTGCACGACGGAGATCGGGATGTAATCCAGCTTCTTGTCATCGATCGTTTTCTGCAATCTGGCTGTGAATTTTTCCAATAAATCATTATACTCGGCCTTGGCCCATTGCGCTTCCAGCATATACCGCTCGTCGTTCGTCGCTTTGTACAATTCGCGGCCGATGTACTCATAAGCCGTTAATCCCATAAGTGCGGAGTGATTGTCAATCGTCCAATAACCTTTATCGTCGATGGCATAGGTTTGCTTCATAATTCCGTCGGCATTCTCCTTGCGATCGTCCGCTATGCTCCGCGCCGCATATTTGACTCTTTTCTCGAATATCGTTCCTCTCGACCCGTCATCGGCAGTCATTTGCTCGTCAAAAATGCCGATATCGCCCGTCTTGCTTACATAAACGGCATAGGCCCAAGCCAGTTTCCAGTTGGCGTCCCAATACAGGTTGCCGTCGATCTCGCCGGTCTCGATATTGATTCCTCCGGTCAAAGGGATGCTCTCCAGATACTGTTTCGCGTATTGGAAATCTCCGCTTTGAAGCAGCTGCACCAAAATCCCCAGCGTATCGTGGGAGTATAATCTCGCATATCCGTTCTCGCCGACATGCAGATAGGTGCCGTCCTTAATAATCATCATATCGATATAGCCCGCTTTAAACGCATTGACAAGTTCTTTGTTGGGCAGATCGATGCTTACCAATGCGGACAGCCTATTTACCCAATACGTCTTCATGGATTGGTAGTTATCGTCGAATGAGCCTTGACTCGCCACTTGATCCGAAGTTAGCGAAGTAAACTTCGTTACGCCTTCGTCAAAGTATTCGTATTTATCCGCTTCGATAGCATAGTCGCGTACCACGGTTTCCCCGGCTTCCATGACAAAGGTGCGGTTCGCATGTTCGTTCAAAGGGATCAAATTGCCGGAAACGACCGGCAACAATCTTTTCTCGCCCGACAGATTCGTTGCCGTTACTCTGGAATAATCGATGACATAATCCTTGCCCTCGACCGTGTGTTTGTTGCCGAAGCTCTCAATCTTGTACTTCACGTCGTCCTTCGTATATTCGCTGACGAATACCGGCAGATAGCCTTCCGCTTTATACCATGAAATATGGTCGGTATCCGTCACGCCGAAGGTAACCATTTGCATAGGCGCGACAGGCCCGTGCTGCTGCGGCCGTGCTCCCCCGATTTGGTACGAGCCGTCCAGGAAAGCGAGCGACGCGTTCTTATCTCCCTCAAATCCGAACGCAGCCGTCATTTTCCTGTTCGTTTCATATTGATATTTGCCGGACACCTGCAAACGGTCCAGCGTATTCAATACGTTCGAGTAGGCTTGCAATTTCTCTTGTTCGGAGGCATCGGTCCCCAGAGATTTCGCCGCTTCGACGGCAAGTTTCAAAGTATACACAGACTCCTCGGTATAGCCTTTCACAACGGCTCCTTCGATGGCGGCGATTTGTTCGGCAAAACCGTCCAAGCCGCCGCTTACCGACAAGTTATCGAATGCGGCCTGCAAGGCGGAGAAGGCTGCGTCAATCTCTGTCTGTTCGGCGTCAAAATCGTGCAGCACCTCTTTGGCGCGGGCCAGCTCGGTCTCCAGTGCCGACCAGGACTGTGCTGTGTAAAATTTTCGGTTATAGCGGGATAGTTCCTCTATTAACGCTTCCAACGAGCTTTTATCCAGGTTCGATTTTTTGACGATCCGCAATATTCCGGTGCCTAGGTGCGCTTCCGGAACAAACCGCGCCGACCCGTTTGCAAATACCGTCTTGCCAAAGTATTCGTTCTCCGAGTCTTCCGTTTTGTTCGTTACGACCCATTGATATTTGCCGTTTACCGGATTCGTTTGCGAAAGGATGATGGCATAACGTTGATTTTGTTCGAGAGAGTAACTCAATTTCGCCGTTGTCAACCCATCGCTTGCAACCGCGGCGCTGTCCACGACGGCTTGCGCAAGCGGCGCGCCCTCGGGAATTCCGCCATCATTGACGGCGTAGAGAGCTACGATGAGATCGTTCGCGCCGTATTCCGGCATCACGCGAACTTGAACGTATTCCATCTCAAAGCTTTCTTTCGGTGTGAACGTCTGATACCGGTCCCGTTGATCTTTCACGTTGCCGAAAGCGTAATTGCCTTTCCACGAGCCCGTATAATCGACCATAATATTCGTTTCTCTTTTAACGAGCGCGGCTTTGGCCTGCCTCAAATCACGGAGAGCATTGTCCGCTTCGATTTGCGTTGCATCCGCTTTTTCCAATATCGTCTTGGCTTGTTCTCTTGCGGCGACGAACGCTTGCCATGATTCGTCCGTATAGAGACGTTGAACCATATCTTTCACCGCATTATATTCGTTCCGCAATGGCAGTTTGTCCACAACTTCCCCAGTGCCGACCGCAAGCCCGGAGAACGTGATGTTGCCGTACTTCGCGATGGTTTCCGTTTGCCGGCCCTCCACTTTGACGCTTACATGGGCAGGCACTTTCATTTGGTACTGGTACACTTGCGAAGTGCCGCCGGCGCTAATTTGCTTCGTTTCTACAAGAGAATCCTCCGCATAGAAGTTCAGATCAATCTTGGCGTTCCACATTCCCAAGCCGAATACGATCGTCGTATCCTGCGGCTGCGGCGCTACTGTAAAATCCCAGCCCACATTTTCATATGGTCCGGCATCCCTGCTCCGCTCGGGAAAGAACACGCCGAATCCTGTGTCTTTAACGCCTGTTTCATATCCCGGCATACCGTCGCTCCATGAGTACGATATATAGTTGGCGTCGCCGCCCCGGTTCGGTTTCCCCTCCACCGCTGTTTCTCCATATACGCTAAATGTAACGGAGTTGGAGCCCGCTTTTTTGATCTGAATGACATTCCCTGCGCCATCCCCTTTAAGATGAAGCCAATCTACATTGCCGACCTCCGACAGATTCAGCGCGTATTCGCCATTGACTTGGCTTTGCGCGATTTCAAGCGAAAGCGAGCCGGCGCCGCCGCCTTCCTCCGCCCCGTACGCCGCCGCGGTTGGAATGATCGTCGTTATCATCACACAAATGAATAAGACAGCGGACGTCCATTTTTGAAACGCATTTTTAAGCATGAATAAGACCTCCATTACCGGTTTATTGTCAGATTCTTCTTAGACGCATGTCTGCGAACCGTTCCATCAGGATGAAAACGGTTCCGATTAAATTTCCATTTCCCCCTCCTTTTCAAGAAAATTCTTTCCGATTAACCCCCAGTAGCTTCCGTTTGCCGGTCGTTCCATCAATCCTGCATAACCAACTTCATCATAATGAGTTCCGGCGCGGCAAAATACAGAAGATCTTTACATGCTTCCGAAAATTTTTACATGCTCCACTGTGCTTGACAAAAGAACTCCTCCTAAGCAAAAAAATACAGCCCGCCTCCGGAAGAGAACGAGCCGCAATTTCTCGCATATCGCCGTTTTTACAGGTTTCCTGTGTCGCATACATACGCAGCATGAATAGGAGGCCTCTTTGGGAGTTAGCTCCAAAAACCGGCGCTAATATTCCCGACTGCCCCTCTTCAGCCACATTACATGGAAAATCTACCGCTAATTTCTCCGAAATCGACATTTTCGCCGAAATGCTCGAGATTAGCTCCGGAAAATACCGTTACCTTTCGCGATTTACGCGATGAGAACCTATTTGCTCCAGATTTTACCGCTAAACGCATGACGACGAGCTTCCACTAAACAAGTTAACAAAGGCTGCACCGCATCAGCATTGACCATGCGCGGTACAGCCTTCTTCCGTTTATCTGCCGATCGCCGTATCGATCTTCCCTTGCAAGGCGACCAGGCGCATGACGATCTCCGCCGCATCGGCGCGGGTTACCGTTCCCTGAGGCTCGAACTTCCCGTCCTTCGGTTGCAGCAATCCGAGCTTGAGGGAGAGCGCCGCCGCTCCCTTGCGTTCGATCGACGAAGCGTCCTTCAACTCCGCGACCGTCTTGTCATCGGCCAGAAACTGCGATAATTTATCGTACTTTACGATTTTGGCCAGCGAGACGGCCAGCATCTCCCGGGTTACCCCTTGTTCAGGCCGCAATTGGGCATTGCGGTCCTCGGCCAGCCAACCCTCTTGAATCGCATATTTCACAGCCGCAAAATAAGGACTTTCCGGCGCAACATCGGCGAAAGGAGCCTCATTCATACCGGGATAGAGAGACTGGTAATAGGGATTTACCACTTTGGACATGATCGCCAGCCACTCACCGTATGTAATAGAACGATCCGGTTGCAGACGCCCTTGTTCGTCCGGCGTCAAAATGCCGTGAAGCAGCAATTTGGTCAACGCCTTCTCGGAAGGATGCCCCTCAATATCTTTGGCCGCTTGTTCGGCATCCTTCGCACCGCCGCCGGGAATCGACCATGTCTGCGTCAATTTCCCGTTGTTCGCATCAATATAAGCAATAAACGACCGGTCCCGATCTTTGAATTTCATATCATATACGAGCTTCACAGAAGGTTTAAGCTCCTTCCCGTCCGTTCCGTAATATCCGCCGAACCGGGCATAGCGCAGTTCCATTACCGCTTGCTCCCGATACGTTTGCAGCGCCTGTTCCGCCGTTACGGCGGCTTTCTGCCCTTCCGCCCAATGCTCCAGCATCCCGGTCCGTTCCGCGGAATAGCTCCGTACCGCCCCCGAACGGGAGATGCCGACGGTCACGGTATCGCCGTCAACCGGAACATCGTTATAGAAACGTTGGAAATAAAATAAATAATCGTCGCTATCGCCGTTCTTCATGTAGGCGGGCGGCGAAGACGCCAGTTTCAACGCCTCCGCGGCGTTCGGATACAGCTTGTTCACCAGTTCGATCGCCGTTCGCTCCGCCTGTTGTTGCGTAACGGTTTGTCCCGCAGGCTGTTTCGATTCCCCTTCGCTCCTCACTCCCGGCATCGGGAAGCGTTCCGTGCCGAATCGAATCACGCGGCCGGTATCCGCGTCGACTTGAGCCGTGAACCGGTCGCCGCCGAACGGCATCGCCCGATTCTCCTCGTTTGCCCATGTCAGCAGCCACATTCGTTCATTCTTGACGCCCCGGCTCGACGTAAGCGATGAATGGCGCAACTGCATTCCATCCGGAACGTTTGCCGCATCTGTCACGAGCTTGACCGCTTCGTCGCCTGTCGCCACGCCTCCCGTTTTCGGAATGAACGTTGCGTCCGTTCTCGGCACCCGCTTATAGATCGTTTCGCCATGCTCCCATTGTTCCCCCGCAGGCGCGGCGACCGGTTTGCCGGTCTGCGCGTCGATCATTTGATAGCCGTTTGCCGCGGGGCGGTATGCAAGCATGTAGGACTGAAGCGCCCCGTCACGGTAAACCGGAACGTAGGCAAGTTCCATGACAAGCCGGTCCGCCAAGATCCGATCCGCCTGCTGTTGCGTAATTGCAGGCTTCGCGCTCGGATAGGGCAGTTCGGAGCGGCTGCGGTAATAATCCGTTACCTCGCCGTTGCCGTCCGTCGTCACGGATAAGGATTCGTTATCCGAGGAAACGCCGTCCACCTGTACATTGAAGCGAAAATAATACTTCGCGGGCGCAAACAGCGATTGCTCGTCCGGATATTGAACATTGGCTTCCGATAACTGATCTTGCTTTATCGTAGGCGAAGCTTTCGCGATAAACGCTTTCACTTTCTCGAGCGCCTGCTCCCGCGTCATTTGCGGCGGCTCGTATATTTTGCCGTATTTCAGTTCGAGCAAATTGCCAATGTTCGCTTGCAGCACTTCGCCGGTCATCGCATCGACGCTGCTATTGAAGCCGATGCCGGAATTGCCGCTTCGATAAGACCATTGGATGGTCCACACTTTCTCGTTGCTCGGCGGATTGGAGTGCGGATCGCCGAATTCCGCCCGGTCGACTTCCGCGTCTTGCAGATGCGGAAACAGCCGGCGCAGAATCGATACCGCTTCGTCCTTGGAAATGTTGGCATCCGCGGGATTCAACCCGCCTGCGATATCGATCGCTTCCGCTTGCCTTATCGCCGTCCCGCTTGAAACGGAGGCGCTTCCTTCGCCCGAATTCGTTGCGGTTCCCGACATGACGGATACTTCCGCAAAACTTGGGCCGGACTGCGCCGTTACCGTCTCGGAATGGGCCGCCTCCGCGGCAACCGCCTGCTGCACTAAACAAAAGGTGAGCGTTGCCGCTACCATCGATTTCTTCATCATCGCTTTGCGCATCTGTTTCCGGTTCAAACCAACCTCTCCTCGCTTCGAAAGCAAACGCTTTCATAGTTCGTTATAAAGTAAAACGTATCGCATTGGAGAAAGTTACCGGATTTTCTATTATTTTTTTTGAACTTTTTATGAACGAACGCTAAAAATGTGTTCAAAAACTTTTTGAATAGCCTCTAGGCGCGTCCCGCCGCCTCGACAAACTGCCGCGCGTTGTCCGTCAATCGCTCGTAATCGCCGCGCGCCAGCCATTCGGCGTTGACCAATTTGCTGCCGAGACCGACTGCGGCCGCCCCCGCCGCGAAAAAATCGGCAATATTATGCAAATCGACTCCCCCGGTCGCCATCATCGGGATATGATTCAGAGGAGCTCGAACTTCGCGCAAGTAGGATTGGCCGAGCGCCCCCATCGGGAACAGCTTGACCGCCTTCGCCCCCGCTTTCCAGGCGCGAACGATTTCCGTCGGCGTCATTACGCCCGGCCATACGTCGACCCCCCGTTCCAAGCCGTATGCGATCACCGCCTCGTCCAAATTCGGAGAAATGAGAAATTGCGCGCCGGCGGCGACCGCCTCCCGGGCCATTTCCTCATCCAGCACCGTGCCTGCGCCGATATAGGCGCGCCCGTCAAAGCGCTCGCGCCAGCGCGAAACGATCGGCAGCGCTCCTTCCGTATTCATTGTCACTTCCATTAGGGCAATGCCGCCGTCTACGAGAGCTTGCCCCGCCATATCCGCCTGTTCTGCGGCAATGCCGCGGAATATGGCGACGATGCGATGCCGCAATAATAACGTTGTCATATCCATATGTATTCCTCTTTTCGTCGATTTTCAATTCGTTTTTACGTCAACGTCATTATACCATAACTTCATGTGGCTCTGGACAAATCGACAATGCCGGCGTATATTATGAATATAAAAATAAATTATTCATAAATTCAAAATAAACGAGGTGTCGATCCTATGCCGAAATTTACGGAAAAAGAAAAGGAAGCGATCCGCAACAAACTGCTGGACGAGGGAAGGCGGCTGTTCGCCGTGTTAGGATTAAAAAAGACGAGCATCGAAGACGTAACGAAAGCGGTCGGAATCGCGCAAGGATCGTTCTATTTGTTTTACAGTTCAAAAGAAGAACTGTATTGCGAAATTTTGCAGCAGGAGGAACGCGTCATTCGGTCGCAGCTGATCGAACGTTTCTTCGCGCAGGACCATATCACGAGAGAAATGTTCAAACAATTTTTGCGGCGGTCGTTTGCCGTGATGGAGGAAAATCCGTTCATCCGCCAAATATACGACGAGGATGCGATGGAATCTGTGTTTCGCAAGCTGCCGGAAGATAAACTGCAAGAGTTGTTTACGGACGACTCGGCTTTCTTCGTGCCGCTGATCGTGCGCGGACAGCAACAAGGGTGGATGGCGGCCCGCAATCCGGAAACGATCGTCAGTCTGATCCGGTCCATCGTGCTTCTGGCCATGCAAAAAAGGCAAATCGGCGAAGAACGTTACGAGGAAACGATCGAATTGCTCATTGAACTGGTCGCCAGCGGCTTGGTTAAGGAGGAGGCTCAGCGCCATGATTGAGGTCGAACGGCTTTATTATACGTATCCGGGGCAAACGGAACCTGCGCTGAAAGGGCTCGATTTCTCGATGGGCAAAGGGGAAATTTTCGGTTTTCTCGGCCCGTCGGGCGCCGGCAAAAGCACAACGCAAAAAATTTTGATCGGCATCCTGAAACGGTATGAGGGGCAAGTTCGGGTGATGGGCCGCGAATTGCGCGAGGTCACGAACGATTATTACGAGAACATCGGAGTCGCTTTTGAATTCCCCAATTTTTACAACCGTTTTACGGCATTGGAAAATTTGAATTTATTCCGTTCCCTGTACAAGGGGGAGACGGAACAACCCGAGCGGCTGCTCGCCATGGTCGATCTGGAGCGATTTGCCAAGACGAAAGTATCCGATTTCTCCAAAGGCATGAAGATGAGGCTGAATTTTTGCCGGGCGCTGCTGAACAAACCGGATATTTTGTTTCTCGACGAACCGACATCCGGACTCGACCCGGTCAACGCAAGGAAGATGAAGGATTTGATCATGGCCAAAAAGTCCGAGGGCAAAACAATTCTGATCACGACGCATAATATGAGCGCGGCCGATGAAATTTGCGATCGCGTCGCATTTATCGTCGACGGCGGAATCAGTCTGATCGATTCGCCGCGGACGTTGAAAGTGCAGCGCGGCAGCAAACGGCTGCGCGTCGAATACCGGGAAGGCGAAGGCTTGCGGAGCGCCGATTTCCATCTGGACGGAATCGGAACGGATCCGCATTTTCTCGATATGCTGCGGACGAAACGGGTCGAGACGATCCATACGCAAGAAGCTTCGTTGGAAGATATTTTTATTCAAGTGACCGGGAGGAGTTTGGGATGAGATTGGCGTCGGCTTTCGTTTACGATATGAAACTGCAGTTCAGGCACGGCTTCTATTACGCTTATTTGTTCATCAGCGCCGCCTATATCGTTTTGCTGAGACTCATGCCTCGGGAGTACAAGGAAACGGCAAGCATTCTCATAACCTTTTCCGATCCGAGCGTGCTCGGCTTTTTCTTTATCGGCGGTCTCGTGCTGCTGGAGAAAGGGCAGAACGTCTACGACAATTTATTCGTTACGCCGTATCGTCCGGCGGAATATATCGTGTCGAAAACGCTGTCCCTTACCCTCTTGTCCGTCGTTACAAGTTATGCGGTTCATGTCGGCGCCTTCGGCTTTCATACGAATCTGCTGCTGTATGTGACAGGCGTTGCGCTTACTTCCTTTTTCTTTACCTTGATCGGTATGGGACTGGCGGTAAGATGCCAGACGTTGAACGGTTTCTTCTTCATGTCTACGCTGTACACGTTTGTTTTCGTCCTGCCGCTCTTCGAAACCGTGGGTGTATGGACAAGTCCGCTATTTGCCGTTTTGCCCGCGAAAGCGTCGTTGCTGCTGCTCGGTACGGCGTTCTCGCCGCTTGATTGGCGCGAATTGGCGTACGGCCTCCTGCTTCTGGCAGGCTGGAACGCGATTGCATTTCTATGGACCTGGCATTCATTCCGCAAGTTCATCATTTTAAAAATCGGAAACGAAAGGAGAGGCGGCAAATGAATCGGTTCCTTCATCTTATTCGCGGAGACGTCAAACAAATTGCGCGCGATCCGATGCTCGCTTTTTATTTGCTGGCTCCGATGCTTATTATATTGGCGGTCCGGTTCGGCATTCCGTTCGCGGCAGCGCTGCTGCAGCGCGAAGCCGGATTCGATCTGGCTCCTTATTACAATCTGATCCTCAGCTTTGCGATGCTGCTTATTCCGCTTATTCTAGGAGTGCTCGCCGGATTTATGATGCTGGACGAACGGGACGAGAACCTGATCGCCTATTATTCCGTCACGCCGCTTTCCAAGTCGGGCTACTTGCTGTACCGTCTCTCTTTCCCGATCGTATTATCCGTCCTCTATTGCGGCATGTTTCTGCTCGCAGCTTCCCTTGCACCGGCGCAGACCGCGAGTTTGCTTGCGACGCTTCCCATGCTGGCGATGGAAGCTCCGTTAATCGCCTTATTGTTGGCCGCCTGCGCATCGAACAAAGTGGAAGGCCTGGCCTGGTCGAAAGGAGCGGGATTGATCGTTTTTTTGCCTGCGATCGCCTACTTTGTTCCTTTGCCATGGCAATTGCTCGCCGGAATCGTCCCGGCTTATTGGGTTCCGAGAACGTTTCTGGCCGGCGGCATGACGCCGAAGGCTTTGACAATACCGGTATTGGCCCTTTGCGGAGGCACCGGCATTGCCGTGCATGTCATCGCGCTGCGTTTCTTATATCAACGGTTTCTATTAAAAACGGATTAATAGATGCATGATCATGTTCGCAAAAAATTCTAGATTTAGCCTTATTTTCATTCAAATCCCCCATGGCCTGACGACCATCGCCATAAATGAAAATAGAGTTGCAAACTGTATCCGTTTTTGGGGTAATTAATATGGGCAGATCATAGGTCGAAAGCTTTTTGGTGTATCAAT
>NZ_JAHLPR010000049.1 GCF_018918005.1 Paenibacillus sp. MSJ-34 | reverse complement strand
TTCATGAAAATCACCCAATTCATTAGAAATAAAAAAAGCCTTCTCGGCGATTATTGGGGTGATTTTGAAAAGTCAAGAGGAATGTTTGTTCGCACCCCATGTTTGGGGGTGAAACAATAGAAGACCCTAGCTAGGAAGCTAGAGTCTGCAACGGAATGTGAATTCCGAGAAGCTTAATAAGGTAAGAGGAGGGTTTATCTGCTTCTGCGTTGATAGCGTTAACCGCAAGTCTTTCTAATTTCCCGTTTGACATTTTGCTCATACATTAGACTCTCCTTTATTTAACAGTCAAATGTGCTTTGAATTCATTATATCAAATATCTTTATAAATATTGCTTGGTTTAATCCTTGACCGAAGATGAACCGGAAAGAACAATGATTCATTACAGTTGGATTTATAATTTCGAGTGTTTTACATACTATGGTATATTGTGGATTTTCATAGGTAAATATGTTATTATTTAGGAGAATTTATAAAAGGGAGGGATTACCAATGTGAATAGAGTATACTTAGTCGCTATTTTAACTAATTTGGTAAGGAGGGCAGGTTGTAGACTTGATCATGGACTACTTGGGTGAAATTAATTAAAAAAGAGAGGATGAAAATTATAATGCAAATTTCAATGTTTTTTGGAAGAATAAAAACGACATTCATCATCATACCTTTAATGTTTCTCTCCGTATTCCCGGCCGCTGTAAATGCGAATTCAGTGAATGAAGAAGAAATGGCAAAGCAGTCTGTAAACAACTACATTAATGCAATTCAAATGGGTGATGTTACTGAAGCTGTGAATTGGGTAATTGACACTAGGTTCGAATCGATCAACGAACAAATCGAGCAGTATCAGGAGGCTATAAGTACAGATCCATTTTCAAATGCTTCTTTAGAAAGTATTGTTTCTAATTCTGACTCTTCATTCACTGTAACTTTGAAATTGATTCGCAAAGAGAATAACGAGGTTAACAGAGTTTTACTCCCGGTTATTAAAAAAGATGGGGAGTGGAAATTGTTGCTCGATGGTCAAGAGACGATGAGTGATCTAGTTAGAAAAAAAATAGAATCAGAAAGATTTTCACATCGTAATACTTCCCAAATAATGAATGATGGTATGATATCGCCCCAAGCATCAGTTTACCTGGGTTCTTATGATGAATGGCTATCCAAAGGTGGTAAAACATACAGTGATAAGTTTGATATGACCGATCTTAAAATAGGCATATCGGGATATCAGTACAAACCTGGTTTTCAGGATTCGGTTACTGCTGTATATCAAGTTGTAAAAAAGGGTCTATTTAGTGATGATGTGTTGGGAGAAAGCATCAAAACTGGATACTATCCAGAACTACCAGAATATGCGAAGGAGTCATTCTATCAAGTTTTAACATTGTCAAACACGAATAAGCCACCTAGTGGGGTTTACCTTAAAGTAAAAAATCCAAGTGATAACTCTGGAGTGGCTGTAAAAGGGTGGATTTATGAAAATCAATAATTAAAATGTTTAAACAGGTCATAATCTTGCTCTCGAAAGATTATGGCCTGTTCCATGATTGCTCAAATTTGAAAAAGCCAGCTGTTTTACACAGAAATGAAGATGTTCGGATCGGCTAGGTGTCATGAAAAGGAAAAGTCTAGCGCTAAACACAGGTACGTCACTGGGATCTCTCCCGGTACGCGATCGTAACATTGAAAATCCCTATTGACGAAACAATGTAAACGTATTATTATTGGTTTAATTAAATCGATTTAAATGATAAAGGGTGCCTTGGAATGTCTATGAAAAAAGGAAGTCTCACGCTGAAGGATTTGGCCAAAATTGTTGGCGTTTCCCCTGCAACCGCTTCATTGGCGCTTGCCGGCGATCCTAGAGTGAACGTGAAAACAAGACAAATGGTAGAAGAAGCGGCTCGCCGGTTAAACTATGTTCCGAACGAGATCGGAAGAAGTTTGCGGGCGAAGAAAGCGGAAACGATCGCATTAATCTTTCCCAATACGCCGCACAACGCATTTTCGCATCCGTATTTCGTAGAGCTCCTCGAAGGGGTCACGGAGGTGCTCGTTCAGAACGGATTTTACTTAATGGTCTCCACCGCGCCAACGGAACAAGACGAACAAGCCGCCTATGATAAAATCATGATGAACCGGCGTGCGGACGGCATTATTTTATGGCCCGCATCGATCAATGACAGCAATATCTCCCGGATTGTCGAATCGGGTTTTCCGGTGGTTTACTTGGGAAGATGGCATCATAACGACGTCATCACCGTCGAACGCGACGACTTCGGCGGCGCCTACCTGGCGACCGAACATCTGCTGCAAGCAGGCAGAAGGAACGTCGCCCATATTACAGGGCCTCTGGAATACCAGGTTAGCATAGACCGGCTGGAAGGGTATAAGAAAGCGCTTGAAGACTATAAAGTGCTGTATGATCCTTCCTTGGTCGTCACCGGCGATTACACCATGGAATCCGGGGCGGCTGCCATCCGGGAATTGCTGAAGCGCGGCGTTTCCTTTGACGGCCTCTTCTCGGGCAACGATCGCATGGCCATCGGCGCGATGAAAGCGCTGCATGCGGCCGGGATCCGAATTCCGGAAGATGTAGCAATGGTCGGTTGCGATAATATGGAGATGGCTTCGATGACGACGCCGGCTTTAACAACGATTCATCAGTCGTTGCGTGAAATCGGCCGAGTCGCCGCTACCAAGATGATCCTTTTGTTAACGGGGCAAGAGGTCGGCGCGAAACAAACGACGATCCCTGCCGAGATCGTCGTTCGCGAATCCAGTACATCGCATGTAAAAGTATAAGAAATTTTTTTAAACAAAATTTAAATCGATTTAAAAGAAAAGCGTTCACCAATGCAGGAGGTGGTGATCTTCCGACGTGAAGTTGAAGTTTGGCGGTCCAGTAAGCGAATTCCGGTGATAACTAACCATTTTGGAGGGAAACGAATGTTACATCATTTGCGGCAACAAAAAGTACGCATTTTCTTATCAATGAGCTTGGCCATTTTACTTATCGTGTTATCGGCATGCGGCAACGGGAAAACCGACTCAAGCGGCAACGGTTCGGAATCCTCATCCGGGAAAATCACGCTATCCTTCTGGAACGGATTCACAGGTCCGGACGGGGAACTGCTGCAGCAGATTGTGAACGACTATAACGAAGCCAATAAAGGCAAGGTTGAAATCAAAATGGATGTGATGCCGTGGGCTCAACTCAATCAGAAGCTTCCGGTCGCGATATCCACCGATACCGCGCCCAGCTTTGTCGCTGTAATCGGCGGTGCGGCCACTCCGTTTATTCAGAACGGCTCGTTTCAAAACATAAGCGATTTCTTCGATACGACAGGCGCCAACCGCGACGATTATGTGAACGGGGCGCTCGAGCTCGGGGCGAAGGATGGACAACCCTACCTGCTTCCGATGCAAATGAACGGGCTCTACTTATTCTGGAACAAGCAAATGTTCAAGGATGCGGGATTGGATCCTGACAAAGCCCCTGCCACCTTGCAAGAATTGGCGGATTATGCCGAGAAATTAACCGACCCGTCCAAGAACCAATACGGCTTAGGGTTGCCTGTGAGCGGAGTGGCGCCATATTACGCTTCTCTGATCATTGGCAACGGAGGATCGGTCGTGGACGACGCGACTCGAACATCGACATTGTATTCGCCGGAAAACTTGGAAACCTTCTCATGGCTGCAAGATCTGGTGGTTAATAAAAAAGTGAGTCCGGTGGGTTCGTCCAGTGCGGATTTAGAGAAGATGATGCAAAGCGGGCAGATGGCGATGTATATGAACGGGCCATGGATGGTGCCGGCCTTGCAAAGCGGTTCCATCGATTTCGGCATTGCGTTGCCCCCTGCAGGTTCGGCGACGCAATTTACGCAACTGGACGGGATCGGCTTCGGCGTGCCGAAAGGGACATCGGAAGCGGAGAAAGCCGCGGTCTATGATTTTATCAACTATTGGAACTCTCCGGAAATCGCGAAGAAGTGGTCGATTAGCAACGGATTTCCTCCTTACTTGAAATCGGTCGTCGAGGATCCCGAGGTGAAGTCGAATCCGATTATATCGACGATGGCCGATATGGGCGACGCGGCAGGTCCGTTCTTGCAAGGGTTAATTAGCGCAGACCGTATTAACAATGAAGTGCTCCTGCTGCTCATCGAAGCGGTGGAGAATGGAGCGAACGTGGAGGAATCCCTTAAGAAAGCATCGGATACCATCGACGAATTGCTGAAATCCGAACAATAAACCAGGGGCGGCCGAGCTGACGGACTCGTTGGCTTGGCCCCGAGAAGTCAGCAGGTGAAACGTATGAAATCAAATGTGAAAACCGCGTCATTGTTGAATAAGCCGGAACGGGCCGCGTACTTGTTTATTGCTCCTGCCATGCTTATTTTGTTCATCTTTATGCTCATTCCGCTGATATCGACGATTGCGATCAGCACGCTCCGTATGGACGTCTTTATGCAGTCCGCGGACTTTATCGGTCTCGCTCATTTTCAGCGCATGCTGGGCGACAGCAAGTTTTGGGGCGCTTTATTTAATACGGCTTATTTTACGGTTCTGGAAGTGCCTTTCCAAATTGCTCTGTCTCTAGTGGCTGCCGTATTCGTCTCGCGCAACACTCGGCTCCGTAAATTTTTTCGATCCGCTTTATTTCTGCCGTTTGTTTGTTCGTTGACGGCCATCGGGATCATGTGGTCGTTCTTGTTGGATCCGCAGATCGGGTTATACACGCATTATTTGACCCAGCTCGGATTCCCCCGCTTGGGATTTCTGCGGGATCCGAATCTGGCGATGCCTGCGGTCATCTTCATGACGGTGTGGCGTAACTTCGGTTATACCATGGTCATTCTCGTCGCTGCCATTCAGACAATCCCCGGATCGTATTACGAAGCCGCCGAATTGGACGGGGCAGGGAAGTTTCGGCAATTTTTCAACATTACGATCCCGTCGATTATTCCCGCACTCGGATTCAGCGTTGTTACGGCAACGATTATGGCCTTGCAAGTATTCGACCAAATCTTCGTGACCACGCAAGGCGGGCCAATGGGCAAAACCGAAACCCTGGTGACCTACATTTACAAGAGCGGCTTCCAGACGGCGCCGTACGATCTCGGCTACGCGTCGGCTATTTCCGTGATGACCTTGATTGTGATCATGATCGTTACGCTTGCGATGAATCGCTATTTCCAAAGCAAAGAAACAACGGACATGCATTAGGGGGCTATCAACATGAAAAGACCGACGTGGCAAAAAATCGTAGGTTCCGTCATCGCCATCGCGTTATTGATCCTTATTCTTCATCCTTTTCTATGGATCTTGATCTCTTCGTTTAAGACCGAACAGTCGTTGATCAAGTTTCCGCCGACTTTCTTTGCGGACAGCTATACGTTCTCGCAATATATTACAGTTTGGGAACGGATCCCTTTGCTCGATTTTCTGAAAAATACCGTCATTTTTTCCGGAGGCGTCATGGTTTTGTCGGTGTTTTTCGATTCGCTCGCAGGGTATGCGTTTGCCCGGATCAAGTTTAAAGGGAATAAAGTTCTTTTTACCCTGGTGTTAATTCTGATGATGATTCCTTTCCAGGTGCTGATGATTCCATTGTTCGTTCAGATCTACAAGTTCGGCATGCTGGACACCTATTGGGGCCTGATTCTTCCGCGAGCGGCCAGTCCCTTTGGCATTTTCTTAATGCGGTCCTTCTTCGTAGGCTTGCCGAAGGATCTTGAGGAATCCGGAAGAGTGGACGGGTTGAATGAATTCAGAATTTACTGGCACATTATGCTGCCGTTATGCAAATCTTCCATGGTCACGCTGGGCATCTTCTTGCTCATGAACAACTGGAACGATCTGATCTATCCGCTGATGCTGACAAGCTCGACCGAGATGAGAACGCTGTCGGCGGGACTGGCCATGTTCGTCGGGGGCAGAACCATTGAATACGGGGCCACCTTGGCTGCGGCAACGGTGTCTCTGATTCCGTTAATGCTGGTGTATGCCATGGCGCAGCGGTATTTCGTACAGGGGATAGCAACTTCCGGCCTCAAATAATACATCATAGATGAAGTGGAGTAGAAACGATGAAAAAGGCATCCATTATTGTAAGCAAAGATTATCAAATTGGCGAAGTGAGCGATACGATGTTCGGATCGTTCGTCGAGCATATGGGAAGCGTTGTTTATAACGGCATTTATGAGCCCGATCATAAGACCGCCGACGAGCACGGGTTTCGTCAAGATGTCATGGACCTGGTGAAGGAATTGAATCTCTCGGTCGTCCGATATCCCGGCGGGAATTTCACTTCCGGGTACAATTGGGAGGATGGCATCGGCCCGAAAGAGCAGCGGCCGATCGTCGTCGATCCGGCCTGGAAACAGATCGAAACGAATCAATTCGGCCTGAACGAGTTCATGCAATGGGCCCGCATGATTGACGCGGAAGCGATTATGACGATCAATCTGGGGACAAGAGGCATCGAGGCGGCTAAAAATATTTTGGAATATTGCAATTTCGAAGGCGGAACCAAATGGAGCGACCTTCGCAAATCCCATGGCATCAAGGATCCTTACAAGATCAAAACATGGTGCTTGGGCAATGAACTCGACGGGGAGTGGCAGATCGCCCGCAAAACGGCGGCCCAATACGGAGAATTGGCGCGGGAAACGGCGAAAGTGATGAAATGGATCGATCCGAGTATTGAGCTTGTTGCGGTCGGAAGTTCCGCGCGCCATATGCCGACCTTCCCGGAATGGGATCGAACCGTACTGGAATATACGTATGAATATGCGGATATGCTCTCGCTTCATCAATATATCGGGGTGTTCAATCGCGCGAATGACACACCGTCTTACTTGGCCATGCCGATCGAGATGGAAAAACAAATCGAAGAAGTCATTGCAACCTGCGATTATGTGAAAGGAGTCAAGCGCAGCAATAAGGTGATGAAGTTATCGTTTGACGAATGGAACGTTTGGCGCGAGCCCGATGTGGAATATGTTCCGTGGCAAACCGGGCATCCTCTGGATTGGGTAAAATTTCGAATGGAAGACGCGCTCGTATTCGGTTCCGCGGCGCTTAGCCTGCTGCGTCATGCAGACCGTATCCAAATTGCCTGCCAATCGCTGTTAGTCAATACCGAACCTTTGATTCTAACGGAAAAGGGAGGCAAGGCGTGGCGCAACCCAACCTACTATCCGTTCCAGCACATCTCCCGGTTTGGCAGAGGCACGGTGCTTCGAGGCATCGTAGACAGTCCGAAATACGATACCCCTACGTATACGGACGTACCGGTCCTCGATTCCGCGGTTGTCTACAACGAGGAATCCGGCGACCTGACGGTGTTCGCGGTCAATCGGGGAGAGGAAGCTCTCTTGCTGCAATTGGATTTGCGAGACTTTGAGGGTTGCCAATTCGTGGAACACATTGTGATGAAGCATGAGCGGCTGGATGCCGTGAATACGGCGGATCGTCCCGATGAGATTCAGCCGGCCCAAGCCGGAGCGGCGCGTGTTGACGGCGGCCGTGCCGAGACCGCTGTCGACCCTTATTCCTGGAATGTGATTCGTTTTCATATGTCGCGTTAAAACATGATAGAGAGGATCGATGAGACGATGACAGCAGAACAAACGTACAAGAATTTGGTGATAGAGCAGCGTGCGGATCCTTGGGTATATCTCCATACGGACGGATTCTACTATTTCACGGCATCGGTGCCGGAATATAATCGCATTATCATAAGACGGGCGACATCCATTCAGGGGTTGGCGGACGCCGAGGAGAAGGCGGTATGGCATTGCCGCGAATCCGGCGAGATGTCCCTGCACATTTGGGCGCCGGAGATTCATTATATCGAAGGCCGTTGGTATATTTATTTTGCCGCCGGGGAGCGAGAGGATATTTGGAAGATCCGCCCCTTCATCTTGGAATGCGCCGCTGAGAATCCGCTCGAAGGAGATTGGATCGAGAAAGGCATCATGCAAAAAGAGAATCCGACATCCGAAGCCTTTACGGACTTTTCACTCGATATGACCACTTTCGAGCATCGCGGTACGCGTTATGCGATCTGGGCCGAGAAACGCAATAATATCTCGAATTTGTATATCGATAAAATGGTAAACCCATGGACGATTGCCGGCAACGAGGTCATGATCGCCACACCCGAGCATCCGTGGGAACAAATCGGATTCTGGGTCAACGAAGGGGCGGCCGTTCTGAAGCGCAATGGCAACATTTTCGTCGCTTTCTCGGCCAGCGCGACGGACCATCATTATTGCATGGGATTATTGACGGTGTCCGAAGAAGCCGATCTCATGGATGCGGGAGCTTGGTCCAAAACGCCGCAACCGGTATTTGTAAGCAACGAGGAAGCGGGCCAATACGGCCCGGGCCATAACAGCTTCACGCAAGAGAACGGGAAGGACGTCATGGTCTACCATGCCCGGCCTTACAAAGAAATCGAAGGCAATCCGCTGTATGACCCGAACCGGCATGCAAGGGCGAAGGTCATTGCTTGGAATGAGGACGGCACCCCTAACTTCGGTATGCCGCAATAGAGATGGGAGACAATCGCTTGGGCGGTTGTCTCTTTTTTCGCAAGGGGGCCGTACTGTTCGGCATGTTTTGCTATCGGCTATCTCCCGCCCATTGTGTCGGAAACCAGCGGCCTTGCATCGAGAATTGCGATCGGACCGTACGGCCGTTATTTCGCTTCAAAAACGCTTATTCGCGGTTTAGGCGGACATTGGTTCCGTTATTCGTTCGATGAAGCGGTTATTTTTACGCTTTTGTGGCGAATAGCGGATCGCCTGACCGCAAACGGTCCGAAATCGGGCGGTTTGTCACAAATAGCGGCGTCTGTGTCCGTCATCTTGGGAGCAGGGCGGTAGAAGAAATGGGAATGCCATAGTACGGCAATCCCCACAGCTGGTTGCGGCGGACGACCCATCGTGTGCTAACGAAACTGAAACACGCTAATAGCCTGTAAATCGCCTTGTTGTTCATTGTAACGAAACTGAAACACGTTATTGAGGGGGGAAAGGCGGTAAAACCACCGATTTCCTACGAATAGCGATATGTGCTTTCGTTAGATTGGGAATGTCTTCATTTTGAGCCCAATAAGGATTGTCAGTTTCGTTAGCGCCAACAAAGAGCGTAGGTTCGCGCGATCGCCCTCGAAATACAAGGAGGTCACTCCCTTATGCGCAAAAAAGCCTGCTGCATCAACGGTGGCGCATATGAAATTGACCCCAATCGCACGCTTTTCCCGCCGGCAGCCTATTCTGTTAAGCCGGGCGAGCAGGGGGGCGTTTGATCAGGCCGCCTCATGAAGGAGCAACCAGCTTCGAGATAAGAATCATTGTCGTATGAAAGGTTCATGGCCACCCTAGGAAACGTCATGAGCCTTTTTATCATGGAAAAACGCTCGGATGATAAGTACCCTACACAACCCTCCCCCTTTTCTCCATCCCCGCACAAAAGTCAAAATTATTCACGGGAAGGCAAAAATTGACCCTGCTCTACCCTCCGCCCTCCGATTTATCATGGTAAGGAGTCTGGAAAACGATTTCAGCAAGCTGGGAGGAGGAAGTTTATTGAAAGCGCTGTACAAAAGAATATCCGTTGTTTTGCTTTTTTGTATGACGTTGAATGTGCTGCCGGCGTTTCCGGCATGGCTCGCGAATGCGGCGGAGGCGGAAGCGGGCGCAGCGGAAGTCAATCTCGTTCCTAACGGGGGATTTGAGAATGTCGGCTACACGGGGAACGCATCCTGGGTAGACGGGATTCAGCCGCAAGGATGGGGCGCGTGGCTGGCCAAGGGACAAGGAAGAGTGTCCGTGACCGATACCGTTTATTATTCCGGAACCTATGCGGTACAGATCGAGCATCTGGGGGCTGACGACCGGACAGGCCTTAGCTTGGATGTGCCGATTGCCGGCGGAAATACATATGAATTCAGCGCTCAGATCAAAACGGCGGATGTCGTGTCGAGCGGCGGCGTATTTGTGAGAACGAATTTTTACAAAAGCATCGCCGGCCTGGACGGCAGCACGAAGAGCGAAAAAGTCGGGGACGGGCCTTCGACCGCCAAATTGGCCGGGACGAACGACTGGACGCTGAAAGAGGCGGTGCTGGCGGCTCCGGCCGAAGCGAAATATGTGAGAATCGAGCCGTTTTTCGAAACGGGGACGGGGACAGCTTGGTTTGACGACGTGACGTTGAAACCGCGCCAAGGCATAACCGCACTGTCTCTGGAGCCGAAAATGATCTCCTTGGAAAAAGGCCAAAGCGCGACGTTAACCCCGATCTTCACGCCGGAGGACGCATCGGATCAACCTGTCGTGTGGAGTTCTTCCGATTCGGAGATTGCATCGGTAGAAGGCGGAACGGTAACGGCGCTCGATTACGGAACCGCTATCATCACCGTCTCGACGCCGGACGGTCTCGTTAGCGCCCAATCTTATGTGACGGTGGAGTCATCCGAAACGCTGTCCGGCTATGACGAGCTAAGACTGAGATGGTACGACAAACTCATTGGCGGATCTTCCATGGATGCGTCCGATCCGGATGTTGCCGCTTATATTCAGTCGTTATCGGAGAAAGTGTCCAATGCCGAGGGCACGGGGATTTGGGACCGGATGAACAAAACGCCGGATGCGAATGCGCTATGGGATGATGTGATCGACAAGACGAACGCCGATTCGGCTCGAATCACGAAAGCGTACGGCATGATCAAAGATATGGCGCTTGCCTATTCGACCGAAGGTACCGCTGTGTACCAAAAGGGGGAATTGCGGAACGATATCCTCGTAGCTTTGGAATGGATGCATACGTACCAATATAACTTAAACAAGAACAGCGTCCCGAACTGGTGGGATTGGGAGATCGGAACGCCGCAAGCGTTCATGGACATTCTCGTACTGATGTATGAAGAGATGCCGGCAGAACAAGTTGATCAATACTTGAATGTCATCGATCGATTCGTGCCTGACCCGACGAAAAGAGTGCAAAACGCGGGCGTTACGGAAACCGGCGCAAACCTGCTTGATAAAGCGCTGGTCGTTGTGCTGCGCGGCGTTGTCGGCAAGCACGGCGCCAAGATCGAACAAGGCCGGAATGCGATGTCCGGGGAATTCCAATACGCGAAGAGCGGGGACGGAATCTATGAAGACGGTTCTTTGATTCAGCATACCAATATTGCTTATACCGGGGCATACGGCGGCGTATTGATCGGGCGTATGGCCGATTTAATGTATTTGTTCAACGCATCGCCATGGGAACTGGACGATCCGAACGCGAACAATGTGTATCGATGGGTGGACGATTCGTTCGAGGCGTTAATCTATAAAGGCGCGATGATGGATATGGTAAAAGGCCGCAGCATCTCCCGCCAGACGGACTCCGATCACCTGACGGGCCGTGCGATCATTCGGACGTTGGCGCGCTTGGCCGAGGGAGCGCCTGCGGAGGAAGCCGTCAAGATCAAGAGCATGATTAAGGAATGGGTATTGTCCGATACGACGTTCCCGAACTATTACGACAATATGCCGATCTATGAAATGAATCTGATCAAGGCGATCATGCGCGATGCCGCGAATCAGCCGCGCGGGGAACTGGTGAAGCATCAGAATTTTGCCGCGATGGATCGGGTCGTTCACCTGCGTCCGGGCTTCGGTTTCGGGCTCAGCATGTTCTCCGACCGGATCTCGGCGTTTGAATTCGGCAACAACGAGAACCGGAAAGGCTGGTACACCGGGATCGGTATGACCGCCTTGTACAATAACGACTTGTCTCAATACAGCAATCAATATTGGCCGACGGTGGACATGTACCGCCTGCCGGGAACCACAACGGACGGCTATGCGCCGGCACCGAAAGATTGGGCCTCTTATTACAATGCGAAAACCTGGGTCGGGGGTTCGTCAATTGACGGACAGTACGGCGCGGCAGGGATGAATTTTGCGCTGGATAAAAGCATCGGCAGCAAACTGCATGGCAAAAAATCGTGGTTTATGTTCGATGATGAGATTGTGGCGTTAGGCTCGGACATTGCAAGCACGGACAACCGCAAAGTGGAGACGATCGTGGAAAACCGCCAATTGACGGACAGCGGCACGAATAAGCTTACGTTGGACGGTCAAGTGAAATCGGACGCGCTCGGATGGGAGGAGCCGATGAAAGGGATCGGTTGGGCCCACCTGGAGGGCAATGTAGCCGGTTCGGACATCGGGTATTATTTCCCGGACAAAGCCGATATCACGGGGAAACGCGAAGCGAGAACGGGCGCTTGGAGCGAGATCAATAACGGAGGATCGTCCGATCCGATCACGAGAAATTATCTCAGCTTGGCGTTCGATCACGGCATGGCGCCGCAGAACGGGGGTTACGCTTATGTCCTGTTGCCGAACAAGGATACGGCAGCGACCGAGCAATACAGCGAGCATCCCGATATTGAAATTGTGAGCCGTACGAGCAAAGTTCATGCCGTGCATGAGAAGAAGCTTGGCATGACCGCCTTCAACTTCTGGGAAGCGGATCGTACGGCATTTGTACGGGCGTATCAACCTGCTTCGATCATGGTCAAGGAACAAGGCGATCAATTGACTGTCGCCGTTTCCGACCCGACGCAGAAGCAAGAGAAAGTAACGCTTGACCTCGGCAAAGCCGTATTGAAGGAAATCGCGAAGGACCCTTCCGTTACCGTGATCCAAACCTCGCCTTATCTCAAATTGGAAATTGACACAAAAGGCGCGATTGGCAAAACCCATACGATTCAATTCCAATACGATCCGAGCCAAACGCCGGAATTGGACGATCCTGCCGAGCCGGGTCAAGAGGAGAAAGTCACCGTTTACGTAGCGGAAGACGCATATGTCAATGCCGGCAGCAAAGCGGGCCAGAATTTCGGCGGTGTTGGCTATCTCAATGTGAAAAACGGCGTGAACGACTACTTGCGCAAAACGTTCCTAAAATACGACTTGAGCAAACTTTCCGGAGAAATTGAGTCGGTGAAGCTGCATGTATACGGCAAAAAGAGCGACAGCCGCGGAGTGACGGAAACCGTTGGCGCATACGAGGTAGAGAGCAATGCTTGGACAGAAAATACGCTCATCTGGAATAACATGCCTCAAGTTGGAAGTTTGATCGAGAAAGTGTCGTTCGACAGCGAGAATCAATGGCGCGAATTTGATATTACCGCCTATGCCAAAGCGCGGATGGCCGCCGATCGGCAAGTAAGCATCGCGCTGCAAGGCGAAACCGATTTGACGGTGGAAGTGAGAAGTAAAGAAAATGAAGGCGGCGTCTACAAGTCGTATTTGGAAGTGACGTTGAAGCCAGCGGTTCGAGTCATGGGCGTCCAATTAAGCAAGGAACAAGCGGCTCTCATCGTCGGCGACAGCCTGAATCTTGAGGCGACCGTCGTTCCCGAGAACGCGACGAATGCCAATGTAGTGTGGACGATCGATCGCAGCGATATCGCAGCGTTGAAGACGGACGGCCGCCAAGCGACGGTAACCGCTTTGACACCGGGTCGCGTTCGCGTGACGGTAACGACCGAGGACGGCGCATTTACCGCAGCCTGCGTCATTCACATTACGCTTACGAATACCGTCGGCGATCTGAACGGGGACGGCAAGGTCGGGGTTGGCGATTTGGCGATGGCCGCCGCCCATTTCGGCAAGACGGCCGCAAGCCCGGATTGGGACAAGGTCATGGCTGCCGACATCAACGGCAACGGCATCATCGATGCGGACGATTTGCAATGGTTTGCCGAAACGATGATCGCTGAGTAAAAGAAATTGGAAGGGGTGTTATTTCATCGTGAACAAATACAGCGTCAAGTTTTGCGTCCTTTCTTTGCTCATCTTTTCGCTTATGTTTGCGTCTTTCCCGGCTGCCCCGGCAGCCGCGGCGGCGCCGCAGGCGAATGACTTCGATGCGCTGCGGATGAAATGGTTCGATTATTTGACAGGCGGCGCGCAAATCAACTTTAACGATGCCGACATCCGCAATGCGGTCGAGGCGAATGCCCGGAAAGTCACGAATGAGGATGGGAGCGGCGTATGGGACACGCTCAATAAAGCGGCGGACCGTACCTATCTCTGGGCGGATTATAACAGTACGACCGCTCCGAACCATATCACCTTATCGTACAACCGCCTGAAGGATATGGCGATTGCCTTCGCGACTCCCGGCACGCCGTTATATCGGAACGAGGAGTTAAAGAACGATATTATCGCGGGCTTGGATTGGATGTACGCGAATCGTTTTAACGAAACAAGAAGCTATTACGGCAATTGGTGGGAGTGGGAGATCGGCTCGCCGCTCTCGTTAGCCGATATCGTTACCCTGATGTACGATCATCTAAGTCCGGAGCAGATCGCGGGGTATACCCGGACGATCGACCGATTTATACCCGATCCGACCAAGAGATTGATCGGCGCTCCCGGCTTGAAAGAGACGGGCGCCAATCTGTTGGATAAATCGCTGGCCGTTCTGCTGCGGGGGGTCCTCGGACAGGACGAGGCGAAAATCGTGCAAGCGCGCGATGCGATCGGTTCCGTCTTCCCGTATGTGACCAGCGGGGACGGCTTCTATCAGGACGGTTCTTTTATCCAGCATAATAATATCGCGTATACCGGCAGCTACGGCAGCGTACTGTTGGGGGATATTTCGAAATTGTTGACCGTCTTGAGCGGCTCTCCGTGGCCGATCGAAGATCCGAATTTCGATCATGTGTGGAGTTGGATCACCGATTCGTTCGAACCGGTCATTTATAGCGGCCATATTATGGAGATGGTCAGCGGCAGAGCGGTCTCCCGTTACAATAACAATACCCGGGGCGCGGTATGGACGATTCTGCGCTTGGCGCAATACGCTCCCCCGGAACAAGCCGCCTATTATAAGAGCATGGTCAAGGATTGGGTCATCTCCGATCGCACTATGCCGAATATGTACGAAGGCATGCAAATTCGAGACATCGTTTTATTCAAAAAGCTGATGAGCGACACTTCGATCAAGCCGCGCGGGGACTTGATTGCGCACCGCCAGTTTTCGGCGATGGACCGGATCGTTCATTCGCGCCCGGGCTATACTCTCGGCATTAGCATGTCCTCCTCCCGCATTGCCAACTTCGAGGGAGGAATGAACGGCGAACATACTAGAGGCTGGTATACCGGCGACGGAATGACGTATTTATACAACCGCGATTCGGGGCAATTCCGCGATGCGTTCTGGCCGACGGTCGATTCCCACCGGATGCCGGGCACGACGTCCGACGGCGTGGAGCGGCCGATGATCAAAACGACGGGCAAAACATGGGTCGGCGGTTCGTCCATGGACAACCTGTACGGGATCGCCGGGATGGACCTGGCTCCGCCCGGAAGCAAACTGACCGGCAAGAAGTCGTGGTTTATGTTCGACAATGAAATCGTCGCGCTGGGAGCGGGTATTACGACGCCTGACGAGCGGACAGACGGACGCCAAGTGGAAACGATTGTAGAAAATCGGATGATCAATACGGCCGGCTCCAATCCGCTGACCGTGAACGGTCAGGCGATGCCAAGCGAGTTGGGCTGGTCCGACGAGCTACAAGGAGTGAACTGGGCGCATCTGGCAGGGACGGCGGACGGAGCCGATATCGGCTACTATTTCCCGGAGAGTACCGATATTCGGGCGTTGCGCGAAGGGAGAACCGGTTCCTGGAAAGACATCAACGTATCGGGTCCCGCCGATCCGATTACGCGCAATTATGTCAGTTTGGCGGTAGAGCATGGCACGAAACCGACGGACGCCGCGTATTCCTATGTGGTGCTGCCGACATTGTCGCCGGAAGCGACGCAAGCGTACAGCGAGAATCCGGACATTCGCGTCCTGAGCAATACGGCAGAGATGCAGGCGGTGGAAGAAACGAAGCTTGGCCTGACAGGCATCAACTTCTGGCAGCCGGGCGAGTTGGGCCGCGTGCGCGCCTATCAACCCGCTTCGGTGATGGTGAAGGAGCAAGGCGACGAATGGACCGTGTCCGTATCCGATCCGACGCAAACGCAATCCAAGGTGAGGGTGGAAATTGCCGCAGTGGCGCTTGAGGAACTAGCCAAGGATAAGGCCGTGACCGTATTGCGGACCTCTCCGTCGGTTCAACTGGAGATTGCCACGGGAGGAACGAAAGGCCGCAGCCATGTCATAAAGCTGAAAGTCGATCCCGACGCGGAAACGGAGCTTCCCGAAGAAGGCGCGCTGGAGCCTGACGACGCGGCCAAAGTCCGCATTAACGTAGCGGAAGACACGTTCGTGAACGGTGGCAGCGAAGAGAATACGAACTTCGGAACGAGAGGATTCCTCAATATTCGCAACGGAAGCGGGAACTACGACCGCCGCGTGTTCTTGAAGTTCGATCTTTCGCACCTTGCCGATGAAATTGAACAAGCTACGCTTCATGTTTACGGTCAAACCAAAGACAACAACGGAACGCAATCCGATATCGGCGTGTTCGAGGTACATGACGATAGCTGGAAAGAAGACACGATCACCTATAAAAATAAACCGAGCGCAAGCGAACGAATCGATCTGACGGCGTTTGCGTCGCCGGATCAATGGTGGACATTCAATGTAACGCCTTTTGTACAAACCAAACTGCAAGACAATAAAACGGTCAGCTTAACCTTGCAGCAAGTCGGCCGCGATCTGCACGCGGAGATCCGCAGCCGCAAAAATGAAGACGGCAAGTACCAAGCTTATCTGGACATTCTCCTTAAAGACACGGAAGCGCCGACGACAACGGTTCAATTAGAGGGAAGCGGCGAAGCCGAAGGGGAACATTATAAGGAGATCGTTCTTCGCTTCTCCGCAGAAGATAATCCGAACGGCTGGGGCGTGCTGCGGACCGAGTACCGGATCGACGGAGGCAAGTGGAAGACGGTAAAGGACGGCAAACTGGCCGTTCAAGAGCAAGGCGTTCATATGATCGAATACCGGTCGGTTGACAAAGCGGGCAATGTCGAAGAGACGCAAAGCATTGTCGTCTCGATTACACATCCGACGGTGCAAATCAGCGGACCGGTTGAAGTGACGGGCGGCGAACCGTTGACGATCGCCTACGGAATCAAGTCGGCTATGAAGGAGATGTATGCGCACGACCTGACTCTGCAATACGATGCGAATCTGTTAACGTTCGTTTCCCCCGAATCGTTGCAGGAAGGGGTAACCGTTCTCGATACGCGGAACGATTCGGGGCAGCTGCGCTTCATTCTCGCCGGCGAAGGCCGGCCGATTCAAGGCAATCAAGACTTGATCAAGCTGACTTTTGACACCAATAAGGTTGCTGAGACGACGGAGAGCAGCATCGATATCGCCGGGGCGCGGATCGGGGACGCTAGCGGCGATGAGATCGAGGCGGTTTCGGCTTCCTTCGTTTATAAGTTGAAAGCCGATGGTGAAGAACCCGGTGAACCTGGAGAACCGGGAGAACCCGGCGAGCCCGGAGAACCGGGAGAACCCGGAGAGCCGCAGCATCCTGATCCCGGATCGGGCAATAGCGGCAGTTCAAGCAGCTCGTCCGGTTCGAACGCAGGCGAAGCGAACAAGGCAAAGCTTAGCGATCTCGAGCAGCTTGCCAAGCTGCTTGGCCATGACAAGACAAGCATGGATTGGGATCGAATCAAAGCGCTCGACGTCAACGGCGACGGCAAAATCGACGTGCTCGATCTGGCATCGATCGCCCGGAAAATGGCCGGCCCTAGCGATAGCCCTAGACGCATTTTCGCCCAAGGTCCGACCTCTTTCCATCTCGCTGCGAAATCGGGAAGCTGGAACGAAGGGGATACCGTGAAGCTGGTTTTGACGGGGAAAAACGTACGGGACTTGTACGCCTATGAAGTCAAATTAAGCTTCGATCCTGATTACTTGGAATTGGTCGAAGCGGCGTCGGAGCTCACCGGATTCTCCGTTTCCCCAATTGTGAAGGACGGAGAGATTACCTTCCTTCATACGATGACGGGCAATATTGCCGGGGAAGAGGGCGATATTGAAATCGGCGGCTTCACGTTTAAGGTGAAAAAGGCCGGCGCCACCGAAGTTCGTTGGGATAGCTTGACCGCTGTCGACCATAAGCTCGCGGCGCAAGACGTTGCCATTGGCAAGTCCGTACGGATCGGAGAATCGGCAGATCGGACAACCGCAGTCTTCAGCGATACTCAAGGACATTGGGCTCAAGCGAAAATTGCGGATGCGGTGCAGAAAGGCTTGGTTCAAGGGTATGCGGACGGAACGTTCGGTCCCGACAAGCCGATCACACGCGCCGAGTTTACCGCTTTATTGGCAAGAGGACTCGACTTGCGCGAAGAAACCGGGCTCACATTCGCGGATGCCGATCTTCTTCCGCAGTGGGCGAAATCGGATATTGCCAAGGGCGTTCATCAAGGATTTATTACCGGCTATGCAGATAATACGTTCCGTGCGAACCAAACGATGACTCGCATGGAGCTCGCAACGATGGCGGCCAAGGCGCTGGGTCTTGCCGAAGGATCGAAGACCGGGCTGACATTTGCCGATGCCGGAGAAATCCCGGCTTGGGCGCAAGGCTGGATCGCAGCCGCCGTGAACGGAGGCCTTCTCCAAGGGCGCGGCGATCATCGCTTCGCTCCGACAGCGCAGACAACTCGCGCGGAAGCGGTAGCGGTCTTGTTGAACGTACTCCAAGCTCAGGCGTCCCAATAAAGAAAATGTTGTGCGCGCACCTCGCGACATAGTAATAAATGCCGGTTGACGTACACGATACGTTGACCGGCATTTTTATAGCTGCTTTGCGGGCTTCTTTATGTATATTCAAGTCAAATAATTGAAGGCGATCTGCGGGGACCTAAGCGCTTACGAAACTGACGATCCTTAATGGGCTCGAAACGAAGACGTTCCCAATCTAAAGAAAGTACGTGGCGTTATTCATTGGAAATCGGCGGTTTTACCCTCTTCAATAATAACTCAAGAGAAAAGAAGGACCCACCCTAAGGTTAGCGCCAGAGGTGGGCTCTTATCCGTTTCTGACTCAAGAAGGGATATCCCATCCAGCCAATTGTTCAGCCCAGTGTTAGCCGCACTCGGTTTCATTATCCACTAACAGAAGTGCTTCGCTCTCTTGTCACCGGGCGCAAAAAGGAGTATAGTGGTGTTGTATTAATAGAGAGAGTCTCGGTTTATTAATAAAAAGGAGAGATGAAACATGGCGCGAACGATCAATGAACAGGAATACGCCAAAAAACGCAACGAAATTCTTGACACGGCGCAGCGGCTCATCCATGTCAAAGGCTACGAGCGGATGACGATCCAGGATATTCTGAACGAGCTGCAGATATCTAGCGGCGCGTTTTACCACTATTTCGGCTCGAAGCCGGCGGTGCTGGAGGCGTTCATCGAGCGGATTCGGGAAGAGACGGAGAAACCGCTACTTCCCATTATCCGCGATCCTAAGCTGTCCGCCATCGAGAAGCTGCAAGGGTTTTTCGATACATTGGATCGGTTGAGGTCCGAGAACAGGGCGGCTGTCTTGAAGCTCGGGCGCGTGTGGTATGCCGACGAGAATGCCATTGTCCGGCAAAAAGTGGAGGAAGCCGTTCGCGAGCAGCGCGCGCCGCTGCTTACGGAGATTGTCCGTCAAGGCGTGCGGGAAGGCGTCTTCACCACAGCCTATCCCGAACAATCCGGCGAGGTCATTTTGTCTCTGCAGCAAGGGATGGGAAACACCCATGCCAAGTTATTGCTTTCGCTTGAGAAGGAACAGGATCCGCAGAACTGCATGGAACGCATTACCGTCACGTATGCCGCCTATATGGATGCGATCGAGCGCGTATTGGGCGCGCCTTCGAATGCGTTGTATCGGTTGGATGCAGAAGCGGTCAAGGCATGGGTGACGGCGGAAGATTGAAGTCCAAATCTAATGTCGGATTGCGCAAAGCAATCCGGGAGGGAATGGTGAAGCCGTATGTTTATGGAGATCGCGGGATTAAGGAAGAGCTACACGTCTGGGACGATTACAACCGAAGTGTTAAAGGGGATCGGAATGCGGTTGGACAAGGGAGAAGTCGGCGTTATTCTCGGACCGTCCGGTTCGGGAAAATCGACATTGATGAACATTCTGGGCGGCATCGACCGCGGCGATAGCGGCAGCGTCATCGTGGACGGGATCGAAGTGCAGCGGTTGAACGACGACAAGCTGACCGACTACCGGCGCGAGCATATCGGTTTTGTATTCCAATTCTACAATCTTGTCCCCAACCTTTCGGTGGCGGAAAACATCGAAGTCGTCTCCAACATTAGCCGATCGTCACTGAACATCGACGAAGTGTTGGCGGCGGTGGGGCTGCAGGACAAAAAACGGCGCTTTCCGAGGGAACTGAGCGGCGGCGAACAGCAGCGGGTATCCATCGCGCGGGCAATCGTCAAAAATCCGAAACTGCTGTTGTGCGACGAGCCGACCGGCGCGCTCGACTATGGTACTTCCCGCAGCATCCTACAGCTCTTGCAGGAGGTGAACGCGCAGTACGGCACGACCGTTTTGATGATCACCCACAACACGGCGATTGCCGATATGGCGAACAAGGTATTCAAGTTGCGAAGCGGGGAAATCGTCGAAGAGCTGGCGAATGCGTCTCCTGTTCCGGCGGAAAGGATTGAGTGGTGACGATGCTGGTAAAAAAAGTACTAAGAACGATTTCGGAAAACAAAGCGCAATATGTCGGCTCCATGTTTTTGATTGCCGTTAGCTGCATGCTGATGGTCATGATGAACCTGGTCTCCGTGAATTTAGACAACACCTTCTCCGCGTTCAAATCCAACCATGCGATGAGCGATGCCGAAATCTATGTTGACGCCGATCTTGATATTGCCGGTATGGAGAGCCGTTTCAACGCCGAAATCGAGCAGAGCGGGGTTGCAGATTATGAGCTTCATCCCGGGCAGACCCTAAGAATTTATAGCTTCAACGCTCAGGTCAATGTTCCTGCCGTTACAAGCGGCCAACAACTTGGCGCCGGAGAGATTCTTCTCGACGAGCTGTTTGCGAAAACCAACGGCTATGAATTGGGCGACATCCTGCGCATTGGCGGAAAAGAGTATACGTATGCCGGAAATATGACGTTGCCCAACTATATCTATATCGCTAAGTCCAAGGAGGAGATGATCCGCGATCCCCAAACCTTCGGACTGGCCGTCGTTGGCAAGGACGATTTTGCAACGGTTCCCGATGCGACTTCCTTCTACGCCGTCAAGTTCAACAACGCCGAGGGTATCAAAGCTCAGGAAACCGCAATGAAAAACGATGTCCGGGAGCAAGGGGTCAAAATTATAAATTGGGAAAGCACCGCCAAAAATTTCAGGGTGTCCTATATTCCGATGGAAATCAATCTGCTCGGAAACATAAGCATCATGGTTCCCTCCGTGATTTTGCTGTTGACCTGCGTATTGACGGGGATTCTGATGTGGCGGCTGATTCAGCGCGAGTCGGTTATCATCGGCACTCTGTATGCACTGGGTTATCGGAAAAAAGAGCTTCTGGCGCACTATCTCGCATTTCCGATGATCGTAGCCGGAGCGGGCGCGATCGTCGGCACGATTGCCGGCGCGTTAGCGATGAACCCCATGTTCGACTTTCTCCTTACGGCGTTCCCGATGCCTAAGGAGCCGGTAGTCTATGCTCCCGGGATCTTTCTATTCAGTTTGCTGTTGCCGATTGCAGCGCTTGGCGTTTGCACGATCCTGGTTATTAACAAGGTGCTGAAGACTCAGCCGGCAGAGCTGATGAAGGGCGGCCAGAGCAATAAACTCAACGCGATCGAACGCGCGCTTCGCCTGGATCGATTCAAATTTGCGACGAAATTTCAAATACGCCAGCAATTCCGAAGTATTTCGAGAACGGTATTCTTGCTGTTCGGCGTCATTGTGGCGACCATGCTGCTGCAATATGGGCTTACGATGAAAAGCTCGGTCGATTTCATGCTGAACGAAGGCATAAGCAAGTTGTACAATTTAAAATACGAATATGTATTTACCGATTACCGGAAGGGGGCGCCGCCGGAAGGAACCGAGCCATTTAACGCGATGTATGCGGTCATGGACGATGAAGCGGAAACTAGCTTCTATGTTACGGGAATTCCCGAGAACTCCACCCGAATCGTCTTGAACGATGCGAAAGGCAACAGACTCGCTGCCGACAAAGCGATCGTCACCGTACCGCTGGCACAAAAGCTTGGGCTTGGTATCGGCGATACCGTAAGCTTCTATAACTATGACGACGGAAAGAAATATGCGATTACGATCGAAGACATTGCGGACACCTACGGCGGGGAGTTTATCTTCATGCCTCTCTCCGAGTTGAATGCCATGCTGGGCTTCTCTTCGGACACCTATGTCGGGATTTTCAGCGATGTCCCAATGAGCTTTCCGCAAGATGAAATCAAAAGCACGAAATCGATCGAGGCGATCAAAGCGAGCTTTCACTCTTTCATTGACCAAATGGGCGGTATGATATACGGTCTGACCGTTTCGGCGTTCGTACTGGGGTTGGTGATCCTTTACATCGTCACAGGACTGGTGGTCGACGAGAATAAGGGAACGATTTCGCTGCTCAAAGTGCTGGGATACAAGAAGAAGGAAATCAACAGACTGATCCTGAACAGCAATACATGGATCGTCATCGTCGGCTATATATTGGGCGCACCTGTCTTGGTGGGATCCATTAACGCCATGTACCGGTTGCTTGCCGAAAGCTTGCAGATGGCCATTCCGGCCAAACTGAACATTGGGTATATCCTGCTGGGCTTTGTCATTGTTATGCTGACTTTCGAACTTGCCAAGCTGATGAGTAGCAAAAAGATCAACCGCATCCCCATGAGCGACGCGCTTAAGGCGGGAACGGAATAGCTTTATGCCCGCTTTTGTCACGCGCACCGCGCCATTGGCGTTGCATTAACTTTTCTTAGCAATCTTAAATATTTCTTCTACCGCCCTGCTCCCAAAATTCGCGGACACAGGATACGTTAATTGTGACAAACGGCTCGATTTCGGATAGTTTGCGGACAGACGATCCTTTATTCGCGGCAAAAGCGCAAAAACAAGCCCTCGAGGAATGAATAACGGAACCACTGTCCGCCTAAACAGCAAATAAGCGGTTTTGACGCAAAATAACGGCCGTACGGTCCGGAACGCCATTTCTCGATGCAACGCCATTGGTACCGTGCAGGTATGAATTGCAGCAAGGCGAACCAATTGTTACGGAATTAAGTTATAATGGTGAACGCCTTTTCGTTTCTGGAAATGGTATGGGCAAAGAGTATGAAGAAATCTTTGTTGAGGAACGTTTCAATGAGCACTATAATGGGACGTTCGTTGAATATAAAGTGAAGGATGCGGAAGGGAAAAGGATGTTGATTTTGCAGATTCAACCGGGCTTGGCGGAAAGCCTATAAGAACAAGCAATGAAGTGAAACGATTTGGATTACGGAATGGTTTTGATTCATCATAAAATTCTTTTGGTCCTGTTCAAGTCGATTGAAATATTGCATGCCTTGTGCTACGATGAAAAACAAAATGCGATGAAGAGGAAAAATTACAAAGGCGCTTATGTCCAGAGAGCGGAGGGAAAGCTGGAACCTTTGCCGTAATCCTTTGTAAGATGTCGTCTCGGAGCTTTTGATCGAAGGTCGAGTCATGCGTTGGCTCGATGAGTAGGCTCAAACGGAATGGCACACGTTATCGTGCCGCAGGTAAGGCCAATCCTTACCTCATGAGGCCGGAATCGCGAGGTTCCCGGCAAATCAGGGTGGTACCGCGAAATCTTCCCCTTTCGTCCCTTGGTGTACAGTTGCATGCTGTCTGCCGCGGATGAAAGGGGTTTTTATTTTTTAAATCGAATAAAGCGATGAAGAGAAAAAATGACGAAGGCTCTTATGTCCAGAGAGCGGAGGGAAAGCTGGAACCTTTGCCGTAAACCTTTGTCAGATGTCGTCTCGGAGCTTTTGATCGAAGGTCGAGCCAAGCGTTGGTTCGATGAGTAGGCTCAAACGGAATGGCACACGTTACCGTGCTGGAGGTAAGGCCAATCCTTACCTCATGAGGCCGGAATCGCGAGGTTCCCGGCAAATCAGGGTGGTACCGCGAAACCTTCCCCTTTCGTCCCTAGGTGTGACAGTCGAATGCTGTCTGCCGAGGATGGAAGGGGTTCATTTTTTTTCAGGGAGGAAGTTATATGGAACAGGGTTTTAAAATCGAGAGAGAGTCTATTGAGGATTCACAACATTTGATCAATGGATCGGAAGTTCTTTTACGTTGCTTGCTAAGGGAAGGGGCAGAATGCGTATTTGGCTACCCGGGCGGAAGCGTTCTTTACATCTATGATGCGATGGTCGGCAATTCGGACTTTCAACATATCTTGACTCGGCATGAACAAGGGGCGATCCATGCTGCGGACGGTTATGCCCGATCGACAGGAAAAGTAGGCGTATGTATCGCGACCTCCGGGCCGGGAGCGGCGAATCTGGTCACCGGCATTGCAACTGCATACATGGATTCCGTACCGCTTGTCGTCATTACGGGGAATGTGGCTACCGCAGCAGGGGGAACGGATGCATTTCAAGAAGTGGATATTGTCGGCATTACAATGCCCATAACCAAACATAGCTACTACGTACGCGACGTGCATGATCTGCCGCGCATTGTTCGCGAAGCCTTCCACATTGCGAACACAGGCAGGAAAGGTCCGGTGTTGATCGATATCCCCAAAGATGTATCCAATCAAAACATGGTGTTTCAGTTATCCGCCGAGATGCATTTACGCGGATATCATCCGGCTCCGAGTCCCGATCAGACGCAGATCGATAAGCTCCTTCAGGCCATTGCCGAATCGGAGAAACCGGTCATTATTGCCGGAGGCGGAGTCGTTTATTCCAATGCATCCATGGAGTTGCTGGAATTTGTCAATAAAACGAAGGTTCCGGTGGCAACAACACTGCTCGGTTTAGGAGCTTTCCCTAGCGCCCACCCTCTCTGGCTGGGCATGCTGGGCATGCATGGTACGTATGCTGCGAATATGGCCGTCCAAAATGCGGATTTGGTCATTTCCATCGGTTCGCGTTTCGACGAGCGAGCCACGATGAACATTGCCGGTTTTGCCCCAAATGCCAAACGGATCGCGCATCTCGATATTGATCCTGCCGAAATTGGAAAAAACGTCAAAACGGATATTGCTTGTGTCGGCGATATGAAAGCACTTCTCCATTGTGCCAACGCGAAAGCCCGACCGTCCAATTCGGACAGATGGATCAAACAGTTGGAGACGGATCAAGCAAAATATCCGTTGCGCTACCAAGATTCGGATACGGAGCTTAAACCGCAATTTGTTATCGAAATGATCAGCGAAACTACGCAAGGGGAAGCGATTATCACCACGGATGTAGGACAGCACCAAATGTGGGTGGCTCAATTTTATAAATTTAAACATCCCCGTTCCCTCATTACTTCCGGAGGCCTTGGGACAATGGGCTTCGGATTTCCGTCCGCTATAGGTGCTCAGATAGGCAATCCAAATCGTCTGGTTGTTTCGGTCAATGGCGACGGAGGGATGCAGATGTGCGCGCAGGAGATGGCGATTTGTGCGATTCATCGTATTCCCGTGAAAATTGTGGTCATTAACAATGAAGTGCTGGGCATGGTTAGACAGCAGCAGGAGGTCATGTACAGCAATCGTTTAAGCCATATCGACCTTGCCGGCAGTCCCGATTTTGTAAAATTGGCCGAAGCCTATGGCATGAAGGGGTTAAGAGCAAGCACCAAAGCGGAGGCAAGACGAATTTGGCAAGAGGCTATGGAAACACCCGGACCGGTGCTGCTTGAATTTGTGGTGCCGAAAGATGAAAATGTATATCCGATGATTCCCGGCGGACGAAATTTAGATCAGATGATATTGGGGGATGTCGAGTTATCGGATCATTAACTCCGGTAGGGTTAGTTGGAGTTTGTGGGGGATGGATAAGAATTCATCCAGCAGGGGTTTTATCTTAGGATAAGTCTGCAGAATGAATTGGCATTTTCACTGTCGTTCAAGCGACGTATTCGCGCTGCGGGGCTTCCGCCCTCTGGCTGCTAGATGTATAATCATGGAAGATAACTCAAGTGATATACGAAGCTGATAAATAGAGCTTAACTTGTGTCAAATTATCAGTCAAGTTTAGGAAGTGATAAACAAGCAGCCCGAATACTCATTGAAACGATTTTGTAAAAGATAAGTGCACCGCGGCACAAAAGGAATTAGAGTTACCTTGGAGACTGTCGATTTAATGTGGACACATTTTATTAATTTCCAAATCGCCCTCTTATATGGATTTTTAATGCAGAGGTAAATCTCTTGTCGAAAAGAAAATCGATCTGAGCATTTGAGAAGCAAATTAGAAAACTGTCCACAGTTAATAGACAGCCTCCTTGTTTTGTTAGCGTTAATGTAATTTGTAACATACGATTTTCTCTTGTTCTTTATTTTCTACAACAATAATTGTATCAGCCCAGATTCTTTGTTGGGCAACTACTAAAGAACCATACACACTTTCGATGTAAGAGAGATATGCTTGATATATAAAAAGTCCTTGCCGATTACGCCCTCTTTCAAAAGATAGAATTGGAGAATACATAATATTAGGTATACAATTTATCCACCATACAGGCTTCGAATGTCTTATTATTTCTGAAAGAAATTTCTGCAAATAAAGAGTGTATATGAAGACTTCATAAGATATTTCTCCATTGTCTTCTTCAATATCGGTAAGTAATGACTTGTTATCATCTGATATAAAGTTGGAGGAATAACGTATTACCTCAGCTTTATACTCTCCATTTGCATAAGCAGGAAACTTAGATTTGAATGGAGCTTTTATAAGGCTCTTCCCAAAATAATAATGCCAATCATCATTTAATTGTTTGAAGTACTTGTAAAACTCAACTGGATAAGCATTTTTATATTTGCAAAAACACTTGTAGAAACTACTAAACAAGTTGTTTTTGTTCTGAATAAAGTGTTCCAAGATATTGCTTTCCTCGTCCTGAGCAATGATATCTGTCATTAATTTATTTTGTAAAGTGGCGACTGGAGCGCCCGATCCAACGTAGCAGGCAGACGGATGGTTTATCTCGGTAGGAGGCGTGAATATCGACAGGACATGTCGTCGATGCTATGATAGTAACAAGCAGAATCAGGGATCGTGTGTGAAAATGAAGTGGAGGTGAACCGGATGAACCCATTAAGCGACAAAGCGAAGGTAGAGTTGCTACATGCGTTGGAAGGCAAGCAGTCGGGCCTTTTCGTGATTGATGGTAAACTGGTTTCCGTTGAAGTGGAAAACTTCGATCCAGCTATGGGCGATGACGGGAAAATGGATTTGGCTCAGGAGATTGAGGATGATCCTGAACTGAAAGCTTCGTTGCAGAATTATTTGGATAATCCTGATATGAAAGGCTACTCGGCCAGTGAACTGAAGGAGAAGCGTCGTGAGCGAAGAAAATAACCGGCCCTTTCGTGTAATTTTTAAAGAAGAGTTCGATGTATGCTTGGATCGAATCGAACGTTTTTTTGCGGAACAAGGGCCGGAACCGTTGCAATGGTGGTACACGAAGGAAATCGAAATCATCGACTATATAGAGAACTTGTTGGCGCTTAATCCATACGTGGGTCCCGCAGTTGAACGCGGCAGTTTCAAAGGGCTTCGGCGGATGACTTATGGAAGAAGCAGGCATGTGTTTTTGAATTATCTGATTTATTACGCTGTTCACGAACAGGATCGGGTTGTGGATGTCATCAATATTTTACCCGCGCGTACCAAACGGACGCGTGACCAAGTAATCAATTCCAGTTACTCGGATTGATTCGACCGTTCGGATCGACGGTCTTTTTTTATGTTTACGGTTAACAAAAAAATATCTCAGTCACAGGCGCTAAAGAAATGAAGAATAATCGGAGGTCTGTGTCAGAATGAAAAACCCCTGTATAATGAAGCGTACAAGAGAAAGACAGTTCAGTACGTCAAGGAAAGCGGAAAGGCGGTGGCGGAGGTCGCCCGCGAACTAAAAATCAAGGACAATACGTTATACGGCTGGATGAAGAAGTACGGCGGTGAGCCGGAAGTCGTTGAAGGGTTCGTTATTCCGGGACGAAACATATGCACGCTAATAGCCCGTAAATCACCTTGTTGCTCGTGTAACGAAACTGAAGCACGCTAATGAGGGGAAAAAGGCGGTAAAACGGCCGGTTTCCAATGAATAACGATGCGTACTTTCGTTAGGATTGGGACGTCTTCATTATGAGCAGAATAAGGATTGCTAGTTTCGTTAGCGCCGAATGCGCAATAAAACCAGTTCCATCACCGGTGGCGGAATTCGGCATTGTGAAGAAAGCATATGATTCGTTATCGGAGTTGGGATCAAGCAATCACTTTGCTTGTTTTTTGAATGACATACCTGCTTATTTCTACCCAGAGCCAGCTGTAGAACAGCGAGAACACATAAACCATTGCGATGGTACTCAGGTTAAATGTAGTTGAAACGGCTGGGCCTAGAACAGGAAATCGAAAAACGTAAAGCAACAAAAGGATTCCTGCCCACAAAGACAACGACCCGGCAATCACCGCCGATAAACGTATTTTCAAATATAACAGCGAACCGCCAATCCCAAGCCCCAATATGCCTGTCGTGAAAGGAAACACGATCAGTTCGCTCGGTTGGATAAAAAAGAGAAGCAACATAGCGAGCGCATAAGCGGTCAGACCGGAACCGAGAGAAAGGACGGTGCTTAACACAATGGGGGCTGTGGCGAGGGGACTAATCAAGTAGCCTATCCCCGGCAATAACCCTCCCATGGATTGGAACATGGCGGATAGCGCGGCAAGAAAAGCGACAGTAATCATTTTTCTTGTGGCAGCTTCGGCTGCTCCAAAACGGGCGTTCATCTCTGAAACTTCTACACATACCGGCTTCAACCAATATTTTTTCATCGGGTTCATCCTTTCCCAATTGCTCCTTTCAACAGGATATCGATCAGAAGCAGAACCATCGCAGAAAAGATAACCATCCAATCACGCCAACGAAACTGCAACCGGCGTGCCCGGATTTTATTTCCCGGTAAGTAACAACGAGCGTCCATAGCGAGAGCCAATTGGTCCGCACGGCGAAGCGCGGCAACGAGCAGAGCAACGAGAAGCTGAAGAAGTGATTGTATTTTTGTTCGAAACCTTTTGTCTTGATCACGTGCGTGTTTCACTTTTTGCGATTTCAACATGGAATCCGTTTCGTCGACAAAGAGAGGAATGAACCGGAAGGCCACCGAGATCATAAAGACGAAATGATGAACCGGAAATCGTATGAGAGCAAGCGGGCGCATGACGGCCTCCAGACCGTCTGCCAGCTTTGTCGGGGCGGTCGTTGCACTGAGCACGAGAGCCGTTAGGATAAAAAAAATGAGCTTGCAAGGCAGAATAGCCGCATGTTTCATATCGCCTAACAGCATGTGGTAACAAAACAGCGCCAGCAGAAGGGGGAGCAAACCCTTCAGGCCATTCCATAAATAAACTAGCGGCAACCGGGCGGCGAAAACGATTAAAAATCCGGAGATTGCATACAAAACCATGCTGATTAGATCATTCGAACAGGCAACCAAAAATAAATAGGTCGCAGCAAAAATAAGTTTTGAACGAGGGTCCAAGTCCTGCAAAAAAGAGCGTGTGTTCATAGACAGCCCTAAAGACAGCAACTTCAACCATTGCACGTCACAGGTCCTCCCTAGAGAGATTAGCGATGAATGACATCAGTTGCTCTTCTTTATATAAACTTTCGGGCAATGGTTCGGCGGCCCGCTTCTCAAGTGCATCGATAAAACGGAGGAGGGGCGTTTTCACAAAACCGATTCGTTCCAGCCGCGGCCAGTGATCCCGAATTTTACAAGGGTGGAAATCCGCATACAATCGACCATGGTCCAGCACGAGAATCCGGTCAGCGTACTCGAGGGCTTCTTCAAGCCGATGAGTAATATAGATAACCGTCATTTTGTTCTCATCATGAATTCGCTTGATGTACGATAACATTCTGCTCCGTTCCCGGCTATCCAGGCCCGCTGTCGGTTCATCCAGAATAAGAATTTCCGGTTCCGCAACCAAAACTCCCGCCAGTGCAATCCGTCGCAATTCACCGCCGCTGATTTGAAACGGTGACAGGTCTTTGAATTGCGAATAGCATAACCCCACGGCTTCCATGGCTTGTTTTACCTGCTCGGAAACCCATTCCCGCCTCATGCCTAAACGATGGAGTCCGGCTCCGATATGGGTGAAAACCGTATCCTCGAGTACTTGGTGCTCGGGGAATTGGAATAAAAATCCGATTGCTTTCCAAAGGCGGCGGCGGTCGGTCTTTTTATTGACTCGGTAAGGTCCGATCCTTATTACCCCTGAATGAGAGGGGATCAGGCCTCCGATCATTTGTCCCAATGTCGTTTTTCCACTCCCGGTCGGTCCCATCATCGCTACGAACTGCCCTGCGGGAATATGCAACGAGATTCGATCAATGACTTTTTGATAAAAAGGGGTTCTGGCGGCCAACATGCAATTTACGTTCTCTACAACAATATCCATCACAGATCCGCGAATTCAAATTCGCTCATAGCAGGTAAATTCAGCCCTCTTAGCGTGGCGACATCACGCATTCGAACAGAAAACGGAGGGAGGAGTCCGGAATCCGTAAAAACGCTCGAATTGCGTGCCGCTGCTTGGGGCGTTCCATCGAACCGGATCATGCCTTTCTGCATAACGACAAGACGATCGGCAGTGAAAATCTCTTCGACCTCATGGGTCACCTGGATAAGTGTGACTTGGTTACGATGCAGTTCGGACATGATCTCATGAATTTGTTGCGCGCTTTTGGAATCGAGCATGGAAGCAGACTCGTCAACAATGATCACTTTCGGCTCCATCGCCAGAACTCCGGCAAGCGCCAACTTTTGTTTTTCCCCGCCGGATAGCAAATACGGAGGATGATCTTTCCGTTCATAGAGCCCAAGCATTTGCAAGACGGAGCGGCACCGGGCATCTGCTTGTTCCGGGGAAACGCCGATATGATGCAAGCCAAAAGCCGTATCCTCCCAAACGGTCAGACCGACAATTTGATTCTCCGCGTTTTGGAACGCCATACCAACATGTTGGCGAATATTCCTTAAGTGCAGAGGGTTGCATGTCAACATTCCGCAAACAGCGACTTCTCCCAATGCGGGTTGAAGAAGGCCGTTAATCAATCGAACCAGCGTTGATTTTCCGGAACCGTTTCCGCCCACGATCGTAAGCCATTCTCCTTCATAAACGGTTAAATTGATGTCCCGAAGTGCCCAATCCTGGCGCGAATCGTACCGAAACGATACGTTTTTCAACGAAATCACGTTTTTCATCGTCCCCTCCGGCTATTCATGGAACAATTTCAAAAACAGTACCTTGGTTAGCATCAGTCACTTTCATAGAGCCGTAAACCCCTAAATAGAGTCTGGTTTGATTCAGATTCGTTCCCAAACTAACATAATAAGCGGATTGAGACCCAAAATGATAATCGGTTTCAATAACAGTATAATGATTTAGTTTACAATCTGTTCTTAGCCTTGTATAAGCTAAAGCCCCTCTAACCGGAAGCTGAGATTCTTTGTCCCGAGCCAGATCGGTAAACACAACGCTTCCCGATAAAGCGGGGATTGCATTTCCCATATATGGCTGGACTCCTGTAAGTGCAGTGGCTTTAAACTTACCGGTACGGGGCTCTTCATGATAATAACTTGTTAGAGGCAGAAGACGCCGTACTGAAGTTTTTATCGCTTCATCGTAATAAGCAATGGTTTTCCGATTCAAAGCGGAATTTGCAGAGCAGCCTGTTATGGTCGCGGTAGGAAAAGCGCCCTCCCACCCTCGCCAGCCAAAGTTAATAAATCCTTCTTGGTCAAGTTCCGAATTCATGAAATATGCTTGAACAAGCCGAGTAACCGGTATTGGTTTATAGTGTACGAATGAAAAAATCGACTCTACGAGATCCTGTCCGACATTTCCCACGTATTTGATATACTCGTTATAAAACCATTGAAATGAAATGCCTGGTATATTGCGAACCCCTTTGGCTATGACCGTAAGCGTTTCCTGAATCGGTTCGGGCAGCTCATGAAAACGTGTAACGATGGGCGGATTATCGATCAATGTATTTTTACCTACATCAATTTCGATGATTTTACCTGCGATTTCCATATCGTCTTGGCTTAAATTAAACGGATCGTAGCCTGATCCGCCATCGCCGGTTGTCAAAACAAGTCTTCCTGTTTCAGGCGAAAAGTTTAAGCTATTGACACCATTATGGTTTAAAAAGGGTCTTCTTATATTCAGCAATGTCCGCCGTTTTCGAGGTTGGCCATTCGATTGCAGAATCCATTCTTCAACGGTATCAATATGATCGTATTGAGTTTCTCTATTTGTCCACTTTAGGTTTAAGGTTTCGGGATCGCAAGGATTAGGCTTAAAAGATTCAAAAGGACCTGGAAGAGCGCCCGGACCTTGGGTTCCGGCTACCGAATAATGGAGATAAAACAGACGATTATAATAAAAATCGGGATGAAATGCTAGTCCCAGCAATCCCCGTTCATCATATCCGCCGCTAGAAGCACCTAGTTGTATGATTCGTGGGCGAATATCTAAAAAAGTTCTTGTTGCTCCGTCCCTTATGTAAAAGATCTCTCCTACCTGGGTTGCGATAAATAATCTTTCGATGGAGTCACCCGGAAGAATCGTTGTTTTCAAAACAGTGGGTAAATTCAGCTTACTAGCAATGGGCCGCAAACTAACTTTCGCTTTTACCAATTCCCTTTACCCTCCTTTTGATTGTTTTCTTCTATAAAGAATATGATTGGAACGGTTTATTATTCCCCGGGGTACCCGGTCCAACGGCATCGTCCATACAGGAACAAAATATCCCATGCATCTTATTGCATCGAATGCTTTACTGTATTTCAAGCCGATGATTCCGATAGGGAGGAGCAAAGCTTAACGGACTTTGAAGGCCTTAATTTATCCAAAACCGCTGCTTGGGTGAAGTTAGCGGATTTTGAGGGCTCTATTTTTGTAGAAATTTCACAAAACCAAGGATTCTCAGGCCGATCACGATATGTTAACGGGTCGAAAATCCGTTAATTCCAAAAAATCGACTGGGATTCGAAAAATAAGACCTTGGAAATCCGTTATCTTTTCATGACACCACACCCAAGCTAGAAGATTTATTGCTACGCTAATGCATGCACCACGGTTTTCCATGTTATTATATTAGGAGAAAACTGAGAAGGAGTGGAGTCATATTAGAACTAACTTTCTTGTTTTGATAATTATTTTTTCTATAGTTATTCTAAGCGGATGCTCTACGAGGGTTCATGTCAACACAGGACCGACAAAGGAATATATCCAAGATATACAAGAACTATCGGGTAAAATTAATAAAGTAAAAGTCATGTTTCAAAGGCCGGATCTATACTGTCAAATCAAAATTTCGGAAGAACCGAGCGACGAATTAATCGATGCCATTCTATCGAGAACGAAGGAATTTGCAACGGTTGAGAATATGAACGAGATCGCCAACAAAATCAAATGGAATTTGGAGATATCTGCAGTACACCTGACCATAAATACGGACGACGACGAAGAAATCGAACATGAGTATTATGCAAAATATTTCAAAACATTCGATGCGAGCAATAAATCGGAGGAAAATATTGAAGCATATAAGATTTGGTATGAGGTAGAAAAATAAACATTTGCCTGTAACGCTGGGCACAGCATGTAACTCTCGGATTCATTGACACAAGTTATGTGAGACCAGTGCAAGATTATATATTTTCTACAATTGGTATAGAGGTGGAGAACATAGATCGAATCATTCATTCGGTTTTAAATGAGCGGCGATTATGGCCGCCGTCATTTAGGCCGACAATATAAATGAAGGAAGGAGATTTATAATGAAGAAAATCATGAACAAACCTGAGACTCTGGTTCGGGAAATGTGCTATGGGCTTGTGCTGGCGCATCCTGAGCTGGATTTCAATCCGAAATTCAAAGTGATTTCCAAAAAAGAGATCCATCCCGACAAAGTGACGCTGATCAGCGGCGGCGGAAGCGGGCATGAACCGGCCCATGCCGGGTTCGTAGGGAAAGGGATGCTCGATGCGGCCGTATGCGGCGATGTGTTTGCTTCTCCGTCCCAAATCCAGGTGTATCAAGCGATCCGCAGCACCGCAAGCAATAAGGGAACGCTGCTTATTATCAAGAACTACAGCGGCGACATCATGAATTTTCAAAATGCGGCCCATCTCGCCAGCGAAGACGGCATTCAAGCGGATTATGTCAAGGTAGACGACGATATTGCCGTCGAAGACAGTCTCTATACGGTAGGGAGAAGAGGGGTTGCCGGAACAGTTCTCGTTCATAAGGTGGCCGGGGCTGCCGCGGAAGCCGGACTGTCTCTGCCGGAAGTAAAGGAAGCGGCGCAGCATGCGATTAATCATGTTCGCAGCATCGGCTTCGCTTTTACTTCCTGCACCGTTCCCGCCAAGGGATCTCCGACGTTTCATATCGAAGAGGACGAGATGGAATACGGCGTCGGCATTCACGGCGAACCTGGAATACGCAGGGAGCGAGTCGTGCCTGCGGATGAACTGGCGCAGCGGATGGTGACGTCTTTGCTGGACAACTTGCGGATGAACGATCCTGCGGAACAAGATGTTGCCGTCTTGATCAACGGGTTTGGCGGCACGCCGCTGCAGGAACTGTATTTGCTCAACAATTCCGTGACGCGCGAATTGACGGCCAGGAACAAACGGGTATTCAAGGCGTTTGTCGGCAACTATATGACCAGCATCGATATGGCCGGCGCGTCGGTGACGATCATGAAGCTGGATGAGACGCTGAAGAAATGGCTGTCCGCGCCATGCGATACGCCGGCGTTGTCGGTCAAAGGCCCGTTCGAGCCGGTGAATTATACCGAGGTCGTGCGGGAAGAGAAGGCAGCGGGGGCCGTATCGTATAAAAACAACACGGATCGTGCGGCAGCGGTCATTCGGAATAACCGGCTTTCTTTGCAAAATATCGTCTATTTGATCGATCAAATGAGCGAAGTCATCATCGAGAACGAGGTTCCGTTCTGCGAGCTCGACGCCCATGCCGGAGACGGCGATTTCGGGATGAGCGTCGCCAAGGGATTCAAGCAGTTGAAAGCGGAGTGGAACGATCTTCTAACCCATCATCTTAGCGATATCGGAGATTTCCTCGACGCATGCTCGATGATCATTATGGAGCATTGCGGCGGGGCCTCCGGGCCGATCTGGGGATCGGGGTTCCGCGCGGCGGGCAAGTATGCCCGGAAGAAACAGGAACTGTCCGTTCAGGACGTCGCCGATATGATGCAGGCCGTCGTGAAAGGGGTACAGGACACAGGCGAAAGATCGTTCGGCAGAGGGGCCGTTGTCGGAGACAAGACGTTGATCGATGCGCTTGTGCCGTTTGCGGATGCGTGGACGCGGAGCGCCGAACAAGGCGACGAGATGAAGCCGGCGGCGACCAAGGCGGCGGAAGCGGCGGTTCTCGGCGCGCGGCAAACGGCGGACATTGTCGCCCGAATGGGAAGAGCGGGCGCCGTAGGGGAACGCAGCATCGGTTATCCCGATGCGGGCGCTTACGCGCTCGGGGTGATTTTCACGGAGCTTGCCAAAGCGATGCAATAATCGCGCCGGCCGATTATTTTGGCGGGTCGATGTCTTGGCGAAGCCCTGAAACCTGTAGTGATGAATTGAAACCACGAGGTAATGATGAGAATTGGGATCATGAGACATTATAAAGTGAATATCAATACAAAGAAGTACTGGATGACTTCGAATGATTTCTCGGAGTGGGTCAAACAGTATGATGAGTCAGACATTGACCTTACGAATATAACAACAACGAAGATCCATTGGGATGTTTGTTATTCGAGCGATATGAAAAGAGCGGTCAAAACGGCCGAAACGATGTATAAAGGCGAGTTAATTACGACAGATTTACTCCGGGAAATTACCATTCGTTCCATGTTTCGCTCAAACGTCAAGCTGCATTTGAATGTTTGGTTAATCTTGGGGAGATTTGCGTGGTTAATCAACCATCCATCGCAGGAAGAGAAGTACTCCACAATGGAAAGAGCCCAAATATTTCTGAACACCGTAGAAGAAAGCGGCAAAAACGATGAGAATGTCTTAATTGTCACTCATGGCGCTTTTATGACGGTGCTCCGACAGGAGCTTTTACATCGAGGCTATATAGGGGATAAATTTACAAAGCCCAGCAATGGACGGATCTATACGTTTGAAAAGAGCCTTTGAAGGTAAATTTGAAGCCATGTACTTTATATTCGGTTAGAAGCCGTGCGCACTAATGATAAAAGAAACCGTCTCTTTCTACAAGAGGAGACGGTTTCTTTATACATTCAAAATAGGCGTCTATTTGATCAACTGGACTAAATCTTCGAGCATCCATTCCATCGCAGCCGTGCTGTAATCATTCCATCTTGCGCTTTCTACAAGCATGACCTTATCGTTCTGTACCGCAGGGATGTTCTTCCATGCGGTCTCTTTCAGTTGATGATACATATCGATATCATTCTGCCCGTCTACCAGAATGAACAAGCGATCTGCATCGGCTGCATAATCGACGACCGCTTCTTCCGAGATTCCCTTGGATTCCGTTACCTTAGATTGTGCATCCGTAGGAATGAAGCCGATGTCTTCGAACAATGGCGTGAATACGGTTGTTGCATGCTGATAAATCGATTTGTTCCAAAACTGAAGAACGATCGCCTTTTCGCCCTCAAGGTGAAACGGTTTGAGCGCTTCTTTGGTTTGTGCGGCTTTGTCGGCATATTGCGCAAGCCAAGTTTGTTCTTCCGCTTCTCTGCCTAACCATTCGGCTAAAACGGACAAGTGTTCCCGCGGAAGCAGTCCCCACTTGGTCGCTATGGTAGGTGCAATTTTGTGCAATGCTTCCACAATTTCAGGTTTGAAATAGCTTGGAATAATAATCAGATCCGGCTCCAGATCGAGAATTTTCTCCATGGAGGGTTCGTCTCCGCCGACACTTGCGATACCAGCCATTCGCTCCGGCTCGAATTTATTCAGATAGTAGTCGTTCGTGCCGATTGGCTTGATGCCCAAGGAGAGCACTTCGCCCATGTTGCCGAGCACAACCATCTTCTCGGGCCTTGTTGGAATCTCTACCTCCCGATCCAGGCCGTCTTTGATTGTTTTCGTCGCCGCTTCCGGCTGGGCGGATGGTGCGGACGAGCCGCTGCCGTTGGCTGTTTCCGACTGTGAGGAAGGTTCGGAAGACATCGAAGGATTCTGAGAACTGCTGCATGCTGTCATAATAAGCAGAAGCGCAGCGATAAGTATGATTGCATAGGCATGTTTTCCGGTTTTCATAAATCTGCTCCTTTTTTTCTCCATTGCTGTAATATATGTAATAAAGCATCTTTAATTGATAAAGATTATCATTATCACTATGATCATTCTAATACAAGCAAACTCCTATTGCAATTCTTTGTTTATTCTCGGTAACGGCGGCCATCCCGGCGCCTAACGCCATAATGATTCTCGCGGCAATGAAGAGACCGAAGCCGGGCAATAGAAATGTCTGCAGATTTGCGGATAAATGATGGATGAATCTGGTTCTTATATGTTGAATCATTTCTGTTCATCTGGTATAGTATTCATTGATATTGATAATCGTTATCATTTAAAAGTTTGGGGATGAAGCGCAGCGCTTTGCCCGGAACCATGAAATTCATAAAGAACACATCGATTTATACGGGTGAGGAGAACGGGGATGTCGTACTGGACAGAAAGAGCAGGCATGGAAGAAACAGCTATAGAGACGGAGAAATTGCGGACACGGCCGCTCGCTGCGACCTTTATTTTGATCGGAGGAGTCATTGCCCTAATGCTCGGGATTGCGTTCTCCGTTTCCTTCGGCGCTTCGGATATTGCGTTCGTTACGGTATGGGAGGCGATATTCCGATTTAATCCTGACGTAACCCAGCATCAAGTTATTCAGGAGCTTCGGTTGCCGCGTGTACTTGGCGGAGCGATGGTCGGCGCGAGCTTCGCGGTAGCAGGCGCGCTGATGCAAGGAATGACCCGCAATCCGATGGCAGATTCCGGGTTGCTCGGACTCAACGCCGGAGCCGGCTTTGCATTGGCGTTATGCTTTGCTTTTCTTCCCGGACTTCCGTATATGTTTCTCATTTTATATTCGTTTCTGGGCGCCGCTGCCGGCGCCGGACTTGTGTTCGGAGTTGGATCGCTGGCCAAGGGAGGCTTGACTCCCGTTCGCCTGGTATTGGCTGGAGCAGCGGTCACCGCGCTCCTTACTGCGCTGAGCGAAGGGATTGCTCTTCATTTCCGCATCGGCCAGGATATCGTTTTTTGGTTTGCAGGCGGGGTAGCGGGTACGAAATGGTTCCAACTGAAAGTTATGTTTCCATGGGTCGCGGGAGCGATGATCGCTGCGTTGATCATGTCTCGATCCGTTACCTTGCTAAGTCTCGGAGAGGAGGTTGCCGTTGGTCTCGGGCAACGAACCCGCCTCGTCAAGCTGGCAGGTACGATCATCGTGCTCATTCTGGCCGGTTCCGCCGTCTCTGTCGTCGGCGCCGTCGGTTTTATCGGTCTGATCATTCCGCACTTGACACGATTCCTGGTCGGCGTGGATTACCGCTGGATTATTCCTTGCTCGGCGGTGCTCGGCAGCTTGCTTGTCATACTCGCCGATCTTGCGGCAAGAATGATCAATCCTCCTTATGAAATACCTGTCGGGGCTCTTATTGCCTTGATTGGGGTTCCCTTCTTCCTCTATTTGGTACGCAAGGAGAGGAGGGTGCTGTCATGAAAACGGCACAAACGTTAACTTCGGGCGAAAGAAGACATCGACAGGGCTTGATCGTGATGGCGATTCTGGCCGCGCTTATCATCATTTCATTTATGATCAGCATGAATACCGGCTATATTCATCTATCGCCATTGGACGTGTTGAAGACGCTTTTCGGCATGGGTACGGAGAAGCAGAGGCTTATTTTGTTCGAATTCCGCTTGCCGCGGATCGTCATTTCCATTCTCGTTGGCGCCGGATTGGCCGTATCGGGCTGCATTCTGCAAGGAATTTCACGCAATGCGCTTGCCGATCCCGGGATCTTGGGCATTAACGCCGGAGCCGGATTCATGGTCATGCTGTTTATCTCCTTTTATCCGGCGACTACAGCGGCTCCGGTATTCCTGCTTCCGGTGCTCGCTTTGGCCGGGGCCGGGGTAACGGCTTTGTTGATCTACACGCTTGCTTATAGGCGTCATGAGGGCATTTCGCCGACGCGGCTGGTTCTGACCGGAATTGCCGTAGCAGCCGGTATAAGCGCCGCGATGATTGTGCTAACGATGCGGCTCGATCCGGACAAGTATCAGTTCGTGGCCACTTGGCTGGCAGGAAGCGTCTGGGGGTCGAACTGGAAATTTGTCCTCGCACTGATCCCGTGGATTGCGGTGCTTCTCCCCTTCGTTTTTTTCAAAGCCGGCGTCATGAATGTGTTGAACCTTGGCGAGCAAACGGCTACCGGACTTGGCGCTCCGGTTGAGAAAGAACGGCTTCTGCTGCTTGCCGCAGCGGTAGGTCTGGCCGGATCCTGCGTCGCGGTAAGCGGAGGGATCGTTTTTGTCGGTCTGATCGGTCCGCATCTGGCGCGGCGGCTTGTCGGTCCGAAGCATCAGCTGTTGCTTCCGGCTTCCGCATTGACCGGCGGTTTGCTCATGATCGTGGCCGATACGATCGGACGCTCAATGTCGGAAATTCCGACCGGTATCGTCGTCGCGGTTATCGGCGCGCCTTATTTTCTGTATCTGCTGGCACGGTCGAAAGCGTAGGCCATCCGAATTTTATTCGATATAAAGCATGACAAGGAGACGGTAATCTATGAATACGGATCAAATTTTTGATGTGACGATTGTCGGCGGCGGTCCTGCGGGATTGTTTGCCGCTTTCTATAGCGGTTTGCGCGAGATGAAAACGAAAATCATCGAGTTCCAACCTTTTCTTGGCGGCAAAGTTCATGTGTATCCGGAGAAAATGATCTGGGATGTAGGCGGGCTGACACCGGTCACGGGCGCCCAATTCATTGAGCAAATCGTGGCGCAAGGATTAACCTTCGATCCTGAGGTCGTGCTTGGGCAAAAGGTGACTTCCCTGACTAAAGATGAAAGCGGTCATTTTATTGTGCATACTTCGTCCGGCCAGCGGCATTGCTCCAAGACGGTCATTCTTGCCGTAGGCGGCGGTATTCTGAAACCGACCAAATTAAATATTGACGGCGCCGAGCGATTTGAAGTGACCAATTTGCATTACACGGTAAAATCATTGGCTCGTTTCAAAGGGAAAACAATTCTGATTTCAGGCGGCGGCAATGCGGCGATCGATTGGGCGAACGAGCTGGAACCGTTTGCGAAGAAAGTTTACTTGACTTATAGAAAAGACATGCTGAACGGACATGAAGCTCAAGTAACACGGCTGCTAAACAGCACGGTTGAATGCTTGTTCAATACGACGATCGAAAAGCTGGTCGCGACGCCTGATCATGAACGGATTGACAAAGTATTGTTGAATCGCAGTGAGGATGGGGAGAAAATAGAACTGGCCGTCGATGAGGTCATTATCAATCACGGATATGAACGGGATAAGGATCTGCTGGAAAACAGCGAATTGAAAATTGCGATGGAGAATGAATACTGCGTAGCGGGGACTGCGATGAGTGAGACATCGGTAGAAGGGTTGTATGCGGCAGGCGATATCTTGCATCACGATGGGAAACTTCATTTGATTGCCGGCGCATTCCAGGATGCTGCGAACGCTGTGAATAAAGCCAAACAATTTATTGCGCCTGAAGCGAATGCATGGGGAATGGTGTCTACCCATAACGAATTGTTTCAACAGAAAAACCGCGAGATCATGAAAAATTTATATACGACATGAGAGAGGAGAGGTGAAGGCTATGAAACGCTTATATACCGAAAAACTAGACATCGCGTATTCCGACCGTTTCATCGTAGAGAATTTGAATTTGTCGATTCCGGAAGGTAAGATTACGGCGCTTGTCGGTGCGAATGGCTCGGGAAAATCGACGATTCTGAAAGCAATGGCACGGATGATGAGGCCGCAAGCCGGAACCGTATTCCTCGACGGCAAATCGATTCATAGCCAGCCAACCAAAGAGGTCGCCAAACAGCTTGCGATTTTGCCGCAAAACCCGGTCGCACCCGAGGGGCTAACCGTTTCAGAGCTTATTTCCTATGGCCGATTCCCGCATCAGAAAGGATTCGGGTCGCTCACGAAACAAGACAAGGAGATCATTCGATGGTCCATACAGGTGACCGGAATGGGCGCTTTCAGCGATCGGCCGGTTGATCAACTCTCTGGCGGTCAACGGCAGCGGGCGTGGATTGCCATGGCGCTTGCACAAGGAACGAATATGCTGTTCCTGGACGAACCGACGACGTATCTCGATATGGCGCATCAACTTGAGGTGCTTAAGCTGCTGCAGCAGTTAAATGGGGAGCAGCAACGAACCATTGTCATGGTCGTTCACGACCTGAATCATGCGACCCGATTTGCACAGCATATGGTAGCGATCAAGCAGGGAAGAATCGTGAGCGAAGGGTCTCCGGAAGAAGTGATGACCCAGGAAGTTTTACGGGAAGTCTTCGGCATCGAAGCGGATATTATCCCCGATCCGCGCACGGGCGTGCCGCTCTGCTTGCCGTACGAACTTGCACAAGCCGAAACGGGCCAAAGCATAGAGCAGCCTCTTGCGGAACCTCCGAGAAAAGAAGCTTCAGCCTAAATGATTGGTATTTCCTCTAAAAGGTTCGCCTGTCATGGAGCCGTCCCAAAAGGTCGTAAACCCGGCCTAAAGGGCGGCTTTTCGCATTCTCTTGATCGGACCGGACGGAATACACCTTTTTGATTCATCTTGGATAGGAAAGCTGCGGCCATTTTTGACAATTCGATCAAATTCAAGTAACATCCACTTTGTTATCAGCGAGTGAAAGTACGGAATGTATTATAATTTCTCGGGCAAAGTCTTTTTTGCATGTGACTTACGAAGAATTCAGTGTTGGGGGTGCAAATCTTGGATACTGTAACACGCAATCAAGTATTAATCGGCGAAGATGACGATCATATCAGACGTTTTATATCAATCAATTTATCGCATAATGGATTTATCGTGCATGAAGCTTCAACCGGAGAAGAGGCAATCAAAAGCTATTTGGCGCATCAACCCGATGTGATCGTTCTTGACATTATGCTTCCGGATACCGATGGATTTGAGATCTGCAGACGAATCAGAGAGAAGGATCCTGCTGTCATCATTGTCTTCTTAACGGCACGCGGACAAGATCTTGATAGAATCAAAGGGCTTGAAATCGGAGCCGACGATTATATTGTCAAGCCATTTAACCCTCTGGAACTTGTAGCACGTATTCATGCTATATTGCGCCGTACCGATGTCAGCCTGAAACCGCAAAGACATATCCTTCAATCCGGTCCCATTCGGGTAGATCTCAATTCCAATAAAGTGTTCAAGCATGACGAGGCAATCGATCTGACGCCGAAAGAATTCCAAATGATTCGCACGTTTCTTGAACAACCCGATACGGCATTATCGCGCAATGAATTATTGAATCTGGTATGGGGCGAGGACTTTGTCGGCGATCCGAAAACAGTAGATGTCCATGTGCGCAAACTTCGCGAGAAACTTGAAGATGACTGCTCCAAGCCCCATTGGATTGAGACGGTGTGGGGCTTGGGGTATCGTTGGAGGAAAGACGAATAGAGCCATGAGTATACAAAAAAGACTAGTCGGAAGCTACATGGTCGTGATTTGCCTTACAGTCCTCATTCTCGAGATCTTTCTGATTGCCTCGGTGAGGTTTTATTATTTTCATAATGTTGAGCGAATCCTGAATAATCAAGCAGAGCTGTCAGCTTCTTTTTTTCAGCAATATTTTGATGAAGAGGATCTGGAGACGCAATCAGACCGGTTATTGCAAGGGTTCGCTCACAATTCCGATGCGCAGGTACAGATTATTGCTCCTTCGGGCCGGCTGCTGCAGGATTCAAACGGATTACAAGGGAACGTCTCCATGACGGAATATCCGGATGTCCAAGCAGCGATCGGCGGCGCACCCGGGGTATGGAAGGGGAAGGATCCTCTGACCCATGAACCGGTATTAGCCGTATCTTACCCTTTAAAAGAACATGAAAATGGGATGACTCTGGGCGAGGTCAGGTTCGTCACTTCCTTGACGGCCACGCTGCATACCTTGCATCAGATTACGGTCCTTCTTATATCCGTCGGGATTCTTGTCATTGCCATCGTTACGGTTCTCGGGCTGCTGCTGTCCTGGACGATTACAAGATCGATTAAGGATCTCAAGCAAGGAGCAGACCGCATGACAGAAGGAGACTTCAGCATACGCGTGCGAAAGCGCTACCAAGACGAGTTGGGTTCGTTGGCGGACACTTTAAATATGATGGCTGCTAGAATCTTAAAGAGCGAAGAGCTTAAAAACGATTTTATCTCTTCCATTTCCCATGAACTGCGGACACCGCTCACTTCGATCAAAGGCTGGGTCATTACTTTGAAATCAAGTGGGAGGGACAATAAACTTCTATTGCAAGAAGGACTGGATATTATTGAATCGGAGGGCGACAGGTTAAGTCATTTGGTTGATGAACTGCTGGATTTTTCCAAATTGGATAATGGAAGAATCGCCTTGGAGCTTGGTCCTGTCGATCTTTCCGAATTGCTCCGCCATATGGGCAGGCAGCTTGGTCCAAGAGCGGCCCGGCAAGGCGTCTCGCTGGAAGTCCAAACGGGTGAAGATCTTCCCCTTATCCAAGCCGACGTAAACCGTCTTAAGCAAGTTTTGATTAATTTACTGGACAACTCGCTCAAATTTATAGCCCCTGGCGGTCGAATTCTTCTGCACGCGCACAAGGATCAAGGAAAAGTTGTTATTTGCGTTGAAGATACAGGCATAGGGATCGCCGAGGAAGAATTGGCGCGCGTTCTTCACAAATTCTATAAAGCAGATCAACATGCCTCAGGCAGCGGGTTAGGTCTAGCCATATCCGATCAAATCATTCGCCTGCATCATGGTGAATTGCGAATTAGCAGTACAGTGGGGAAGGGAACGACGGTTCATATTTTCCTGCCGGTTTCAGATTATTGAAATTTAACTATTTCATAACCACTTTGGGCCCGAGCGCCCTTAGAATATATAGTAACCATGCGGGGGAGATGATCGTCAGTATGCTTTATAAACCGGGTAGAATAGGGATCATGATTACTATGGTATGGATGCTCGGAGGATGCGGAATTCCGGCAACGCCTATCGATATGATTAAGCCTCCCGTATCCGTGAACAGCCTCGAACGCGATCGCATCAGCGATGAACTTATTCAATTGCTGCCCGCCCAGGCTAAGTTAGTCGTACCCGTGCAAGGCAAAGAGAGGCAGGACATCTCATTCGGAGATATGGATGGCGACGGGATCGATGAAGCTGTGATTGTATACGAAGAGAATAATCCGTCAGGAAAAGTATTGAAAGCTGCGCTATTCAAACGGGATAACAATAAGTGGCGAATCGTATCGGAAGTGAAAGGTTTTGGATATGGGTTGGAGTATGCCGGATTTTCGGATCTCAATGACGATGGTCTGCCCGAGCTTGCTCTTGCCTGGTCGCTAGGAGCGGCTGGAAATGGGCTGGATGTTTATGGATTGAACCATGATCAATTGGAGTTGATTAAGAAGAAAGAGTACCATGGAAAGCTTGATCTTGATGAGGAATAAATAACCAACGGATTGATTGCAGCGCATCGGATGGAGGTATTTGCGACTTGAGTAAAATCCGAGGACGCCCTGATTTCTTACTTCTGTTCGTAACGATCCTGTTAGTGGGATTTGGCTTGATTATGATTTTTAGCGCCAGCTCGCCGATAGCTACGATGAAACACGATAGTCCATGGCATTACGTCATGAAACAAGGCGTATTTGCGCTCATTGGACTATTTTTAATGCTCATTTTTATGCGTATCCCATATACGTGGTGGAAAAAAGTGACCCCTATGCTGTTATTGTTCTCTATTATTTCGCTTGTTCTTGTATTACTGGTAGGAATCAACATCAATGGCGCGAAACGTTGGTTTGTTTTAGGCGGTTATCATTTACAACCTGCCGAGTTTACGAAGTTAAGTGTCATTATGTACATGGCGGCCCTAGTCAGCAGAAAAGGCGAACATATTCGGGACTTCAGGAGAGGATTATTGCCTATTTTAACGGTTGTTGGTCTGGTAATGCTGCTTGTATTGAAACAGCCGGATTTCGGTACGGTGTTAATTTTGTGCTGTATTGCTCTAACGATCCTTATTGTCGGTGGAGTTGATCTGCGGCATCTTTTCCTGCTGAGTTTGTTTTTCATTCCTGTTTTTATCTTTCTTGCCGTGAGTCAAAGTTATCGACTGCAGCGAATCGCCGCTTTTCTGAATCCGATGAATAACCCCTTGGGCTCGGACTATCAACTTATTCAGTCGCTCATTGCACTGGGAAATGGGGGTCTTACGGGGACAGGCCTTGGCAAAAGCATACAAAAGCTGTTTTATTTGCCTGAAGCGCATACCGATTTTATTTTTGCCGTTATAGGCGAAGAATTCGGGTTTGTGGGGACATCTCTCCTCCTGATTGTTTTCTTTCTATTCGTATGGAGGGGCTATAAAGCTGCTGTTCTATGTGACGACCCTTTCGGCCTCTTGTTAGGGGTAGGCATCGTTATGATGATTTTTATTCAGATCGTATTGAACATCGGAGGCGTAACAGGGACCTTGCCGATCACGGGCTTACCGCTGCCGTTCATTAGTTACGGCGGATCTTCGCTTATTTTATGCTTAGCTGGCACCGGCATCTTGCTTAGCATATCAAGAGATAGTTCCTATCGACGCAGAAAAGATGACGAAGAAAGAGGATAGGGAATCAACAAAATAGAGGTAGTATCAACATGTTCGTACGCAAATTTAAGAAGCTGGATAAATTCACGTTATTCATTTTATTGTGTCTGGTTGCCTGTGGAACCGTCTCGATATACGGGGCCACCAAAGATACAAATTTAGAAGGTCTTCATATAAACAATATATTTCTGTTTGCAGCCTTCTGCATTCCGATGCTGGCGATTTCCCGGATCGATTGCAGGGCTCTGCCCGGCAAATTGTTGTACTTTTTCTACGGCTTAGGCACAGGAATGCTTATTCTTGTTAAATTTACCGGAGAGAACATTAATGGGGCAGCCCGCTGGCTAAACATCGGCCATTTTCAATTGCAACCATCGGAATTCGCGAAGATCTTCACCATACTGCTTGTTGCTCATATGCTAGGTAAACGTGAAGGAATGAAGCTTCGACTAGTTCAAGATTTGATTCCGATCTGCATTGTCTTTTTGATTCCTACCATTTTAATTATGAAGCAGCCCGATTTAGGGACTTCACTTGTGTTTGTAGGGGTGTTACTAAGCATGCTGTGGATGGGCAACGTTCGATTGCTCTATATGATTGCGTTCCTCAGCATCATGGTCATTGCGATCGGTACGATACTGTGGCTGTTTCATACGAACCAGGAATTGCTAGCCAAGGTTGTAGAGCCGCATCAAATGTCAAGAATTGAGACTTTTCTTGATCCTGCAAGCGATCCCGACAAATCATGGCATGTCAAAAATGCTATGCGTGCAATCGGTTCGGGTGGTTTGACCGGAAGCGGCGGGTATTATATCCAGAGAGGGTTCATTCCCTATGCATATTCCGATTCGATTTACGTCGTTATCGGAGAGAATTATGGATTTATTGGATCGTCCGTACTCTTATTCCTATACTTTTTGCTTATTTATCGTATGGTTCAAATCGTCATGGAAAGCAGACACCTCACAGGGGCTTATATTGTTATCGGGATTATTGGGATGCTAGTGTTTCAAATATTCGTTAATATTGGCATGCTTATCGGATTGGTCCCGCTGACCGGTATTTCATTACCGTTTATCAGTTATGGCGGCAGCTCTTTGTTTATCAATATGATTGCCATCGGATTGGTGTTAAGCGTTTCAGCGCATAAAGACGAAGAAAGCCTCTCATAACCAAGCAAAAATCATAACGTGTTTATTTTCCGTCCGATGTCATAACAGGGGCACTCATTGGCGTACTTAGCCGTCTGACCAAACAACTCGTAAATATGGTGGGGGAAACGATGTCTGACAAAATGAAAAAAAGGAAAATGCGTAAAGTTGTAAATACCATTTGGAGCCTGTTTGCCGTAATCATTGTTGGAGTCGGCATCTATGCGGGATATCTGTATTATAAGGCGGATGCCGCGATACAGCGGATATCTTCCTCAGTTAAAACGCTTCCGGCGTTTCAAACGACTCCTGCGGATGAAATGACTGCGCCAATACCTGATCCGGGCATAAAACCGATGATGATTATGCTGGCGGGAATCGATAGCCGGGAAGGCGCCGATGGAATGATGAATACAGATGTTCTTATGCTTGTAAGTTATAACCCTGATACCCGCTCAGCCAGTCTATTGTCGATACCGCGCGATCTATTGATCAAATCCGAATCATCGCGTTCCCGCAAAGCCAATTATTACTATGCCCATTACTACATCAAGGATAAGTCCGAGGCCATTCCCACAACGAAGCAGTTCTTCAGCGAGTTGTTCGATTTGCCGATCGATTATATGGTTGTTGTCGATTTCAATGCATTGCGCAAGACGGTGGATGCACTAGGCGGACTTCAGATCGATGTGGAAATGGACATGAAATATAAAGACTCCGCAGACGGGACGAATATTGATCTACGTAAAGGACTGCAGACATTGGATGGCCAGCATGTGCTTGACTACGTCCGATACCGCAAATCGAATCAAGGTACGCGGGAATCTTCCGACTTTGCCCGCAATGAGCGTCAACAGCAGGTTATCAAACAGATTTTAGATAAACTGGGCGCTTTCAATGGAATAAGCCAATGGGGAACCATATTGGATATTATCGGTGAAAATGTAACATCGGATATACCTGAATCGGTGCTGCGCCAATGGATCTTGAATTTCCCTAAGTTAAAACCGAATCAAATGGAATCCTTACAAATGGAAAGCGTCTGGAAGAGTCCGTTTGTTTATGTGAAACAAGACGATCTTGCGGATGCGCTGGCAGCATTGCGGAAAGAGGCAGGTCTCAGTACTGACAGTAATCCAAAGTTCGAATCGATTGGGACGATGAATAAATAAAATGCTGCAAGGTGCGGGGCCGTTTTCATAACCCTTCGTCCTCCGATATATATTGAAATATGATGAAGGCCTTAATCCTAAAGTGCAGTACCGCTACTATGTATAACAATATTACATTCGCGTTGCGGGACTTTCGCCCCTTTGTTATTAGATGTATAATCATGGGAGAAACGTTTCGTTCCGAATGAGGCTCTAACGGAAGTGACAGACGTTATTTTGCCGATAGAGCCTCTTTTTGAAATGTAACGGATCTGAGCGACCTTATTTGAGCTTTTTCATGCGGAAAAACGCGAATGATTAGCAAATAGCGGCGTATAGTTCCGTTACAATTTCAAATGGGCCGAATTTTCGGAAATAGCGGCCGTGACATCCGTTAGAGTTACTATCGCTGAACCCCGCTTGACTACTCAGACAACACACCTTATTGGAAGATGATGATGTCATCTTACCGGGAATTGTTGATCTGCATTTTCTACTTTTCGCTCCTGTCTTTCCCACGAATATTGGCATTACTTTGCTTACAATCGGATTGAAACAATCAATAAGAATAATAAACCTTCTTTAGCGTTTTGCGGGAGCCAATTCTCTTTAAACATGTATTTTTTCATCTCCATAATTCATATTTCTACAAAGGAGAATCGATATGATCAAACGATTTCACCATGCTCAAATTACAATCCCAAATGGAAAAGAAGAAGAGGCTAGGGACTTTTACTGTGGGATATTAAAAATGAAAGAAATCGCTAAACCCGAATCATTAATGGGTAGAGGCGGTTTGTGGGTACAAGTAGCAGATCAGGAATTACATATTGGTACGGAAGATAGGGTTGACCGTCTTCAAACGAAAGCTCATCTAGCGTATGAAGTGGATAACTTGCAAGAAATAGAAGTACTATTAAGGAAAAATGGTATTGAAATCCTGGAATCTGTACCGATACCCGGATATGAGAGGTTTGAATTTAGGGATCCATTTGGGAATAGAGTGGAGTGTATCAAACCGATCATGGAAAAAGCTTAGATAGACAGTAAAGGTGGTGTGTCCATGTTCATTGTTAAAGCAGACATCTCAACCCTTGATGAGTTAACGACATTAGCCTTGAAGCTATGGCCGGATAATTCGAGAGAATATGTAAGGTCTGAATTCGAAGAACTGCTGGAATCGGAAAAAGATATCTTTTATCTAGCATTCGTCGAAGGAGTTTATGTCGGATTTATTCATATGTCTTTGAGGCATGATTACGTGGAAGGTTCGCATTCATCTCCTGTAGGTTATGTTGAAGGCATCTATGTGGATCACAAGTACCGAAGAAAAGGCATTTCGAAAAAACTGGTTGAAGCCGGGGAACAATGGTCAAAGTCGTTGGGGTGCAGCCAAATGGCGTCGGATACACAGTTGGATAACGATGGAAGCCAGCAATTCCACAAGAAGATCGGATTTAGAGAAGCGGGCAGGATTGTCGCCTTTATTAAGGATTTATAAGTGTTGTATCCTGCTGCGGTGCGGGACATTCATTATTTAAGGAGGGACTTGAATTGAATCGGGATCAAGCGACTCAAATCATTCGCCAATATTTCGAATCATGGGTCAAGAAGGATATGGAGATGTTTCGCAGCGTGTTGCATGATAAAGCCATCGTAAGGGAGTGCAACGGTACTGTCATAGAGGGTAGAGACGAATTGACGAACTGGTTTACACAATGGAACGGTAATGACAATAAAGTGGAGTATTGGACTATAAAAAGCGTAGGATTTGATGAAGTCGTAAATACCGCATTTGTTGAATGGATATTTAAGTGCGTTTATGACGCTCAAGAATATGAATGGGAAGGGTCTAGTATTGTTTATTTCAGGAACTCCTTACTATATGAATTGAATGAATATGAGATGAAAAGGGAGAAATTTTATCCTTATAGAAAAACGATTTGACCCGTTTCACCACCCAAAGCCAGGCCAGGAAGGCCTTTCATTCAGAAACCTGCAATGATGCGTCTTTTCGCCCGTGTTGATCGATTGCTGCGGCAATGCCTGCGAAAAGGGAGCTTTTTTCTCGCTTCGATGCGTTTTGAGTCAATTTCATCATACCGCTGCGCGGCTGACGACCCGTCGAGCGGGCTAACGAAACGTTAACACGCTAATGAGGGAAAAAAGGGGGTAGAACCGCCGATTTCCAATGAATAGCGATACGTACATTCGTTAGGATGGGCACGTCTTCATTTTGAGCCCAATAAGGATTGTCAGTTTCGTTTAGCGCCAAACAAGGAGTACTGCGCGGATCGCCACGAATTGATATTCGCGACGGTCAGTTGCCGGCCAATCGCGCATGGCAACCTTCACGAAATCGAATCCGCAGCCCTTTTCGATGCAACGCCAATGCCCGCAAGGGCTTTTTTTACATTATAGAATTTATAAAATTTTGGGGTGGGCAGGGCTTCCGCCTCGTTTTTGTTTTTGGTAAGGTTAGGATATGGAGACGAACGTGCTAAAACGAATCTTCTTTGATGAACATGGAC